>URGW01000024.1 GCA_900547475.1 uncultured Clostridium sp. | reverse complement strand
AAGCTTAAAGGCCAGTGATAAAGAAAAATTAATGATATTATTGGAAGGAATATTGTAATTAAGTTTTAGAATTTAATTGTTTTTGGAAGAAAAAGAGCGTTAAGAAGCTGAGGGAGCGAAGTGACTTTCGAAGCTTTAGCTCTTTTTCTGGAAAAAACAATATAAATTCTTAACGAAAATTACATAATTCATGGAGATAATATCATTAATTTTCGGCATCACGGCAATTCAAGCTCTAACGAACAATTTAGTTATACTGCGTTTAGGAGGGCGTATTGTGATTGGTAAAGGTTATAGTAGTGACCTTTTAATGACATTAATTCATCATGAGTTCCACATTCAACAATACTACCATTATCTATATACATAATTCTAGATGAATTCTTAATAGTTGATAATCTATGAGCAATTATAAATGAAGTTCTTCCTTTAAGAAGTTCATCTAGTCCTTTTTGAAGAAGAAGTTCTGTTTGAGTATCTATACTAGAAGTAGCTTCATCTAAAATTAGTATTTTAGGATCTGCAAGTAAAGCTCTAGCAAATGATATAAGTTGTCTTTGTCCAACAGAGAGACGACTACCTCTTTCATTTACTTCTGTATAATAGCCATTTTCAAATTCTATTATAAAATCATGAGCTCTAACAACTTTAGCAGCAGCAATTACTTCTTCATCAGTAGCCTCAAGGTTACCATAGCGTATGTTATCCATTATTGTTCCCGAGAATATAAATGAATCTTGAAGCATTATTCCCATTTGTTCTCTAAGTGATTTTAGAGTTACGTCACGGATATCAACACCATCAATTAAAATTTGTCCTTCATTTATGTCATAGAATCTACTTATTAAACTTACAATAGTACTTTTACCAGCACCAGTAGGACCAACTAAAGCGATAGATTCACCACTTTGTATATTAATATTTATATTTTTTAATATAGGATTATCTTCTTCATACATAAATGTTACATTCTTAAATTCTACATGACCTTCTATAGGAGGAAGTGTAATAGCACCTTCTTTATCATGGATTAAAGGTTTTTCATCCATTGTTTCAAATATTCTTTCAAGATATGCCATAGCATTAATTATAGTATTATAGAAGTTACCGATATTAGTTATAGGCGCCCAGAATCTCCATACATATCCTATAAATGCAACCAATACACCTACCTTAATTGAAGAATCAAATATTAAAATACCAAAAAGGTAAATTAGAGCAACAGATGCAACAGAAATAATATCAATAGATGGCCATACTAAAAAGTTTAATTTAACAGAGTCCATCCAGGCATCACTATATTGCTTACAAACATCTTTATAAATACGCATATTTTCCTCTTCTCTAGAAAATGATTGAGTTACTTTTATTCCATTTATACTTTCATGAACATATGCATTCATATTTGATTGTTTTGAACTAAGTTTTTGATGTGCTCTTCTTTGAGCTTTTTTTATAGACATTATAACTGTCATAAGTAAAGGTAAACCTAGTAAGCTAACTAAGGCTAACCTATAATCTAAAACAAACATAAATATTACTGTAATTATTAAAGTAACAGTGTCTGCTATTAAATTAACAAAACCATTAGATAACAGGTCACTTAGGGAATTTATATAGTTTACAACTCTAACTAATATTTTTCCATGTGGTCTACTATCGTAATAGCTAAATGGTAATGTTTGAAGATTAACGAATAAATCCTTTCTCATATCAACTAAAATATCTTGACCAACTTTACCCATTGTTATTATACGCTGTTTCATAAATGCACTAACTAATATAATGGATAGTGCATAAATAACTGATAATATTACTAAATTTACTAAGTTTCCTGATGGAATAATATCATCTAATGCAATTTTTATTAAATATGGACCAAGTAAAGAAACAAAGCTTGAAATTAGCATTAAAGTCACAGAAAGTATAACTTTATTTTTATAGGGTTTCATATATCTTATAAGTCTTTTCAGATGAGAAAGGTTAAACCCCTCTTGTAATTCTTCATCTACATCATATTTATTTCTAGCCATTTAAATCGCCTCCTTAGATACATTAAAGTCTCCAAATTGAGTTTTATAAACTTCATAATAGTAACCTTTATTTTTAACTAATGAATCATGAGTACCACTTTCAATAATTCTACCATTTTCAAGAACTAAAATTAAATCAGCAGATTTAACAGAAGATATTCTATGAGCTATTATAAAGTTAGTTCTATTTGGGTTATTCAAATTAACTTCTTGTTGAATTTTAAATTCAGTTTCCATATCAACTGCAGATGTTGTGTCATCTAAAATTAATATTGAAGGATTAGTAATAAGTGCCCTAGCTAAAGAAATTCTTTGTCTTTGTCCACCAGATAAACCAACACCTCTTTCACCAACTATGGTGTCATAACCTTCAGGCATTTCAGAGATAAAATTATGGGCTTCTGAAAGTTTAGCTATATCTTTGATTTGTTCCAGCGATACAGAAGGGCAGCCATAAGCGATATTTCCTTCAATTGTATCTGAAAATAAGAATATATCCTGCATTGCCATACCAATAGAAGATCTAAGATGTTTTATGTTTAAATCTTTAATTGGAATATTATCTATATAAATTTCTCCTTCAGTAGCATCATAGAATCTGCAGATTAAGTTAACTAAGCTAGATTTTCCAGCGCCAGTGGGACCTATAATTCCAATAGTTTGTCCCTTTTTAGCTTCAAAAGAAATATTCTTTAATGCAGTAGTATTATCATAACTGAAAGAAACATTATCAAATAATATATCACCACGGATTCTTTCAGGTTTTATTGGAGCTTCAGGGTCTTTAATAGATGATTCTGCATTTAAAAGCTCTCTTATTTTAATAGAAGAAGCAATAAATCTTTCAGTATCATTTATTAAATATCCTGCCATTCTCATAGGATTATTTAATGCCCAAATTAAACCATTAAACACTACTAAATCACCTAGTGTCATAGATTTGTTAATTACTAATATTCCACCAGCAAGTATCATTATTATAGATAAAAAGCTTGATAAAAATTCAAGAATAGGCATATATTTTCCTATAATATTTGTAGTATCTAAGTTCTTGTTTTTATAATTTAGGTTTTCATTATCAAACTTTTCAATTTCATAATCTTCACGGCTAAATGCTTTGACAACTCGATTACCACTAATATTCTCTTGAGTAACAGAGTTTAATCTAGAATAAGCTTCCCTTATGTTATAAAAAGTTGGAGAAATTTTTATTCCCATTTTTACAGTAAGTATAGCAATTATAGGGCAAATTGATAGCATAAATAGTGTTAATGGTAAATTAACATATGCCATTGATATAATTGCAAATATAAATACACTAACATTTGACAGAATGTTATAAACTACCCAAGCTATAAAATGACGAAGGGAATCAGTATCACCTGTCATTCTAGCCATAATATCACCAGTTTTTGTATTATTATAATAATCAAAATCTAATTTTAATAACCTGGAATATAGATCTTCTCTAATTTTAAGAAGAATATCTTGAGAAACCTTTTCGAAAATAAGTTGATATAAATAGGTTATTAATCCTTTTATTATAACTACAATAAGCATAGTAATAAGAATTGGAATTAATATGTTTTTTTGATTTCCATTCAATACCTTGTCTACAATATCACCAGCAAGGAATGGGTTTATCATACTCAGTAGTGAAGTTACTAATACCAGTATTAAAGAAATACTATATTTTACAATATGCTTTTTTAAATACCCCATTATCCATTTCAAGCTTTCCATTTAAGCTACCTCCAAATAAACAATTAATATAATTTCCTTATATAGATTATTATTTGTTGGGTAAAAATGAAATGTGATATCTTAAACTATTGATGTATATTATTATATAAAGTTATAATATATGTAGTTAGATGGTATAAGGAGAAAATTATGTTTGAATATGGTTTATGCACAGAAAATTATAATCCAGAGTTATTATTTGCATTTCAAGGAGTAGTTGATGCTGCTAAAAAGGAATATGATTTTAAATATCATTGTCATGATTTTTTAGAGTTATCTATTGTGACATCTGGAAAGGTTGAATATTATATTGATGGAAATGAGTATATACTTAATAAGGGAGATTTATTATTATCTAATCCTGGATTGTATCATATGGAAACACCAAATGAAAAATCTAAGTATACTCAATTACATATAGGAATAAATAATTTTAAATTAAGTGAAATAAGGGAAAATTATATAGACAACAAAGGTGTAGGCCCTGTATTGAGGTTTGAAAAATATGGAAATGAATTTTTAAAATGCTGTGATGAGATTATTAAGGAAGAAAAGATGAAAAGAATGGGTTATCCATTAGTTCTTAAATCTTTAGTAATGAAATTATTAATAATAATTTGTAGGGAGCTTGAAGATGAGGAAGAAAGAGTAGAAGAGAATATATATAGTTGTTCTTTAGAATCTAATGAAAAGCAAAACATAGTCAAATCCATAATAAGTTATATGAACAGTAACTATATGAATGATATTTCTTTGGACAAGATATCTAAGAATATGTATTTAAGTCCTGTTTATATTTCAAAGATATTTAAGGAAGAAATAGGAGATTCACCAATAAATTATTTAATAAAAATAAGACTAGCAAAAGCAGAAGAATTATTAAAGGATAATACATTGCCAGTGAAAGTTATAGCAAAAAGAGTTGGATACAATGATGCATATCATTTTAGTAAATTATTTAAAAAATATTATGGAGTTTCACCATCATCTTTTAGATAAAATAGTTAAGAGTTGCATTTAGTAACTCTTAACTATTTTTTATAGCAAAGGTTGAGAAAGGTATTTTTCTAATATGAAATCTTAATTACGATTGTTTTTATGAAAATTATGGATATAATTAAATCAAGGGAAGAGAGGTTAATTAATATGAATAATAAAATTTTTATTATAGAAGATGAAGAAAAAATAAGAATAGAATTAAGTGAACTTTTAAATAGATATGGATATGAAGCTAATTATTCAAATGATTTTGAAAATATAGTTGAAATTGCATTAGAATCAAATTCACATATAATTTTGTTGGATATTAATTTACCTTATTACGATGGTTATTATATATGCAGAGAAATAAGAAAGAAATCTAATATTCCAATAATAGTAGTTACAAGTAGAAATAGTGAAATAGATGAACTTATGAGTATGAATTTGGGGGCTGATGATTTTGTTACTAAGCCTTACAATACTCAGATTTTACTAGCAAGAATTTCTTCATTACTTAGAAGAACTTATCAAAATATGGATTTAGAGATTTTTGAATTTAAGGGACTTAAATATAATATGTCTATTAGTGAAATGGAATTTGATAATAACAAAGTGGAATTAACTAAGAATGAAAGTAGGATTCTTTATACATTAATTAAAAATAAAGAAAAAATTGTATCGAGGAATGAGTTAATGAAATCATTGTGGCAAAATGATGAGTTTGTGGATGATAACACTTTAACTGTTAATATAAATAGATTAAGAAAAAAGTTAGAAGAAGTAGGTGCAGTAGATTATCTTCAAACTAAGAGGGGACAAGGATATATTTTAATATGAGAATGGTAGAATATTTTAAGGAGAAAATTATATTTATAATAATTAATATAATTGTTCTAATTATTACATCTTATTTATTGTTTGGATTAAAGGTATCGTCTTCTGCAATTATTTTAATTGGTATTTTAAATTTTTTAGCTAGTATATGTTTTTTTATTTGTGATTATTTAAGAAAAAGCACGTATTTTAAGAGTTTATTAAAAAAATTAGATGAATTGGATAAAAAGTATTTTATTGCTGATGTTGCTAGTGAAGGTGATTTTTTAGAAGGTGAAATTTTATTTGAAATTATAGAGCAAGCAACAAAATCAATGAAGGATGACATAAGTGAAGCTGTAAGAAATAGTACAGATTATAAAGAGTATATAGAACTATGGGTTCATGAGATAAAAACTCCTATAGCAACTTGTAAATTACTTATAGAAAACAATGAAAATAAGGTTACTGAAAGTATTGGTGATGAGGTATCAAAAGTAGAGAATTATATAGAGCAAGTTCTGTTTTATGCCAGAAGCAATGCAGTAGAAAAAGATTATTTAATTAAAAAGGTTAATTTAAAAGATACTATTAACTCTGTAATTAGAAAAAATTCTAATATTTTAATAGAAAAACAAGTTAAAATTGATATTAAAAATGTAGATAAATTAGTTTATTGCGATAGTAAATGGATTGAATTTATTTTAGGACAAATTGTAAGTAATAGTATTAAATATATGGATAAAAAAGAAAGTGTTTTAAGTATATATGGAGAAAATATAGGAAAAGATGTGATTTTGAAAGTATGTGATAATGGAATTGGAATGGATGAAAAGTGTGTAATTAAAGCTTTTGAAAAAGGATATACAGGTGAAAATGGTAGAAGGTTTGGAAAATCTACTGGTATGGGATTATACTTATGTAAAAAGCTTTGTGATAAATTAGGATTAGGAATAAGTATTAGATCAAGAGAAAATGAAGGAACGGAAATTTCTATATTATTTCCTATAAATGACATGATGAAATTTTAATTTATAACATTTCAAAAAGTGAGTATTTTAATAAATAATTATATATGAAAAATAACCCATAACATTTTATCATTGTTATGGGTTATTTTTGCAACTATTTATTTAGAAAAGATTGATTTTTTTAACATTATCATGAACCAAATAAGTGATAGGCCTAAAATTACATGTGAAGTTCCTGCCATATGAGGAAGACCTGCAAAGTCTTTACTTAATACTTCTAATATTCCACGAGTTACTAAAGTAAAAATTAAAGATAATAAACCAATATTATAAGTTATAAGACAAATATTAAAGTTTTTAATATTTGAAATAGTAAATACGTTTTCTAAAACAACTATAACTAAGAAGAATATAAAACCTAATACTAAAGTATGTGTATGTGCAGCGCTTAATGTTGTAACACCAGTAAAATCATTAAGCTTAGTAAATTCTCTAAAAAATACACCTAAGGCTAGTCCTAAAATCAAATAAAAGAATGATAAATTAAATAGTTTTTTCATATAAGTCACCTCGTTATAGATAATAATTATTCTTTAATATCTATTATACAATATATATAACAAAAATGTAAGGTTTATGTTATATAGTTCTATGGATAGTAAATGGTAGTAATTATAAAATTGAAATATAAAAAAGTACAAATTAAAAATATAAGTTAAAAATAGTTTTGGAGGTTAATATGAGAAATGAAGTTTTAAAAGTAAATAATATAGAAAAATATTATGGTAACAAAAGTAATATAACGAAAGCAATTAATAATATCAGTTTTACTGTAGAAGAAGGGGAGTTCATTGGAGTAATGGGAGCTTCAGGTAGTGGTAAAACTACATTATTAAACTGTATATCAACAATAGATAGAGTTAGCAGTGGGCATATTTTTATAAATAATAATGATATTACAAAGTTAAACTCTAAGAAAATAGCAAAATTTAGAAGAGAAGAGCTTGGATTCGTATTTCAAGATTTTAATCTTTTAGATACATTAACATGTTACGAAAATATAGCATTAGCTTTAACTATTTCAAGAGTCAATTATAAGGATATTGAAATGCGAGTTAAAGAGGTAGCTAATAAATTAGGTATTATAGAAATATTAAATAAATATCCTTATGAGGTATCAGGAGGTCAAAAGCAAAGGGTAGCTTGTGCAAGAGCAATAATAACTAAGCCATCATTGGTTTTAGCAGATGAACCAACTGGAGCTTTGGATTCAAAATCTGCAAAGATGCTTCTTGAAAGTTTAGATCAGTTAAATACAGAGTTAAATGCAACTATTATGATGGTAACTCATGATGCTTTTACAGCAAGTTATGCCAGTAGGATTTTATTTATTAAAGATGGTAAGATTTTTAATGAATTAATTAGAGGTAATGATAGCAGAAAGGAGTTTTTTAATAAGATAATTGAAGTTATTACTCTTCTTGGAGGTGACCAAAGAGATGTATTTTAAATTAGCCATAAGAAATTTAAAAAAGAGTTTAAAAGATTATACTATTTATTTTTTAACATTAGTATTTGGTGTTTGTATATTTTATACTTTTAATTCTATACACTCACAGAGCATAATGATGGAATTAAGTGATATAAAGGCTAATATGTTTGAGGTAACAAGTGATATTATAGGAGTAGCATCAGTATTTATTTCATTTATCTTAGGGTTTTTAATAGTATATGCAAATAACTACCTTATTAAAAGAAGGAAAAAAGAATTTGGAATTTATATGACTTTAGGAATGGATAATAGAAAGCTTTCAACTATTATATTTATAGAAACTATGTTAGTTGGAATAATTTCTTTAGTTATAGGATTAATATTTGGAATCTTATTATCGCAAGGAATATCAATATTTACAGCTAATTTATTCGAAGTTAATATAACTAAGTTTCAATTTGTATTTTCTAAAAAGGCATTTTTAAAAACTATACAAAATTTCGGTATTATTTACTTAGTAGTTCTAGTATTTAACTCTATAAATATTAGATGTGTAAAGTTAATAGATTTATTAAATGCTTCAAAGAAAAATGAAAAGTTAAAGGTTAGAAATATTTGGGTATCAATAGTAGTATTTTTAATAAGTGTTACAAGTATTATTATTGCATATCATATAGTTTTAAAAAATGGTCTAGCTGTTATGGATATTACAATAGTTAAAGCAATTATATTAGGTATAGTAGGAACATTTTTATTTTTCTTTTCTTTGTCAGGATTTTTTCTTAAGGTATTTCAAAGTAATAAAAAGACATATCTAAAGAATTTAAATATGTTTGTGTTAAGACAAATAAATAGCAAGATAAATACAACATTTATTTCAATGTCTTTTATATGTTTAATGTTATTTGTAGCTATATGTACTTTTTCAGCTGGTCTTGGAATAACTAAGGCCATAAATAGTGATATTGAAGATTTAACTCAATTTGATGCTAGTTTTTGGTCTTATGATACTGATAACGTATTAAATACAATAAATGAAGATTACTATAGATTAGATGAAATTATAGGAGAAAAGTCACAATATACAGATTATGAAAGTGATTATACCTATAAAAAATTTTTTGATGAAGAAGTAGTAGAAAAAAATAAAAATTTATATCAAATAGCTCAAGATAGACCAATTAGTATAATTAAGCTTTCAGACTTTAATGAACTTATGAAAATGTTAAATAAAGAAGAGATAGTTTTGAGAGAAGATGAATATTATGCTTTTGGAGATATAAGTGAAGTAATTAAAGATATTCAAGAAAGTATGAATAATGGTGTAGTAGTAGATATAAATAATAGAAAGTTAGTGCCAGCAAATTATAAAGTTATGAATGTTACTATTTATAATTCAATGATGAAAAATAATATTTGTACAATTGTTGTTAATGATGAAATAGTAAGTGGTCTTAAGCCTGTATTTTGTAATTTAAATATTAATTTTAAAGGAGATATTAAAGAGGCGGAAAAATATTTGAATGAGAACTTTAGAACCCAAGATAGAGAAGATAAAGCTCAAGTATATGGATTAACTAAAAATGAGCTTCTTGATAATTCGGTTGGTGTAGGAGCAATGATATCTTATTTAGCAATTTATATGGGAATAGTATTTTTAATAACATCAGCTGCAGTTCTTGCACTTCAACAATTAAGTGAATCTGCAGATAATATTTATAGATATGAAATGTTAAAGAAAGTTGGCGTAGATAATGATATGATTAATAAGGCATTATTTACTCAAATAGGAATTTATTTTATTGTACCATTATCATTGGCTATAGTTCACTCTATAATAGGATTAAAAGTAGCTAGTGATTTGGTTGCAATTTTTGGAAGTGGAAATATTCAATATTATATTTTATTCACGACAATAGTATTAGTTATAGTTTATGGTGGATATTTTATCGCAACATATAATGGTGCAAAGAAAATGATTAAGTAAAATAAATATAAAAATGTGTTTTGAAGCTGTTCAGAAGAACAGCTTTTTCTTATACATATAAGTCCTATTAAGTTAAAGAATTTTATTACTCCAAGTTAACTTATTTTAACAAAAATAAGTAAGTTGTTAAAATAAGTTAACTCCTTTGTAATACCTTCTTAATGTTAGAAAAGTATCCTAAATTAAGAAGGATGATTTGAGGGAGGATTAATATGACAGAACAATATCTAGAATTAAAAGCTGTGAAAAGTAATGATATAAGCAAAAAAATATCATTGAAAAGTAAAAGTGAATTAAAAAGGAAATTAGAACCTTATTTTTATTTAATACCTTCATTCAGTATATTTTTATTATTTGTATTTTATCCATTTGTAAAAACAATAGTAATGAGTATGTCTACTACTAATATAAGAGGAGAAATTAAGGAGTTTGTTGGATTAGAGAATTTCAAGGAAATTTTAACTTCACCTGAATTTTATAATTCCATAGTTGTAACTTTTAAATTTGTGTTAATAGTAGCAGCACCATCTGTGATTATTGGGTTTTTACTATCATTATTAGCTAATAATAAGTTAAGAGGAAATAGAATTTTTGAGCTTATGTTTTCATTACCAATGGCTATAGCATCTGCCCCAGCAGCAGTAATATGGACAATGATATTTCATCCTACAAATGGAATACTTAATCATGTATTAGGTACACAAATTGGGTGGTTAACAGATTCTAAGTTTGCATTAATATCAGTTGCAGTGGTAACTGTTTGGTTGAATATAGGATTAAATTTTATATTTTTATTAACAGGATTAAGAAATATACCAAATGAGCTTATAGAAAGTGCATCAATAGATGGAGCAAGTTATTTAACTAAAGTTAAAAATATAATAATACCTATGGTATCACCACAAATGTTTCTAGTTGTTTTTATGAATTTAATAAATGCATTTCAAGCTTTCGGGCAAATAAAATTATTAACACAAGGGGGGCCAGGGGATTCAACTAATGTTCTTGTTCATTCTATTTATAGAGAAGCATTCTTTAATGGTAGATTTGAAATGGCTTGTGCTCAAGCACTTATATTATTTGTAATTATGATGATAGTTACATTGTTACAATTTAAGTTTGAAAAGAAAGGGGTACATTACCAATAATGAGTAAACGTAAAAGAAATAAAATTATACTAACTATATTAAGTATAGTTGTTGGATTATTAATTGTTTTTCCACTTCTATATGCATTAAGCTTAAGCTTTATGAGTCAAAGTGAAATGAGTCAAAATCCATATAAAATTATTCCAAGTGTATTAACTTTAGATAATTTTAAAGCAGCATTAAATACAGTACCTCTTTTAAAGTTTATAACTAATAGTTTTATTGTTTCAATATGTGTTACAGTAGGACAAGTTATAACAGCAAGTTTAGCAGCATACGCATTTGCATTTTATGATTTTAAGGGAAAGAACTTATTGTTTTTAATGGTATTATCAACAATGATGATACCAGCAGAAACTACAGTTATATCAAATTTTTTAACTGTAAGTTCATGGGGATGGAATGATAGTTTACAAGTTCTTATAGTACCATTTTTAACATCAGCTATGGGAATTTTTTTAATGAGACAATTTTATTTGACAATTCCAAAGGAAATAAAGGAAGCATCTAAAATTGATGGCTGTGGAAATATAAAGTTTTTATTTAGAATTTTAATACCAATATCAAAACCAGCAATAGCATCTTTATCTATATATGTATTTATTAATACATGGAATCAATATTTATGGCCATTATTAACAATAAATAATGGAAATAATAGAACAGTCCAAATAGGAATAAGTATGCTTCAATTTTCAGAGGGTAGCAACTATGGTGTAGTTTTAGCAGGAGCAATATTAATCTTAATACCGTCAGTATTTATATTTATATTAGGTCAAAAGCAATTAGTAAAAGGTATGACTGCAGGAGCGGTTAAAGGATAAATAGTAATTAAAAATTAGAGAAAAGTGAGGAAATGGTAATGAAAAGAAGATTATTAGCAATGACATTAACAGTAATTTTAGGGGTTACATCATTAGTAGGATGTTCAAATAATTCAGTAGGAAGTAATAAAACAGGAGAAAATACTGAAATAACATTTTGGCATTCTATGGGAGGAAAAGGAGGAGAAGCTATAAATTCATTAGTTGAAGAGTTTAATAATTCACAGGATAAAATAAAAGTAGTAGCTGAGTATCAGGGATCATATGATGATTCTATTAATAAGCTTAAAAGTTCAGCATTAAGTAACTCAGGACCTGATGTTATGCAACTATATGATATTGGAACTAAATGGATGATAGATAGTGAATATGCAATACCAATGCAAGATATGGTAGATAAAAATGATTATGATATATCAGCTTTAGAAAAGAATATATTAGATTATTACACTATAGATGATAAATTATATTCTATGCCATTTAATAGTTCAACGCCAATCTTATTTTATAATAAAACAGCATTTTCTGAAGCTGGTTTAACAGATGAAGATATTCCAACGAATTTTGATGAAATAATAGAAGTAGCTAATAAATTAGCAATTAAAAATGGAGATCAAGTTTCAAGATATGGATATGCTATGCAAATATATGGATGGTTCTTTGAACAATTCTTAATTAAGCAAGGTTTAGATTATGCTGATGAAGGTAATGGAAGAAGTGGAGATGCAACAGAAGTTGTATTTGATTCTAATAATGGAGGGTTAAATATTGTTGAAGGATGGAAGAGACTTATTGATTCGGGTGTTATAGGTAATTTTGGTAGAGATGGTCAAAATACATTAGATGCTTTTTCATCAGGAAGTGTTGCGATGATAGTTGCTTCAACAGCTAATTTAGGAGATTTAAAGAGTAAAATAGGTGATAGCTTTGAATTAGGAACAGCATATTTTCCAGCGGTTTCAGAAGAAGATAAGGGGGGAGTATCTGTTGGAGGAGCATCTTTATGGATAATGGATAAAGGCGATGAAGGAAAGCAAGATGCAGCTTTTGAGTTTATTAAATTTATGGTTTCAGCAGAAAGTCAAGTAAAATGGGCTCAAGCAACAGGTTATTTCTCAGTTTCAACAGAAGCTTATGAATTATCAGAAATGAATGAATACTTGGATGCAAACCCAGAGTTTAAGACTGCAATAGAGCAACTAAGAGAAGACAATAATAAATCAGGAGCTGTTTTAGGGGTATTCCCAGAGGCTAGAGCATCAATAGAAGAAAATATAGAAAAAGTATTAAATAATGAAATAACATCTGAAGAAGCAGTAGAAAATATGGCAAAAACAATTAATAGTGCATTAGAAAAATATAATAAATCAAGTAAATAATATATGCTACAAGCAATAGAGGGAGAAATAACATGAAAAAAACTATATTTTTCGATGTGGATAATACATTAGTTTGTAGAGAAAAGAATGTAATATGTGACTATACAATTAAAGCGATAAATTTGTGTAAAAATAATGGAATAGATGTAGCCATAGCAACGGGAAGATCTCTTGCTATGGTTAAGCAGGAAAACTTCTATAAGATGTTTAATACTATAGTAAGTGCTAATGGTTCTTTAATAACGGTAAATAATAATATAATTTATAAGAAGTTCATGAATAAAAATATGGTTGAAAATATAGTAAAATATTTTGAGGAAAATAATATTCCATATTGTTTACATTTATTTGATAAAAGTATTGGAAAGACAGAAAGCAAATGGATAAAAGATTTCTCGGAAAAATATAATATGAAAATAGATAAGATTGAAGATCAAATAGTGAACAATATATGTGAGTATGAAGTTTTTCAGCTAAATGCTAATATTAGTAAAAAAGATATTAATGAATTAAAGAATAAGTATGGAATATTTAAGTTTGTTAAATTAATAGATATTAATGATGGTTATGATATATTTAATGGAGAATGTAGTAAGGGTAGTGCAATTAGATATATTAGAAGTATAAGTAAGGATAAAAATGTTAAGTATTTTGCATTTGGAGACGGGTTTAATGATTTAGAAATGTTTGAAGAGGTTGATTTTGGTGTAGCAATGGGAAATGGGTGTAAGGAATTAAAGGAAAGGGCTAATTTAGTAACTGATGATATTAATCAAAGAGGGGTATATAATGCTTTAAAAACATTAAAAATAATATAGCAAATATAAAGAGGAGAAAAGATTATGATAAATTTTGCTCATAGGGGTGCTAGTAAGTACTTTCCGGAAAATACAATATTATCGTTAAAAGAAGGAATAAAATCAGGTGCAAATGGACTTGAGATTGATGTTCATAAAACTAAAGATAATAAATTAGTAGTTATACATGATGAGGATATTCAGCGTACTTTTAAAGGAAAAGGGCTAGTTAAAGATATGACATTAGAAGAGTTAAGAAACTTTAAATGTAGAAATAAAAGTTTTGAAGATAATTTAGAGTGTAGAATACCTACTTTAGAAGAAGTGCTAGATCTTATAAGAGATATTAATATTGTATTAAACATAGAATTAAAGACAGATGAGATACATTATGAAGGGATAGAGAAGGATGTAATTGAATTAGTCAATAGATATGGATTGAAGAAGAAAATAATATTATCAAGCTTTAATCATGAATCTATAAGAATTTGTAGAGAAATAGATAGTGAAATTGAAACAGGATTGCTATATTATAAAGAAATAGAAAATGTAGTACAATATGCTAAAAATTTTGGAGCAAATGCAATACACCCTGATTTAAGATTAGTTTCAGAAGAGCTTATAAAAGAAGCTAATGAAAATAATATTAAAGTAAATATTTATACAGTTAATAGTCCAATTTATATGAGAAAATTAATTGAAGCAGGTGTTAATGGAATTTTTACTGACTATCCAGATTTATTAAATGAAATTATAAATGAAAAATATATATAAGAAAATAATGCTATGACAGAACATAACTCTGTCATAGCATTATTTATGTTAATTACCTGTTGCTTTATTTTGAGATAAAAATTTTTGTTCTAGTTCATTAAAAATTGGCCTATCATACATAGTTAATAAGTAGCATAATATACTTGGTATAAATAAAACTAATATTGCATGAATCTTAGAAACTATGAAAAATGCTAATAGAGTTATGGCTATTTTTAATAAAGTTATATGAAATTTTTTTATTGAGTAATAAAAAGACAATATTATTAAATCTTTTAATTTTATATTAAATCTACAATTAATAGGAAATGCATATAGACCTAATATAAGCACAAAAATACCTAATATCAAAAAGATAATATGAAGTCCTTTATTAGGCATATTTAAATAAAAATATTGATAATCAACAAAGAAAAGAGTTAATAGCATTAATTCTAAAAGCCATACCTTTAAGTTTGATTTAAAATCATTTTTATATGCTCTAAAAAAGTATGAAGAGAAAGAAATATCCTTTTCTCTAATTATTTCACCCATAGTAGAATATAAAGCTCCAAGAGCTAGTCCAAATGGAATTAGGCAAATAAAGAGTAAAACTATACTAAATTGGTTTATATCTATTGATGTTACTGTAAAAAAGAAAATAAGTGGAATATTAAGAAGAATAAAATAAATCCCTCCTAATAAAAGCCAGCTAATATGATTTAATAATGAAAATAGTGGTTTGTCATAAAATTCTCGTTGTTTTCCCATAGTTAATACCTCGCGTTTTAAATAGATTTATCTTTTTCTGTGATTTTTGGAATTTTTATTGTAACTTTTGTACCATGACCATAATTACTTTGAAAGGAAAGACCATAATTTTCGCCATATAAAAGCTTAATTCTTTTATTTATATTTTTTAATCCATAACCACTTCCTTTGGCAGATGATAAATTATTTGAAAGTAGTAAATGAAGTTTATCTTCTTTTATACCTATTCCATCATCGGCTATTATTAAAACTATATCAGAATTAGTGGAGTAGCCTAATATAGAAATAATACCATTTCCTTCGCCCTTGCCAAGTATTCCATGATTAATGGCATTTTCTAAAATTGGTTGTAGTGTTATTTTCGGAATTAAATATGCAGATACTTCCTCATCTACATTAATTCTTAAAGAAATTCTATCATTATAGCGCATATTTTGAATATTTACATATAAATTAGAATGTTGTAATTCATCTTTAATAGAAACTAAGTCTTTTCCTTTATTTAAAGAAAGCTTATAAAATTTAGCTAATGTATTAACAGCAACACTTATCTCTTTATTCATTTTTTTATATGACATCCAATTTATCATATCTAATGTATTATATAAAAAATGTGGATTTATTTGAGATTGTAATGCTTTAAGTTCTGCATTTTTTACACTTTTACCAAGTTTGTATTGATCTTCTATTAAGATAGACATCTTACCAACCATATAATTATAACTATCTATTAATTCTCCAAGTTCATCATTGCTATCATTTTCTATATAGTGCTCTAAATTACCAGATTGTACGGAATGCATTTCAGATATAACTTTAGATAATCTTTTATTAATTGAATTAACAAAGTAAAAAGCTAGTGCAATAGAAGTACCACCACAAACTATAAGAATTAAAGATAAATAAATTCGCTGTGAATTTATTTCAGCAATAACACTTGCCTCTGGCAATATTGTAACTAAATGCCAATCAGTTTTGTTTATTGAAGAGCTTTTTATATAAAACTTTTCTAAGTTATGTGATGTAGTAATAAAGTTATTAGTATTAGAGTAATTTTGTATTTTATCCAAATCAGTAATAAACTCAATATTATCTGTATTTTCAGATGAACATATTATAATACCTTCAGAATTAATAACATAGCTAATAGTATTAGGAAGCGAATTAATTTTATTTATTATATCTTCAATTAAAGTTTTATTGAAATTAAGTTTTAAATATCCAATATCCTCTGAAAAATTATCAGGACTTTTCACTGTTTTAAATAAAGATAAATAATCTGAAGATTCATTGTAATTATTAAAGTAGTTAGATGGTCCCCATACAAATCTAGAGTTGGTTGAGTTAATTATGTTAATTGCTTTTGAATTGTTTAAGGAATCCATACTAAAAATATGTTTATTATCATTTGAATAAATAAAATCATTATTTACATATAAGCTTATATTAGAGACATCACTATCATTTTCATATGCAGAAAGGAATAATCTTAAATAAGCGAGATCTCCTATTTGATTTGATAGTAAATAAGAATTTGGATCATTTCTTAGTATATCAGTTATATTTTCATCAATAGCTAAACTATTAGATATATCAAATATTCTATAAATTTTATATGTTAAAAAATCAATAGATTGATCAAAGGCTTGTTTTGTTGATTCAAGTATATTACTTTCTATAATTTGAGACATTTTAGTATATGTATAGCCAAATAAAGTAGTAAGTGGAACTAATATCAATATACAATATGTCAATAGGAATTTTTGTATTAAATTTAAATTTTTAAAGAAAGTAATTTTACCCAAAAATTTTTTCATTATATGAATTTACGCCTATATTCGGAAGGACTATAGCCAATTTCCTTTTTAAATGTTTTTGCAAAATAGTTTCCATCCCTGTAGCCAACTCTAGAAGCTATTTCATTCATTTTTATAGATGGATCTTTTAATAGTTGTTTTGCCTTATCTAATCTATATTCAGTAATATATTTATTTACAGTTGTATTAGTATAATCTTTAAAAATAACACATATATGAGCAGGAGTTAAAAATATATTTTTACTAATTTCCTCTAAAGAAAGATTAACATTATAATAATTTTCATGAATAAATTTTAATATGTTCAAAATTGGTTTATCATTCTTATTACGTTCATCTAATATCATAAAAATATAATTAATTTTATTTAATAAATAAGAATTTACATCAAAAATGTTATTAGATTGAAGTATATCTTCAAAGAAACTATTACTATCTAAAGAGTTAGAAAAATCTATTTTTCTATCTTTAGAAAAGTTAATTAGCTTTAATAAAAGGTTATAATATATATCTTTAATATAGCTTATTGAAGTATTGGGAAATTGTTTAATTTCACAGGTTAAATTATTTATTAATAAAATTAAGTTATCCTTATCTTCACTTGCCAATGAATGTTCAAATTTCTCATATATACTATCATCAAGTATATAAGTTGATTCAATAAATTTATCAAAATAAATTATGGAGTTATAGTTATAAAAAAATGTTGAATTAACAACTTTGCATACATTTGTATAAGAGGACTTTATATCATAAATATTATTAGCAATATTTCCTATACAAATATATAAAGGAGTAAACTTATTTATATAATCATTAAGAGAATATAAAAGTGAGCTAAATTCATTACTGTTAATAAATGAATTATCGTTTTTAGGTAAAAAAAGATTTAAAATAATTTGTTTTTTATTAATAAATGAAATTAGAGGCTTCATAGTATAAATGTTAATTATTTTTTCAAGCTCAGATATAAATAAATTTTCATCTAAATCTAAAGCATTTATTAGATTTAGAAAAACGATTACAGAAAAATTATTTTTTAACAATGTATAAGTATCTAAATTATAGTGAGAAGATAAAAGCACATCTATTTCATTAGTAGTTTTAGAATTAATTAAATCTAAAACAATATTATTTTTTATATTTTTATATAAAATTTTAGATTTTTGAACTTCTGAAACTGCAGTTTTAAGAGAGTCTTCTAACTCATATAAATCTATAGGCTTTTCTACATAACTAATAGCTTTAAGATGTATTGCAGATTTTAAATATTCTTTATCTGAATAACCACTCATAAATATAATAGAACAATTAGGATAAATTTCCCTAGCTTTAAAAGATAGCTCTATACCATTTAAACGAGGCATTCTAACATCTGTTAATATGATATCAGGTTCATAACTTTCTAATATTTCTAATGCATTTATACCATCGAAAGCTTCTTTTACTTCAGTAATAGATAAATCTTCCCAAGGAATTGTTTCTAATATACCTTCACGTGTATAACTTTCATCATCTACAATTAAGATTTTAACCATTCGACTTCCCCCTCACATACCAAAATATGTTAAGATTATAACATTATTTATATTAAAATTCCAATAAAAATATAAAACAATAATATTTTACTAGTATCTAATTATTTTACCAGTAAATTAAATATCCTCAGATGTTATTATTTAATCAAGGAGATGAAAACGATAACGAGAGGTGATATAAATGGAAAAGGGGTTAGAAAGTAGAAAAGGATTTTTTTCTAAAAACAAAAAAGAGACAGAAGCTTTGTATAATGAATCTTCTTTTATAAGGCAATTTAAAAGAAATAGGGTATTATTACTAATGCTTATGCCAGCAGTAGCCTATTTCTTATTATTTAGTTATTTCCCTATGACAGGATCAATTGTTGCATTTAAGAATTATAATTTTAGGGATGGTATTTTTGGAAGTCCTTGGGTAGGGTTTGATAATTTTGAGTATTTCTTTCTTTCTGGACAAGCTTGGACTGTAACAAGAAATACAATACTTTATAATGTAGCATTTATAGTTATAAATACAATTCTTCAAATGGGTTTAGCAATATTAATTTCAGAAATTGGAGGAAAGTTCTTTAAAAAGGTTACACAAACAGCAATGTTTTTACCTTACTTTATTTCATGGGTTGTTGTTGGTATGATTGCTTATAATTTTTTAAATGTTGAACATGGTACAATTAATACTTTAATTGCAAAATTAGGAGGAGAGAAAATTAATTTCTATGGAACAAGCTGGGTATGGCCATTTATATTAATATTCTTCTCTGCTTGGAAAAATGTTGGATATGGTACAGTATTATATTTGGCAGCAATAATGGGAATAGATACAGAAATATATGAAGCAGCACAAATAGATGGTGCAAATATATTCCAAAGAATTTTTAAAGTAACAATTCCAAGTTTAATACCTACTTTAATAATACTTACATTATTAGCAATAGGAAATATTTTTAGAGGAGATTTCCAAATGTTCTATCAACTTGTAGGGAATAATGGACCATTATTTAATGTAACAGATGTTATAGATACATTCACTGTTAGATCACTTCTTCAATCAGGAGAAGTTGGAATGTCTGCAGCTGCTGGATTATATCAATCAGTATTCTGCTTAATAACAATAGTATTTACTAATTTCTTAGTTAAAAAATATGATCCAGATTACTCATTATTCTAGGAGGTAAAATATGAAGAAGTCAAAAGATATAAAAGCATTTAATATTTTAAGTTATACATTAATTGCATTAGTAGCATTAATATGCTTAATACCATTTCTAATGGTTATAATAGGATCCTTCACTTCTGAAAAAGAAATCATAGCAAATGGTTTCTCTTTCTTCCCAAAAGAGCTATCATTAGAAGCTTATAAAACTGCTTTAAAAGAACCAATGGCAATACTTAGAGCTTATGGAGTTACTGCAAGTTTAACTGTAATTGGTACAGCAATGGGGTTATTTATAGTTGCAATGACAGCATATGTGTTGCAGAGAAAAGATTTTAAGTGGAGAAATAAAGTATCATTTTTCTTTTACTTTACAACGTAAGTGGGGTAACTATTGGAGCAGTTAAAGGATAAACAGGAAAAATACAACAAAGATAAATACAAAAAAGGTTTATTATATATTTGAATTATGAGGGGGATTTCAAAATGTTGAAAAGATCAATAAAAAAATTAGCAGCTATAGCTTTAAGCACGCTTATGTTAAGTACATTCATGGTGGGATGTGGATCAAAGAGTAATGATGATAAAAATGTAGCATCAAGCTCTTCAGAGTTAAAAGAAGTAAAATTAAAAATGTATTTAATTGGAGATAAACCAAAGGATTTTGATGCAGTTTATGAAAAAGTTAATGAAAGGATGAAGGAAAAAATAAATGCTACATTAGAAGTTAACTTTATTCCATGGTCAGATATGACTACAAAGTATCAACTTTTATTCCAATCAGGTGAAGATTTTGATTTAATATTCACAGCTTCAGGTTGGGGATATTATAGCCAAGTTGCAACTAAAAATGGATTCTTAGAATTAACAGATGAATTATTACAAGAATATGCTCCAGAAATATATGCAAATGAGCCTGCTGATGCTTGGGATCAAGCAAAAGTAGATGGAAAAATTTATATGGTGCCAAATGATAGAAATGAGTATGGAACGAATATATTTGCTTATAGAGGAGATTTAGCTAGTAAATATGGCTTTGAACAAATTACTAGTTATGATGAACTTGAAGCATTTATGGCTGCAGTTGCAGAAGGTGAAAAAGATAGTGGTATAAAAGTTATTGCTAATGGTGGAGGCCAAAACTTACAATGGCCATACATGATTGAAAGATATGGATTTTCAACTATTAGTGGAGCTCCAACACCATCAATTGGATATGATGTAAATGATACATCTGGTGAAGTATTTGCTTTTGTTGACACTCCTGAATATATGGAATATGTAACTAAGATGAAGGAATTTGCTGATAAGGGATATTGGGCAGCAGACTCAATTTCAAGTCAAGCCACTAGAGATGAAGATTTTGTAGCAGGAAAAACTGCAATAATGACTTGGAATCTTAGTACTGTAGCAAATAGAATTGTTGAAATGAATGAAGCTAACCCAGAATGGAACGCTACATTGCTTGATTTAAGTGAAGGAATTAATAGAGTTGTTCAACCTTATACAAACAATGGTATTGCAATAAATGCTAATTCTAAAAATCCAGAAAGAGCCCTAATGGCAATTGAATTATTAAGGTATGATGAAGAAATTAACAACTTAACTTGGTATGGTATTGAAGGAACTCACTGGGAAAATTCTGGAGAAGGTGAATATACATCTTTAGCTGCTAGTGAAGCATTCCCAGCAGGTGAAGTTTGTCCTTGGGGATGGTATAGCACTAAATTTGCTCGTATTTCTTCTACAGAACCAGAAATAGTTCAAGAAACTATTAACAAGTGGAGTGAAGAGTATACAGTTTCAAATCCTTTAGCAGCATTTTCATTTGATGATTCTAATGTAAAAAATGAAATGGCAGCTGTTGGAAATGTTATAACTCAATATGGAGTACCACTAGATTTAGGTATGGTTGACGATGTAGAAGCAGGGGTTAAAGAGTTCAGAGAAAAATTAACACAAGCAGGTTTTGATAAGATTTTAGAAGAGTGCCAAAAACAAGCAAAGGAATTTGTTGAATCATATAAGTAAGATTCTAAATCTTTGATTTAGTTAATCGAACTTACATCTACGAATGAAAATGAGTAGTGTGTTTCATTTAACACTCTAAATCTTTGATTTAGTTAATAAAAAATATAACAAGTTCTCCCTATCACTATAAATAGTGTATTAAGCAGGTGATTTGAATTTAATAAATTAGAGTCACCTGCTATTTTCACTAATATAACATATAGGAAAAGTATTTTAAATTAAATAAAACATATAAATGGAAGTAAATTATTTGGTATATGGAGGAAAAGGTTATGAAGAAATTTAAACCAGTTAATGAAAAGGTTAAAGGATTTTTACATGGGGGAGATTATAATCCAGATCAATGGTTAGATTATCCTGAAGTATTGAAAGAAGATGTAAGATTATTAAAGTTAGCACATTGTAATTGTGTTTCTATAAATATTTTTGGGTGGAGTGCTATAGAACCAGAAGAAGGTGTTTATACGTTTGAATGGCTTGATAAAGTTATGGATGATATGGCTGAAGCTGGAGTTCATGTAATATTATCTACACCAAGTGGAGCAAGACCAGCTTGGATGTCAGAAAAGTATCCAGAAGTTTTACGTGTTTGGTCAGATAGAAAGAGAATACTTCATGGACAAAGACATAATCATTGTTTTACTTCGCCAATATATAGGCAAAAAACTTCAGAGATTAATAGAATCTTAGCAGAAAGATATAAAGATCATCCAGCACTTATAATGTGGCATGTATCTAATGAGTATGGTGGAGATTGTCATTGTTATCTTTGTCAAGAAGCATTTAGAGAATGGTTAAAGGTTAAATATGAAAATGATTTGGAAAAGTTAAATCATGCATGGTGGACTGGATTTTGGAGTCATAAATTTACAAGTTGGTCACAAATAGAAAGTCCTGCACATCATGGAGAGGAGTTTGTTCATGGTCATAACCTTGATTGGAAAAGGTTCGTTACACATCAAACTATAGATTTTTATAAAAACGAAATAGCTCCAATTAGAGAAGTAACTCCCAATATACCAGTTACAACTAATTTTATGGGTGATTATCCAAGGATGTCTTTATTTAATGGTTTAGATTATTGGAAGTTTGCCAAAGAAGTTGATGTTGTATCATGGGATGATTACCCAGCGTGGCATAATAATTTTGAAAAAACATATGATACTGCAGCAAATGTAAGCTTTGTTCATGATGTATATAGAACATTAAAAGGTGGACAACCGTTTTTAATAATGGAGAGTACTCCAAGTTTAGTTAATTGGCATAAAGTTAATAAAACAAAGAGACCTGGAATGCATTTATTGTCTTCACTTCAAGGAGTAGCTCATGGGGCAGACTCAGTTCAATATTTCCAATGGAGAAAGGGAAGAGGAGCATCTGAAAAATTCCACGGAGCAGTAGTAGATCATTGTGGTCATGAAAATACTAGAGTATTTAGAGAAGTTACTCAAGTTGGAGAAACATTAGAAAAGTTAAGTGATTTAATTGGAACTAGTGTAGAACCAGAAGTAGCAGTTATATATGATTGGGAAAATAGATGGGCAATAGATGATTGTCAAGGCCTTAAAAATGATAATAAAGGATATTTTGAAACAGTTGAAGATTATTATAAGGTATTTTGGAGAAAAGGTATTTCTGTAGATGTAGTAAATATGGATTGTGATTTTTCTAAGTATAAATTATTAGTGGCTCCAATGCTATATATGATTAGACCAGGGGTAGCAGAAAGAATAACTGAGTTTGTTAAAAATGGTGGTACTTTAGTTACAACTTATTTTAGTGGATTAGTAGATGAAAATGATTTATGCTTCTTAGGTGGGTTCCCAGGTCCATTAAGAGAAGTTACTGGAATTTGGGCTGAAGAAATTGATACATTATATGATTCAGACGTAAATTATTTAGAATTTAAGGATGATAATAAATTAGGTGTTAAAGGAAGTTATAAGTTAAAAGATTACTGTGATGTAATTCATGTTGAAACTTCAGAAGTATTAGCAACTTATAAAAATGACTTTTATGCTGGAATGCCTGCATTAACAGTTAATAATTATGGAAAAGGTAAGGCCTATTATGTAGCAGCAAGAACTAACAATGATTTTGATACTGAATTCTTTACGAAGATAATTAATGATTTAGAAATTAAACCTGTAATAAATACAGAATTACCGTTAGGAGTTACGGCTCAAATGAGAACTGATGGAGAAAATGATTATGTATTTGTTATGAATTTTAGTGAGGAAAGTAATACTGTTATTTTAGATGATAATAATTATGTAGATATGCTTACTAATGAAGAAGTAAATAAAGAACTAATATTAAATAAATATGAAGTAAGAGTATTAAAGAGATAATTACAAAATATGTATGTGCCTCCGGGGTAAATCCAATAAATGGATTTACCCCGGAGGTATTTTATAAATGAGTAATAATTAACAAATAATATTAATATATTTTGTCTTATCCACTTCAACATTTTTATGCTTTATAAAATAGTCAATAATAACTTCAGGCATTTCAACTAATATTTCCCTTAAACGTGGACATTCTTTATACACATCATATCCACCAACTCCCGTTGATCTATAATTATTCATAACAAGAGAAAGCTTAGAAGTATCATCTAATTCTTTACCCTTAAACTTTATAGATACAACTCTATCACCAACAGGTCTATTTAAATCAAAAGTATAATCTATATTTGCAAAATAATCATAGTTATAATGTTGTATTTTAGGCTTTAAAAATGTATCAGAAATTGATATATTTCCATTATTATTACTAAAATAGCTAGCACATCTTTCTAATACTGTTTTTAATTGAGCCCTATTAATTTCAACTATTACTAATGTATTTGGAAACATATAAGTAGATACAACATCTCTTACAGTAACATTTTTATCAAATCCTTTTATTTCGTTAGAGAAGCAAGTACAAGAGATATCAGCACTACTCTCATCAAGTTGAACTTGATTTATAAAGTTAGCTAAAGCTGAACCGTTTAGAGCCATATCTAAATGAGAAGATGGATATAAATTTTCATCTAAAAATCCTATAGGAGTGTCTAACCATTGTTGAACATCATTTTCTAAAGGTAAATATTTATTATATATTTCATTTTTACAATTTAATTTAACTTTCTTAAGAGAGGAAGTAATAGTCTTGCTACCATCATCATTTAAATTTAACTCTACTTTTACATAACTACTAGCTCTTTGAGGTGTTTGAACAACATGAGTACCATTAATTATAGTATCTGCTAATGGCATATGTTGATGACCAGTAAGTAATATGTCAAAGTCGAACTCCATACATAATTTATAAGCTATATTTTCACTTGTAAACATAAGTTGTTTATGTGAGTTTAAGTCATACTCAAATCCACCATGATAAAGTCCAATTACAATATCTGATACTGACTTTACTTCATCAAAATAATATTTTACAGCTTCAAATGTATCAGTAATGTTTATGTTAGCTATGTTTTCAGTTCTTTCCCAGTGATTTATAAAATCAGTTGTTATTCCTATAATTCCAACTTTTAATCCATTTTCTAAAGTCTTTATAGAATAAGGTAATATAGGTAGTTCACCAGTTTTATCAACAACATTTGCACATAAGCATTTAGCCTTTAATGTACGAAGATATTTTCTTAAATATAATAGTCCATAATTAAAATCATGATTTCCTAGAGTTATAAAATCATATCCAGCAGCATTCATAATATCTGCAATAGGATGAATATTAAATTTTTGACCACTTAAATAATAAGTAAGAGGTGAACCTTGAATAGTATCACCAGCATCCATAATTAATGTATTACCATCTTTTTTGAAATCATTAATCATATTTATTAAACCAATATTTTTAGGTTCTTTATCTATGTAGTTTGTTGGATATAAATATCCATGCATATCAGATGTAAAATAAATTTTTAAGTTTTTCATATATACCTCTCTGAATTTCTAAAACTTTAATAATAAATTTATATTATTATTAACTATGAATAAGTAGATTATAACATATATTTAGCTGAAGAGAGTTGTTCTAAGGTGAAAATCTATCCTTTCAGTTATTAAGAATATTTTAAATATATAAAGAGCAAAATAGAAATAATAGAAGATTATGAATAAATTTTTAGTTAAAGGGGTGTTTAGTATAAGTACTATTAGAGAAATAAAAAGAAAAAAATTAATAGAGGAAGTTAAGAGTTTAAGCCCTTTTGAGCTGAAGGATAGGTTAATTGAGCTTGCATTAAAATCAGAGAAAAAAGGTACAAATATACTGCTAAATGCAGGAAGGGGAAATCCTAATTGGACAGCAGCAACCCCAAGACAAGCATTTTTTACATTAGGCCAATTTGCAGTAGAAGAAACACAACGAACTTGGTGTGATGGAGACTTGGCAGGAATGCCTCATAATACTGGAATTTATAATAGATTTAAGATTTATTATGACAAGCATAAAGATGCACCAGGAATAGAGTTGCTTAATAACATAATAGAATATGGAATAGATGTACATAATTTTAATAAGGATAATTGGGTCTTTGAGCTTGTAGATGGAATCATAGGAGATAATTATCCATTACCAGATAGAATGCTTACACATATTGAAATAGTAGTAAGAGATTATTTAATTAAGGAAATGGGAGGAAACCCAAAGAGTGATAATCATCAGATTTTTGCAGTGGAAGGTGGAACAGCTGCAATGTGTTATATATTTGATTCACTAGAGGCTAATAGGTTACTATACCCAGGAGATAAGATAGCATTATTAGTGCCTATATTTACACCATATTTAGATATTCCTGAGTTGCCAAGGTATAATTTTGAAGTTGTAAATATATATGCATCAGAATTTAATGAAGAAGGTAGACATACATGGCAATATCCTAAGGAAGAGTTAGATAAGTTGTGTGATAAGGATATAAAATTAGCTTGTATTGTCAATCCTAGTAATCCACCTTCAGTAGCAATAAATGAAGAGTCTATGGAGTATATAAAAAAAATCGTAGAAAAAAATAATCCTAACTTAATGATTGTTACAGATGATGTTTATGGAACATTTTGTAATAAATTTAAATCATTAATGGTTACTATGCCGTACAATACAATTGGTGTATATTCTTATTCTAAATATTTTGGAGTAACAGGCTGGAGATTGGGAGTTATAGCTTTAGAAGAAGAAAATGTTTTTGATAAGTTAATAGCTGAATTAAATGAAGATGATAAGGATATAGTTGATGAAAGATATTCAACTATGAGCACAGAACCAGAAAAAATTTCTTTTATTGATAGATTAGTTGCTGATAGTAGGCAAGTAGCATTAAATCATACAGCAGGTTTATCTACTCCACAACAAGTGCAAATGGCTATTTTTTCAATATTTTCATTGTTAGATAAAGAAGATAAATATAAAGAGCAAACTAAAAATATCTGTAAAAGGCGTAAAGAGTTATTGTATGAAAATTTAATTGGATTGCCAATGAAGAATGATATATATAGTACAAATTATTATAATAAATATGATTTATTAGTTTGGGCCAAATTTAAATACGGAGAGGAATTTGTTGAATATTTAAAGAGAGAGCGTAGTGCAATTGAATTTTTATTTGAATTAGCAGAAAAATATGGAATAGTTTTGTTAAATGGCGATGGATTTAAAGGACCAACTTGGTCAATTCGAGTATCTTTAGCAAATTTAACTGATGATCAATATATAACAATAGGAAAGGGTATAAATGAACTTTTTGATGAATATGCAAAAGAGTGGAAGGAGTTTAAATGGTAATATTATTTAAATAAATTTGTTAATTAACTTTAAATAGTATGTTAATATTTTATATTTTTAAACATAATAATATAATTGTCTAAATACATTTTAAACTATAAATATTATAATGAAGAATATAAAATATACAAAGTATTGGAGGTATTAAATTTATGGCTAAAAAATTAAATAAAAATAAATCAAATGCTTTATGGACATTAGGAGCCATAGCTGGTGTTACAGCTATTGCAACAATGATGGTGAAAAATAACAAAAATAAGAACTTAAAAGAAAATGAAACTTTTACATATAGTGATGCTAATGATGATAAACAAGTTTATTTTGTTGGTGGTGGTTTAGCTTCTTTAGCAGGAGCTGCTTACTTAATAAGAGATTGTAATTTTAAAGGTGAAAATATTCATATAATTGAAGGCTTAAAAATTCTAGGTGGAAGTAATGATGGTGCTGGAGATCCGATAAATGGGTTTGTTTGTCGTGGAGGAAGAATGCTTAATGAAGAGACTTATGAAAACTTCTGGGAATTATTTAGGTCAATACCTTCATTAGATATGCCAGGAATGAGTGTAACAGAAGAAATATTAAATTTTGATCACTTACATCCAACACATGCACAAGCAAGATTAGTAGATAAAAATGGAGTTATTCAAGATGTAAGAAGTATGGGATTTAATAATGACGATCGTATGGCATTAGGTAAATTAATGATTACTCCAGAAGAAAATTTAGATGATATGACTATAGAACAATGGTTTAGTAACACACCACATTTCTTTGAAACAAATTTCTGGTATATGTGGCAAACAACATTTGCTTTCCAAAAGTGGTCTAGTTTATTTGAATTTAAGCGTTATATGGAGCGTATGATTTTTGAGTTTTCTCGTATAGAAACTTTAGAAGGGGTTACACGTACTCCATACAATCAATATGAATCAGTAATATTACCATTAAAATCATATTTAGATAAATTTAATGTAGACTTTAGTATAAATGCTACAGTTACTGATTTAGATTTTAAAGAAGAGCCTAGAATAACAGTAACTGCAATCCATATAGAAGATGAAGAAGGAGAAAAAGTTATTGAATTAGGTGAGAAGGATGTATGCATTATGATAAATGGTTGTATGACAGATAATGCAACATTAGGAGATTATAATACACCGGCAGAATATAAACCAGAAAACCCAATGTCTGGAGAGCTGTGGAGAAAAATAGCAGCTAAAAAGCCTGGACTTGGCAATCCAGAACCATTCTTTAATCATCCAGAACAAACTAATTGGGAAAGTTTCACGGTAACATCTAAAGGAAATAAGTTATTAAAATTAATTGAACAATTCTCAGGAAATATCCCAGGTAGTGGAGCTTTAATGACATTTAAAGATTCTAATTGGTTAATGAGTATAGTCGTTGCAGCACAACCACATTTTAAAAATCAACCTCTAGATACAACGATTTTCTGGGGATATGGAATATACACAGATAGGGATGGAGATTATATTAAAAAACCAATGAGAGATTGTACTGGTGAAGAAATATTAATGGAATTATTATATCATCTTCATATGTTAGATAAGGCTGATGAAATTAAAAATGATATAGTTAATGTAATTCCATGTATGATGCCATATATAGACTCACAATTCCAACCACGTAAGATGAGTGATAGACCAAAGGTTGTACCAGATGGCTCAACAAATTTTGCAATGATAAGTCAATTTGTTGAGATACCAGAAGATATGGTATTTACAGAAGAGTATTCTGTAAGAGCTGCAAGAATTGCAGTATACACTTTATTTGATGTCAAGAATAAGAAAATATGTCCAGTAACTCCATATAAAAAGAATCCTAAAGTATTAAAGGAAGCATTAAAGACATCTTATAGATAGAAAAATATAAGTAATATTTTAATATATAAATTTAAAACAGTTGATATCATAATTTTAAATATCAACTGTTTTATTTTATATAATATTTTACGGAAAAATATTATTAAAAAATAAATAAAACTTGAATAATATTATAAATTAGTATTTAATTAAATAGATATAAAAAGAGAATATTTAAAAATTTAGGTTTTTAAAATTACATTTTAAAATTAAAAGGGAAAGTGGTTAAATGCCACTGCAGCCCCCGCTACTGTAATAATGGACGAATCTCAAATTAAGCCACTGGTTTTAATAAAGCTGGGAAGGTATGAGATAAGGATGAAGTTTAAGCCAGGAGACCTGCCTAAATTTTAATCTATACTTCGGTGGGAAGATAAGGATGATATTATATAAACTATTGAATAATATTGCGCACCACATGTAAGCGAAAAAATGAAATATTTATTTTCCGGGAACTGTGAAATTTTTGCCTAGGATTTATATCTTTGTTTCATTGAACTTGCTAAAGTTGTAAAAGTCGCTTATGCTTCAATACAACTTCTTTACGCAAGTTCAATTCCACAAAGATTAAATTCTACGGCTCAATTTCAATGTTCCCTCCAAATTAATATTTCATTTTTTCTTTTTCCATGTGTTTGCTTATAACACCACCTTAAAAGTTAATATTTTCTGCTACAAATTTTCTTATGATACAATAATTAATTTGTGTATTAACACGCTTAGTTTATTTGAGAATTAGTAATCAATAATGTAAAATAAAGCAGAAGTCGTTAACTTTTAAGGTGGTCACACAGAAAATTGTATCTTTTAGTGTTAAAGCCAGTGATAAAGAAAAATTAATGATATTTTGGAAGGAATATTGTAATTAAGTTTTAGAATTTAATTGTTTTTGGAAGAAAAAGAGCGTTAAGAAGCTGAGGGAATGAAATGACTTTCGAAGCTTTAGCTCTTTTTCTGGAAAAAACAATATAAATTCTTAACGAAAATTACACAATTCATGGAGATAATATCATTAATTTTCGGCATCACGGCATTCAAGCTCTAACGAACAATTTAGATTTATAGTTTTTATTTGTGTTATCTTAAGCACCCAGTGAAGGGTGCTTTTTGTTTTATAAATAATTTGATAGGAGTGTTTGTTTAATGAAAAAGGCAATATTAGTAGTTAGCTTTGGGACGAGCTATTTAGATACATTAGAGAAAACAATTGAAAAGGCAGAAAAACAAATAAGAGATAAGTTTAGTGAATATGACATCTATAGAGCTTTTACATCTCATATGATAATAAAGAAATTGAAGGAGAAGTATGAGATTTTTGTTGATACACCAGAGGAAATATTAGAGAAGTTATATGAGGCTGGTTATGAAGAGGTAATTATGCAACCATTACATATGATACCGGGAGAAGAATTTATATATATAAATAAAATAGCAGAGGTATTTAAGGAAAAGTTTGAAGTGTTAAAGGTAGGAAGACCAATTTTTTATTATCAAGGAATTGAGGAATTACCACAAGACTATTCATTATTTATTGAAGCAACAAAAGAGCTATATGAAGAAAATAATGCTGTAGTATTAATGGGACATGGAACTGCTCATCCTTCAAATTCAGTATATGGATGCTTACAAGCTGTATTTGAAGATGAAGGCTATGAAAATGTCTTTGTTACAACGGTAGAAGGATATCCTAATTTTGAAAATGTAATAAGCAGATTAAAGAGAAAGAATATTAGTGAAGTTACTATTGCACCATTAATGGTAGTGGCAGGTGATCATGCTAGAAATGATATGGCTTCAGATGATGAGGATTCTTTAAAATCAGTGCTAGAAGCAGAAGGTATTAAAGTAAATGTACATTTGAAAGGCCTTGGAGAAAATGAAAAGTTTAATGAATTATATATAAATAGAATTGATGATCTTATTAATAATAGATATGTTGGAGTTGGACAAACTAAAAAAGGTCATAGGATTAAGGTGAAAAATTAAGGAGATAAGAAATATGAAGACATTGATAATTTCATCTAATTGTAGTGGAGGGGGAAAGACTACATTTACTCTTGGATTGATGAAGGCATTAAAAAAAAGAGCTTATGATGTACAGGGGTATAAAGTAGGTCCTGATTATATTGATACTGGATTTCATACAGAGATAACAGGCAAGGTATCAAGAAATTTAGATTTGCACTTAATGGGAGAAGAAGGAGTTAAGGCTAGCTTTTCTAGAGGGAATGGTGATTTAGCTGTAGTTGAAGGTGTTATGGGACTATATGATGGTAAAGGACTTGATGAATCATGTTCAACATATAGTGTTTCTAAGGTTTTAGATAATGCACCTATATTATTAGTTATAACGCCTAAAGCACAAAGTGTAACTTTATGTGCAGAAATTAATGGAATTAAGAATTTTAAAAATGCAAATATAGTTGGTGTTGTTTTGAACTGTATAAGTGAGGGATTTTATAATTTATTGAAGCCTGCAATAGAAAAACATTGTGGATTAAATGTATTTGGATACATACCTAAAGATGATGAACTAAAGCTTGAAAGTAGACATTTAGGCTTAGTTCAAAGTGTGGAAGTTGGGAACTTAAATAAAAAGATAAATTATTTATCAGAAATTATTGAGAAGTACATAGATTTAGATAAAATTATTGAAAGTTTTAAAGAAGTAAGGAGTTTTGAAGATAATTATCATTTAAGTAAAAGCAATAAGAAAATCGCCGTTGCATTTGACGAAGCATTTAGATTTTATTATAAAGAAAATTTAGAACTATTAGAAGAAGCAGGGGAAGTTATTTATTTTAGTCCTCTTAGAGATAGTGGTTTACCAGAAGATGTTGATTTTCTATATTTAGGTGGGGGTTACCCAGAAGTATTTAAAGAGAGTTTAAATAAGAATACAGAAATGTTACATAGTATAAAAAAAGCACTTGATAATGGATTAAAATGTTATGCAGAGTGTGGTGGATTAATGTATTTAACAGAAAATATAGATAATGTTAATATGGTAGGTTTCTTAAATGGAAATAGTGAAATGACTAAGAGATTAAATAGATTTGGGTATGCAACATTAGAATTTAAAAATATAAAAATTAATTGTCATGAGTTTCATAAATCAAAGGTAAACTTAGATGAAGAAACAATGTATGAGATTACTAAAATTTCATATAATGGGGATAAAATTAATTGGAGATGTGGATACAAGAAGAATAATACATTAGCAGGATATCCACATGTACACTTTTTTGGAAATTTAGAATTTATTAAAGAACTATTGAAGTAGAAGAAAATTAGATAAATTATTTAAGCGATAAGGAGAAAATAATTATGGACTATATCAAAAATCCAATGGAAATAGAAAATAATAGTATGAAGATTATAGAAAGTGAAATGGGGGAGCATAATTTTACTAAGGAAGAGCTTTTAGTAATAAAGAGAACAATTCATACTACAGCAGATTTTGAATATAAAGATTTAGTGGAAATAAGCAAAGATGCAATAGAAGCATCAAAAGAGATTTTTAAAGAGCCATTTACAATTTATACAGATACTAATATGGCTTTATCAGGAATAAATAAAATGGCTTTATCTAAATTAAATGGAAGAGCTATTTGTTATGTAAATTTAGAAGAAGTACATAAAGAAGCAAAGGAAAAAGGAATAACACGTTCTATGGCAGCAGTAGAAAAAGCATGCAATGATAATGTAGATATTTTTGTATTTGGAAATGCACCAACAGCTTTATTTAAATTAAAAGAGTTAATAAAGAGTGGAAAAGCAAAGCCAAAGTTAATTATAGCAGTGCCAGTAGGATTTGTTGGAGCAGCAGAAAGTAAAGAAAATTTAGATGAACTTAATATACCATATATAAGAGTTAAGGGAAGAAAAGGTGGAAGCACTGTTGCTGCAGCTATAGTAAATGCACTTATGTATAATGTTGTTGAAAGATAGTAAAGCTTTGAGGGATTAATGTAAGGTGTATAAAATGACAGGAGGTAAAAGCATGTTAGATCTTTATGTTATGAGTGGTGGTAAGAAGCTAAGATGTGGATATACTACAGGATCCTGTGCAACTGCAGCTGCAAAGGCAGCAACAATAATGCTTTTTAACGATATTATTTTAGAGAAAGTAGAAATAATGACACCTAAAGGAATAGAAATATCAATACCTATAAATTCAATAGAAAAAGGTGAGGATTATTGTACAGTTTCTGTAATTAAAGATGGTGGAGATGATCCTGATATGACTAATGGAATGGAGATATATGCAAGGGTTGAAAAGCAAGAAAGTGGATTTACTTTAACTGGAGGAGCGGGAATTGGAGTTGTTACAAAAGAGGGATTAGCAATAAAAAAAGGTCTTCATGCAATTAATCCAACACCACGAAAAACAATAGAAGAAGCAGTTAGAGAAAATCTTCCTAATAGTAAAGATAAGAACTATATATTCACTAGTGGTAATGGTATAAAGGTAACTATAAGTGCACCTCAAGGTATAGAAATAGCAAAAAAAACATTTAATCCAAGGCTTGGTATTGTGGGTGGAATTTCTATTCTTGGAACTACTGGTATAGTTAAGCCAATGTCAGAAGAAGCATTAAAAGAATCCATAAGAATAGAAATAAATCAAAAGGGAAAAGGCAAGGATAAGTTAGTACTTACTTTTGGGAATATAGGAGAAAAATGTGCTAAGGATAAAGGATTCAATGAGGATGAAATAGTTATTATTTCAAATTTTGTTGGATTTGCATTAGAATGTTGTGATGAAGTAAATATAAAAGAAGTTATTCTTATTGGACACATAGGAAAGTTAAGTAAAGTTGCTTATGGTTGCTTTAATACGCATAGTAGAGTAAATGATGTAAGACTTGAAGTTATAGCTTTAGAGCTGGCACTTTTAGGTTATGATACAGAACTTCTAAAAAATATTTTAGATCAAAAGACTAGTGAAGGTGCAGTTAAATTTTTAGGAAATGGATATGAAGAGCTTTATAAGAATATAGGAAATAAAATTGTTGAAAGAATGAAAATTTATACTTATGGAAAAATGAAATGTGATGCAATAATGTACTATGGTTTTTCTGATTATAGTATTTTGTATAATTCACTAGATGTAAATAACTAAGGAATAATTTAGATTGAATAAAAATAAATTTAATTAAAAAATAAGAGGAGTAAATTATGCTTTATATTGTTGGGCTAGGTCCAGGGAATAAGGACTATATATTGCCAAAGGCAATAGATACATTAAAAAAGAGCGATGTTATTATTGGTTTTAAAAGATTAATTAATGATTTAGATTTTATAGATACCAATAAAATAGTAATAAACTCTTTAAGAGAAACATTAGATTATATACAACAAAATGGACAAGAAAATATTATTTCATTAGTTGCATCAGGAGATCCGACTTTTTTTGCCATAAGTGAATATATAAAAAAGAATTACCCAGGAAATATTGTCGTAATACCTGGAATAAGCTCATTTCAATATTTAACAGCCAAGCTTAATAAAAGCTGGAGTTATGCATTCACAGGTAGTGTACATGCTAGAAATGAAGATTTTATAGAAAAGGTCAAAGAACATAAATTATCTATATGGCTTACAGACAACAAAAATAATTCAGCTTTTTTATGTAAGCTATTAAGTGAAAATAATATTGAATGTACAGTGATAATTGGAGAACATTTATCATATGAAAATGAAAGAATACTACAAGGTAAACCAATAGAGTTTATTAATGAAGAGGTTAGTGATATGGCAATATTAATTGTAGAGAAAGAAGGTTAGGATAGGTTTATGATTTTAATTAAGGATAGTGAATTCATAAGAGGAAATTGTCCAATGACTAAGGAAGATATTAGAGCTTTAAGTATATGGAAGATGAATTTAAAGGAAGGTTCTATAGCTCTTGATATTGGTGCTGGAACAGGAACAATAACAGTACAAGCATCTAAGATTTCAAGAAAGGGAATTGTATATTCTATTGAAAGAGATAATGATGCAATAATTACTACTAAGAAAAATTTAGAAAAGTTTAAGTGTAATAATGTTGTACTAGATGAAGGTGAAGCTTTAGATATATTAAAAAAATATAAACATGAAAATAAAAGATTTGATTCAATATTTATTGGTGGTTCAGGTGGAAACTTAGAGGAAATAATTTTGCTTTCTAATGAGCTTATACAAAATGAAGGTACTATAGTTATGAACTTTATAACTTTAGATAATGCATATAAGGCAATTGAAACAGTTAAGAAGTTGAATTATGCAGTAGATATTTCACAAGTAAATATAAGCAAGAATAGAGGCCAAAGTTATATGATGATAGCTAATAATCCAATATATATAGTGCAATGCGTAAGGAGTGTAAAATAATATGAAATCAACATTATATGGAATAGGTGTAGGACCAGGAGATAAAGAATTATTAACAGTAAAGGCAGTAAGAGCAATAGAAAATAGTGATGTTGTAATTGCACCTAGTGCATTAGAAGGTGGAGAGAGTATTGCATTAGAAACAGCTAAAGAATATATAAAAGAAGGAACAGAAGTAGTTATAAAACATTTTCCTATGGGAAAGAAAAATAGAGTTGAAAAAGCTAAGGAAGCATATGAGTTTATAGAAGAAAAATTAAAGGAAGGTAAAAATGTATCTTTCCTTACAATTGGCGATCCATATGTTTATAGTACTTATATCCATATGTTAAAGCATATGGAGGAAAGAGGATTTCATGTAGAAACAGTACCAGGAATTACATCTTTCTGTGCAGCAGCAAGTTTAGTAGATAGAACTTTAGTTGTTGGAGATAATCCTTTAATGATATTACCAGCAACAAGAGTTAAAGATATAAAAGATGAAAAGTATGTTGTAATAATGAAAGTTTATAAGCATGAAGAAACAGTAGTAGATTTCTTAGAAGAGAAAGGTTTCGATTATGTTTATGTAAGTAGAGCTGGAAGAGAAGGACAACTTATATTAACAGATAAAGATGAAATTAAGAAATCAAGAGATTATATGTCATTAATATTAGCAAGTAGGGAGTAGAGAGTTATGGTTTATTTTATAGGAGCAGGACCTGGAGATGTTGATTTAATAACTGTTAAGGGAAGAAATATACTAGAAAAGGCAGATGTAGTTATATATGCTGGTTCTTTAGTTGCTAAGGAGCATATGGATTATTGTAAAGAAGGTGTATTAATATATAATTCAGCTAAAATGACTTTGGAAGAGGTTATTGAAGTTATGAATGAAAATAAAGATAAGATTATAGTAAGACTTCATACAGGTGATCCATCAATATATGGAGCAATAAAAGAGCAAATGGATGAGCTAGACAAACTAAATATTGAGTATGAAGTAGTACCAGGAGTAAGTTCTTTTGTTGCAGCAGCTTCTGCAATAAAAAAGGAGTTTACACTTCCATCAGTAACTCAAACAGTAATCTTAACAAGAGTTGAAGGAAGAACTCCAGTACCAGAAACTGAAGATTTAGAAAAACTTGCACAAGTAGGGGCATCAATGGCTATATTTTTATCAATTTCTATGATTGATAAAGTAGTAGCAAAGCTTAGAGCAGGTTATGGAAGAAATGTTCCAATAGCAGTAGTAGAAAGAGCAACTTGGGATAATGAAAGAAGTATTATTGGAACATTAGATGATATTGCATATAAAGTTAAAGAAGCTGGTATTACAAAGTGTGCTCAAATATTAGTTGGGGACTTTATAGATTGTGATTATGATAAGAGTCTTTTATATGATAAAACTTTTACTCATATGTATAGAGAGGCTAAGAAATAATTATGATTTGCATTATAAGTGTTACTGAAAAGGGTGATGTTTTAGCACGAAAGATAGAAAAAGAGCTTGGTGGAGATTTATATTTAAAATCTCAAATTAAAGATTTCAAGTTAAACAATATAATGAGTATATGCTTTGAAAAGTATGATTCTATAATATTTATAAGTTCAACAGGAATTGCAGTTAGGGCAATAGGTAAATATTTAATAAGTAAGGCTACAGACCCAGCAGTTGTAGTAGTGGATGTTTGTAATAAATTTTCTATAAGTTTAGTTTCAGGGCACTTAGGTGGTGCAAATAACTTAACTTTAAAGGTTTCTGAAGTACTAGGAAATACTCCAGTAATAACTACAGCAACAGATAATATGGATATTTTAGCGCCAGATGTAATTGCAATGAATAATGATCTTATTATAGATGATTTAAAGATAGCTAAAATTATTGCAGGAAGGCTAGTTAATGGAGAAAGTGTTTATTTTAAGGACGATAAAAAAATAATTAAATGTCCTAAGGGATACATAGAGACAGAGGAGATACAGGGAAATACTCTGTGGGTTACACATAAGGCTTCAAGAAAATTAAAAGATGAAGAAAATAATATAGTAAATTATTTAGATGAGTACCAAGATAGAACTATACTTAAATTAATTAGAAAAGATATTATTTTAGGTATTGGATGTAGAAGAGATACTGATAGTATGAAGTTGTTTAACTTTATAAGTGAAACTTTAAGAGAAAAAAATATTGATATAAGAGCTATAGATAGAATTGCTTCTATCAATATAAAAAGTGATGAGAAAGCAATTTTAGATTTGGCGGTAAATTTAAATTGTGATCTTACATTTTTTTCAGCGGCAGAAATATCAACAGTTGAGCATAAGTACGAAGGCAGTGAATTTGTAAAAAAATCAACAGGAGTTTCAGCTGTAAGCGAACCAGTTATTGAGTTAGCTGGGGGAGATATAATTTTTAAGAAAATAAAAAGAGATGGAATGACATTAGCTATTGGAGAGCTAAATTAAGGAGAGTAAAATGGGAAAATTATATGTTATAGGAATAGGTCCAGGTGGATTAGAACATATGACTTTAAAAGCTAAGCAAGCTATAGAAGAAAGTAATATTGTTGTTGGATATAATAAGTATATTGATATGATAAAACCACTTGTAGAAGATAAAGAACTTTTTTCAACTGGAATGAGAGGTGAAGAGGCAAGATGTAGAAAAGCCTTAGAATTATCTAAGGAAAATAATACTGTTGCTTTAATAAGCACTGGTGATTCTGGAATTTATGGAATGGCTGGACTTATTCTTCAAATGCAAAATGATGAAGAGGTTGAGGTAATACCAGGTGTAACAGCTTCAAGTGCAGCTGGTTCAGTAATTGGAGCACCATTAATGCACGATAACTGTAATATAAGCTTAAGTGATTTAATGACTCCTTATGATTTAATAAAGAAAAGAGTAAGAAATGCAGCAGATGCAGATATGATAATTTCTTTATATAATCCAAGAAGTAAAGGAAGACCACATTATTTAAGAGAGGCAATTGAAATAATTAAGGAGTATAGAGAGCTAAATACTCCAGTTGCTGTAGTAAGACATGCATTAAGGGATGGACAAGAGTATAAGCTATTTACCTTAGAAAATTTTGATGAAGAAGTAGTTGATATGTTTTCTATAGTAATTGTAGGTAATTCTCAAAGTTTTATTAAAGGTGGAAAGTTTATTACACCTAGAGGATATGATGTTTAGTTAGGATAGTTATAAGTTACAAGTGACAAGTGTCAAGTTAAGGAATAAATTCAGCTTAGGCTGAATTAAGAAAAACATATATTTTAAGAAACTGAAATAGCAGTTTCAACTGTAATTTATCACTTGTCACTGAATAATATTGGTGGTGATTTAATGATTGGATTTGTTCTTGGAACTGGTGAAGGAAGAGAAATTTTAGCTGGTATAAATGAATATACTGATGAAATTGTTGTGTCTACAGCTACTCAGTATGGATATGAAATTTATAAGGACTTTAAAGCAAAATATTTTAATTATAAACCTCTTAATGAGGAGCAGTTTGAAGAATTAGTTAAAGATTTTGAGATTAAGGTTTTTGTAGATGCCTCTCATCCTTATGCTAGTGAAGTAAGTAAAACAGTAATTAATGTTTGTGAGAAAATGAATATTGATTATATAAGATATGAAAGAAAAAGTTACTTTACAGAATTAAAAGACAATGAAAATATAATTTTTATAGATAAATATGAAGATTTAGAAAAAGTATTAGATAGTATAGATGGAAATGTATTAAATACTACAGGTAGCAATAATGCTTTAAAGATAGATTCTTTAAATATAGAAAATAGAGTTATACATAGAATATTACCATCACCTAATGTAATAAGTAAACTTTTAGATAATGGAATTTCAATTGATAATATTATAGCAATTAAAGGGCCATTTGGAATTGATATTAATAATGGAATAATTAAGGAATATAAGATAAAAGCATTGATTACAAAAGATAGTGGTGAGGAAGGAGGTATGAAGGAAAAAGTTGATAGTGCATTATTAAATAATGTAAAGATAATTGTTGTTAAAAGACCAAATTTAAATTATGGTAAAGAGTTCAATGATATTAAGGCAATGTTGGAGTTTATTATTTCTAATTATAATTTATAAGGCTATAAAATAAATATAATCTTAATATATTATGAAGATAAAATTAAATATTAAATTACTAAAAATACTGTGTTATTTAGATAAATATACAGTGTTTTTTGTTGTAACTCAAAAATTATGTGAGTATTTTGAGATTTTTTCAGACTACAAATTGAACAGCATTTAATTTGTAAAATATGTTATAATTGTATAAATATAAGTTTTGGGAATGGAGTGATTTTTATAAAACAATTATCTATTATATTGTGTAGTATAACTTTAATAGTTATACTTATAGGCTGTAATAATATAACAAATAATTCTAAATATTTAGACCCAGAAGGAAAGAGCTATAAATATAAATTGGAGTTAAGTGGAATAATGCCTAACTCTAAAAAAGAAACAACATTAATAATATTAGCAAATGATAATACATTAACTTTTGATGATGTATCTAAGAGTCTTTATAGTAGTAATAGCAAGGATAGTGAGAGTGTAGATTTTTATTTACTTTCAACAGAGTAATCACGGAACTTTATGCAACACTAAAGTGTCTAATAGTTATATTTCAAATACAAAAAAGATTAATTTAAAAATAGAAGAAAAGCAATTAACCAATACATTATCTCAAAAAGAATTAATCATTGAAAATTATAGTGGAATCTATAAGGTTAAGAAATGATTTAATAAAAACTTAGCTTAATGAAAAATATTAAAACTATTGTGAGTGTTAAATAGGAATTTATAGATTATATGAAATTATTATTTTATGGGTAATAAATATAATTATACTACAAGATTTTAATGAATAATTGTATTTTATGACGAGAGAATTTAATATAGGTTTTGTTTAAATTGGGGGGGATGTGATGAATCAAATTAATTTTAAATCACGAGTGAAGGTAATGGCTTTAGTGTCTTTTATAGGAAGTATATTTTTAATTGGATTAATAATAGGAATTGCAACAAAACATTTAAATATGATAATAGTTAGCTTTAGTGGATATATAGGAATTAGAATTTTAGAAAATATTATTTGGAGATGCCCTAAATGTAAAGCAAAATTGCCAAAGGGAAAGTACACTAATACTATAAATAAATGCTCATATTGTAATTATGAATTAATCTAATGGGCATTAATTAAAGTGAAGAATAATATTAATCTAAGGTGAACTAAAGTAATATAAGGAATGGTTGATTTAATATGGATAAAAAAATAAGCGTAAATTCTAATAAGATAAGTTGGTTATTATTATGCTTAACATTAGGTGGAGTATTAGGGATACTTGTTTGGAATATGAAGTTATTATAAATATAAATAATCTTTCTTGTATGTGGATTATTGTTTATTGGTACATTATCTTAGATACGTTTGCTACATTTTATGGACTAAGAGCTGTCGATTATTTTATGTAGTCTGTTTCAGCAACAGATATTTCTATTATTGTTGTATCTTTGATATTAGCTTTATTTGGAATAAGTGATATTTATAGAAGGACTAAAGGAATTGATTTACAAATTTTCAATTTACCAATTAGATTAAATTGAATAAAATTGTTATTTCATAGTTTTATCAATGAATTTTAATTAGTATTTATATTATATTTTTTGTATAGGAGAGTAGTTATGATAGAGGTATTAACATATTTCTTACCAATTATAATATTAGTATTAATTGGATTAGGCATATTTTATATTATAAAATTTCTTAAGAATATTAATACTAAATAACGAATAATTTATTATGAGTAAATGTATTACAAGACGAGCTACTTTATATAAGTTAAATATATATAATTTAAAAATGGAGGGAGGGATAAAATTTGAAAAAATTAAGTTTTGCGTTATGTGTAATAACAATAGTTTTTATTTTTATTGGCTGTGGTAAAACATATTACAATACTACAAAATTAAATACACAGGAAGATAATAAATATTATTATGAAAATTTAAAACAGTTAGTTATGGTAAATGACGAGTTGTACTATAACACTGAAAGAGAAAATACAATACCAATGAAATGTGGAACAATGGATGGAGAAATAATATCTATGGTTAACCAATATGATATACCTAATGCAAATAATCAGTCTAATTTTGGAAAAGGATATGGATATCAAATAGGGACACAGGATGGACAAATATTATTGAATATAGATAATAAGTGGATGATATTTGAAAAATTATATGAGTAACATTAAAATTTTTAACTTCAACAAAAGAAGAAAAAGTATAAAAGATAAATTGGAGAAATCGTTGACAAAGTGTTTGGAATGTTTTATTATGTGAATATAACAAGTGGATGGTTATTGTTGAAAGATAAGCTAGACCTATTTGTATGAGTTTATAAGGAATGCATTTTGTGCAATTGCTTATATCTCTACAAATGGGTCTTTTATTTTTAAATAAATAATTTTAATTTGTAAATCTAAGTATATTTAAATTATTTAAACTATTTAAACTATTTGAACTAAGGAGGAACATTCTATGGGATTCAGTAAGGATTTTTTATGGGGCGGTGCTACAGCTGCTAACCAATTTGAGGGTGGATGGAATTTAGATGGAAAAGGTATAAGTACAAGTGATATGCTGACAGCAGGAACTCACGCTATGCCACGTAAAATTACTAAAGAAACTATTTATGGATTAAATTATCCAAGTCATGAAGCTATTGATTTTTACCACAGATATAAAGAGGATATTAGGTTATTTGCAGAAATGGGCTTTAAGGTATTTAGAATGTCTATAGCATGGACACGTATATTCCCTAATGGTGATGATAAAGAACCTAATGAAGCAGGATTAAAGTTTTATGATGATGTTTTTGATGAATTAAAAAAATATAATATAGAGCCATTAGTTACTATTTCACATTATGAGATGCCTTTTAATTTAACTAAAAAATATAATGGATGGGCTTCAAGAGATGTAATAGATTTTTTTGTTAACTACTGCAACGTAATATTTAACAGATATAAGGATAAAGTTAAATACTGGCTTACATTTAATGAAATTAATTGTGGTACAAAGCCAGTAGGAGGATATCTTAGTCTTGGTATTTTAAATGAAGGAACAGAAGACCTTTTACACCCAAATGATAATAAGCAGATTCGTTTTCAAGCACTTCACCATCAATTTGTAGCAAGTGCAAAAGCTGTAAAGCTTGGCCATAGTATTAATAAAGATTTTAAAATAGGCTGTATTCTTGCCTATATGACAAAATATCCTTATACATGTAATCCAGATGATATATTACTTACACAGAAGATGGATCAATTGGCAAATGATTTTTGTGGAGATGTACATGTTAGAGGTGAATATCCTTTCTTTGCTAAGAGATATTTTGAAGAAAATAATATTGTTTTAGATATAACTGAAGAAGATAAGAAGATTTTAAAAGAAGGAACAGTAGATTATTATACATTCAGTTATTATATGAGTAACTGTGAATCAGCAGAGTGTGGAAAAGACAAAGTTTCAGGAAATTTAGTTAGTGGAATTAAAAATCCATATCTTAAAGCAAGTGATTGGGGATGGCAGATTGATCCTAAAGGATTAAGGTATGTTTTAAATAAATTGTATGGAAGATACAATATCCCTCTTATGGTAGTTGAAAATGGTCTTGGTGCTTTTGATAAAGTTGAAGAAGACGGATCAATTAATGATGATTATCGTATTGAATATTTAAAGGATCATATAATTCAAATGAAGGAAGCAGTTAAAGATGGCGTAGACTTAATTGGGTATACTCCTTGGGGATGTATTGACCTTGTAAGTGCAAGTACTGGTGAAATGCAAAAGAGATATGGCTTTATTTATGTAGATAAGGATAATGCTGGAGAAGGTACATTGGACAGAAAGAAGAAAAAATCATTTGAATGGTACAAAAATGTAATAAAAACTAATGGAGAAGAACTATAACTTACTTAATATTAAACTCTATTATATTTTAAAAGCTGATTTAAAAATGAAGAACAAATTATAGTCATGCAAAATAAAAGCGAGTTTTGAAAGTTTTTTGACGAAAGCATATAAATTTATAAAAAAAAGTATTGACAAGTTATCATAAAAAAAGTATGATGAAATTGAAAATAAACGATTACATTAACTTGGGATTGTTACTGATTCGATCAGGCTACACCTTAATTAATTATAAGAAATATGATATTTATTTCTTATAATTAATTGAGGTTTTTATTTTTAAACATAGTCAAGTATAGAATAGAGTATGAGGTGATGTGCATTGAAGATAGATAAAATTTTTAACAACAATGCAGTTATGGTTAAAGAAGACAATGGACGAGATGCTGTTATCATTGGATGTGGGCTTGCATTTAGAAAAAAAATTGGCGATGAAGTAGATGAATCATTAATAGAAAAAACTTTTATTTTAAAGGAAAAGGACACTTTAGAAAAGTTTAAAATGATTTTAGAACACATACCTACAGAACAAATATCATTGTGCTATGATATTGTGGAATATGCTAAGAACATGTTAAACTGTGAACTTAATGATTATATTTATGTAACATTAACTGATCATATAAGTTATACATTAAAATTATTTGATGAAGGAATAGAAAGACCAAATATATTGATTTGGGAAATAAAAAAGTTTTATCCTAAAGAATATAATATTGGATTAAAGGCTTTAGAGTTTATTGAAAGTGAGCTTGGTAAAAAGATTAATGAAGAAGAAGCCGGAAATATTGCACTTCACTTGATAACAGCTCAGATTAATGGAAAAAGCGATAAAACTGATATTGCTTATAGTATGACCAAAAAGATTCAGGATATACTAAATATTGTAAAATACACATATGATATTGAATTAGATGAACACTCTTTAAACTATGAAAGGTTTATTACTCATTTAAGATTTTTCTTTAAAAGACTTAATAATAAAACACAGTATAGAAATGAAAATGAAGACTTTCTTTTACAACAAGTAAAGGAAAAATATAAAGATGCTTATAAATGTATGCTTAAGATAGAAAAATATTTAAATATAGAATTAAGTTATGAAGAACAGCTTTATTTGACACTTCATATTAAGCGTATTGTAAATAGATAATATAAAAATAATTAAATATTTAGGATTGTTACTGTTAAATCAGGCAAGACCATAGGTTTAAAAATACAAAAGTAATTTAAGTATTATTAAACTTTAGGTCTTGCTTTTTTATATATAAGATTATGATTAATTTAAAGGGAGCGATTGCTTATGAAATACGAAAATCTTGCAAAAGAAATAATTAAGAATGTTGGAGGTAAAGAAAACGTTAGTGGTTTAACGCATTGTATAACTAGATTACGTTTTAAGTTAAAAGATGAAAAAAAGGCCAACACAGATGTATTGAAAAATATGGATGGTGTAGTTACAGTTGTTCAAAGTAGTGGACAGTATCAGGTAGTTATAGGAAATCATGTTCCAGATGTTTATGCAGATGTAGTTGCGGTTGCAGGACTTTCTGAAGGGTCAGGAAATAATTCTCCAGAAAAGATGAAGACTTTTGATAAATTAATTGATATTATATCAGGAGTTTTTCAACCAGTACTTGGAGTATTAGCCGCAACTGGTATGATTAAAGGATTTTTAGCAATGTTTGTTGCTTTGGGATGGTTAAGCAATGAAAGTGGTGCTTACACTATACTACAAACAATTGGAGATAGCTTATTTTATTTCTTTCCAATATTCTTAGGACTTACAGCAGCTAAGAAGTTTAATGTAAGTCAATTTGTAGCTATGGCAATAGGTGCATCTCTTGTTCATCCTACAATAACAGGTATTGCAGGTAAGACAATTGAATTCTTTGGTATTCCAGTTATAATGCCTTCAGGCGGTTATACTTCAACTGTTATTCCAATTATAATTGCGATTGTATTTGCATCTTATGTTGAAAAGTTATTTAAGAAGATTATTCCAGATATTGTTAAAACTTTTATTGTTCCAATGTTAACTTTAGTAGTAGTAGTTCCTGTTACTTTCTTAGTGATAGGACCAGTATCATCATATGCTAGTGAAATATTAGGAAATATAACATTAGCAATTTATAATTTAAATTCAACTATAGCAGGTTTATTTATCGGTGGATTCTATCAAATATTTATTATGTTTGGTTTACATTGGGGATTAGTTCCAATAGCAATGAATAATTTCTCAGTTTTAGGATACGACCCAATTGTAGCTACTTCAGTTGCAATATGTTTTGCACAAACAGGTGTAGTTTTAGCAATAGCATTAAAAGCAAAAAATAAGAAATTAAAATCATTATGTGTTCCATCAATCATTTCAGGATTCTTTGGTGTTACTGAACCAGCAATTTATGGTATTACATTACCAAGAAAAAAACCATTTATAGTAAGCTGTATAATAGGTGCAGTTACAGGAGGTATCCTTGGTTTCTTTGAATCTAAAAAATATATGCCAGGTGGTTTAGGAATATTTGTTTTACCGAACTTTATAGGACCAAATGGACCTGACAAAGGATTTTATGGAGTTGTTATAGCAATGGCAGCAGGTTTAATTTTAGGATTTTTAGCAATGTTATTTGTAAAATTAGATCCAAAGGATATGGAAGATGATAATTCTAATACAGATGCTTCACAAAATAGTGAAAATACATTAGTTAAACAAGAAGTTATTTCAAGCCCATTAAAAGGAAAATTAACAGAACTAAAAAATGTTGAAGATGAAGCATTTGCTTGTGGTGCATTAGGTAAAGGGATAGCAATAATACCAACAGAGGGTAAAGTTGTAGCTCCAGCAGATGGAATACTTACAACACTATTCCCAACAGGACACGCTATGGGAATCACAACTAATAATGGAGCAGAAATATTAATACATGTTGGTATGGATACTGTAAAATTAGAAGGAAAACACTTCACATTAAAAGCTAAACAAGGAGATACAATTAAAAAAGGACAGACTTTAGTAGAGTTTGATATTAATGCAATTGAAAAAGAAGGATATTCTTTAATTACACCAGTAATCATAACAAACTCAGATAATTATTTAGATGTTGTAGAAATCGATAAAAAGCAAATAGATTTTAAAGAAGATTTATTAACAGTAGTAATATAGTTTATAATTGCTAATCATAACACCTTAAAGTTACAGTATGAAGATGTAGCTTTAAGGTGTTATTTTTTTATTCTTTAGGAAATTACATTAAAAAACTGTGAATAATTAATAAAATATAGATATTATAATTGAAGATAAGATATTTTCATAGAAATTGACAAAAATATATGTCTTGTAATACAATATAGTAGAATAATGCATTACAAGATAGTGAGGTGAAAAAATGATTCCATCACAAATGTTAAAAGGATTACTAGAAGGATGTATTTTAGAAGTTATTAATATACAGGAAACTTATGCTTATGAAATTTCTAATAAATTGAGTAAATATGGATTTGGAGAAATTTCAGAAGGAACTATTTACCCAATAATATTACGACTTCAAAAAAATGAGTTGATTACTGCTACATTAAGAGATTCTAATAGTGGGCCAAAAAGAAAGTATTATAGGTTAACTGAAAAGGGTAAAGAATCACTAAAACAATTTAAAAGTGATTGGTTAGAATTAAGTAAAGCAATATGTACATTGATGGCAGGGGTTTCAGATGAGAAAAGAATGTAGAGATCTTTTAAAGAAAAATAATTTAAGAGAAAAGGAAATTAATAGAGAGAATAATGAAGTATATATATAATTTAGCGTTTAAAATGTCAATATCAGCAACTATAGCATTGCTTATAGGAAATGCATTAGGGTTACAATATGCAACAGTTGGAGCTGTTATTGCTATATTAAGTATACAAGATACTAGAAAAAAAGCATTAATTATTAGCTATAAAAGAATAATTGCCTGTAGTATGGGAATTTTATTATCAGTAATGTTATATAGTTTATTAGGAAATGGAACATTAATCTTTGGATTATTTTTAATAGTTTTAATACCACTTACTTCAAGATTAAAAGCACAAGAGGGAATGGTTCCAGCGGTAGTTCTATCAACGCATTTTTTAGTTGCAAATAATATAACAATTGAATTAATTTTTAATGAAGTATTATTAATGATAATTGGAATAGGGGTAGCTGCAATTGCTAACATTTTCATGCCTTCTCTTGAAGATAAATTTAAAGATGATAAAGAGTGGATTGAAGAACATTATAGAATTATAATAAACAAAATGTCCAAGTCATTAATAACTCATGCAGTAGATATTGATGAACAAAAGCTTATAAATGCAGTCGAAGAACGACTATATACAAGTAAGGAAACTGCTTATAAAATAGTGAATAATCAGTTTTTTAAAAGTTCATCATATTATACTGATTATATAAATATGAGAATTAATCAATTTGATACAATAAAAAGGATGAGATTACATTTCCAAAGATTTAATATACCTGTTGAACAAATGAATGTTATGGCTGATTTTACTTTGTGTGTATCAGAAAATATAAGTGAAATGAATGATTGTAAATCCTTATTAATGGATTTAGAGATTTTAAGAATTGAATTTAAGAAAATGGAACTACCAAAGACTAGAGAAGAGTTTGAAAGTAGAGCTCAATTACTTCAATTTTTAAATGATATGGAAGAATTTTTGTTAATAAAAAGAAACTTCTTTACAACTATGAAGAATCATTAAAATTTTAAGCAGTAAATAGATTGAAAGTTATGTAACCTATTTACTGCTTAAATATTACTCAAGTTTTAATACATCACTATAATTTACTGTAGAATATTCATCAGATGATGTTCCAGCAGTACTAGTATATAATTCATCTCCAAAATAAACAGCAACTTTATCTACACCATAATTATATCCATAAGTATTTACTACTGCTCCTATAACTCCATTAGCTACTTCAGCAGAAAGTTCCATATCTTTAATAAAGTTTTCATTAAATACAACAGTTAAAACATTAGTATCATAATTTAATGTTGCAGATCTTACTCCGTAATCTTTAGATAATACAACAAAGTTGTTATTATTATTAGGAGCTGAATATAATTTTTCTGTTAAAGCAGTAACAAGAGCATTATCAGTTACTTTAACATTTGTATCAACACAATAAGTTTTAAGATCTACTTTATTAAAATAAAAAACTCGACAATTTCTATTAACCGTATTAATAGTTGATGAAAGTTCAGATTTATTAGATGTAACATTAGAATTAGTATTTTCTACAAATGAATTGTTATTAGTTGAAATTGCATCATCAGTAGTTTCTTCAGCAGAAGCAGTATTGGTATTTTCCTTAGCAGTCTCGCCAGTATTTGTGTCATCCTTATTTTCAGAATTAGTTTCTGTAGCCTTTGAATCATCAGTACTAGCTGTTTTATCTCCAGTAATGGCAGTTTTTAATCCACAAGAAGTTAGGGATAAACATAAAACAATAGTACAGCTTAAAGTTAATAGTTTTCTTTTCATAATCTCACCTCAAATAAATTACTTAATACAAAGATATTACCATATTTTTACAAAAAGTTAAATGATTTATTTAAAATAATATACAATATTTACATAAAATTATATAATTTAAAAAGGGAGGATTGATTATGGATATTTTAAAAGAGACAAAACTTATAGGTAATTATATAATTTCATTAAGAAAGGATTTTCATAAGTATCCTGAATTAAGTATGGAAGAACATAGAACATCTAGAAGAATTAAAGAGGAATTAGATAAGATAGGTGTTAAATATGAAGATGGAATAAAAACAGAGGTAGTTGCAACTATTGGTAAGGGTGAAGGTAGAGTAATAGCATTAAGAGCTGATATGGATGCATTAAGAATACAAGAAAATACAGATGTTAGATATGCTTCTACTAATAAGGGCGTGATGCATGCGTGTGGACATGATGCGCATATGGCATCATTACTTGGAGCTGCTATGATATTAAAAAAATATGAGGATAGTATTCCAGGAAAGATTATTCTTGTATTTCAACCATCTGAAGAAAATTCCTGTGGAGCAAAGTTAATTTCTGAACATGGATATTTAGATGATGTAGATGAAATTTTTGGATTACATGTATTTGGAGATATAGAGTGTGGTAAAATCTCTATAGAAGAGGGGCCTAGAATGGCTGCATCAAATAAGTTTACAATAAGAATTACAGGAAAATCGGGGCATGCCGGAAAACCACATCAATGTATTGATGCTACTTTAGTTTGTGCAGCTATAGTAATGAATTTACAATCTATAATTAGTAGAGAAATAGATCCAGTTAATTCTGCGGTAGTAACAGTAGGGCATATTCAATCAGGAGAAACTCATAATGTTATTTCAGGTGATGCTATAATAGAAGGAACAATAAGAAGTTTTAATGCAACAACAGCTAAGCACATTCAAACATCAATTAAAAGAATTGCATATAGCACAGCCTTAGCTTATGGAGCAACAGCAAGTGTTGAGTATGGTGTAGCACATCATCCTGCTGTAATTAATGATTCTGAAGCAGTAAAAACAGCTTTAGATGCTGCTAAGAAAATATTTGATGAAAAAGATATTATAAAAGTTCCAAGAATGATGTTAGGAGAGGACTTTTCTATATATCAAAAAAGAATTCCTGGAGTTTTTGCTTTTGTAGGAGCTGGTAATGAAGAGATAGGTAGAGATTATCCAAATCATAATGATAAATTCAATATAGATGAGAGAGCTGTATTGATAAGTACAGAATTATATGTAGCATATGCTTTAGAGGCTATATTTAAAGAGTCACGTAAGCAAATTTTTAATCATTAATTGTTGGAGGAAATTATGGAGTTAGAAATTTTAAGAAATATTCAAAGTATAGCAAATCCATTTTTAGATTTATTATTTCAACTTATAACTATATGTGGTGAGCAATTAGTATTAATATCTATAATATCAATTATTTATTGGGCATTAGACAAAAAATTTGGAGAATATATTGCATATTCTGTTTTAACTAGTGTACTTTTAAATAATGCAATAAAGGATATTTTTAAAATGAAGAGACCTATAGGAGAAGAGGGGATTAGGACATTAAGAGAGGAAACTGCAACAGGATATTCATTTCCTAGTGGACATACTCAAGGTGCATCTTCATTTTATGGAGCTATGGCAATTTATTTAAAGAAGAGAGTAATGTATATTATTGCAACTGTAATGATTATTTTAATTGGTTTTTCTAGATTATACTTAGGAGTTCACTATCCAAAGGATGTTATAGTTGGGGGAGTACTGGGCGTATTAACATCTTTAATATGTTATAAGTTATATAATAAGGTTGAAAATAAGATGTTATTATATGTAATAACATTTGCAATATTTATTCCAGCATTAACTTTTGCACATTCTGCAGATTTTATTAAAGGAATGGGAACTTATTTAGGATTTATAATTGGAATATATATTGAAAAGAAATATGTTAATTTTTCAACGGAAGGAAGTACAGGAAATAAGATAATAAGAGTATTATTAGGAATAGTAATATTATTAGTATTACAACTGGGATTAAAAGTATTATTACCAAGTGGAACGATATTTTCATTTATAAGATATTCATTAATAAGTTTAGTGGGCATCGGGGTATATCCTATGGCATTTAAAAAACTTAAAATTTAAATAAATTATTTGAAGCTATATAACAAACTTAAAAAAGTTAAGAAGTTAGGTTTTCCACTTAACTTCTTAACTTTTTAACTTTTTAATTATTTTAATGCTGATTGAAGCGTTTTTAATCTAGAAATATAAGCTTGAGTGTTTGTAACCTCATTCTTAGCAATTTCTTTAACTAATTCACTTTTAGCACATTTATTATCTAGTACTGAAATATCATGAGATGCTTGTAAAAGTGCAATTGCTTGTTTTATATATGTTATTTCATTGCTATCAGAAGATTTAACCTCTGATAAATCTTTTTTTAATTTATCTATAATTACTTTGTATTGATTAATATACTCTGTATCTTCTTTGACTTGTTCTTTACTTTTACCATAAGTATCAATTAATCTAGACAATTCAATTCTCATTTCTTTTAATTCACCAGTATAGTTATCAGTTATATCATCAACAATATCAATTAATTCAGGATTACTAGAATAGCTTTCTATATTATGAGTAGCAAATAATATAGCTCTATGTAGCAATATTTCTTCTCCTAAGTAATCTATGCAAACACTACCAGAAGAAGGAAGATTAGATAATTGAGAGACTATTCCATTAATATGATCCTGTGTAAGTTCATAATATGGATCGTCTATAAATTGTGAATAAGGGTTTTCTATACATGCTGCAGATACTGGTAAATTATAAAGCATCATAGATATTAAAGTTAATATTGATAGAAGAAAGCTTATAATTTTTTTCATTTGTTTCACTCCTTAAAATATTAATAATATTTAGTATGTTTAAAAATTAAAAGTTTTACTTATTATTAAGCAAAAAAGTTAAATTTATTCTAATTTATTTTATCCTTAGAAAAATAAATTATTCCTATAAAGAGTTCATGTATAACTTGAAAAAATAGTAAATAAGAACTATTGACGAATGTGTAATATAAAATTATACTAATACTTATAAGGTTTATTGTTAGGTACCTAACTAATATGTGATGCGATATAAATAAGTTTCATTTATATGAAAAAGTGGAGAGGAGAAAATATAAAAGAATTAAAAAGGAGATGAAAAATAAGAATGACTAAATTATTTAAATATATTAAAGGTAGTGCAATTATTTATGTGATTTTAGCACCTTTAATGATGTTTATCGAGGTTGTAATGGATTTGAATCAACCTAAACTTATGTCTGATATTATAGACATAGGTGTTGCAAATGGCGATATTAGCTATGTCTTAAATGTTGGCTTTAAAATGATATTAGTAGCTATGCTTGGTATTTTAGGTGGAATGCTTTGTGGATTATTTTCAACTTTAGCTTCGATGAAGATGGGAAAAAATATGAGGCAAGGATTATTTGATAAAATACAAAGTTTATCATTTTCAGAGATAGACAAGTTTAAGACATCATCACTTATTACAAGACTAACAAACGATGTTACACAGGTTCAAAATATGGTAATGATGGCGCTTAGAGGTATGGTAAGGTCACCTCTTATTTGTTTAGGCGGAATTATAATGTCACTTACTATTAGTATTAAGTTATCAATAATTTTTTTAGTAGTAATACCATTAATAGTGGTAAGTGTAATCTTAATTACATCAAAATCTATTCCATTTTTTATAGAAATGCAAAAGAAAATAGATAATGTAAATTTAGTTATGAGAGAAAATTTACTTGGAGTTAGAGTTATTAAGGCATTTGTAATAGAAGATAAGATGAGAAGAAGATTTAGTTCTGCAAATGATGAATTAATGGATATTAGTATTAAAGCTCAAAGTGTAACTATACTTTTATGGCCACTAGTTACATTAATAATGAACTTAAGTGTTGTAGCTATACTTTGGTTTGGTGGAAACCATGTTAACAATGGTTCATTAGAGATAGGTAAGATAATGGCATTTATTAATTACTTAGTTCAAATAATGAGTTCTTTAAATATGTTGATAATGAGTATCATTAATTTTTCTAGGGCAAAGGTATCTGCAGATAGAATTAATGAAGTTTTAGATGTGGAATCATCAATAAAAGATAGAGAAGATGCAGATAAAATAGGCAAATTTGATGTAGAATTTAAAGATGTTTATTTTAAATATAATAAAGATAGTGAATATGTGTTAAAAGGAATATCATTTAAGGTATTAGAAGGTGAAAAGATAGGTATTATAGGACCTACAGGTAGTGGGAAGAGTTCATTAATATCGCTTATTCCAAGATTATATGATACAACATCTGGTTCTGTAATGATTGGAAATAAAGATGTTAGAAATTTAAAAATAAATGATTTAAGAAAAATTATTGGTGTTGTTCTTCAAGATACAACTCTTTTTTCAGGAAGTATTGCAGATAATTTAAGGTTTGGTATGGAAGATGCTACTGAAGAAATTATGGATAGTGCAACAAAAGATGCACAGGCATTTGAGTTTATAACTTCAAGTAACGAAGGATACAATAGAGAAGTTGGACAAAGAGGAAAAAATTTATCTGGAGGTCAAAAGCAAAGAGTTTCTATTGCTAGAACTTTAATAAAAAATCCTAAGATATTAATTTTAGATGATTCAAGTAGTGCTTTAGATATGGCAACAGAAGCAAAGCTACAAAACTCAATTAAGAATAGAATGAAAGATGCAACTGTATTTCTTATAGCACAAAGGATAAGTGCTGTAATGGATTCTGATAAAATAATAGTTTTAGATAATGGAGAAATTGTTGCAATAGGTACTCATAAAGAGCTTATTAAAAATTGTGAAATATATAGAAGTATTGCTATATCACAATTAGGAGAGGAGGTAGTTTTAAATGTCTAGTAAAGTACCAATGCAGATGAGACCAGGAACGGGGCCACACCAATTGCATAGAAAAAAAGCAGAAAAAATTAAAGATATTAAAGGTACAATGAAAAGATTGCTTGGATACTTAATTGAAAAGAAATTCAATATTTTTATAGTATTTGTTTTATGTTTTATAACAACTTTAATTAGTATTTTAGGGACAAGATTAAATGGATACACAATAGATAATTTTATTGAAACTGGAGATATGAATGGGTTAGGCTTTATTTGTATAGTATTAGTTTTAATGTATTTAGTTAATATATTTTCAACATATTATCAAAATATGGTTATGCTAAAAATAGCTCAAAGGGTTTCAGCAACTATGAGAAAGGATTTATTTACTGCTCTTCAAAAATTACCACTTAAGTATTTTGATAGTAATTCAAGTGGAGATTTAATGAGTAGACTTACCAATGATGTTGATAATATAAACACTACTTTATCTCAAAGTGTAACTCAATTATTTTCAGGAATAATAAATATAATAGGGATGTTTATTGCTATGATTTTATTGAGTCCAATATTAACATTAATAGGAATGATAACAATACCTTTAACTTTCATGACAACAAAAACATTAGCTAAGAAAACACAAAGATTCTTTGTGAAACAACAAAGAGAACTTGGTATTTTAAATGGATATATTGAAGAAATGGTATCAGGACAAAAGGTTGTATTATTATTTTCAGAAGAGGAAAAAGTTAAATTGGAGTTTTCGGAAATAAATGAAAGACTTACTAAAAGTGCAATATTTGCTCAAGGTGTATCTTCTTTTATGGGTCCAATAAATAATTTTATAAATAATATTTCATATTTAATAATTTCAGTTGTTGGAGGATACTTAATTTTAAAAGGTTCAGAAATTACAGTTGGTATTGTATTTTCGTTTTTACTTTATATGAGAAACTTTACAAGACCTATAAATGAAATAATGAATCTTTTTAATACTATTCAAAGTGCACTTGCAGGGGCTGAAAGAGTATTTGAAGTAATTGATGAAGAGAAAGAAAATGACAAAGTTGATTCTATTGATATTGGTAATATAGAAGGGCATGTTGAATTAAAAGATGTAACTTTCTCTTATACTAATGGAAAAGAAATATTAAAAAATGTCTCATTAGAAGCTAAGAAGGGTGAAGTTATTGCAATAGTTGGACCAACAGGAGCAGGAAAGACTACAATAGTTAATTTACTTACTAAGTTTTATAATATTGATAGTGGAAAAATATTAATTGATGGAAAAAATATTGATGAAATAACGAGAGAAAGTTTAAGAAAAATGGTAGCTATGGTACTTCAAGATACTTATTTATTCTCGGAAACCGTTAGTGAAAATATAAGATATGGAAGATTAGAGGCAAGTGATGAAGAAGTTATAGAAGCAGCAAAGATGGCAGATGCTCATCATTTTATAAAGCAGCTTCCACAAGGATATGATACTGTTTTAGCTGATAATGGTGGAAATTTATCACAAGGACAAAGACAGCTTTTAGCTATTGCAAGAGCTATTTTATCAAATGCTTCAATTTTAATATTAGATGAAGCTACTTCTTCAATAGACACAAGAACAGAAGTATTAATTCAAAATGCAATGCTTAAGCTTATGGAAGGAAAGACTACCTTTGTAATAGCCCATAGATTAAGTACTATTAAAAATGCAGATAAGATTTTAGCTTTAAAAGATGGAGAAATTATAGAAAGTGGAACACATGATGAACTTTTAGCTAAAGAGGGATTCTATGCAAATTTGTATAATAGTCAATTTAAAAATGGAACAGAAATTTAGACATAAATCGGGTTGTCTCTGAGGTTAATCCAATAAATGAATTAACCTCAGAGGCAACTTAAAACATTAAAAGGAGAGATAAACATGATAGTAATGTGCCCAGGATGTTCAGGAATAGACATCGATATAGTAAAGAATGAATTTAAAGATGAAAAAATAGTTTTTGGATGTATAGGTGAATGTGGTGGAAGAATGGATGGAACTATAGTTTCTATTGTTGATGGAAATTTTGTTGAAGCTAGAAGTGAGGCAGAATTTATTATAAAAACAAGATCAATACTAAACTCCAAATAAAACTTGAATAATATTGTTCGTCACGTGGAGCCGAAAAATTAATGATATAACCTCCAGGAATTGTGTAATTTTCGTTAAGAATTTATATCTTTCTTTCCGTAAAAACTGCTAAAGCTTCGAAAGTCATTTCATTCCCTTAAGTGAGATTCAAAATTTTAATTTTGTTAATCGAACTTACACATTCGACGTAAGGAGAAGGTGCTTCCTTTTAAAAGGAAACTCACTCTTCACTATCGCTCAGATGAGTAAGTTCAGCTAACTAAATTAAAATTTAGAGTTTCACTTAACGCTCTTTTTCTTCCAAAAACAATTAAATTCTAAAACTTAATTACAATATTCCTTCCGTTAATATCATTAATATTTTCTCTTCCACTTAACGAATCGCAATGAAACCTTTAAAGTTAATTATTTGTCATATATGTAGCAGAAACGATTAACTATAAGGTGCAATGTTATAAGTAGTTACGTGAAAAA
>URGW01000023.1 GCA_900547475.1 uncultured Clostridium sp. | reverse complement strand
ACGGAATCAATTATATAAATTCTAGGTGAAAATTTCACGTTTCCTGGAAAATAAATATTTCATTTTTTCGCTTACACCTAACGAACAATTTAGTTATTTTACGCTTTTGACTTCGAATTCTTGGAATCTATATTTTTGTCCTGTTGGATTAATTTTTCCTTCTGGAACTTCTTCCACAAACATATCATATGGTCTTACGAAAAGTCCACACTCTCCATATAAAGCTCTATAAAGAACCATAGTTTCTTGAGTTTCAGAATGCTTAACAAAGTCTTCAACCAAATATAAATCTCCCTTAAAATGTCTGAAAATCTTACCTTTAAAATTAGATATATCTCTCATATTTTTCCTCCATTAACAATGTACTATTTAAAATAAAAGAAACAGTCTGCTATTAACAAACTGCTTCATCTATTATATCATTATTTTTCACTTCAGTATTTACTTCTTCTTTATAAATTAAATACTTTCCATGGACTTTTATAAAGTAATCTCCACAAATATATAAAGGATATATCAACCATATCATAGGTATATTTACATCAAAATTATACTTATTCCAAATCATTAATATAGCAATAAATGAACAAATTATTGAAACCCCATTATTAATTATTAATGTTTTAATATCATTTATTTTTATAATCTTTAAGTTAATTACAAATAATATTACTGTAAATATTGAGTATAATACTGATTTTAATAAATTTTCTATATTGTAAATATCAACTCCATACTTTTTCATATAAAGTACATATTCAAACTTTTCCTTATATTCTTTCCCCATCTTACTCCAAAAATCAAAATCAGACCACTTATTTGGAATCATATCTAAAGGAATAGAAATTTTAATGTTTGTAACCTTAAAAAATATAAATACTGAAGCAATAGACATTAAAATATATAAAATTACTAAAACTGGTTTATTTCTTGATTTAAATAAACTAGCTATTACCTTAATTAAAATCAATACTAAAGCTATAATTGGGAATATTAATGCTATAAACTTAGCTATCATATAATATATATCCCCATTAATAGCCATTTCATTAATACTAAATTTCATTTTAAAATCTTCAATTTTATTTAATGTTAAGTCTGTACCATCTATTGTTAATCCATCTAAAACTTGTGAAGAGTCTTTTGGAGCTTGAACCATAATATTAGCTTTAGAACCTTTTAAAATTCCTCTTACAATTAAAGTTCTATCCTTATAAATAATCTCTCTTCCTACACAGTTACTACTTCCAAATAATTTATAAGATGTATCAATATCTATTAAGCACCCTTCTAAATCATCAGCAAATAAATTTGATCCTTTAACTAATAGATTAGATGAACCTTTTATAATTAGAACATCTAAATCATTTGCTGTTTTTCCTAAGTCAGGATTATTAGCAGATTGTGATGATTCTTCAGCCCATCCCACTACGGCTAGCTCTTGATCTTCCTTTTTTATAGTCTCAATTAATTCTGTGTTATAATTTTCATTTTCAAAATAGAAATTTAAAGTCTTATTTTCACTTCCTATATTATTTGCATAACCTAAGGATATTCCCCAGCACATAATTAAAGCAAATATAAGAATTATTCTAACTATGTGCTTTAAATACCTTATCATTCAGTCTCCAGACGAACTCTATCGCCATCTTCTACTATTTTATTACTATCAATAATTATTTTATCATTTCTTCCTAATGAACCTTCAGTCACTGCTGCATATTCACCATCTCTTTTTTCAACTTTTACATCAACTTTTTTGGCTGTTAACTCTTCACCTAATACAGTTTCTTTTTCAGTAACAACTAATACATAATAATTACTACCCTCACCTTGCCTTAAGGCAGATAATGGAACACATGTACCATATTTCTTTGATTTACTTGAAACTATAATTTCTCCACTATCATCAATTTCTCCTATTCCTACTGGTAAAACAACTGTTACATTTAAAGTATCAGCATTATCTTGATTTTTAGAGATAGAATCTATAGTTAAATTTTCAATAATACCATAAGTACCTAAGTTTACAGCAACGGATTGCCCTTGTTTTATTGAAGTTCTATTTTCTTTAGCAATTTGCCCAACAAATTTATATCCTTCATTCTTATCTGCAATTGATGCTATAGTATCCGTTGTAACTCCACCATTTTCTGCAACAACACTAGTAACTATTCCTTCCTTTTCTGAAATAATTTTTCCACTAGCATCTAGTAAAGGTTGAAGTTTTGCAAGTTCTTTATTATATTCATCAATTTTAAGAGAATCCTTTGTATCCTGAAGTGCTCTATCTAAATCTACAGTATCATTTGACTCAGCTACAGCTGCATCATACATAGATTTTTTTGATTGATAATCAGAATATAAACTTTCTTCTATTCCTGGCTCCTTTTCTTCATCACTTAACTTTGAATAATTATCTAATGCTTGCTTTGCTGCATTCATCTCATTTAAAGCACTTTGTACAGCTTGTTTTTTAGCATTTATAGCTTTATTATAATCTTCAGTTGCACGTGTTAAAGTCTTTTGTTCTTGCGATATATTTTCTTTAATTTCATTAACCTTTTTCTCTAAATCTTCAGTATCAAGTTCAACTAAAGTATCTCCAACTTTAATAATTGAACCTTCACTTATATTTACATAATTAATCTTAAGACCTTCAACTACAGAAATTTTTTCTTCTCTATTTTTTGCAACTACACCTTTAGCGGTAATTTCATCTACTATTGTTTTAGTCTTTGGCTTATCAACTTTAACTCTTGGTATAGTCATAGAATCTGCAGCCCTAGATAACATTGTGCATCCTATCATCAATATTAAAAATGCAAACAATGCCTTTACCGCTTTTTTCTGTAAAGTATCATTTCCTTTTTTCATATATTTAAAATTTATAACTTTTTTAATTTTTTCTTTTTTACTCATAAATTATCATTCCTTTACTGCTGATGCCGCAATACCTTGCTCTAAATAGCTTTGACCTGCAAAAAATACTATTATAGCAGCTATTAATGTTACAGCAGATGCTGTAAATGCTATATCAGCATTTTCTAAAGTAATATTTGGTAAATAAATTGATAGTGGCCATAAAGCCTTATCTTTTAAAAACGTCAATGGTTGCTCTATTAAGTTCCAATATTCTAAAAATTGTAATACAATAGCTGACATTATACCTGGCATTCCTAACGGAATACCTATCTTAGCAAAAATAATAAGTTCACTAGCACCATCTATTCTTGCTGATTCAATAATTGACTCTGGTATATTACAGAAGAATCTATACATTATAAATACTGAAAATGTTGAAAATATAGCAGGTAATATTATGCTTCCATGTGTGTTAAGAAGGTGTAACTTATCTAATACTAAGTAACTTGATAACATTGTAACTTGGAAGGGCATTAACATTACAACTATATAAATTGTGAATAACAGTTTCTTAAATGGGAATTTATATCTTGCAAATCCCCAAGCTGCTGGAATGCCAACTATAAGTTGTCCAGTTACTGATAAAAATACTATTTTTACAGAGTTCCAAAACATTATAAAGAATTCCGGAGTATCAAATAATAATTCTACATATGCTCTCAAAGTAGGATAACTAGGTAACAACCCCCAACTTACATATCCTTTACCCTTTTCAGATAATACTGGTGCAAGATAAGCGTTTAATTCATCTACACTCATAAATGAACCCGCTAATAAAAATATAACTGGGAAACACATAAATATAGATATTGCAACTAATATAATAAATACTATCTTTTTCTTCATTGTATAAATCACCTCACCCTAATCCTGTTTTTCCCATGCTCTTTGTAATAACATAATCAATATAAATATTATCGCTGCCATAAGTATAGATGCAGCTGCCATTTTACTAAAATCTAATTCTCTAAACCAATTATTAAATAAGTGTTGTAATAAATACATACTCTTATCCGGATAATCACCTGCAACTAAATATGCCTCTCTAAATACCTTAAATGAATTAAGAAGAGATAATACTGCTACTGTATACAACGTAGGTTTTAAACAAGGTATTGTTATCTTAGTAAAACATTGTAAATTATTTGCTCCATCTACCTTAGCTGACTCATATATCTCTTTAGATATAGAATTTAATCCAGCTAACCACAAGATAATATTGCACCCTAGATTTTTCCATATATAACTAAATACTAATATCCAAAAAGCCCATCCTGTACTCATCCAATCTTGACCTGCCATATTAAATTTATCTAGCATAGCACTTAAGAATCCTTGTTCATGAAAAACAATATTCCATATTAATACTACTGAAGCTATAGGCACTGCCATTGGTATTAAAAAGGCTGTTCTTAGTATCTTTGATGCTTCTACAAATTTATTTAATAATACAGCTATTATTAATGATAATGATAATAATAACGGTATACATACAAGAACAAACTTTATAGTATTATTAGACGCTAATTTAAAAGCTGAATTATTGAACACTTCAGTATAATTCTGAAATCCTATAAATTCTCTTGAAATTGCACTTTGAAAAGATCTAAGAAATACATCTAAGAAGGGAAGCAGTGTAAATACTGCTACCCCTAGTAAACTTGGCAATACAAAATATAATCCAGTATATTTAGTTTTTTTCTTTACTTTTTCTTCTTTTAATTTATTTGATTCTACTTTTCTTATTTGTTTTAATTTATTAACATTTAACTCTTCCATATTACTCTGATAAGTATAAATCCAAGTTATCTACAACTGTATTTATAGCCTCCTCTAAAGATATTTCACCTTGTACATATGAAGCAAATTGCTTTGCAACTTCTGTTAACAATATAGTATTAACTGTTGTAGCAGTATTTAAGCTTTCTATTTCACCCTTTAATTTATTTACATCTTCATCATTTGGATATAATATATTTATTTCCTTTGAATTTCCAAACTCATCAGACCAACCTGATGTACCTTGAATATAGTGATTTGTTGCTCCATCAAATTCTAATTCATATCCTTCTTCTTTCATTTTTTCTATAGAAAAGGCATTTTCAAAGCTATTTTTATTTATACTAAATCCTCCATCAGAGTACATTTCACTAGAGTTATTCTTTATTAATGATGTTAATATTTCCTTAGCTTGCTCTTTATTTTTTCCCTTTGCATTAATTCCAACTAAGTTTGATGGAATAAATATGTTTTCTTCTCCTCTAGTTAAAACCTTATAATCTATTTCAGGTGAAGTGTTTAAAAGAGTAACCATAGATCCATAATCATAAGTTCCAGCAAGTCCACCTAAACCTAATAATGAACTACCCTCAAGTAAAAATGAGTCTGCATAAATAGCTGGATTTAAATAATATTGTAAATCATATACTGCATATAAATCTTCATAATCTTCTTCGCTATATTCTTCATCTAATTCTTCATCAACATTCTCTTCAGTACCTATCAATATAGAAGACCCTTCATTATAACCTTCTAATTGAGAGTATTTATCCTCCATAGTTTTCATATATGCTTCTTCATTAGTTTGAATTGCAGAATACATTTCATTAGCTTTTTCAAAGAAACTTTTTAATGCATCTTCATTTATAGTATCGTCTTCATTTAACCAATCACTTCCATATAGATAATATAATGAATAAACTAAAGAGTTTGGAGTAAAGTAATTATTAAATATTCTTTTCTCACTTTGAGTTGACAATTTTTTTGTTAACTCAACTAATGAATCTAAATCAGAAACTGAAGCAATATCATTCTTATTTCCTAATAATATTGGATATTTAAATGATGTTGGTATTTGATATATCTTTCCATCATTAGTATATGCATCTGCAATATTCTTAAATATTGTTCCATCCTCTGCTAAAGGATTTATAATATCGCTTATATCTTCTAATAATCCTTTTTTAATATATGATTCAGCTGATAAACCATCTAATATTATTACATCAGGCCCATTTCCTGCCATTATTTCAGTATTTAAGGTTTTAAGTGCATCTGATTGAGTTGTTCCATCACCATAATTTAAACCAATTTCATACTTAACATAAGTATCTGGATGCTCTTTTGCATATTTTGAAATAGCTTGTCTAATTGAATGGTTTTCTAATAATGAATATACTACAAGTTGATTTTCTGGAACTGATGGTATATTTTCATCATAAGCAAAGTTAATAATTTTAGATTCGGCATTAGAAAAATCACTAAATGTAGTTAAAAACTCGCCATTACTTTTTTCAAGGAATGATATTATATTCATTTCGCTATCACCAAAAGATGAAATTGCAGAATCAACTAATTGATTTACTTTTTCACTTTTCATATCATACTCATATAGACCTAAAGTATTATAGTAATATATTTTATCTTTACTTCCTGAATTAAGGAAAGTTGGAGAATAATTAGAGTTTTCAGATATTGTTTCTTTTTCTAAAGCTTCTAAATTTCCCTTTTCCTTCCCATTAGTAGTATCATATTCTATTATTGAATCAAATTGATATATAACTAATGAATCACCAACTAAGAAAAAGTCACCTATCCATTCCTCAGCTTCATATACATTCTTCTCTTCAAAAGTTTCACCATCAATCTGAACTATTTTTTCATTATTACTACCTGCTGTAAAGAATACATCTCCATTTAAATTAGCTTTAAAGTTACTATAACCCATTCCCATTTCCATTGAATCATCATTATATATTGAAAGATCTAAATCAATATCAGTTAAATTACCATCTGCATCTACTGTAGCATATTTATATTCTGGTTCCTCATAAACAAATTCTTCTGTGGTTGCCTCACCTTCAACTGACATAGAATCATCTATTGATCCCTCTTCCATTCCTGTAAAAGGTTCTTCAAAATAATATGATAATAGTATTGTTCCACTACTTAAATATCCTATATTACTAGTATATGTTTCTTTTCCTTCTTCTTTTGGTAACACTATAGAGTTTTGCGTCCATGTTTTACCTCCATCTTCAGAAATAAAAGCTACCGGCTTCCAATCCTCTGTTGAATATCCAATCATACCTATTTTGTCATTTTCTAATAAGCTTAAAGTTTGGACTTCAACCCCTTCGGGTACCTCATATTGCTCTTCAACGTATCTCCCCATTGAAGATTTTCCTCCATCTTTTGAACACCCTACTATACCTAATGCTAATGTTAATGTTAAAAGTATCGAAAGCATTCTTTTAAAACTTGTCCCCATATTTACCTCCATAATATTTATTTTTTATAATTTATTTACATTTTATTTTATAATATCATTTTTTTATATATTTTTCCATAAAAATACTTCTTGTAAACTCTTTAATTATATTTTTATATAAAGAAAATCTAATCTAATCTAATAAAATGTAAAAATTATTCTTCTGATATTTAATTAGACATATTGAATCTGTAAAATGTTCCATATATTTATTTTTAGTCTCCTTATTCATAATTTTATATTAAAAACCTTAATTTACTATTAATATATTATTAAATTTATCTTACAAAATTAAAAGGAGCCAAAAATTTAGCTCCTTTAAATACATGTTATTTAATTAATAAACTCCATTTACTCTTCAATTTGATAACAAACAAAAAAGCCAGCTTTCACTGACTTTTATATTGCCCATTTTTTGTTTCCTGTAAAAGATACATTCAACCACTTTTTATAATCAATATGCTTAATTGCATCATTTATTTCTTCTCTTACATTATCCATTTGATCTAATGTTTTAAGCTTACTATCTTTATTATAAACAAAATCAATTTCAATTCTAAGTTCACGTCCAACTTTAGATACTCTTGTTATAGAATCTTCAAAATTATATTCTTCCTCAATTTCTTTAACTAATACATATATATCATCATTAATTTCATCATTAGCTTTTACACATATTACTTCCTTAAAGTTTTCTATAAAAATCTTTATAGGTATTCTAATACATAATAGTGATGCTGCAACCGTCATACCTGGATCAATATATGGATTCAAGAAATTCAATTTTGTATTTGATATAGCAATACCTATTATAAATGCCGCTAACACTGCTGCACTTAATGATGTGTCCATAAGCCATTGAGTAAATTCTGCCTTAATAAGTTCTGAAGATAATGCTTTTGATTTCATCTTCATATATAGTGAAATCACTCCACAACCAATAACTGATATAATTGAATATATAATTGCTAATCCAAACTCTAAGTTATTTCCACCACTTACTATGGTCTTTACAGCTCCTACTAATGAATATAAACACATAATAGTTATTATTAATGATTTTATTGAAATAACTATTGGCTCTAAAATATGTTTACCAAAAGGAAATTTTTCAAAATCTCTCTTCGCCATATAATTATTAATATAAAGTGATAACATTGATAATATTACACTGATAAATGAATATAATCCATCGAATATAATCATATCAGACTTTAAAGCTCAGCCCCATGCGATACCAAATAGTGCAAAGAATAACGCACCTACTACAGATAGTTTTAATATTTTATTCTCTAGTTTCATTATTCTCACCTCTATTCTTATTTTTGACTTTTTTAAAACTAGATACTTATATGATATACAAATTAAATTATTTTTGTAATGCTTAAAATGCTGAGAAATTACAACTAATATATGCATCTATATATATGTAAAATTTTGAAAATAGCTTAAATGTACCTATTTTTAATTAAAATGTACTTATTATAGCTGATATTTATCAAATATTTAAAATATCAACATTAGTTTCAAATAAAAACTCCGTGAATATTATCTAAATTTTAATAAAAATTATATTCTATATTAACATTATTATATCAATTATCTTTTAAATCATATAATATATTAATTTAAATATATTAGGTGGTGAATAAATGAAGGCAGATATAGTTTGTGAAGGTGGAGGAGTAAAAGGAATTGCACTATTAGGTGCAATTTATTATTTAGAAGAACATGGATATACCTTTGAACGATTTGCTGGTACCTCTGCTGGTGCTATAGTAACTTCCTTATTAGCAGTAGGCTATACAGGAAAGGACCTAAAAAATATGCTTTTAAATCTAGATTTTAAAGATTTCTATGTAAAAAATAAATTAAATTTATTACCCTTTATAGGTCCAACTGTAAGCCTTTTTAAAAATAAAGGATTATTCTCTGGTAATAACATAGAACAATATTTATATAAATTATATAAAGCTAAAGGTAAAACTAAATTTAAAGATATATATACAAATGGTATCAGTCCTCTTAAGATAATTGCTTCTGATATCACAAATAAAAAGCTACTAATTCTTCCTGATGATTTAGTAAAATATAATATTGATCCATTAGAATTTAGTATTGCTAAAGCGGTAAGAATGAGTATTAGTATTCCCTTTTATTTTAACCCTGTAATTCTTAAGAATGGTAAAAATTCAAGCTTTATAGTTGATGGTGGATTACTAAGCAATTTTCCTATTTGGATCTTTGATGTTGAAAACAATCCTCGCTGGCCAACCTTTGGATTAAAATTAATTAGTAATAATGATTTAAAAACTGTTAATCCAAATAAAAGTAATTTAATAACTTACTCTTGTGATGTAATTGATACTATACTTACTAAGGATGATGAAGCTTTTTTAAATAATAAGGATTCTGTAAGAACTATTAAAATTAGAACATATGATGTTGGCACTGTAGATTTTGAGATCTCAAAGGATGAATATCTTAAATTATTTAATTCAGGTTATAACTGTGCAAAAACTTTTCTTGCAAAGTGGAGTTTTAACTCTTATATTTCTAGATACAGAAATACTCATATTTCCAATAGAAATTTCGGTTAAAACTAATTAAATAGCAATGTATAGATAAATTTTCTAAATACATTGCTATTATTTTATGTATAATTCACATTATTTTTCTTTAAATCATAAAATATAACTGAATTATTTTTAGGAGCATTTTATGACTTCAATTATCTTATATAGTCTCGCAATAATTTCCCTAATAATATCATTTATAAAAGATAAAAGTAAAACAAAGAAATCTATTGTATTAGGATTAAAATCATTTGAAAATGTATTACCTCAATTTCTTTGCATAATAATAACTGTAGGAATATTACTTTCATTTTTCACCACAGATACAATATCTAAAATATTAGGTACTAGTTCAGGTTTTATTGGTATTATACTTGCTGATATTATAGGGGCAATTACAATGATGCCTACTTTTGTTGCCTTTTCACTTGGTAATACATTACTTTTAAACGGTGCTGGATATGCACAAGTTGGTACACTTGTTTCATCTTTAGTGCTAATTGGTCTTATGACACTTCCCCTTGAAATTAAATATATTGGTAAAAGAGCTGCACTATTAAGAAATCTGATTGCATTTATATTTTCAATTGTTGTAGGAATTATTTTAGGAAGGATTATGATGTTTATATGAATACTATAATAAAAATTTTTAAAAGGTATAAATCCTTTTTAATATCCTTATTAGTACTTATAATATTATCTTTTTTTAATAAATCAATACTTACTGAAACTATTAATACCACCAGCTCTAATATATTACAAATGCTCTCTGTTCTTCCTCCTGTAATGATTTTATTAGGATTAATAGACGTATGGATTCCTAGAGAACGACTTATGAAATACATGGGAAATAATTCCGGAATAATTGGTATTCTTTTAGCTATGTTAATTGGTTCAGTAGCCGCTGGTCCTATGTATGCTGCTTTTCCTTTTACTGCAGTTTTAATAAAAAAAGGTGCAAAGTTTTCAAATATAATTATTTTTATGAATGCTTGGTGCTTGACTAAAATTTCAACATTACTATTTGAATTTTCAGCACTTGGCTATAAATTTACTTTGGTCAGATTATTAATAGATATCCCTGGCGTTTTAATAATGAGCTATTTGGTAAATTTGTTAATGTCAAAAAATTCCATAAACAAGCTTTATAATAAATATAATTAAAATTTAAATATCCCTCTGCCCTATTAAGCAGAAGGATATTTAAATTTTAATTAATTCTAAATATTTAATTATATATATCTGCAAATTCAATACTACACTTTTCAACCTTTGATTTAGTTAAATTGCTAATTTTTCTATTCTTACTTTCAACTTGTCTTATAGGAAGGCTTATAATAAATTTACTACCTTCATTAATCTTACTCTCTACATATATATCACCTTGATGCATCTTAACAAGTGATTTAACCAGTGATAACCCTATCCCACTCCCATTAGCTCTTCTAGTTAGGTTATTATCAATTTGAGTATATCTTTCAAATATTGTAAGAAGTTTTTTTTCAGGCATACCTATACCATTATCCGTTACTGATATATAAACATTTTTATTATCTTTTCCTATGTTAACATATATTTTCCCACCCTCTTTTGTATACTTAATTGCATTAGATAATAAATTTAAAATTATCCTCTCTATTTTATCTGGATCACATGCAATTATTTCTTCTTCACTCTCCGTATCAAAAATGAGCTCTATCCCCTTATTATTTACATATTCTAAAATGGACATTGTAATATCTTCAACTACACTTATGATATTGTAATTTCCTAATTCTATATTATAATATCCATAATCCATTTTACTAATATCAATTATGTTATTAACTAACCTAAGAAGCCTATAGCAATTTTGCCTAATTGAATTCATATATTTATTTAAAATTTCTTCATCAGCTGCCTGTATATTTTTATTTTCAATATTTTTATTTATTACTTGCATAGTTGCTAATATTATATTTAAAGGTGTTTTAAATTCATGTGATATATTAGAAAAAAATTCACTTTTTAAACTTTCTAATTCAATTGCTTTTTCGTAAGCAATTTTTTCTTCTTTAATTTTTTTTTCTTCAGTTATATCTCTAGCCGTTAGAATATATACCTGTTTTTCTTCTATAAACTTACAGCTATATTCAACTAATTTATAATCATCATTTTTACATTTAAATCTAACTCTTAGCCCCTTAACTCCACTACTTATTGATTCACTTTTTATAGTACTTAAAATACTTTTTAAATCTTCTTTATGAATAAAATTATGCCATTCATGTTCAAGCAATTCTTTTTCATTCCATCCTAATAATTCACTACAGCATTTACTTATTTTTTTAATTTTCCCATCTTCCCCTATAATAGCCATAATATCTACTGAAATCTCAAAAAAATATTCTAATTCACTTTTCTTATCAAAAATTTCCCCTACTTCCATATTTATATCTCACCCCATACCCATCACTATTTTATTGAAATATTAAATATCAATTGATATTATTCCACTGTTTACATTTTACTATTTTTACCATATCCCTTCAACCTTTTTTTCATATATATTCAATTAAATTCACATTTTATTTCCATTTGTAAACAAATTAATCAATTCTATTATATTATTTTTAATTTAAAATCTTTAGCTATATTTTCATATTTATCATATACACTTTTTTCCTTGTAAAACACCGGGAATTTTTTGTCATAGTTACCCCATATGGTAAGTGGATCTTTTGTAAAATATATAGTAGAAAATAATATTTCTTTAGTTGTTATTCTAACTATAAAAGGAATACTTTCTACCGTTAGGTTATAATAAATTCCCGATTCACTATTCTCATACTCAAAATTTTTCATAAATTCTTTATCTTCATAATTTAAAAGCTCTTTAAATCTTATCTTCGAATCTTCTTCTAATACATTAAAATAAAAATCAACATATGAATTTTCTACTCCATTTAATCTGACTGCTTCTTCTAAAAAACCAATTATGCATTGTTCAAAATCATATGAATTATCAGCTTCTAAGATTTTGTTCTCAAACCTACTAATTCCCTCTGTAATATTATTAAATCTAATATTGACTTTGTCTTTAAAGTCATTTTCATTAACTGAAATTAACATATAATCACTCCCATATTTTAATATTATTCTTCCTCATTTTTTTCTTCCTGTATTTCATCCTCATTTAATTTATTAAATGCTTCTAATCTCATTAAATTAGCAAATACACTTATTAAGTATGAATTAGCAACATTTTGATATGCAACTAAATCATTATTTTCTTCTCTATAAATATTGCTAAAATCTTTTATATATAATCTATTTGATGCAACTATCCATAGTAATATATATCCTAATAAAACTAATCTTTGACTAAATAAAAATACTTCTTCAGGGGTCTGTCCTGTGTTATTTCTATCTTGTGCATCTAATATATCTAAATTAGCAGCGTATATATAATTTGAATAACCAGCTACTAAAAAAGCAACTCCTACTTTTTCCATATTTCCTAAGTTAACTTCAAATTTTATAATATATTGATCCACTTTTTCTTTTTCTTCATTACTTTTTTTATCACAACCTTTACTCTCCATTTTACCTCCTAAAAAAGCAATTCATAATATAATATGAATTTTCATTTTTATTGGTTAGGATTATGTATAAAGGTCTTTTAAAATTTAATAATTATATTTTTATATAATAAAAAAAGAAACTCTATTGAGTTTCTTTTTTGGTGGCTTACCGGGGAATCGAACCCCGGACACCTTGATTAAAAGTCAAGTGCTCTACCGACTGAGCTAGTAAACCGAATATGGTGCGTGTTAAGAGATTCGAACTCCTGGCCCACGCCTTAGAAGGGCGTTGCTCTATCCAGCTGAGCTAAACACGCAAAATGAAAATCTAAATCTTAGATTTAGTTATTTGAATTTTCTCAGCATAGCGGAGTTTCATATTCAAATAAAATGGAGCGGGTAGTGGGAATCGAACCCACCTTTCCAGCTTGGAAGGCTGGAGTATTACCGATATACGATACCCGCATAAATGACATTCTAAATCTTCGATTTAATTATTGGGATTTATTCGACAAAGTTGAAATTCCTTTTTGTCAAAATGGTGACCCCTAGGGGAATCGAACCCCTGTTACCACCGTGAAAGGGTGGTGTCTTGACCGCTTGACCAAGGGGCCTTGCATATGTCTTGCTGACTACTTTTTGTATATTACAGTGTTTTTAGACAAAAGTCAACACTTTTTTAAAAAGTTTTTATGAAAATTTAAAAAGATTTTATTGTAAACATTTAAAATAAAGTTAATTTAATAAATTCCTCTTGTGTATCTATATCAGCTAACTCAATTTCGTTATCAACATTTACTATATTTAAATCATTTAAATGCCCCTTTAGTATTCTTTTTCCACCATTATCTCCTTCTAATGATAATAATTCATTAATATATCTTTTTGAAAAAATAACTGGATTACCTTTATTATCTCCATAACCAACACAAACTATACCTTTATTTCCATTAATAAAATTATCTATTAACGAATTTAATGTTTTTATTGATATAAACGGTTGGTCACATACCATAAACATATAGCCATCAGCATTTTTATCAAAATTTATACCTAATTTTATAGAACTAGAAACTCCTAAACTACTATTCTCATTCATAACAACATTAATATCAGTATTTAATAAAGCTTCTTTTATCTCTTTATATTGAGTCACACATATTATTTTATTTAACTTCAAATCTAGCACTTTTTCAACTATATACATATATATTGGCTTATCTTTATAAATTGCCAACAATTTATTTCCATTAAACCTCTTACTATTTCCCGCCGCCAAAAGTATTAAATTAATCCTCATCCCTCATCCCCCTATATAAATTATTCATCAATATTTGAATGCCGTGATGACGAAAATTAATGATATTACCTCCAGGAATAGTATAATTTACGTTAAGAATTTATATTGTTTTTTTCCAGAAAAAGAGCTAAAGCTTCGAAAGTCATTTCATTCCCTCAGCTTTTTAACGCTCTTTTCCTTACAAAAACAATTAAATTCTAAAACTTAATTACAATATTCCTTCCGATAATATCATTAATTTTTCTCTATCACTGGTTTTCAAACCAAAAGATATACTTTTCCTCATAACAAACTTAAAGATTAACGACTTCTGCTATATTTTATTTAAATATCATATGAGAAAAATTTGTAGCAGAAAACATTAACTATAAAAGTGTCATCTTATAGGTAAACACATCAAAAAAGAAAAAATGAAATATTAATTTGGAGGGAACATTGAAATTAAGCCATAGAATTTAATCTTTGTGGAATTGAACTTGCGTAAAGAAGTTGTATTGAAGCGTAAGCGACTTTTACAACTTTAGCAAGTTCAATGGAACAAAGATATAAATTCTAGGTGAAAATTTCACAGTTCCCAGAAAATAAATATTTCATTTTTTCGCTCCCATGTGGTGCGTAATACTATTATTTTTTAATCATTCCCATAACTATTTTTTCTGATGTTATTGGTAATGTTCTTATATTAACCTTAGTTGCATTATATACTGCGTGAGCTAATGCTGGAGATGGTGTATTAATAACAATTTCCCCTATAGACTTAGCTCCAAATGGTCCTGTTTGTTCAAAACTTGATTCAAATTCAACTCTAATATTACCAACATCAAGTCTTGTAGGTATCTTATATTGAAGGAATGAGTCATTTCTCATTTTTCCCTTTTCAGTATAAGTAATATCTTCATAAAGTGCCATTCCTATACCTTGAGCTATTCCACCTTCTGCTTGAATTCTTGCTAAGTTAGGATTAACAACTGTTCCACAGTCTACAACTGCAACGTAATCAATTATATCCACTTTACCTGTTAACTTATCAACTTCAGTTTCCACAATTCCAACCATGAACGGAGGAGGTGAAACTTCTGAATAATGTGATTCGCTTTCACTTATAGTTCTAAATCCACCAACTAAAGTGTTATTAGCTATATCAATTAATGTTATTTCTTTTTCATCAACTACTGAAAATACTTTTTTACCATCAAACTCTAAATTTTCAACTGGACAGTTTAATGCTTTTGAAGCCTCTTCAATAATTCTCTTTCTCATTTTTTCACAAGTTTTAATAACAGCTCCACCTGTTATATAAGTTGTACTAGATGCATATGAACCTGTATCATATGGACTTTGATCTGTATCAACACCATGTACAATAATATTATCTATATCACAATCTAAACAATCAGCTGCCATTTGTGCTAATATTGTATCACATCCTGTTCCCATATCAGCAGCACCAATCATTAATGTATAGAATCCATCATCATTAAGTTTTATTTCAACTGCAGCAGTATCTACCGCTGATATACCTGATCCTTGCATAGCCATAGCAACACCAACAGATCTTACTTTTCCATTCCCCATATCTCTACATGGATATTTATTATCCCAATCAATCATTTCCTTAGCTTTTGATAAACATCTGTCTAAAGCACAGCTATTTGCTTGCTCATTATAATATGCAGGCATTATTTGTCCTTCAGCAACCATATTCATTTCTCTTAATTTAATAGGATCAATATTAAGCTTGTCTGCTAATTCATTTACAGCTGATTCTAAAGCAAATAATCCTTGAGTAGCTCCATAACCTCTATAAGCTCCTGCCCCCATAGTATTAGAGTAAACAACATCATATTCAAATTTATATGCCTTTGCTCCGCTATAAAGAGGCATTGATTTGTGGCCTGATAAACCTACAGTTGTTGGTCCATGATCTCCATATGCACCTGCATTAGATAATGTATACATATAAATAGCTTTTATTATACCATTTTCATCTGCACCTAATTTAACTTTAATCTCCATTTCGTGTCTTGGACTACCATTAGTCATACTTTCTTCACGAGTATAAACCATCTTAGCAGGCTTTCCAGTCTTCATTGTAACTATAGCTGGGAATATTTCTGCAACAACACTTTGCTTTGCCCCAAATCCTCCACCTATTCTCGGCTTAATTACCCTTATCTTAGATTTTGGAATATCTAAAGCATTAGCTAATATACGTCTTACATGGAAAGGAACTTGAGTTGCACTTGTTATATTTAATCTTCCATATGTATCAAGCTCTGTAAATGCTCTAAAAGTTTCCATCATAGCTTGGCTATTAGCTTTAGTATGATAAGTTTGCTCTATTATATGAGCACATTTACTTAATTCTTCATCTACATTACCATAAGTAAAATCACCTTTTGAACATACATTTCTCTTTTTATCTGCATTAATCCAATCATTTAAAACAACAAAATTTTCTTCTGGATGAACTACAACTTTATTATCTAAGGCCTCTCTAAAATCTAAAACAGCTTCTAAAACTTCATATTTAACTTTAATTAAATTTAAAGCTTTATTAACAGCCTTCTCATTTTCACCAGCAACTATAGCAACTGGATCTCCAACACACCTAAGTCTTTTATCTAAAATTAACCTATCATATGGACTTGGTTCTGGATAAGATTGTCCAGCTGTTGTGAATCTCTTTTGTGGAACATCCTTATATGTTAATATACACTCTATTCCTGGTACTTTACTGGCTATTGTTGTATTTATGTCTTCTATTAAAGCATGTGCATGAGGACTTCTAAGAACTTTAACTACTAAACAATTACTTGGTGCTATATCATCTGTATAAACTGGCTTACCAGTAAGTAATGACATAGCATCCTTTTTTCTTATACCTTTATTAACGTATTTCATCTCTAGTCCCCCTTTTTAGCTTCTAAGAAATTTTTAATTGCTCTTAATTGGCTCATATAGCCTGTACATCTACAAAGATTCCCTGCTAAATAATGTTTAATTTCATCTTCAGTAGGATTTTCTAACTCTTTACTCATTGCTAACACATTCATTACAAATCCCGGACTACAGAATCCACATTGTTCTGCACCTTGATCTGCCATAAATGCACCAAATTCCTCTGCTTCTTCTTTTAATCCCTCAAGAGTAGTTACCTTTTTACCATTTGCTTTCATTACAAGAGTACTACATGATAAAACCGGCTTTCCATCTAAATGAACAGTACATAAACCACAGTTAGCAGTTTCACAACCTCTTTTTACACTTAAAAAGCCTTTACTTCTTACATAATCAATTAGTAACATATCTGCTTCTACATTATCTTGAAAAAGTTTATTATTTATCCATAGCTTAATTTCCATAGCTTCCTCCTGTAATTTCACTTATTGCTCTATTTATAAATACCTTAGCAAGTATTTGTCTATATTCTTTACTTCCTCTCATGTTGCTGTCAAATTTAACATTTTTCATAACATACTCAACAACTTCATCAATTTCCTTTTGAGTTGGAATCTCACTTAAAAGTTCTACTGCATTTACATTCATAGCTTTTTGTGGTCTAGCTCCAATTACAATATTCCATTTATCTTGTAATCTTGATACTGCTACTGCTAAAGTAGGAATATCAGTTGCACTATTTCTATGAGTTAAATATGTAGTTCTTCTATTATCTTTCTTTATTATAATTCTTACTAAAATGTCATTATCATAAGGCATATCTCTATATTCAGAAAGTGGAATAATTCCTTTATTAAATAACTCTACATATGTATCTAATGATAAAAGTGCTGTTAATATATCTGAAAATCCAAATCTTGAATAAACACTTCCACCAATAGTTGCACAGTTTCTAAATTGAACACCAACTATATGTATAACTGATTTTGCTATTATTCCATCAAAATAAGAATTTAAGGATTCATGAGTTTCTAATTGCCTTAACGTGCACATACACCCTATTTTAAAACATTCTTCATCCTCTTCAATTTTATCTAAACCTAATGCTGATAGATCTATAGCAGTTTGAATGTTTCTTCCACCCATCTTTAACCATCCTATTCCACCTAATACAACATTATTTTTCTTTTGATTTAATTCATAAGCTTGTTCCAAACTCTCTGCTATTACATAATTTCTAATCGTAAACAATATCTTTTTCCCTCCATCTATAAATATATACCTTTAATACTTTTTAGTTATGTAACTTTATTACATTAAAATACCCACTAAACCTTTTTACAAAATTAGTGGATATTTTTTCATATTTATATTTTAAACTTTATACCATACCTTATTAAACTTCAATACTATTCTCTTTAGTTTCTTCCTTTTTAGGTAATATTAAATTTAGCACTGTTGCAATAACAAAAGTCATAATGATACTATTGTTTCCAAAAACTTGCGTTACCCATTCTGGTAAATGTCTTAATATTTCAGGCATTTCTCCAATTCCAATACCTAATCCTATTGAAACTGCAACAATTAATCCATTTCTAGAATCTAATCCTTCTCTTAATAATGATTGAAGCCCACTTACAAGTATCATTGAAAACATGATAACAGCTGCTCCTCCAAGAACTGATTGTGGCATAACTGAAAATAATGCGCTTAACTTTGGAATAAACCCTGCTAAAATTAAGAAAATTGCCCCTGTCATAATTGAAAATTTATTAACTACCTTAGTAACAGCTACAAGCCCAGCATTTTGACCAAATGCTGTATTAGGAAGAACTCCAAATACTGATGCTACTGCACTTGCTATACCATCTGCAACTACTCCACCTGAGAATTCACGATTAGTTGCATTTCTATTAAGTCCCCCAAGTGTAATTGCCGATATATTTCCTACAGTTTCTACTGCTGTAGCTATATACATTATGCTCATAGAAATAATTGCGTCTATTTTAAATTCAAAGCCCATAACAAATGGTTTTGGCAAACTAATCCAAGCTGCATTCTTAACCTCTGTAAAATCAACCATACCTAAACATATAGATACAATATATCCTACAACTATCCCTATTAATACAGATGATACACTTAAAAATCCTTCTGTGAATTGCTTTAAAATAATAATAACAACAACAACTATAGTAGCTACTAATAAGTTCTTAGGTGATCCAAAATCTTGAGAAGATGAGCCTCCCCCAAAATAACTTATCCCAACTGGAAGTAATGATAATCCAATAGATATTATTACAAGACTTGTAACTATTGGCGGAAATAACTTTTTTAACGGTTTAATAAAAAAACCTAATATAATTTCAAAAATTGCTCCTACTAAAGATGCTCCCATAACAGCATCATAGCCATAAGCCATACCTATTGCTTTTTCTGTTCCTATAAATCCAGAACTTGTACCCATTACTATCGGTAGTCCACTTCCCATTTTAAAAACTGGATATAATTGAAGTAATGTTGCTGCTCCAGATATAAACATTGCATTTTGTATTAGTATTGATTTAGTTTCTAAAGAAACATTTAAAATACCACATACTATAATAAGAGGTGATACATTACCTAAAAACATAGCTAATACATGTTGAATTCCCAATGGAACTGCTTGCTTTAAAGGTACCCTTCCTTCTAATTCATAAATACTTCCTGCTTTCATTACAAATCCCCCTATAACTAGTAAACATAAATTACGAATAATATTTTTATTTAGATTATAAAATGTACGTTTTTCTCCATATGCTGATTTTAACACATAATTTGTATTTTGTGTATAATTTTCTATATTTTTTTACATATTTTTTGTATTTTTTTATTGCAAACATCATTTTTGTAGTTTAAAAACAAAAATTAAAAGACAAACTTTATGATAAAGTTTGTCTTTTAATTTTTGGGTAAAATAATAATCATTTAATTATTTTTCGTATTTTATTCGATATACTCAAAAAGCACTTTAATAGTTCCACCACAAGCCATACCTAATTTTGCTGCAGCTGAATTAGATAAATCATAACTTTCAATATGTGATTTTTTATCCTTTATTAAATCTAAAGCCTTTTCATATGCCACATTTTCAACCATTCCTCCACCAATAGTTCCAATAAAACTACTATCATTTTTAACAAGCATCTTAGCATCTACACCTCTAGGTGATGAACCTCTCTTATGCAATATGCTAACTAAAACTTTATTATTATCACTATAAATAATATCATTTAATATTTCTTCATCAATATTAGATACATTGCCATTACTCTTTTCTTGAATAATTTGAGCCATAATACTTACTGATATTTCAGCTGGAGTCTTAGCACCTATACTAATTCCAATAGGAGCATTAATTTTATTTATATCCTCTGTAGTATATCCCTTTTCTAATAGTTTATTTATTGAGTGTGCTACTTTCCCCTTGCTACCTATCATTCCTAAGTATCTAAATTTATTTTTTAATATTTTTTCAACGCATTCTTGATCTGCTCTATGCCCTCTTGTAACAACAACAAAGTAGGAATTTTTATTAAAATTTATACGCTCTAATGCATTAGTAAAGCTATCACAAATTACATTATCAACCTCTGGAAATCTTTCTTCATTAGCAAATTCCTCTCTGTCATCTATAACAGTAGTATTAAAATCTAGCATTTTTCCCATACTTGCTAAAGATAAAGCTATATGTCCCCCCCCACAAATTATAAGATTAGGCTTTGATATAATATTTTCTATAATAATTTCTATATCATCATCTATTTTTATTGTTTTTCCAGATTCATTAAAATTAAATTTATTTATAATTTTATTATAAAACTCTATATTTTCTTCATCTTCAAATAATATTTCATCATCAATCTTTAATATCTTTTTTCCTAAATGCTTGTCCTCTTTATCTTTAATAACAGTTACTATACAAATATTTTTATTATTATTTAACTCTTCTTTTACTTTTTTATAAAACTCTCTGTTCATCTTTATCACCTCTTGTAAATTCTGTATATATTCATATTTTATATCAAATTAAATTTATTTCTATAGAAAAATCTATATTTTTGTTGAATAAGCATTACTTGAACTAAAAAAAAATTCCGCTCTAAATATATAGAACGGAATTGTTATCTTTTTATTATATTTTAAATTTACTTATCTAGCACATATCCATAAGCTCTTACTTTTCCATCTTCTTTTTCTAGATAAACACCTTGAATCTCTGGAGCAAATCCTGGGAATCTATTAATTCCTTCTTCTAAAATTGAAAAATACTTCTGAGCTACAACGTTCCATCTTTCACCAGGTACTACACAAAATACTCCCGGTGGATAAGGAAGTGCTCCTTCTAAAGCAATTTCTCCAACTATATCACTTAAAGGTACCAATTTAGCATTATTTCTTTTAAGTTCAACATTTGCTTCATTAGGATTCATAACATACTCTGGAAGTGAATCTCTTCTAAATAATAGCTTTTGATAAGTCTTTGCATCATTTTTCTTATAGAAATCATGCATTTCTTGACATAATCTTCTTATTGTATATCCCTTATAGCGATCTTCATATTTAGAATAAAGTTTAGGTAAAACTTCACTTAATGATGCATCATCCTTTATAAGATTTTCAAATCTTACTAAGTGATCTACAAGCCCCTTCATTTTTGAAGTACTTTCTGCTGGAGTTAATAAGAATAATATTGAATTTAAATCATTCTTTTCTGGCACAACTCTATGATCTCTTAAATAGTTTGCTAAAATAGTTGCCGGTATACCAAACTCTTCATATTCACCAGTTTCAACATTTATTCCTGGAGTTGTTAGCATAAATTTATTAGGATCTACAAAATACTGATTTTCCCCATATCCTTCAAATGAGTGCCACTTTTCTCCCGGATAGAACTTAAAGAATTCAATATTATTTGCTATTTCTTCTGTAGAATAATCTTGCCATAGTTTTCCGTTAACTACTGGCGGAATAAATGGTTTTAATAATTCACATCTTTCTAAAACATCTTTTCTAGCCTCAACACCAACTTTTATACAATCTGCCCAAAGCTTTCTTCCTGCTTCTCCATCTTGCATTCTTGCATTAACATCTAAAGCTGCAAATAAAGGATAAAATGGACTTGTTGATGCATATAACATATATGCATTGTTAAATCTCTTATGGTCTACATAACGCTTTTGTCCTCTAAGATGGCTATCCTTCTTATGAATTTGAGATGTTTGTGAAAATCCTGCTTGTTGTTTATGTATAGATTGTGTAACTAATATTCCAGGGTCTTCTGGCTTTAAATCTAATAATAATGGGGAACAATCTCTCATCATTGGTATAAATTGCTCATATCCAACCCATGCTGAATCAAATAAAATATAATCACAAAGATGACCTATTTTATCAACTACTTGTCTTGCATTATATATAGTTCCATCATAAGTTCCAAGTTGAATAACTGCTAATCTAAATGGTCTCTTCTCTTTTGCCTTTTCACTATCAACTTTAGCTGCTTCACTTCTTAAATACTCTTCGTTGAAACAATGAGCATCTATTCCACCGATAAACCCAAATGGATTACGTGAAGTTTCTAAATATACTGGTTTTCCTGCTGATGAAACTAAAGCTGAGTTATATACTGATTTATGATTATTTCTATCAAATAAAACTAAATCCCCGGGAGAAACTATAGCATTTATAACTACTGAGTTAGATGTACTTGTTCCATTCATTACAAAATATGTTTTATCAGCATTATATACCTTTGCTGCATAAGTTTGAGCTGACATTGCTGGCCCCTCATGTATTAATAAATCACCTAAATCAACATCTGCATTACATATATCTGATTTAAAGATATTTTCTCCAAAGAACTCATACATGGCTCTTCCAGCTGGATGTTTAACAAAATATTGCCCACCTTGATGTCCTGGACATGCAAACTGTAAATTTCCCCTTCTTGAATATTCACTTAAAACATCAAAGAATGGTGGTAACATTTCTTCTTCATATTTATCAGCAACCTTATTTAATTCTTTACTAAACTCTTCTTCATTTAATTCATTAATATGTATTATCTTATCTACCTTATTAGTAATTTCTCCGTTGATCTCATCAGTTTCAGCTAATACAAATATCGATATCCCAAACCTTGTATCATATATATCATTTATAATTTCTAAATCACATTCATTAACTACAGCAGCTGCTACATCTGTATAATCTGTTGTACCAACTTCTATAGTTTCTCTATCTGTGAAAAAGTAATTTCTAGTTCTTTCAGTACAAGCAATCTTTAATGATTTCATGACTTTTCCCCCTATTTTTTTAGTCTATATACTTATAATTTCCATAATTAATAAAATATATTTATAACCTATTTTATTAATTAATATCCTATATTATATAGTCAGCTTATTCCAATGTAAATGCTATAAATTAATTATAAATCTAAAAATTCATAATAAAAAATCAAATGTATATTTAAAGAGATATTGCTTTGATTTTTTTACAAATTAAATTTTAAAGCATCAACCTTATTTAGTTTATTTTCAGTTTATAAAAGTAGTATAATATAGATAATATTGCCAACGTAAACATGACTATTATTCCAAATCTAAAAGAAGGAGTGAACCAAACATGCTTCAAATTCAAAAAATATACAAAAAATATGTTACTGGCGATTTAGAACAAACTGCTCTAGACGGAGTCTCTTTAAATCTGAGAGATAATGAATTCGTTGCAATCCTAGGCCCTAGTGGATCAGGAAAAACAACATTATTAAATGTTATTGGAGGGCTTGATCGCTATGATAGTGGAGATTTAATTATCAATGGAATTTCTACTAAAAAATATAAAGATAGAGATTGGGATTCATATAGAAATCATACTATCGGATTTGTATTTCAAAGCTATAACCTAATTCCTCATCAAACTGTTCTTTCAAATGTTGAGCTAGCTTTAACTATTTCTGGTATATCAAAATCAGAAAGAAGAAAACGTGCAACAGAGGCCTTAGAAAAAGTAGGTCTTGGAAAACAACTTCATAAAAAACCTAATCAAATGTCTGGTGGGCAAATGCAACGTGTTGCTATTGCAAGAGCATTGGTAAATGACCCCAAAATATTATTAGCTGATGAACCAACTGGAGCACTTGATAGTGAAACTAGTATTCAAGTTATGGATTTATTAAAAGAGGTCGCTAAGGATAGATTAGTTGTTATGGTAACTCATAATCCTGAATTAGCAGAACAATATGCTAATCGTATTGTTAGGGTAAAAGATGGACATATTATAGATGATTCTAACCCTTATGAAGTGGATATCCAAAATCTAGCTCCACCTAAACATGAGAATATGGGTAAAGCTTCAATGTCACTACTAACTTCATTATCCTTAAGCTTTAATAATTTAAAAACAAAAAAAGGAAGAACTCTTTTAACATCCTTTGCTGGATCAATAGGTATTATTGGAATTGCCTTAATTTTATCACTTAGTAATGGGGTTAATACTTACATTGATAATATTCAAAAAGAGACTATGACATCATATCCAATATCAATTGAATCTGAAACAATTGATCTTAGTAGTATAATGTCTTCAGGTGGACCTACAGCAGGACAAGCTACTGATGCTGATCATGATTTAAATGCAGTTTATTCAAATGGTTCTAGTCTTGAAATGGCATCTACCATGACAAGTAGTTTTACTGAAAATAATTTAACTGCCTTTAAAAAATATTTAGATAATCCTGATAGTGAAATAAATAAATACGTAGGTGAAAATGGTATAATATATTCTTATGATACAAAATTTGATGTTTATACAAAGGATCCAGATGGAAGCTTGGTAAATACTGATGGAAGTACACTTACAAATAATAATAACAACTCTACAAATGCAATGCTAGGTATGTCTAATATGCATACAATGTCTAATATGTCTGGTGTTCCTGGAATGACATCAAGTTCAAACAACTTTAGTGAATTGCTTCCTGGTAAAGATGGTGAGTCTGTTAGTAAAGCTGTTAAGGAAAGCTATGATTTATTATATGGTAATTGGCCTAATGCCTATGATGAAATTATACTTACACTAGATACAAATAATGAAATTTCTAGTAATACACTTTATCAATTAGGTATTTTACCAAGTTCTGAATATAAAGAATTAATAGATAAAATAGAAAATGGTGAAGAAATCAAACTTGAAAGTAAAAGCTGGAACTATGAAGATATATGTAACAAAGAATTTTATATGATTCCTGAAAGTGATACTTATATATCAAATGGTAACGGTACATTTAAATCTATAAAAGAAGATACAACTGAAATAGAAAAATTAATTAATAATTCTATAAAGTTAAAAATAACTGGTGTTGTTCGTCCAAAAGAAGATGCTAAAGGCGCTTTAATTTCTACTGCACTAGGATATACAAGAGCACTTACTAATTATATTATCCAATATACAGATGATAGTGAAGTTGTTAAAGTTCAAAAAGAAAACCCAACTATTAACGTATTAAATGGTATGGAATTTTCTCCATCTAGTGATGATGAAAAAATATCAGATGCAAAAAAATACTTAGAAAATCTTGGAGTTTCTGATAAAGCAAATTTATTTAAGACAATAATGTATTCTATGCAAACTTCAGGTGATGGAATGTCAAATACAGATAATTCATCAATTCAAGCTGGAATACCAGATATATCAACTATGAGTGAAACACAGCTTGCTGCTATGTTAGATGAATATCTAAAATCACCTGATAATGATACATTACTTAAAATTTACGATGCATATATTTCTACTGGAACTTATGATGATAACATGACTACTTTTGGTGTTGTAAGCTTAGATGCACCATCTTCTATTAGCATTTATACAGATAGCTTTGAAAATAAAGAATCTATCTCTGATTGTATTGAAGATTATAATTCAACTGCAAGCGAAGAAAATAAAATTAGTTATACAGATTATATTGGAATACTATTATCTTCTGTTACTACAATAATTAATGTTATATCATATGTGCTAATTGCATTCGTAGCAGTTTCACTTATTGTTTCTTCTATTATGATTGGAATTATTACATTCATATCTGTAATGGAACGTACTAAGGAAATTGGTATCTTGCGTGCTATTGGTGCATCAAAACATAATATATCTCAAGTATTTAATGCTGAAACATTTATCATTGGACTTTGCTCAGGATTATTAGGAGTTGGAATCTCATTATTATTATTAATTCCAATAAATGCTATTATTCATTCAGTATTAGGTTCTGATACTGTTAATGCATCATTACCTATAGCTGGTGCAATAATATTAATTATACTTAGCATGATTCTTACTATTATAGGTGGATTTGTGCCATCAAAGAAGGCTGCTAAAAAAGATCCTGTTACAGCACTTAGATCAGAATAATTTTAAACTATAATTTAAAATATGACTAATAAAATTAGCGATATCAATCTCTGCTTTGATATCGCTAATTTTCACTTTATATTATTTATTGTCAGTTTTCTTTTGGAAATCTTCGTTATCAATTATAAAACGCTCATGTATTCCTTCACCAATTTTTCCACGTTCATCGAATGCTTCAACTTTAAATACAAGTCTTCTTCTATCAATTTCAATTAATTCACTTTTTGCAGTTACTTCCATACCTATAGGAGTACTAGATAGATGTTTTACATTCATAAGTGTTCCAACACTACCTTTCCCCTGTTCTAATTCACTTTGAATACTTTTATAAGCAGCTTCCTCCATAAGTGCAATCATAGAAGGTGTAGCATATACATTTAACTCTCCACTTCTTAAAGTCTTTGCAATATTGTTTTCATTTACCATATCTTTAGCTTCACCAATTATCCCTATATTAATCATTCTATTTCCTCCTATTATTCCAAGTTAGTATAAAATTTTTAGTGAACCCTTTACTTATTATAATTTTTTATATCCTATTCTGTTAGACCTGTTATTCTACAAATGGTATTCATATGCAATCACTATTAATAGTTATGAATTTAATTATAGCCTACCTTAAATATTTTATAAATAACATTAGTTAGTATTATAAAAATAAAAGGGCAGTAAGCCCTAAAATTTACCGCCTCAAAAAAATTCAACTTAATAAACATAATAAGTGTTAATTTTGATAATTTATATCCTGTGTTGTTTCATATGTAAATAACTTAATTTTATCTCCATCAAGATTTTCTTTATTCATATCTATAGCACTTATTCTATTATTGTCATAAGTTTTATAATAATAAATACCATTTTCCTGGTCCATATAAGAAGAATATAAAGTTAAATCTTCTAATGCATCTTCTGTAATAACTCCCCCTTTTACCATTTTTACATAGTCTAACATATGAAAAAATTGAGTAATAGCTGTTATATTATCTTCTATATTCGGCATATTATTTCTAATGTATGCAATTCTTATAAATCTAGATACTGATGCAAAATCTCCAGGTATACCTAAAGTACCAGCTCCAACACCTAAAGCTTTTAATTCTTGATTACTCCAGTTAGTTTCTTTAGGTTGATTTGGTTTAATCTTTATATATTCATTTAAATTTGTTAAATGCCAATCAAATGTTGGATTATTAGTCATTACCCCCACAGTATTATCATATACAGCAAACTTATTTTTAGTTTTCTCAACTACAATTGATTTGCCTGTTTTGTCTGCAATCATCCAGTGAAGAGTTGGAACTGGTGTTTTATCATTTATAGGTACATCTACTAACTCTATATTTTTAATTTCACTTTTAACTTCATCTACTGTGTCATGATTAGATAATACCCACTGTATAAAATCATATGGCGCAATATTAATTTTTCCTTTAACTATCTCTTTTTCAAAATAAGCATATCCAGCAAAGTTTAATCCAGCACATGCTAAACCATTTTCATTCATAGCATCTGCAATTGCAGGATGATCATCAATAACAGTTCCCATACCTATAATAGCACGATTATTAGTTATGATATTACCTGTAACCTTATCTTGAAATTTATAATTTCTTGGAATAATCATAACTGATTGATTAAAGTTATATGATAAATCCATATTTCTTCCAAAAAAACACTTATTATTCTTTGACTTTATACTTAATGCTGTACACATATTACTACCTCCTTTACATTTCTCCCATATATTGAATTTTTAAAAATATTATACATTTAATTTTTTACTTTTAATAAATATAATTTTATTATTTCTCTCTTATTATTACGCTATCCATGCTTTTGTATTATGATATATATTTTTTTATAATAAAAGAACCACAAGCTTATCTTGCAGCTCTTATTAATTTATTATTTTTTTATAAGTCTAACAACTGTCTCCGCATGGCTAATAGGGCTTGGATTGATGTCCAAGCAGATTGAAGCTGTAATTTTCGCCTTTTTTACATATGTTCGTTCGTGGGGATAAGTCGACGGTACTTTTTTTAGTTTTGACGTTTACGGAAACATATCACTACTTACATATTGTACCGAATGCTACAAGTCGTTGAATTTGATACTTTTATTTTGCTCATATCCATAAAAACTCTCTTGCCGATGAAATATTTTGATATATCGACACTAGGCACATCCTGTCGATAGTTTATTATTTTTTCGATGTAATTGAACTGAAGCAAAAAATCTTCAAATGAATCATTCCCCTTTTTTCCATAAAAAGCAATTTTCAATACAGGCATATCATGGTAATAAATTCTTTTAACATCGCTTATATTTTTAATTGCATCATCAAGTATTTTTGAAGTAATCTCTCGAAATGTATTATGTAACTTAATCAGTTGTATGTAATACTCCCTTATCATTCCAATAAGGTTTATCCATTCTCCTTGAGTCTGCAATTCTTTCTTTAAATTGATTTTTTGATTAAATTTATCAATCAACCGTACCTTTTTATGATTCGTTTCGATAAAATACCAAAGTTCTGATTCAACATTACGCTTGAATAATGGAATTATTGCTGTAATACGTTCTATTATCAAACCTTGGTGTTGCATATGATTACGCATAAGTTCCAACAACTGATATGCCAATGATTCATCGTACAATTCATGTGTCTTATCTTTAAATTTCTTTACTAAATCAGTTATTCCTAACTGCTTTTCCAATGTCGATAGTTCATGAAATGTCTGGTCTTGATACAATCTTATACTACTCAACAAATTATTCAATTTTCTATTTAACACAACAATTTTTTCCGATCCATATTTATGAAATAGTATATTGCAATTTGAATCACTACTTTGATTTACCAAAAAATAATTGTAATTTTCCTCAATCTCTTGCTCCAAATCATAATAATTACCAGTAATAATATTAAATTTCTCTTCAATCCATAGCAATGCTAAACAAATATTATAGGCACTCTCAATTCTTAAAAATTGAGCATCATCAATTTCTCTAGCCGAGATGTTACATAATATCTCTTCCATCGTCTGTAGTGTACACTTTTTATCTTCCAATTACATCATTCCTTTCTATGCAATAAATTAACCTAGCAAATATATGTTGATAGGTTAGCTTATAAAATCTAGGTAAACTTACAACTGCATATCCCTCAGATTTTAATCCGTTCACAGCCGTCTTTGCCACACTTTTTGCTACTCCTTGAACTTTTCCTTCCATCATCATATATTGCATCTCCAAGTTTGGTCCCCAAAAATATCCTACCATTCATCCAATAATCCAATTACCACTACCAATGGGACTCCAATTATTGTTATCCATGCTTCTCTATTTGCTCCAAGAGCAGCACCTTTTGCCATACCACAAAGCCATACAACCATTGATGTGTTAACTCGTCCTATCTGCCCTGTAGGTTTTAGTATTCTGAGATATAAGGCAAAAATATTTATTATTTCTAATTTATATTTATATAGTATTGGTTTTCACTGTCTTTAAATACTAAACCATTAATATACAACTTATTTGGCGAACTTGAACTATCTAAGTATCCACTATAAAAATCTCTATAAAAATTAATATCTGACCTCTTCCTAAAATATATATACTCATTGCTACACTTTACATAAATTTGATTTTTGTTTGTTTTGAAAATTAACCCATTAAGATTTGTCTTACAATAATAATTTTTGGAATATCTATAATGTATTTCGTAGTTAATTTGAATGTTGTTTTCTATTGATATATTTGTATTATCACCTTTAAATTCCTCTGAATTACTAACATTAATAAGAATATCATATTTTTCAAATTCTTCTTCTTTAGATATTTTCTTTAATGTAAGTTGTTCATAAATATTAATATAATTTGTTGAATCATAATAATAAGATGGTATAGGTAAAATAGCAAATTTATATGCTCCTATAAAAGATGGTGTTATGTATGCAAAGGGTTTATCATAAATTATAGTTCCATTCCATCTAGCTATTACTTCTGTTACTTTATTAAAATTCACTTCATCCAAATAATTTAATATATTCCACATTACAACATCCTTAACCCGTTCTTTCTGTAATGCAATGTCTTTTTTTCTAGCTTCATCATCTTCTTTACCATCTTTGTCTTTTATGGGTATATATAACGAAGAAATAAATTTATTTAAATAATAGTTGCGATGTTCAATTTTATACTCATTGTTATAATACGGAATACAAAAAATGTCTGCATTATTTTTATTATTCCAAATAATATCCTTTAACTGTATCGGAGTTGGATCACTTTCAATTACTTTTTCCAAATTTAGATTTGTCAACATATTCATAATATTATTTATTCGTTCGAAGTCTTTTAACTCTAGATGTTCTATAAATTTATCACAATCACCAATATCACCTGCATTTTGGCTATTAGCAAATCCATTTAATTTTAAAGGGTGTTTTTTTCCATTCCTATTCATCAAATATTTTTCCCAATAAATCATACGGCAACAAAATTCAATTAATCGCATTTCCATCAATTCTTCTTTTGATGTTTCATCGTTATATTGTGTTTCACTAAACCTATAGAAGAAATCAAGCCACTGATTGTCGATTAAGCTAATCCAATTTTTATACTTATTTATATTATCATCATCTATACCTTTTACAAGTTCTTGATATTTGGCATTAATCTTGCATTTAAAAATTTCATAAGGCACAAGTTGCACACCATCGTTTATTTCAACAAAGAATTGCTCAGCTGAAGAAAGTGCCCCATTTACGGTTATTACATCCAAATTAATTTTATCAAGAATATAATTTTGAAATTCTTTTTGATTAATATTTTCGCCATTTAGCTTATTATGCAAAGCATTTTTGAGATTAGCCACCGATTTTTTTGCATAGCTATCTGTTATAAAGTCTTTTTCCATGCCATTAAAGAAAATTTCAACAAATTTATTAAAATTCTCTCTCTGCTCAAATGACAATTCACAAAAATCAGTCGAACTATTCTTATCATCCAACAACTTAATTAAGGAAGCCAAAGTAAAAATTCTCTGTTGCCCATCATATATATATATATCATTTTTATTAGGTTGAAAAATAGTAATAGCACTAAGTGTAACTTCCTTTTCACCATCATTATAATTCTTAATAATATAATCCAGCATATCAACCTTATCTGTTTGATCAAAATGACTTCCCATGCAATAATCTCTTTGTATGACAGGAATAATTATTTTTCTATTGCCTGTACATAAGAAATCTTTAATATTGATTTTTGATGGAATTTTATCTTTCTGCTCCATTTCATCGCATTCAATTTTTTGATTTTCTTCCAAGGTAATAATAGGTGAAAATTTTAAGTTATTGTCATTTTCCTTTTTGTGTTGGTCAATATATCGGTATAATATATACTTCCCAGACCCCTGTACAATATCTTCAAATGATTCTTTATCCAAAGTAAAATATTTACTTTTATCATGATTTTGTTGTCTATATTCACTTTTAAGCAATGTTTCATATTTAGTTTTATCATTGTTGAGCTCGTTGCTAGACAAAACCTGAAAATAACTATTTACAAAATATATATCGTCTCCACTTTCTTCTGATCTAATATAATCCATAATTAAATTATCAATAGAGTGCTCTGTATGAAGAATTTGTGAAAGTTTAGTTTTCTCATTATCAAAATGATAATCGAAATATTTATCAACTAAATCAAAAAACAATACTCTTTTATGATAATAGAAATTTTTAAACGCATTGCTTGTAACATAGTATCCATTCCTGAAATCCGTTTCTAGTTCCCATAAAACAGTCTTGTAAAAGTATAATTTAGCCAAAAGTTTAATTTTATCCACATATTCAAGTGATTTACAATCCATGTATCCCGTGTTAGGGTTATTAACCAGTTTAGAAAACATAATGTTAATCCTATTTTCTTTTGACTTATCAGGATCAATATAACCTAAATTAACAGTACCATATATATCATCACGATAAAGTAGTCTTGTTAACTCTTCAAATAAAATAGATATTCCTTTTTTGAAATCTGTACATTCAATAGCTGTAGCAATTAATTCTTTATGTTCGTCATTTACTGAATTAAATGTAGTATAAGTAATAAGTGCAGACCTAACTCTGTCACAAATTGAGAATTTTGTTTTATTACAATTTAAGTTAAGAAATTCTGACACAGGTTCATCTTCTGTAATATGAAGAAGCAACTTTACTCTTTCTTTTAAATATTCAATAAAAAAATCTATATTAGAAACTTTACAATCATTCAACTCTTTGCGGATGCACAAATAATTATACTGTAATCTCCTTTTATCAGATAAAGCTATATTAAAATTTGAAGGAGATTGACTATTTAAATTGTCTATAAATTCTTTTCTAGTCTGATAATTTAATTCGAAATCCCTTTCAAATTCCAAATTGATAAAATATTCTTCTTTCTCGATTGCCTTATATAAAAGTAACAATGTTATCATTCTCTGCTGCCCGTCAACAACCTGAATATTGTTATTTCTATCAATATACAATGTAAACAGTGACATAGATTTATCTTTTTTATTCTCAAAAGCAAAAACTAAATCCTTCACAAGTTTAACAGCCATTTCTTGATCCCATTTATAGTTTCGTTGATACATAGGAACAAAAATTTTAGACTTTAATTCGGTATTATTATTGTTAGTAATTGCCTTGATACCATCAATCAATTGTCCTAAGGTTATAGTTTGACCATTTAGTTCTTTGAGATTTATATTAACAATTTCAGCATTTTTCATTTTTTTCAATCTCCTGAATTATCTCTTTATAAAAATCCATAATTTCAACATTCTTGTAAACCTGAACAAATTTTTCGGTAAAGCCCGTAAAACCATCTTTAGATGTATCAATCGGATTTGCTTGTTCATAAACAAAGTCAACACTTTTCAATATCTCTTTGATAGTTGTCTCATTAACAATTTTTGAAGCTTCATTATCTATCTGTAACAGATTTATAGAATCAAATATGCTATATCTCTTATTTACAACTGAGTCTACTATGGAAGTAGCATCCTTAATATCTTTATATTTCTTTAGTATTAATTTATACGCAATCATCATTATCACAAAATCAATATTAGAAAGATAATATTTTTGAACACTTAAATTATTATAATTACACAATATCACTTCTTGATCATATATAGAACCAATCTTTGAATCATTCCACTTTGTATCCTTGGACACTTTCTCATATAATTCTTTAAGACTTGCATCTTTACTCCTATCTCCTCTTCCGTTATAAAAATCAGAAAAATCTATCGAAAAATTCGAATAATCAACTGGATTATCTTGATATCCTTGAAGAGTGATTTGCTTATCTTTTGAAATCAAAAAGTAATTAACAGGAGCATTTTTAAACACTTCTACGTTATACTCCTTACCATTATATGTTTGATATTTATAAGGATCGAAATACTTCAACATAACTCGTCCAAAAGACTTGCTAAAAGATAAAAAATTGGTACCGTCAAATCCACCATTTATATGACTAAAACAACTTGAAATAATGTTTTTTAAATGACTTTCGTTATATTTGTTATTTCCAGAGCATCCATCGAAACAACGATAAAGAGTAGTATTATTTTTAAACCAATAAATATTGTAATAACATCCAAGTCCATCAAATTTAATTTCTTCTAATTCATCATTAAATATATAATGCGATAAAACTGTGTCAATATCTACATCAATATTTTCATACTTACTAATCAAATCAAATGCTAAATTGCAATATCTCATATAATATGTGTACGCTTGCACCTGAAACAAGTATATATTCAGTTCTTGATTTTCGTTATTAAAACCAAAAAGCTTTTTGTTTAATTTTGACTTTTTAAGGATATATCTCCTAATATTTTGTGCCGCTTCAAATATCTTTTTTTTGTTTTTCTTAGTGTATATTAATGAATATACGGTAAATAAATCTGAAAAAAAAGTATAAAGTTCATCGGATAGGTGTTTCTCTAACAAAATATGTAGCTTACTCCAGTCCATCATTATTCTATTAAAGTTTTCTCTACCTGTTTCAACACTTTCTCCACCCGAAACCTCCAAAGTTATTGGAGTAGAACGTGCATTTTTAACACACCATACTCTTATTAAATCTAATATCTTATTATCCTCGTAACTTTCACAAAACACATCACCGTGTGTGCCACAATCTTTATTGTACTTAGATAAATGGAAAAGCATAATTAAAGCCTTATATTCTTCATTTATATTTTTCAGATATCCTTCCAAATACTCAATATCGGTTGATTGTATATTTAATAAATGTTTTGTTGCGAGTATATGACAAAAATCTATAACCGTTCCAAATATTTTAGGTTCTATTTTTTTATTTTTGCCTTGCTTTACCTCTTCTTGTGATTTCTCTTTTGCCTCAATTATTTCCTTTGCCAGTTTATTCAAGAGTTTTGCCAAGATAAAATTCTCATACCCATAACCACCATTGCTTCCAACATTTCCATTTCCATGAAAAGGAGTTATATTTTCAAAAGCAATTTGTAAAGTTTCATATCCTATAATTTTCCCAACTATTTCTTCAACTTTATTATAGATTATAGATTCTTCTTGAAAGCATTTATTTCTATCTGTTTGTTTAAAGGGACAATCAAAGGGTGATTCTTCTTGCTTGTCATTCGAAAAACATCCTAATAAACAGCCCGTATGGAGAATTAGAGTAATCTTAACTTGAATAGCATCATTACTATCTTCATCTTCGTTATCCACTAAATCGTCTTGTTGTTTTGCAAGTTGATTTGATGATACTTTAGAATTAAATTTATTATAAATATTTGAAACACTTTTTGCAAAGTCACAAATTTTCAAGAATAAAACTTTCTCTTCATCAGCAGCAATAACTTCACACAAAGACATATAATTGGTAGATACTTCTTTATCCATTGATGTAAGCCATTTAGATGATGGGCAATGAATAGATGTTATAACTGCTTTGTTTTCATCATAATTCTTTTTTATTACAGAGATATTTTCTTCGATTTTCTCATTGCTAGAAAAATCTTCTCGTGTCGTATATAATTCTATTTCTTTGTAACTTTCAGAAACTTCACTCATATTCTTTAAAGAAGCTTTTTTAATAAATCTCATAAGTCCCCCCCCCCGAATTGTTCTATCACTGAATTAGCTTACACTGTTTCATATTACTTACTCTTATTTGCGTACCATCCTGCAAAATAAAAGGCTGCTCAAAATCAATCTCTAAAATATTTCAATTTCTATTAATTGTTCTTGCAGTATTTCCATGGAATTTTTAAAGTTAATATTTCGTAAATACATAAGATAATCTTCAAACGAGTCAACCATCATATTTGATATACGTGCCAATTCAGCTTCTTCAATCATAAAGTATCTTCTCAATTAAATTTCTATATATATGGGTCAAAAAGAATTTTTTTAGTTCTTTTTTTCTTTTTCTCATCAATTATCAAATCACAAGTTAATTTATCTATATCAGAAAATGACATATTAGGCTTAAACCCTTTATCTGGTTCTAGCCAATGATTCATCATCAACCTATCAAAAGTTGCCTCACAACTTCTCCTTGGACATCTTCCAATCGTTGTTGTAAAAAAACTTGAATGATATGAATAATGATGTGTATGAATAAAATTACTCCACGATTCAACAACTTCATCTTCATCACGCAAATCCACAATTTCTATTTCTTCAAGATTTCTATCATCCACAGAACCCCATGCCTTTTTTAACATCGCAATCGCCTCTACATCACTTTTAGGAGCACTATAACCGAAAATAGTAACCATATATGCTACCTCTAATGCATTACTCAGTGTTTTCCAAGACTTTGAGATAGCTATATCACCAGCATAGTCTTTTTTCTTGATTGGAAATAATAGTTTTGTAGGAGAAAGTTGATTCCCACATTTACAAGGCATTCCAACATTCCCTATAACATTATCTTTTTCACAATATCCAACCGCAACATTGCCATGCAAAAAAGCCAACTGTGGCAAATTATTTGTATATCCCATAGCACGTGCATAAGCCTGAACCAATAGTGGATCCCAATTAAATGATGCAATCAAATCTTTTGAAGTTAAGCCCAAAATTAAATAATCATAAACTGTAGGGTTACTTGGTAATTTATAATCCGACATATATTCATGAATAACCCTTTCTAATTCTTGCTTAACTCCCATACAATTAGGTTCTGTTTTACTACGTTCATCAAGTTCCATATAAATATCTTCTAAATTATCAGAATTCGTATGTATAGATACTTTTCCAAGTATCCCAGACAGTCCTAACTTTTCAATAAATCCACTCATTGCTGATATTTTTTTACCATTCCTGTCTCCATTCGGTATAGCGGCGCAACTAGCTCCTGCACCTAATAACACAACGTGTGGTCTACGTTTCATATTATATTCATATTCGTATAAATCTTTTTCTGTTAGATAAGCATCAACCATACCTATTCGCACTCCTTGAATAAAAACATTTTTTCTGTGCTAAAAGTTTATTATTCTTCCTTAAACATTTCAAGAAATAAATCTCTAAACGGTTCATCAAGTGTTGCACATACAAGTTTACTCCATGTATCTACTCCAATATTAGTTCCTTCTACACACCAAATTTTATAATGTTCATCCCCATATCTATCAATAGATACTTGAGTATCTGTCACTGCATCTTTATATTTTTCATTGAACACGTTAATTGAATACTGATTTACTGAAAAATCTATATGATTAAAAGATTTCTCATATGGATAGTATTGTGCATGAATATAATTTGTGATTACAAACGCATCCATACATCGTTCTGGATTCCATAACTCTTCTACTTCAATATGATAAAATTTATTGTTATATTTGTCTTTATCTGGTTTTATTATCATGATCACTTTATCTAATCGTTCTGGATTATAGTGGACTATGATTTCTTTTTTATTAACTATCTTTTCAAAATTAGCAAAATCAATTGTAATGCCACGGTATTTTTGAGAATCCATCGTAGCTGTACTTATTAACTTGTCTTTAGGTACGGCCAATCTCTCATCACATCTAATATATAATTTTCCTGTTTTTATCTCTTCATTAATAATTTTTATTGTATATGGAACATCATCTAATGCTTCTCCTATTGTGGTATCAAAAAATATGTTATATAAATAATAGCTATCACCAATAATAAATCCTTGTCTCGTAAATTTAGCATCTTTAATTAGGCTTAACCCATATTTATTATGTGATTCTTTTAGTTGCTCGCGTGATAATATTTCTGATATGCCATTAATCTGTACTGTTTTACTTTGAATTAAATAGCATATCAGCGCATACATAAGCATTTTTAAATCAACATCAAAATAATCTTTAAATCTAAGCTTCTTTGATACTATAGTCCATAATAACGGAGCTTCTTTATTTAATTCCTCATATTCCTTTTTAGGTTTTAGTAACCGAAATCCTGCATACCAAAAGTTATCATCATCAAAACATAGCCAACATACTTCTTCAACATCAATATCACAATTCACATACTCTTCATAGGCTTTATCAACTAATCCTTCTAAGAAAAAGGGGATTTTTTCAGAATTTTGTATAAATAATTGAAAGGTGTTAGCTGGATAATACTTAAGATATATATTAGGACAGAGAACATGTGCTACACCACCGTGCGGCTGTTTTTTCATACTTCTAAAATAGTAATTTGCATCCCAAAACAAATCTAATTCTACTATTCTATCAATTAAATATGATAAATCTTTCTTTATGTTCATTCCTAATACCCCCCCTCTTCATTAAACATTACAATTTTCCTAGTTTTATTTCTCCTGTTTTTTCGCTTGGCTCAACTCCATAGATTATTGTAATGTCTAAATTCTTAGTAGCCTCATAAATTTCTGGATACAATTGTTTTGTCTTTGCTAGATTCTTAGCTGTTCTATGATATTTATCATTAGGTAATTTCTGATTTTTAGCATGGACAACTTCCCAATTTGTTAGTCCAATAGGATATATTCCATCGCTCTCATTATCTAGCTTGTCGTATCGTAGGATTGTATTTCTTTTTTCATCTGATATGCGATACTCCAAAGGAACTTGCCCACTTAAGTGCCTTACAAAATCTTTAATACTAAATTCTCCTTTGCCACTACCAATTCCAAAATATTCTCTAAACTGGTTATAAGCCATATTTCCTTCAATAGCAAATCTATATCCTCGCTGAATTTGAATTTCAAGAACATTTCCATCTATATGTTTAATAAAAATTAATTTCCACCCATCAGAACTCCTAGTATCAAAAATAACATCAGAAAGCACATTATTATACTCATGCCTAAATGTTCCTATTTCCACATTAATATTTCGCATTGAAGAATAGAACTCTTTTAATCCATCAACTACCCCACTGTATGAATATTCCATAGTTACCTCCTTATGTTCGATGACAAATTCCTATTTTTATTTTGGATCCATCAGCCAAAGTAAAAGACTGCTCAAAGGTAATACCAAGAGCATCTGCAATTGCTATCAATTCATCCAAATTCACGGTATTTCTCTTTAGTTTTTTATTAAAATTTTGTGGTGACTGACCAATACGTCTTGATAACTCAGCAATACTTATATTCAATTTTTCACATAATTGTATTACCATATCAGACTTCGTTATATTTTACCTCCATTGTATTTATATATTATAAACCTTTTGGTTGATACCTTCAATATAAGTAACCAATATTTACAAAAATTAAAAAGCACCTTGCAAGTTTCATCAACCCACAAGGTACTTCTAAACATTCTAATTTTTACATCACCACCTCAACCTCTATCCCAGACTTAAATTCTACCGTGAACTTATCCTCATACACCGTAATCTTTCCGATCAACCGTCTTAAAAGCTGCTCATCACATTCATCAATAAGCGTTGGTTGCTCCTTTAGAAAAGCTGTCATATCCATAAGTCTTTGGCTCACTGCTTTCTTTTCTGCCTCTTCTGCTAAAGCATTATGCTTTTTTTCCCGCAGGCGATAAATCTCATCAGCAATGTCGTTATAATCTTCTTTAGAATTGGCCCGTATTAATAGTTGCTTTTGTAGTTCTTCTAGCTTTTTCTCTATTTCAGCTACTGCACTGGTATCCTGCTCATTAATTACCGTTTCTATATTATTACTAAGAACTTCTAAAAAATCATCCTTTTGCCCCAGCAGTTCATTAATTGCTTTTACAACGGTATCTTTTAATAAATCCTCAAGCACCGTCCTTGAGTTGCAAGCTAAGCCTGTGTTCTCCAATCTACTGACGCATCTTATAAATGCTAAGATAAGAATGTACAGAATGACTAATATTTTTATGTATAATACTAGGTAAAATTTAACACAGTATTAATGGTGATGAATATGATTTATACAACAAACATTAGTACTGAAATAATTTTAAAATCATTTCAAGATTTATATAAACTTAAAATTTTAATTGAGGTTAATAATTTGGATAAACCTAATTTTAGTGCAATAGCAAGAGAGTTAGGAGTAGATATAAGAACAGTAAAAAAGTATTATGATGGAAATATTAAGAAAGATAGAAAACCTAAGAAATCAAAAATAGATGATTTCTATGATACCATTTCGACACTACTTTCAGCAGAAACTAAGCAAATATTTTATTATAAATCTCATCTTTATAGATATTTGGTTAGAGAAAAGGGGTTAAATTGCTCTAGGAGCGATTTCAATTATTATATTTTAAAACATGAAAATTTTGCAGAATACTTTAAGCCAAAGAAAAAAAGAAATGCTGTAAAATCAGAAACTCCATTTGGAAAGCAAGCACAATTTGATTGGAAAGAAGATTCAAAGTTTTCTTTCAGGAACGGTGAAGAATTTATTTTTAATGTTGGTAGCTTAATATTATCAGCTTCTAGGTTTAAATATTGGGCAGTTTGTCCTACTAAACCTCAGACTTATTTATTTGATTTTTTAGTTAATGCCTTAGAAGCATTTGGAGGCGTTCCAAAAAAAATAGTTATAGATAATGCATCTACCATGATGGATAAAGCTAGAACTGAAAGTTCTGTGGGCAAAGTTAATCCTAAATTTCAGCAGCTTGCTGACGACTTTGGATTTAATATCGTCCCTTGCGTTAGAGCAAGGCCAAATACTAAGGCTAAGGTTGAAAATCCTATGAGAATCATAGATGAAATAATGAGTTATAATGGTTTACTTGATAATGAAGAGCAGTTGTACGAAAAAATGCAACAGATAACAAATGAGGCTAATTCAAGGATATGTCAGGCCACAGGAATACCACCTATTTTAGTGTTTAAAAAAGAGAAAGAACATCTTTTACCACTACCTAATGATAAAATATGTTCTTACTACAAAAACACAACAATAAATGCGAAAGTCAATTCCAATTCACTATTTCGCTATAAGGGAAATTTATATTCAGTCCCTATTGATTTTATTGGTAAAAATATTGTTGTTAAAGTTATTGATAATAACTTATATGTTTATTATGGCCCAAAATTAATAGCTTTACATACAATTTCTAATAAAAAAATAAATTATCAAGAAAATCACCATTTAGCAATGGTTGGATTAACCTTTAAAAATTCAGACCAAGAAAGCGTTAAAGATTATGCAGCTAAACATTTAGAGGAGATGAAAAAGTTTAATGAACAGTTATCAACAATTACAGGAGAACTTACGTGAACTTAAATTAACACAAATGAGCCTTCAGATAGATGATTATATTAATAAAATAAATGATCATAAAATAAGTATTGTAGATGCCTTATGTGAATTAACTAGCAAAGAAGTTGAAGTTAAAAATTTTAATGCGGCTCATGCCATGGTTAAAGTAGCTGGCTTTCCGCACCTGAAAGAATTAAAAGATTTTGACTTTGAATTCCAACCTAAAATAAATAAGCAACAATTTTTAGACTTTGAAAGTTTACGATTTTTAGAAAATAATAGCAGTATTATTTTGATAGGAAATAGCGGCGTGGGTAAAACCCACCTTGCGACCTCCATTGGAATTGCTGCAGCAAAGAAAAGAGTAAGTACTTATTTTATAAAGTGCCAAGATTTAATAGAACAATTAAAAAAGGCTTATTTAGAGAATAAACTTGATGATAGGATAAAACATTTTAGTAAATATAAACTTCTTATAATTGATGAAATTGGTTATTTACCTATTGGTGAACAGGAAGCAAAAATGTTTTTCAACTTATAGATAGACGTTATGAAAAGAAAAGTACAATAGTTACTAGTAATATAAACTTGTCCGACTGGAATCAAATATTTGTAGATAATATGTTAGCTAGTGCTATTTTAGATAGACTTGTCCATCATTCTACTATTATTAATATTCTAGGAAATTCCTATAGAACTGCTACGGCATTATCTAAAATAGTAGATAAAAACAACTGAACAAATGTACATAAAAATATTGGCACAATTGTTCAAAAAAATCTTGACATTAATACGATATTCTAGAACCACACGACCCTAGTCGCAAGGACAATTACCCCAAGGCAGTGGGCTTAGCAAAGTTTGCAGAAAAACATTGGGATAAATTTGGTAGAATTCAGCTCATTCGTCTAAAAAAAGGTGTAGATGGTCGCGAACATTTCTATCGATTAGATATGGGAAAAACGACAGTTATGAATAAGGTTCGTGGTATAACATCAAACGAAGAACTTGATAGAATTTTCGATACAGATGCTGTACGAGAAGACTAAATTTAAGATAATGATGTTCTTTTTCGTAATCTTCCCATCGTAATAGGCGGTCATGCAAATGGTCTTATAGAATGGAAATCTGCAGACGGAAAGACGCTAAAAGAAATTGAAGAATGCTCTGGTACTAAATAAACAGAAAAAAATCCCACAGAACTCTTTCTAGTGGGATTTTTTTCTGTTTATCAATTTAGCCCACTCAAAAATTATTATATCTAAATCAACTACTCAAACTCCCCAACATCTAATCTACCTACTCAACTATACAACTTTTCCACTTACTTGTATGTTTCCTTTCAAAGCAAAAAAAAGGATTCCCGAATCAGAAGCACACCAACACAAAACCGGCAGTGTTACCTCTAATCTCAGAAATCCTTTATTTTTCAGTGCTTCAAGCACTTTTATTTATCTTTTCGTGACATCTTTACTACCGTCTCAGCGTGCGGAGTATTAACACACTCTTTATCTAAGATTGTCTATGTTTATTTATATGTATTTATTTTTAATTTAAAACACCTGATATTACAGTTTAATTTTATTTATTCTCATCTAATTATATTTATTTATATTATATTATATTTTCTTCAACGGTGGAAAAATGGTGGAATTTCCACCCACATAAAACCCTTTAACAATCACATTTCTCGTTATTATTTATGACCAGAAAAAATCATACAAAAAGCTACTAAAATCCCAAGGACTAAAGCAATTATTCCAGTATCTCCATTGGCAATTATAAAACTTTCTAACATTAACATTCCTCCCTTACAATTTCCTTTATTGATTTTCTTAAAAATTGATTTCTATTAAGGCTGTTTAAATTTGCTAGATCCTCCAGCATCTCAAACTCATTCTCTTTTAAGCTTAAAGTAAAATTCTCTAATTTTAAATTTTCTAATTTCTTAGCCCTTCTTTCAGCAGCTAATATTTTAGATTCCTTTAATTCTTTCCTGTACTTTCTATCTTCAATAGCACTTATTATCCCTTGTATTATTAAAACCACTACAGGAGGAACGCATAATGCAATTAAAACAACAGCCTTTATAGTTTCAGCTTCTTCATAACTCATTACTTACCTCCAAAGAACTGATTATATGGTTCATGTATGCAATAAACTCTAATGTAATCACTCACGCTCATTCCTTTTTCTTCTGCAAGCATGGACAACTTTTCTTTCTCTTTTTTAGATACCTGTACAGTAACTCTATAAGTTTTTAAATCTTCTTCTCTTTTTCTCAACTTTAACCCCTCCTAAATAATCCCTAACTTTTCCCGAGCACTCCCCTACTCTTCTTGGCACTCTTCCCAGTGAAAATGCCATTTTACCGAACCTTTTTTGACTATTACCACACTATTACCACACTACTGTAAATTTTTGATAGTGTGGTATTACCACCATGATTAAAAATCAGTTACATCAACTCCATCATCTTCATCTTCTTCAACTTGATTGTTCGATTGAATATTTATTGATCCAGCGCTTTCATTTTCTTCGGCAAATCTATATCCCAATACAAAATATTTATATAGTACTGGTTTAATTTCTCCAGCTTTATCTTCAATCCTATTAATAATCCTAAACATTTCACTTTCTTTTGTATTATTTTTAAAACTAATACTTATTTGTTGTTTAGCCATAATTGTTTCCCTACCTTTACGAATCCTTTTACATTATCAAATACATTATCCTCACTAACAATTACATTATTAAGCCTTTTTCTAAATGCTTTCTTAAAGGTAGAAGCTCCTCCACCTGTAAGAAGTAAATACCCTTTGTCCACATTAAAATTAAGCTGTAAATCTTTAAAGATACTATCAAACTGTCTTTTTAAAATAGTCTTAATAAAACTTACGTCTTTATCTTCTCCATCTAAGAATAATCCATCTCTTAAGACTTCTTCACCATCTTCAAGGTCAAAATTTTGACTATAAACCTCATTTATAGTAGTAACAATATCATTGTATATATTAAGCATACCTCCTGGTATTGTTTTATACTGCTTTATTTTCTTATCTTTAAATAAACATACATCTGTAGTCCTTCCCCCTATATCAACTATAACGAGCTGTTTCTTGCCTATAGAACGTTTATTTTCTTTACTTAAATTATAATAAGCACTAGCACCCTCTGGAGCTATAGTTATATCAGTAATAAAAATATCTCTTTTCTTTCCATTAACCTCTACTGTCTTTGCTCTATTCTCCTCAATAAGTTTTATTAATTCAGCCTTATTATTCTTATATTGTTGTATAGGTAAACCAAGGACAACCTGGAAGCATTGCTCATCTTTACTGCTAAGAGCTAAGGCACTATAAAGCAAAGGCAATGTATTTTCTTTCATACTCTTTTTATAATCAGTTTGGAACTCTCCCTCCCCCACTACTATTGCTTTACCATCATAAATAATTTCATTCCCGTAAAATCCATTCGATTCAATGAATTTACTTAAAAAATGCACCTCCTCACTTGTTTTTACCGCATAATTTCCTAAATCTACTCCGATTATCATTTATTTTCCCTCCAAATAATTAATTTTTAGTGATTTTCCTCTCTTTGTTATATACTATTCAATAATTTAAAATTTAATGACCAAATTGGACACTTTATAATAAAATATTTTTTAGGAAAACAAAAAAAAGGCTAGAGACTTAATCCCTAGCCTTAAACAATTATAAATTTAATAATTTTCTCCAAGTATTTTGACCAACAATTCCATCAGCTGATAATCCTCGTGTTTTTTGAAATTCTCTTACAGCAGAATAAGTACCACTTCCAAAGATACCATCTACTCCATTAGTATTGTATCCTAGTTTAACTAACTTTTCTTGAAGTAACTTAGTTATATTACCACTTGCACCTTTCTTTAGAGTAGGACAACCTTTAAGAGTATTAGCTCCTGGAATACCATCTACTTTTTGATTAGAAAATCCTTGCTTATTACATTCAGCTTGAAGTCTAGCTACCCAATCATCTGTATTAGATACTGTAGCTTGTACAGGTTTGCTTATTTCCTCCTTTTTAACTGTTGTAGTATTTTCAGCAGCTTTACCATTTACAATAGCTTCAGCTATAGCTTTACCAATTGTATCTGGTCCTAACTTTTTATATAGTTCTACATCTTCAGTAGCCTCTATAAAACAAGTTTCAACTATCATAGCTTTCATATTAGTATGCTTTAATTCATACAAGTTAGTTCTAACTTTTTGTCCTCTATTCTTAAAACCTAACTTTTCTAATGCATTAACTACTCTTTGAGCTATCTCATGTGTAGAATATACGCATACCTCACTGCCTAGAGCCCCATTATAACTATCATAAGCTTTGTTAAAATGAAATGATACAAATAAGTCTGCTCCCCACTCATTTGCTTTATTAACACCATAAGCTAAATCCTGATATTCATCTGAAGTATAATTTACTGGCGGTGTTACATCTAATACCTCACTCCCTAACTCTCTTAAATATTTAATAACTGCAGCTGTAACTTTTCTATCTTCTGTTAGTTCATCAATCAATGCACTTGCTCCTGTACATAATTCTGTATGTCCACCTCTAGCTGCTATTTTTTTAATTGCCATAATAAATTCCTTCTTTCTTTAATATATTTTTATAAAATAAAAGAACAGGATCTAGTCCTGCTCTTTACTTAACTCTTTCTTTTCTCCATCTTTAAGTTGCACTAATGCATCTTTAAGTTTTTCTGGTATAGGTAAACCTAACCCAGCACAATTTTCTAATAAGCTAATACCTTCGTTTGCTATATAAAAGTAGCATATAAGTGTCCTAAATACCCATGTTCCTGTATTTAATAGCCTGTCTAACAATACTGCAACAATTAATACTATAAGTATAACTGTTTTTCTAGCAATCCCCTTTAATCCAACATCTGAACTAATCTCTTTATTTGTCCATGCTCTTAATACTCCAGTAAAATAATCTAACACCATAAAACAAACCAATACAACTAAAGCTGTATCCCATGTACCAAATAACCATGTTACTCCAGTTCCTATTGCTGCTACAATAACTTTAAAATAGTTTAATAAGTTTTCCATTTTACACCTTCCTTTATTTTTTATATTAAAAAAGAAGCTAGATTTTACTCCAACTTCTTAATATTTTTTATAATATAATTTCTTTATTCTTGTCATCAATTCTAATATTTTCTTCTAATATTTCATTTAAATATCCATCATCAATTACTATATAGTCACCTTTCCCTAGTTCCTTTTGTTTTAATAAATATTCTATCATGTCATCAATTGTCATTTTTACACCTCTTTTTACAAAAAATTAAAGGATTATTTCACTTAATATAGAATATTTTATTACGTAAGGAGGTGAAATATTCCATGAATGATTTTTTAGAACAAATTTTAAAAGCCCTTGATTGCAATCTATACTACTTAGCATTACAATCAACACTTTCTTTACCTGACATTTGTAGTGCTTTAATTTCTCCAAATGGAATGACATCTGGTAGCCAATATATTAATTGGTACAATACTTATGCAAAAGAACCAGGGTCATTATCAATAAATGGTGAAGATTGTTATAAATTTAGATGTTCAGCAATTCATCAAGGCTCCACTCAACATGCAAGATCATCTTATTCTAGAATATTGTTTATTGAACCATCAAGAGCAAATGGAATTATTATTCATAATACTGTTTTAAACGATGCACTTAATATAGATTTAAGAGTTTTCTGTGAAAATATGGTTCAATCTGTTGTTAAATGGTTAGAACTTGTTAAAGATGATCCTATTTTCTTGAGTAATTATGAAAAATTTATGAAAAGATATCCTAATGGGTTTCCCCCATACATTGTTGGAATATCTATAATAACTTAATTTAAAAAGAGAAAAGTTAAGAAAACTTTTCTCTTTTATTATAATATATTAAATAATATTTATCACTATTAAATAGCTTTAATTTTACGAATAATTTAAATCTTATACCTAGAACCTCGCAAACCTAGTGTTTACAAGGGTTTAGACGTATTTATACTTGTTTGTATTTCAAATTGCGCACTAAATTTAAGCATGAAAAAAGGACTATAAAAGCCCCTTTTTCTTCTTTTCTTTATACTCTTCAAATTCCTTTTCTTCCTCAATGAATTCTTTCATTTTTGCTGCAACAAAAGGTGAAATTGAAACTCCTTTTTTAGAAGCATACTTTTTGAATTCTTCAAGTAGTTCAGGATCTAGAGTTATATTAACCCTTTGAACTGCCATATATGTACAACCTCCAATTCAAGGAAAATTATACAATATTAAAAATAAGCTGTCACTTTTATACTTGTTTATACACATTAATAGATATTTACACGTATAATTTTACGAACAATATTTATCAATTACGAACTGCCTATTGGAATGATTTCAAGAATTGGCATTACGACAACATTGTTTAGGGTTTCCCCACTAACTATAGATAATGATACCTCACTTAACTCAATATCGCTTTCTATCAATATATATTGTTCTCTTTTTGTGTTTGATAAAATGCTCGTCCTATCCCCAACTACTAACAAATATACCTCATCTTCCACATTAGTATTTTTTACTTTTAAAATCGAATTCCTTGGAATTGATAATAATGGTGTTGTATTACCATAATGACCTTTTAAATCAAACTTTATTGAAGCAGTACTTGTTCCGTTTATAATAAAAGTACTATTATTAAGTTGTTTTAAAGTTACACCATCTTTAGTTGTTTCTTCTAATGCTATACTAGGCAATATATTGACCCATCTATGACCATTTACATTAATATCTACATTAAAACTTAAATCATCCTCATTTATAAAATAATAAGGGTGATGGGAAGCTATTATATCTGCAATTATATTTTTGCATTTTTTATAACCCAAAACTGCTTTCTGTGTATATTTCCCTGTGTGAACATACATATTATTAGTTCCAACTATGTCTACCCTTCCAAAACTAGAGTTTTCTAAATAAACGCCGTATTTTATAGGTGTATCTGGTGCTATTTGATTTCCTTCTTCATTAAACCCTCCATTACCATTTCTATCAAAAATACCTTGTATATTAAAATCAACTGTATTTTGAGCAAACAAGCCATGGCCGTAATTATCTTGACACTCAACATTTATAAACGTTTGAAGAGAGCCACCACCAACATAAATACCACTATTTTTATTTTCCAGCGTACCATTCCAACAAGTTTTACAGTTCACAAATTTTAAATTGTATCCAACGCTATATATTCCATTCCCTTCATTACTAGCACAATATATCCCTTCAAAATAACTGTCAGTGCATTTACTAGCCAAATATAATCCATGACCCTTCCCTTGCTCGCATTTTACATTAATTAATTTACATTCCATTATAGAAGCTGTATCATCTTTCCCAATTTGAACATTGGCTACAGTACATCTTTTTGCATATACATTTTCCATGACAAAGGCATTGTCCAAATACTGTAATGAATATTGTTCTTTAAAAGCCCAAACCCCTCTAGTTGCTATATAATTACCATCTACGAATAAATCTTTTATATACACATGGGCTGATAGATAATCTTTTAGTACAATCATATCTGTTGCGGTATTACCTTTTATTACAGTTGACATAAGACCATCACCTTGAAGTGTTGTAGCTAGTGGTAATTTAATTTGAGAAATTAAATAAGTACCAGTTGGTAAATAAATAACTTTGCCTTGATTATCATCTATTAGTTGTTGCAATTCCGTTGTTACATCTATTGAGCCTGTATTATCAATACCATATTCAACAACATTAATCCAATTTGTTTTATTCTTAGCTATATTATCCAATTGTTCGTCAAAATTATCTAGTCTATCTTTTAATTTAGTTTGTCCACCTCTTGCATCTACTATTTCAGCATTACTATTTCCAGCATTAATTACCTGGTTATCATAATCTTCTCTTAACTGCTCTACTACTTCAATTCCATCTGCTATACTATCCCTAACTTCTCCACCAAAGATAGCTCTTCTTATTTTATCTGCTATAACTCCCATTTTTTAAGCACCTCCTAATTGTATTCCTGATATATGAATGTTAACTCCTGCTCCGCTACCCTTTATTGAATTAGTAACTAAAGGAGAACTAAGAATTTTTGTTTCTTTAGAATTAAGAACAAATAAAAAAGCAACACCATCTAACTTTAGTGTTACTTCCTTTTCTTCACTATTCGAATTATGCAACAATATAGTTTTTATTACAGCTCCACTGGAGTTATCATATAAGGATTCTTCATTATCAGTTAATGCTTTAGCTACAATTCTTATCTCTTCCAACTCTTATACCTCCATATTTATTCTTCTAGTTAACTTATCTAACTTGTTATTAATCAAAACTAAAGTATTAGCAATTGCATTTGTAGCATCTACATTAGCTTTAACTATTACTCCTATATCTCCAACAGTAGCATTTGTATTATTTAATACTTCAACTGTATTATTTAATTCATTAGAAACAGTATTTAATACATTAACTGTAGTCTGTACAGTTTCTTTAACCGACTTAACCTCTTTTGCTGTAGTAACATTTTCTAATTGATAATCCTTTATATCTTCGAGTTTATCTCCAATACTTAAAGTAGAACTTTGAGGATTATATATATCTATAGTCTTTTCAATCACTCTGAGATTTTCATTTATATTCATCAGTGGATTTATAACTGGATAAGCATTTCCTACTTCAAAACTATCAAAATCTAATCCTATAGTGCTAAGATCTAATGCTGTTACTTTATATTTTTTCTTAATTCTATTATTTTCTTTGATGTATTCTTGTCCTTTTCTTAATAAATTAGAAGGTTCTGTAACATCATCCCAAGTAACAGAATCAACTATAACACCAAATTCTTCTATAGCTTCAATATCATCTATATATTTAATTCCATTATTAACACTTTCTATTGTTAATCTTTCTTCACTATCTTCTAATTTATTTCCTAAAGGTAACAACCTACTTATTATATTTGTTGGGTCCTTTTCAAGTTCTATAGATTGCAAATTTTTAGCTAACCTTATTTCAGTAGATTTTACTTCTCCTATAGATTCTAAATAATCTAAGTACCTTATTCCATTTTCATACCTTATTTGTAGCTCTCCCCCAAGTCTATCTATAAGTTTATCTTTTATAGCTTCAAAAGTTTTAACATAGCCTAAATACCTATAAAGACTATCATTATTATCTACTACAGTTACATTACCTATTTGAAATTTCTTTTCTTCATCTACTTGTGAGTTATGATTATCTATTATTACTTTCAGAAAATCACGAACAGAAATATTATGATACTCTCCATAAACTGTACTACTATCCATTAAGTAACCTAGTTCACTTTCACAAGTAACATTTTTAAGAAACATCCCATTACTATCCATGCTTTCAACTGGAAGCAATACTCTTCCCTTAAATTCTAAATTATTATTTTTAATATTTAAAACTTCTACTAAAGTAGTTAGTGTATTTAATTTATTATATCCTATATTATTAGTAGCTATTTTAAAAGTAAAATTATCTATAGTGTTTATTCCATGATTGATGCTTCCAGAAATTAATCTTGGTGATTCAATATCAGTAGAAATTGAATTTATAATTACTTCTTCATTTTCATTCTTTATAGTTACTTGATACATTAAAGCACCTCTTTTCTAAATACAAATTCTATATTTCCGGTACCATTTAAAGTTAAGTTATTTATGCCTTTATCTAATACAAATCTCCAATTCTTTGTAGTTCCTATGTTAAATTTATAAGTTATATTACCTTTAATTACATCAAATTCACTTGAACATATAACTGTTGGTGTAATTCTTTTTGAACCTGAATTAATTATATTTATAGTTTTATTTCCCAATACATCAAACTTGGTTTGTTGTAAATAATCTAATTCAAAATTAAAGTCATCCCAAAGAATATTCCCTTCTGTTTGCTTATAAGTTCTAAATGGATAACAATCAAATTCTACAGTTATTTCTCCTGAACATGATAATACTTCTATTGAAGATATATCAACAACTCTGCCTTTGAAAGTTCCAACTTCATAATCAATTATTAATTCATTTTCTCCTGAATTATATAACCAATTAATAACCTTTGTATAAAAAGAATAAAGTCTAGTTCTTGTTACTGCTTTAAATCCATCGTATTCAAAAGTAACTTTTACAGATCTATTATTATAAATTGTTTCTCCATATAATTCTGTAAAATCATATTCTCCATTTTGAAATGGCACACTCTCTTTTATTAACTTTGGAGTTGGATATGATACTTCAATTGATTTTGTTTTTAACTCAAAATCATCAAAAGACTTTAGATTATTAAATTCTATTTGACCTATGATACACCATTCCACCTTTCATATAAATTTAAGTTTTTGCCATCTATTTTATTTAATCTACTAGTTAATTTTTCTCCATCTATTACAGCTTCTATCTTTAAATCCTTAATAGCATTTGACATAGACTCTAAAGCTTTAGCAATAACATTCATAGAATTGTTATTTTCACTTTTTATATTATTTAATTCTTGTGTAAATTGCTTTGCAATACTATCTAATGCTGTAGTTTGAGAAAGTGAATTAACACCTCCATTAATTTGTCTAATCATATCCATAGCTCCTAATGAATCTCTTGTAGTAGCAGTATAATAACTACCACTTAAAGCTATATTATCTAAACTTAATGGTGCTATTCCATATGTATTAATTGAAGGTGTTATAGTTGCATCTATACTTCTAGCTAAACTCTTAAATGGATTAATCTTAGAAATAACACCACTAATCTTATCTCCTATACCACTAATGTAGCTCCACGCCTTCTTAAAAGGTGATGTTATAGTTTCATATACAGTACTAAATGCATTAGAAATTGTTGTTTTTATAGTAGTTCCCCATGTTGATAATGTTGTTTTAATGTTATTTATTATATTTGAAATATTATTCTTAATTTCATTAAATTTATTGACCACTCCATCTTTCATCTCATTTATTTTATTAACTACAGATGTTTTAATCTCATTCCACTTATCAATTAGTTTCTGTTTCATCTCCTGAATTTTAGCTACCGTCTTATCCTTGATTTCTGTAAATTTAGTAGTTATCCAATTTGTAAAATCACTCCATAACTGTTTTGCCCATTCACAAAAACTATTCCAACAAGCAACTATTTCATCCCATTTTGCAATTACTAAAGCTACAATAGCTATTAAAGCTACTATACCTGCTACAACCAATGCAATCGTTCCTATTGTTGGTAACATAGCTACATTAAACGCCCCCACTGCAATAGTTAACATACCTATAGTAGTTATAATAGGCCCTAAAACAGCCATTAATCCACCTATTGCACCAGCTATAATAAGGATTGTTCTTGTTAGTTCTGGATTATCTTCAACCCATTTAGCTACCTTTTCAACTACATCTGCTATCTTTTCAATCAAAGGTTGAAGAACAGGTAATAGTTTTTCCCCTATAATCCCTTTAACTTCTTCTATTCTCTCACTTAGATATTTAGATTGCATTCCAAACTCCCCAGCTTCTTGACTTGCTAATCCTGTCGCAGAACTACTTTGTCTAACTATCTCATTATAGGCCGCCATCATTTTTTCATTATCAGATAATGAATTCCACGACTTACCTAAACTTTGCACCCACTCACTATTTTCTAGAGTTGTAGCAGATAAATTAATACCAAATGCATCTAACGCCTCATAATTCCCCATCAATCCACTTTTAAATCTTCCCATAGCATCATCAAATGGCATATCGGTTATAGCCGCTAAATCTGCTACAAGATTCATTGTTTCACCTGTTAATTTATTAGATTCTTCCGTAGTTATACCCATATTCTTATAATATGTTGCTATGGATGTTGCACTATCTTTATATTGTTTAGAAGTTAAACCTATAGTTGAAGCTAATTCACTACTGTTATTTATAACTTCTTGGGTTGTGCTGTCTAAGTTTTTAAGAAGGAATTCAGTTCCTGCCACTTCTGCCGAATATTCCGAACCTGTTTCTACTAAATCGCCAACAACATCTAAAATCTTTTTACCAGCCTCTCCCATTTTGTCTCCAACATCAATAAGACCCTGTCCAACTTCTGACATATGTCCAGCGAATGTTATAGCATCTTCACTAGCTTCATCAAAACTTTCTGCAAGTTCCTCTACCTCATCACTAGCTTCATTTGATCCATTTTCTAATTCATCTAATGCTGAAGTAGTTTGATTTATTTGAGATTCCATTGCCTTTATTTCAGCTTCTGTACTTGAAATGGTAGTATTCATAGTTGTTAAACTATTATTAGCATTAATAACGCTATTTCTCTTAGTATCTAAAGCTTTAGTTGCTTTCGATAATTCTTCCTCTAATTTTTTAACTTCTTTGCTATTTTCCCCATATTCTTGTTTAGCTTTTTCTAATGCTTGTTCTAATGTTTTTACTTTTTGTTGTTGCTTTTGGTATGCGCTTACAGCTTTATCTAATGTATTTGTACATTTTTCTTGCTCGGTTTTGTATACAGATAATTTATCTTTAAGTTTTTCTACTACAGATTGCTGTAATTTTAATTTTGTACTTAACCCCTCTGATGTTTTTTCAAAATCCTCTACTCCAGCACCAGCATTTTTAAAGTCTGTTTGCATTTGTTTTATATCTTTATTAATACTATTTATTTGTTGCTTCATAGTTCCAGACTTTAATGCAAGGTTGACTACTAACTGTTTTTCATCTGCCATGTTCCCCCTCCTTTCTTTAGTCTAGTACCATCAATTTATTTTCTTCACTTCTAGTATTACCTTTATTTTTACTATTGTTTTTGTGTCTTTTCTCTGCCTCTTTATTAGCCTCAACATATAAATCTATTTGCTTAAATATAAATCTTAAACTAGACTCATATAATTCTTCATTGCTCATTTTAAGCAAAGATCTGCCCATATATAGAATATTATCTATATCTACATAGCCCTTATCTTTACCTTTTTTTACTTTTTTTCAGTTTCATTTTTTGCTTCTGGCATGTCCTTATTTAATAATTCTAATATTATAGGTTGTAATGCTTCAATTATTCCCATTTCATCATAATCTTTAAAAAACTTATAACCTAAAACTCTACCTGTTTTCTTATCAGATACCATGCTATAAATTAATTTTAATATTATATTTAAATCACCTTTTTTCATTTTGTCTAAAGCTTTTGGTAGTCCAATTCTAGCACTTTCTTGAAAGTGATTTATATTTTTTAATGAGAGAGATACTATACACTCATTTCCATTTATATTAACTTCTACTTCTTTTCTGTTTGATAGATTTATAATTTCCATATATATAATTCCTTTCTTAAAAAAAAAGAAAGAGAAATTGCTCTCTTTCTTTTTAATATCAATTTTCATTTAGCATTCCTACTTTTGCTTTACCTACTTTTGCTTTTCCCACCCTAGCATTTTCTAGGGTTTCACTAGGGAGAGTCTGTTGGTTCTCCAGGCATTATTACAGTTTCAAAGAACTTCTCGTATTCAGCTTTATATTTAGCCTTTGTTTCTGGTTCAACTATTGCATTAATTTCTGATTCAGACATCCATAAATCAACATATTGTTTTCCTTCAATTTCTACTGGTAATGATTTTCCTGTAAATGTCCACTCTTCACCTTCAGATTCAGTTTCATTTGATTGCTCCTCTTTTCTAAGATTACAATTATATAAAACTCTTCTTCTAGTTGTATTATCATCCATTAAAATTTCATAAGCTAAAGCAAATTGAGGGACTACGCCACCAATTACAGTAGCCATTTTACCATTTGCATATTCCAATCCTGTTAATTCTGCTAATAATTTTAATCCCATGTTTGATGACATTACTACCTCAGCCTCAACATTTTGTAATGTAGCAGATGAATGTTCTGTTGTACAATCACTATAATACTCAATTTCTGTGTAATTATTTATTGTCTTTAAAGATACACAGTTCTTTAAAGGAATGGCACTTCCATAAGTACCTTCTGATTCTAATTTAAATGCAGTAAGCTTTCTTGCTCCTAATTCTCTTGGCATTCATTTATTCCACCTTTCGTTATATATTTTTACTAGCAGTTATAGAAATTTGAATATAACCTTCTTTAGTTGCAGCTGATTGATTTACAGATACATTTCTAAATAGATTATTTATTAAAACTTCTTCAAATTTCTCAATTGTAGCATTTATTTTTTTATTTATTATTAAAATAAAATAGAAGTCATAATCTGATGACTCCTTTTCCATATCTGAAATATTTAATTCTTTCTTATAATTATAAACTACTACAGGAGCTTGCCCTTCTTCTCTACTTACGTAGTAAAAAGGAATACCTAGCTCATTTTCTAGCTTATTTATTACTTCAATCATATTCCACCTTATCTCTATTTGAGAATTTTATCAATTTCTTTACTAGCAATATCTATAATCACTTTTGCTGCTTTATCTTTACACTTTTTGAAGCTATCATCAATCCATCCAACATGAGTATTAATCATTTTCCCATTTTTCCATAACTCATATCCGTAATTTTGGAAATAAAGATGTTTTGCTTCTTCCCAATTTTCTGCTGAAATTCCAACCCTACCGACTACAGTCCCGGATTTAGAATATTTTTTTATCTCAGTTATATCTAATTTATCTGCTCCATGATCATTATTTTCAGAATCTCTTGGAGCATCTTTTTTCTGTTGTTCTAGAACTATTTTTGCCCCTTCTTCAACTGCTTGTTTCCCTATTTTATTTCCTATTGCCCCTAAATTATTTAAGTCATTTACAAGCTCATCAAACCCACTAAACTTTACAGCCATTTAATTCACCTTTTTAGCTTTGATTTCATAATATCTATTTGATAGTTGTACATTATTTACGTAAATAATATCATAAGCCTCTCCTTTATATATTAATCTATCTTTAGATGTAATATATTTATGGTTAAATCTAATATAAAAAGTAGCTTCAACTTCACTATTAGTTCCATAAGCTTCTGTGTATTCTGAACCTCTTGTATAAAGAATCTTTGCTCTAGCATTACAAAGTGTACTCCATTGTTCTACTAGTCTATTATCTTCATCTTTTACTTTTTGGAATCTTTCTATTGTTATGGTATGCTTAAATTCACTTATATTTATATTAAATTCTGCCATTTATTCAACCTCACTATAATTGCTTAATTTATCAAGTATAGTAGTAACAATAGTATCTTTTCTAGTAGAATTTGATATTTCTGTACCTCTATTTTCAAACATATCTGCTATTAATTTCTTTTTAAGTAAATTTGCTAATTTAATAGCTTTTTCATCAGTTTTATATGCAGTACCTACACAAGAATCTATATATTCTTCACTAATCTCAATTAAGCTGATTAAAAGTATATCATCTTCTTCATAATCAATTCTTAAATAACTCTTTACTTCTTCTAAGGTCAAATATAATCACCCTTTCTACAAAAATAATGAAAGGGAAATTAATCCCTTCCATTTAATTAATTACTATTCATGTATTCTTTTGCTTTTAAATCAGCAATTAAATTATTAAAAGCTGTTGCTATATCTTGTGTACTTGCTGATTCTGCTGTTAATGCATCTACTTTATTCAACTTATTAATTACCGCATCTGCTCCTTGAGGACCTTGAGGACCTTGTTCACCTTGAGGACCAGCTGGACCAGCTTCACCTTGAGGACCTTGAGGACCAGCTGGACCAACTTCACCTTGAGGACCTTGAGGACCAGCTGGACCAACTTCACCTTGAGGACCTTGAGGACCAGCTGGACCAACTTCACCTTGAGGACCTT
>URGW01000022.1 GCA_900547475.1 uncultured Clostridium sp. | reverse complement strand
CTCAGCTTCTTAACGCAGTTTTTATTCCAAGAAAGATTAAATTCTAAAACTTAATTACAATATTCCTTCCAATAATATCATTAATTTTTCTTTATCACTGGCTTTAAAGCTAAAAGATATAATTTCATGCGTAACCACCTTAAAAGTTAACGACTTCTGCTATATTTTATACACCAAATTGTTAACTTTTAAATATATATTTTTTTATAAATAAAAATATCAATATACAAATTAGCTATCTTATCATAAAAATTTGTAGCAGAAAACATTAACTATAAAGGTAGCGTTACAAGCAAACACATGGAAAAAGAAAAAATGAAATATTAATTTGGAGGGAACATTGAAATTGAGCCGTAGAATTTAATAATTGATGTAGTAAAATTGGCGTAAAGAAGTTTTTTACTGTTTGAGCTAACAGCGAGTTTAAAAACTTTAGCCAATTTTACGGAATCAATTATATAAATTCCAGGTGAAAATTTCATAGTTCCCGGAAAATAAATATTTCATTTTTTCGCTTACATGTGGTGCGCAATATTATTCCATTAGGGATTTAATAATATCTCTATAGATAGGGGCAGCTGTATTTCCTCCACCTAGTTCATTGCCATTTGCATCTACACCATTTATATTGGGTGCCACAACTACTAATGTGTACATCTTGTTATTTAACTCGAAATATCCAGCAAACCAACCGTGAGTAGTAGCACCACCTTCACCTGTAGCAGTACCTGTTTTACCACCTTGTGTTATACCTTCTATTTTTGCTGCTGAACCTGTTCCTTGCCAAATAACATCATACATACTATTTTTAACTAACTTTGATGTAGTTGAAGTAAATATTCTATTTTCTTCATTTTGAATATTTTCTATAACATTATTATCTTCATCAACAATAGCTTCTATAAGTGATGGTTTTATATATATTCCATCATTCACCAAAGCGTTAATAGCTCCTGCAATTTGAAGTGGTGTTACTGTTATACATTGACCTATTGCAAAGTTACTAATTCCATCACTAAGTTTAGGCATTACCCCTACAGCTTCTTCTCTATTTTCCCCTGCTAAACCTAAAACTTTATTATATAAACCTAAATTAGTAGTGTATTTTAACATTTTCTCATAACCTACTAATTGACCTATCTTTGCAAATATATCATTGCATGAAACCTGAAAAGCTTGATTTACTGTTAAACTTCCATGAGCATATGATTTACCTCCATTACTGCAAATATCACCACTGCAATAAAAGGTATCATTCATATTAATTAACCCTTCATTTAAAGCAATAGCTTCTGTTATAACTTTAAATATAGATCCTGGTTCAAGTCCTAACTGTCCTATACCTAAATTAACATTTGCTTCAGATTCATCCTTTTGCACCATAGATTTTACTTTCCCAGTATTGGATTCTAAAAGAACTACCCCTACATTATCTAAGTTACTATAATTATCACCATTTAAAACATCTTTTATTTTATCTGACCACCCCTTATCAATGGTCAATCTTATATTTTTATTATTTTCCCCATAATTAGTCTCATTACTCATATATATAGATTTTTCATCTAAATGAAACCCTATTGTTGGCCTTCTGTTATCTTTAATTATATCTAAAATCCCCTCTTCAAATGAATCTTTTAATACATTATCTTTATTTATAGATGCAATTATATTTTCTACACTCCATCTTTCCTTTAAATCTAACTCGTTATAAACATAAGTATATATTCCCTTTATATCATTTAACTTATTTATCTTTTCGTAAGTTTCTTTAGTTATAGTATAATAAAGCTTTCCACTTTGATTCATTATATCAGTAAAATTAAACTCTTCATCTTCTGATTTCATTATAAAATTTAAAGCTAATAAATCTTGTAATGTTTCTTCATAGTTATTTAATTTAAATGGCTTTGTATCAAGAACCATAATATATTTATTTTTATAGTTTATAAGACTATTTCCATTGGCATCAAAGAGCTGATAATTAGTATCACTAGTATATTCCACTTGATGATTTTCAAGTTCCCCTTGAACAGAAGTTGTTGGATATATCATTAATACATATAATCTTATAGTTAAAGCAATAAAAATGCTAAAAAATCCAATACAAACAATTAGTGATTTTTTATTATCAATTTTATATCTATACAAAAAAACACCTCCTTTAGCTAAATTCTAGACTAAAATGAGGTATTTTATTCAAACTACTTAAGTATATCTCTAATTTTTGCCATTAATAAATCTATTGCAACATAATTATGTCCACCTTCTGGAACAATTATATCAGCATACTTCTTTGATGGCTCTGTAAATTGAATATGCATAGGTCTAACAATGCTTAAATATTGGTCAACTACTGATTCAACAGTTCTTCCTCTTTCATTGATATCTCTTACTAATCTTCTTAAAATTCTTATATCAGCATCAGTATCTACATAAACTTTTATATCTAGAAGATCTCTTATTCTTTCATCTTCTAATATTAAGATACCTTCAACTAAAATTATATCTCTCGACTCTACAGTAGTAGTTTCTTTAGCTCTGTTATGAACAGTAAAATCATAACTTGGCTTTTCTATAGATTCTCCTTTTATCAATTTATTTAAATGCTCAACTAATAAATCATTATCAAAAGCCATTGGATGATCATAGTTTGTTTTAACTCTTTCTTCCATAGATAAATGACTTTGATCCTTATAATACATATCTTGTTGTATCATTGCTATACAATCTTTTGAAAAATTAGAATATAAGGCATCAGCTATTGTACTCTTACCAGATCCTGTTCCTCCAGTAATTCCTATTAAAATAGGTTTATTCATTTGTTAGACCTCCTTAATTGTTATTAATATTAATAACATTGTTTGCTTTTACAAGCATATCATTAACTTTTAATGGTGTATCAACTTTAACAGTAAACATCATATGTGCTCTATTAGCAACATCTGTTTTTCTATCTTTATCTAAATCATACATATCTTCAAGTTTAATCTTAAAGTATGGTACGTCAGCTCTTAAAACTTCAACCTCTTCACCTTCAAATACTCTATTTTTTTGAAGCACTGTTGCAGTTTTAGTTTCAGGATCATAAGATTTTACCATACCAACAATTTCATAATCCCTAACATATCCTGCATCATCATAATTTTGTTCTCCATTTACTCCCAAATAGAAACCTGTATGATATGGTCTATGACTTACTTTTCTAAGCATATCCATCCATTCATCCTTAAACTTATAGTTACTTGGGTTTTCTAAGTAACTATCTAATGCTTCTCTATATGCTTTAACAACAGATGCTACATAAAATTCACTTTTCATTCTTCCTTCAATTTTGAAAGAATAAATACCACTCTTAACAAGTTCAGGTATATAATGAATCATGCATAAATCTTTTGAGTTCATTATATATGTTCCATTATCATCTTCTATAACAGGATAATATTCGCCTGGTCTAGTTTCTTCAACTAAATGATATTTATATCTGCATACATTTCCACAAATACCTTTATTAGCATCTCTTTTTATCATGTAATTTGATATTAAACATCTTCCAGAGTATGCAACACACATTGAACCATGAACAAATGCTTCAATATCGCATCCATTTGGAATATTTTCAGTTATTTCATTTATTTCTTTAAATGTTAATTCTCTAGCTAATACAATTCTTTTAACACCTAAATCATACCAGAATTTAGTTGCCATCCAGTTAACAGTATTTGCTTGTGTACTCAAATGTATTTCTAATTCAGGTGCCACTTCTTTACATATAGCAATTAATGATGGATCAGCAACTATAACTGCATCTACACCTATATCATAAAGACCTTTGATATATTCTCCTGCTGAAGGTAAATCATGATTTCTTGCAAAAACATTTAATGTTACATAAATTTTCTTGCCTCTATCATGACAATACTTAATTCCCTCAATCATTTCTTCATTTGAAAAATTATTTGAAAAGGCTCTAAGATTTAATTTACCTCCACCTATATATACAGCATCTGCTCCAAAATCTATAGCTATTTTTAGCTTTTCTAAATTACCAGCTGGCGCTAATATTTCAGGCTTTCTCATACTGTTACCTCCTTCTTGTAATTGCAATTCCATCTCCCATAGGAATTACCGACGTTATTAAGCTTTTATCTTGTGAAACTAGTTCTAAATAAGTTCTCATTCTCTTAACTATTGTGATTTTTCTTCTCTTAACTAATTCATCACTTGCAACCATACCTCTAAATAAAACATTATCGGCAATTATTATACCATCATCCTTTAAAAGTCTTAAACAGTGTGGTAAGAAGTGATTATAATGTCCCTTTCCTGCATCCATAAAAATTAAATCATATGGTTCTTGCAGCTTTTCTAATATCTCAAGACAATCTCCTTCTTCAATAACTATCTTATCTTCAAGACCAAAAGATTTTATATTTTCTTTTGCATACTTTATCATTTCTTCACTTCGTTCTATGGTAGTTATATGAGGATTTGTTCCTGCTGCATCATGCATTATAATTGCAGAATAACCAATTGCAGTACCAAGTTCTAATATTCTTAATGGTTTTTTCATGCTAACCATAAACTCTAAGAATTTTATTGTTTCTTTTTGAGCTATAGGCACACCATTTTCTTTAGCAAATACTTCTAACTCTTTTAATCTACCTTCACTTTCTGGTATTAATCCTCTTATATATTCTTCCATATAGTCGTAGGTAATTCCACTCATACTAAACCTCCGTATATGTTAATATCCTAATTCTTCTTTTTTCTTTAAAAAGTCATCATAATTATCTGTAAAATAATGTTCATCATCTGACGCTAATAAGTAAAACAAATAATTCGTATTATCCGGATTTAATGCAGCTTTTATAGATGGAGCACCTGGATTACATATTGGGCCTACTGGTAATCCCTTATGCAAATATGTATTATATTTTGATTCAATTGCTAAATGTCTATTTCTTACACTCTCTATATAATATCCATGTGCATAAATTACAGTTGCATCAATTTGCAATGGCATATCTTGCTCTAACCTATTGTAAATTACAGATGCTATTAAAGGTCTATCTTCATCTACTCTTGCTTCTTTTTCAATAATAGATGCTACATTAATTATATTTTCAATATCATACTCTTTAATATCAAGACCTTCTGTTATTTCACCCCATACTTCTTCAAATCTATTTATCATGGCTTCTATTATGTATTCTGGTTGAACTCCAATTTCAAAATTATATGTATCTGGGAATAAAAAACCTTCTAAATTATATCTTTTATCTGAATTATCCTTTACATAAGATGGCAATGGATAACTTTTTACTGCGTTTAAAAATTCATCTTTTGTACAAATACCTTTTTCTTCTAGCCTAGCTGCTATATCTTCTACATTGAATCCCTCTGGAATAGTCACAGTTATTGCATTTGTATTACTTGTATCCTTTAAAGTTTCAACTATCTCATTTATTGACATACTTTTATCCAAAGTATGATTTCCAGGAATCACTTCTAAATTAAGTCCTGTCAATTTAGTATAAATTTTTATTATAAACGGACTTTTAATCTTCTTTTCATTAGAAAGCCTATTTATAATACTATAAAAACTATCCCCATCTTGGACATTTACTACTTCTGAGTCTGAAAGTTTAAGTGGTTTTTTAATTGTTGATATAAACATAGAAGCTAAAGCTATTATAATAATTAATAATAAAATAATTAAAGTTCTACCAGTTTTTTTAGCTCTTTTTCTAGTTACATTTCTTCCAGTATTTTTAGCCCCTTTTTTCATTAATATTTTACCGGTATTTTTAGGTCTTTTTTTCATAAATACCCCCTGTATTTAAAAGTGAATAGCCAAATTCTTTAGCTATTCACTATTATAATACTTTTATATAAAATTATAAACAATTTACATAATTATTTTTTACTTCTGCTTATCATTCTCTTTCTTTCAGCAGCATCTAAGTATCTTTTTCTAATTCTAATGCTTTCAGGAGTAACCTCAACTAGTTCATCATTGGCAATAAATTCAATTGATTGCTCTAATGTTAATGTAGTAACTGGCACTAATTTAACAGCATCATCAGATCCTGAAGCTCTTGTATTAGTTAATTTCTTACCTTTACAAACATTTATATCTATATCTTCAGCTCTAGAACATTCTCCAACAACCATTCCTTGATATACTGGTGTTCCTGGAGTTATGAATAACTTTCCTCTTTCTTGAGCATTGAATAATCCATAAGCAATTGCTTCACCTTGTTCAAATGATACTATTGAACCTCTACTTCTTGATTCGATTTCTCCCTTATATGGAGCATAACCTTCAAATACATGGTTCATGATACCATTACCTTTTGTATCTGTCATAAATTCATTTCTGAATCCTATAAGACCTCTTGCTGGAATTACAAATTCTAATCTAGTATATCCATTAACTGCTGATGTCATATTAACCATTTCAGCTTTTCTTGGTCCCATTTTTTCCATAACAGCACCCATAAATTCTTCTGGTACGTCTATAGTTAAGTATTCCATTGGTTCTAACTTTTTACCATTTTCTTCTTTAAAGATAACACTTGGCTTAGAAACTTGTAATTCAAATCCTTCTCTTCTCATTGTTTCAATAAGAACTGATAAATGAAGTTCTCCTCTTCCTGATACTTCGAAACAGTCTGGAGTTATTTCTTTAACTCTTAAACTTACGTTAGTTTCTAATTCCTTCATTAATCTATCTCTTAAGTGTCTAGATGTAACGAACTCACCTTCTTTACCTGCAAATGGAGAGTCATTAACCATGAAGTTCATGTTAAGTGTTGGCTCATCAATTTCAACGAATGGTAAGGCTTCTGGATTAGATGCATCAGCTATAGTTTCTCCTATATTAGCATCCATAATACCGCTTACTGCAATAATATCTCCAAGTCCAGCTTCCTCAATTTCTTCTCTCTTTAATCCATTATAACCAAATACAGCAGTTATTTTGTAGTTTGATTTAGTTCCATCTTGTCTAACTAAAGCAACATTTTGATTTTTCTTTACTTTTCCTCTATGTACTTTACCAATTGCAATTTTACCAACAAAGGCATTGCTATCTAAAGTTGTAACTAGCATTTGGAAAGGCCCATCCATATATCCCTTTGGTGGTTCAACATGATTTATAATAGTCTTAAATAATGGTTCCATTCCCATATTTGTATCTTCTACGTTATATCTTGCAAAACCTTCTCTAGCAGAAGCATATATAATTGGGAAGTCTAATTGTTCATCATCCGCACCTAATTCTAGGAATAAATCAAATACTTCATCAATAACTTCTTCTGGTCTAGCATTTGGTTTATCTATCTTATTTATAACAACAATTGGTTTTAACTTTAGCTCTAAAGCTTTCTTTAAAACGAACTTTGTTTGTGGCATTGGTCCTTCATAAGAATCAACAACAAGTAAAACTGAGTCAACCATTTTAAGTACACGTTCAACTTCTCCACCAAAATCAGCATGTCCTGGTGTATCAACGATGTTTATTTTTATTCCATCGTACATAACCGCAGTATTTTTTGAAAGAATTGTAATTCCTCTTTCCTTTTCTAAATCGTTAGAGTCCATTACTCTTTCATCCATTTTTTCATTTGATCTAAATACATGACTTTCCTTAAACATAGCATCAACTAATGTTGTCTTACCATGGTCAACGTGAGCTATTATTGCTATATTTCTAATATCATCTCTAGTTATTAATTCCATTTAATTTCCTCCATCAACTTTTATTAATGAATTTAAAATATTAATCTTTAAATTCATTTTTATTTTAAAGGCTTATCTTACTTTTGAAGTAAAGCACCTAAAGGTAATAAAACCTCTGCTACTCTATATCATTGAAAGTTCAAATTACTAAATATTAAACTTAACCTTTTACTTTTGTAAACCTATAAACATTTTGCCCAAAAAGAAAATTGGATACACCCGTATCCAATTTTCAAATCTATCAATTATTCTACTATTAACTTTGTTTCTTGTCAACTAGTACTTATATTTCCATAATAATTGGTAAAATCATAGGTTTTCTCTTAGTCTTTTCATAAAGATAAGATCTAAGTTCATCTCTTACATTTGATTTTAATGTTGCCCAATCACTTATATTCTTTTCTTCACAATCAAGTAAAATATTTCTAACGATATCTCTTGCTTCATCCATTAAACTTTCAGATTCCCTTACATAAACAAATCCTCTTGATATAATATCTGGACCTGCAACTATAGTTTTATTTTCCTTAGATAAAGTTACAACTACTGTTAATATACCATCTTGAGATAAATGTTTTCTATCTCTTAATACTATATTTCCAACATCTCCAACTCCAAGTCCATCAACAAAGATTTGCCCTGAAATAACGCTTCCGTTCTTTTTAATGCCACTTCTAGTAACTTCAATTACATCTCCAACATCAGGTATAACTACATTTTTAGAATCTAGTCCTAATTTTATAGCTAATTCTCCATGTTGTTGTAAGTGTCTGTATTCACCATGAACTGGTATAAAATTTTTCGGCCTAACTAAAGTTTGCATAAGCTTTAACTCTTCTTGACAAGCATGACCTGAAACGTGGATATTCTCTTGCGATCCATATATAACTTCTGCACCTTTTTTAAATAATTGATTAATAACTTTTGATACAAGTTTTTCATTTCCTGGAATAGGTGTCGCTGAAATAATTATTGTATCACCTTCAACAATATTTACTTTTCTATGCTCTGCTGCTGCCATTCTTGATAATGCAGACATTGGCTCACCTTGGCTTCCAGTAGTTATAATAACAACTTGATCATTATTATACTTATTAATTTGATCAATAGATACTAAAGTATCTTTATCAACTTCAATATAACCTAATTCTATGGCTACATTCATTATATTTTCCATACTTCTTCCAGAAACAGCAACTTTTCTACCATAAACTGAAGCAGCATCGATTATTTGTTGAATTCTATGAATATTGGATGCAAATGTTGCAATAATTATTCTTCCTTTAGTTTTTCCAAATATTCTTGTTAAACTTTCTCCAACAATTCTTTCTGAGTTTGTATATCCTGACTTTTCAACATTTGTAGAGTCTGCCATCATTGCAAGTACTCCCTTTTTTCCTAATTCTGCAAATCTTGCAAAATCCATAGGTTCACCATCAATAGGTGTATAATCTACCTTAAAATCTCCTGTATGAAGTACAACTCCTAATGGTGTGTGTACTGCAATTGCAACAGAATCAGCAATTGAATGGTTAGTTTTTATAAACTCTACAGATACTGAATTTAATCTAATTACATCTCTTGGCTTTACTCTTACAAGCTCTGTTGAACTTAATAAACCATGTTCTTTAAGCTTAGTTTCTACTATTCCTAACGTTAATTTAGTTCCATATACTGGAACATTTAATTGTTTTAAAACATATGGTAATGCTCCAATATGATCTTCATGACCATGAGTTAAGAATATTCCCGACACCTTTTCTTTATTTTTTATAAGGTATGTTATATCAGGTATAACCAAATCTATTCCGAACATATCTTCATCTGGAAACTTAAGTCCACAATCTATTACAACTATATCATTTTTATATTCTATAGCTGTTAAATTCTTTCCGATTTCATTGACCCCACCTAAAGGAATAATCTTAACCTTTGCCTTTTCATTTTTCATATGTCCCCTCCTTCTCTTTTCCATTATGTATTTTAAATTATATAACTACTATATTAAAATATCCCTTTACTCACCTTTTTGTTTTTCGCAACATTTAGAACATATTCCAAAAAACTTTACACTATGATCTAAAATTTTAAATCCATATGTATTTTCAATTCTATCTTCAAGCTCATCTAAAAGATCATCTTGAACCTCAAATACAGCTTTACACTCATTACATACTAAATGATGATGTCTATGTACCTCTTCACTATGAACAAGTTCATATCTGCTGCATCCATCATTTAAATCCAGCTTAAATATAATACCGATCTCTTCTAATAATAATACAGTTCTATATACTGTTGCTAAACCTATATCAGGACATATTTTCTTAACTTCATCATAAATTTCTTCTGCGGTTAAGTGTTCTCCCTCTTTTTCAATGATTACATCTACAATAGCTCTTCTTTGAGGCGTTAACTTATATCCTTTTTGTTTTAGGTTTTCTTTTAATAATTCAATATCTACATTAACTGTGCTCATATACTTAACACCTCATTTCTTTTTTATTCTTCGTCTATGAAAATAGTGTTGTAAGCTTCTTCTATAGCAGCTAATTCCACTTCATTTTCAATTAATTCAAACATATCATTATCTTCTTCATCTTTTATTATTTTTAAAGCAAATGGGTTCTCATCTTCATATCCTTGTTCTTGGGCTATAACATACTCACTTTTTTCTTCTGTTTCAGGATTTACCATATCAAAGAATGCTATTACATTTAAATTTATCTCATTTCCATCTTCATCAAATAATTGTATAGTTTTTAAATCTTTTTCCATACTACAAACTCCTTTTTCATCTGAATTGTTTATTATATTATTACACAAAATATTAAAACTGCAAATATCTTAATTTAATTAATAATTAATATTTTTTAAAATTAGTTATTATTTTTTATAACAAACTAACTTCTATATTACTTGCTACTTACTAAGTCTTAACTTGTCAAGATATCCTTGTAATATATATGTTGCTGCTATTTTATCTACAATTTTCTTTCTTTTATTTCTTGAAAGATCTGCTTCTAACATCGCTCTATGTGCAGCTACTGTTGTTAATCTTTCATCCCACATCTCTATTGGCAATCCAGTCTTTTCTTTTAACAGCTCTGAAAACTCTAAAGCTTTTTCTCCTGCTTCACCTATAGTTCCATTCATATTTTTAGGCAAACCAACAACTATAGTTTCTACCCCATATTCATTACATATTTTATGTATTTCTTCTAAATCTTGTTCCCTCTTAGTACGCCTTATTGTTGTAATGCCTTGTGCCGTCCAACCTAAAGGATCACTTAAAGCAACTCCTATAGTTTTTGATCCCATATCAAGTCCTAATATTCTCATAGAAACTCCTTTGTTTAATTAAAAAATTAATTTTTAATAAAATAAAAAGTGCCCTCTTAACGGGCACTTTTTATTTTATTTCTAGATAAGATTTTATTACCTCTTCAAGTATTTCATCTCTTTCAAGTTTTCTAAGTAAAGCTCTTGCTCCGTTATAACTAGTAATGTAAGAAGGATCCCCTGAAATTAGATAACCTACCAATTGATTTATTGGGTTATATCCCTTTTCCTTCAATGCTGTATATACATCATTTAAAATTGATTTAGTTAAATCTTCTTTGTTAATGTTTAAGTCAAATTGCATTGTTCTGTCAAGATTATTATCCATATCTTCCGCTGCTTCCTTAGCAGCTTCACCCCCTTACGAAAGTTTTTTTATTTATTTTTAATCATTAGAATTTTTTATACAACCTTATTACTTATATTATATCCTAAATTAACATAATTGTATACTCTATAAAAAAACTATTTCACTAAATTCTCTATTGTTTTGAAAGCAACTTCTATAGATTGTGGTATATTTTCAGGCTTCTTACCACCAGCTTGAGCCATATCTGGTCTTCCACCTCCACCACCGCCAACAACAGTAGCTACTTCTTTAATAATTTTACCACAATGTATTCCCTTATCTAATACATCTTTAGTTGCCATAGTAACTAAATTAACTTTATCTCCTAATTTACTTACTAATACTACAACTCCAGAATTCATCTTACTTCTAATTTTATCTGCTAAATCTCTTAAAGCATTTCCATCTACACCTTCAAGTCCGTAAGCTATAGCTTTAACTCCATTTATTTCTCTAGCAGAGTTTAAAATATCATCTAACGCTCCACTTGTAATCTTAGATTTAAGTTCAGCAATTTCTTTGTCTTTTTCTTTAAGCTCTGCACCTTGAGTTGATATTTTCTTTAAAACATCTTTTTCAGTACATTTAAGTGCTGCACAAGCTTCTTTTAATAATCTTTGTTTTTCTTCCATGTATTTTATAGCAGCTCTTCCTGTTAAAGCTTCTATTCTTCTAATACCAGCAGCAACACCTGTTTCAGAAACTATTTTAAATAATCCTATTTCTCCAACATTAGATACGTGAGTACCACCACAAAGCTCTTTAGAGAATTCTCCTGCAGCTACTACTCTTACTTTATCACCATACTTTTCATCGAATAATGCTGTTGCTCCAGATTCCTTAGCTTCTTCAATTGTCATAAGCTTAGTTTCTACAGTATCAACTTCCATTATTTTATCGTTAACTAAATCTTCAACCTTTTGAATTTCTTCAGCTGTCATAGCTTGGAAGTGAGTAAAGTCAAATCTTAATCTTTCATTATCCACAAAAGATCCTGCTTGATGAACATGGGATCCAACAACTTCTTTTAATGCAGCTTGTAACATATGAGTTGCTGTATGGTTTTTGCAAACGCTAGATCTTCTAACCTTATCTACATTTAAGGTAACCTCTTCACCATTTTTTATGCATCCAGTTTTAACTTCAACATAATGAACAGTCTTTCCACCGACATTTTTCTTAGTGTTATATACATAAGCTGTTCCATTAGCTCCAGTAATCATACCAGTATCACCGATTTGACCACCCATTTCAGCATAGAAAGGAGTCTTATCAGTTAAGATATAACCCTTGTTACCTCCAGCTAATTCTTCAACAAAAGCCTCATCAGTTGCAATAACTACAACTTTTCCAATCCCTTCTGTAGAAGTATATCCAGTAAATTCAGTTTCAACATCTGCTTTTACTTTGTTTATTGGATTTTCATCAGCTCCCATGTAAGAAGTTTCTCCTCTTGCACTTCTAGCTCTTTCTCTTTGAGCTTCCATTTCCTTTTTAAATTCTTCGTGATCAACAGTCATTCCTTTTTCTTCAAGAATTTCTTCTGTTAATTCTAATGGGAATCCATAAGTATCATATAATTTAAATGCTTTTTCTCCAGAAAGCACTGTAGATTTAGCTTCTTCTAACTCTTTAATATATCCATTTAAGATGTTCATTCCACCATCAATAGTTTCGTTAAATCTTTCTTCCTCTAAAGTTATTATCTTAGTTATATAGTCCTTATTTTCAACTAATACTGGATAATTTCCACCATAATTTTCAACAACAGCATCTACAACATCTTTTAAGAATAATCCCTTAATTCCAAGTAATCTTCCATGTCTTGCAGCTCTTCTTAAAAGTCTTCTTAAAACATATCCTCTACCTTCATTACTTGGTTGAACACCATCAGATATAAGCATAGTTACAGCTTTAACGTGGTCTGTTACTATTCTTAAAGATATATCGCTATTAGCATCTTTTCCATACTCTACACCAGATAAAGAAGATACCTTATTTAATATATTCTTTACTGTATCAATTTCAAATATGTTATCAACACCTTGCATTATAGTTGCTATTCTTTCAAGTCCCATACCAGTATCTATATTTTTATTCTTTAATGGAGCATAGCTTCCATCTTCTTGTTTATCAAATTGAATAAATACTAGGTTCCAGAATTCAACTATTCTATCAGCATCAGATGCAGCTACAAAATCATCTACATTTGTAACAGGCGCTACATCTACACCTCTATCAAAATGAATTTCTGTACATGGACCACATGGACCAACTGTTCCAACTTCCCAGAAATTATCATCCTTACCTAATCTAAATATTCTATTTGGATCTATATCTGTCTTAGTAGTCCAAATTTCATATGCTTCATCATCTTCTAAATAAATTGTTACATATAACTTATCCTTAGGTAATTTTAAAACTTCAGTTACATATTCCCATGACCATGGAATAATTTCATTTTTAAAGTAATCTCCAAATGAGAAGTTACCTAACATTTCAAAGAAAGTACCATGTCTTGAAGTCTTTCCTACATTTTCTATATCACCAGTTCTAATACATTTTTGACAAGTTGTAACTCTAGTTTTTGGTGGTTTTTGTATACCTGTGAAGTATGGCTTAAGTGGTGCCATACCTGCATTTATTAATAATAAACTATTATCATTTTTAGGTACTAATGGAAAACTCTCCATTCTTAAATGTTCCTTTGATTCGAAAAATCTAATAAAACTTTCTCTTAATTCATTTGCTCCCATGAATTTCATTATTTCTTCTACCTCCAACTTTCTTCTATTAGTAATTTAATTATTAATTAAACTAATTCTTAAATTTATTTATAATTTGGAATTCAACCAATAAAAAAAGTCTCCATCCCTAAAGACAAAGGGACGAAAACTTATAATTTCCGCGGTACCACCCTAATTATGTATATAAATATACATCACTTAAAGTAAAAAAAGCTCCAAGATAGCTTCAATATGCTAAATAAGAAGTTTTCACCATCCACTTCCTCTCTTAATATTTACGTCATATTTACTCATTCTCTTCATCGCCTTATGTTATAGATTTATGACAAAATTATATTTCATTTAAGTATTTATGTCAATAAACTTTAGCAAGTATGAATATAAGTAGATTTAAAATCACAAATTATCCTTCAAAAAAACTCCCTATACCCTTAGCTCGTAGAAACAAGTTTTACTAACTAAATCAAAGATTTTGGTCCTTACTTAAAATAAATAATAGTCTATATCATCATATATAACCTTAATAATTACTGTAATTGGAACAACTAAAACCATACCTATTACTCCACCCATTTTCTCACCTAATATTAATAAAATAATAATTATTATAGGATGCATATTAGTGCTATCCCCTGTTATTTTAGGTGCTAAAAAGTTACCTTCTACTTGCTGTATTAAAAATACCCCTACAGCTGCTAATAATCCTTTTGTAACAGATCCTGTAAGAGCCATAAAAATTATTGGAACTCCTCCAATTATAGGCCCAAAGTAAGGAATAATATTAGCAATAGCATTTATTATAGATAATACTAAAGGAAATTTTACTCTAAGAACTAATAATAAAATAAATGATAAAACTCCAATTATTAATGATAATAAAAGTTGACTTAATATATATCTACTTAATATTTTATCAATATTATTGTTTATATTTTTAATTAAAACCCTTTTATCTGTTGGAAAAACTAATAATAATTTATTATATATTAAATGTCCATCAGCTAATAAATAATAAGTTGTAATTGGTATAACTGCAAGACCAACAAGGTTCTCTCCAATAGAAATCATATTATCTACTAAATTATTTGATGCACTACTTAGAGCCATATTTATTTTTTCGCCAACTTGTATGTATATAGTTTCAAAAACCGGCAACCTATCTAATTTAAATTTACTTGCAAAAGTTAGAATATATTCTTCTATACTATCTAGCATAATTCCAAAATTTCCACTTTCTTTTATTATAGATGGAACTATACAATACAAAAGCCCAATAAATGCTAATAGAAATAATAATATTATTAAAAGCGAACTTTTTTTAGCTGATATATTCAATCTATCACTTAAACAATTTCTTAATGGCTTTAAAGTATATGCAATTATAAATGAAATTACTAATAAATTAACAACATCCCTTATAGGAGTGAAATATATATATATAACAATACTAAGTATTACAATGACTATTGCTATTATTGCTTTATAAATTAAATTTTTATGCTTTGCTAACATCCTTAGAGCCTCCTAAGTTATGGGGTAGAGTTTTAAGCTTAATACGCTCATTTCCATTGTATAAAATATAATTATCATATAAAGTGCAATGCTTTAACGTTATAATTTCCTTTCCCTTAAACATCTTATCAAATATTCCTGAACTAATAATTAAACCTTTTATACTAAAATGCTCTTTATCTATTATTAAATCTTCAAGTACTCCAATTAACTTTTTATTTTCATTTATAATATCTATAAATTTAATTTCCTTAAATTTCAATCCTTCAAATTTTGATGTTTCTCTAACTCTCAGTACTTTATCTATAGATACTATTCCATCTCTAGAAACAAAAGTATGCTTTTTTATTATAGATGCAGGTGAAATTGTAAACCCTTCTATAATTCCTTTGTTAAAATCTATGGAAATATCCTCTACAACGCCAATATATTTATTTTTAGAATTATAAACTTTCATTAAATAAAAATCTCTCCATTTAAACATTACTTCACCTCTAAAAATATAATAACCATAGTATTTCCAAATACTATGGTTATTATTAGTAAAATTTCTGTATTTTTTATTAATCTTTATATAATTTTATAAAGATTATTCATCCCTACTTGAGAACAATCCAACAAATTTTTATTTATATGCTAAATTATTTTATTATATATTCAAATTTTCCTGATACTATATTTATTAAATCATTAGGATTTATCTTTATCTGATATCCAATCTTTCCAGCACTAACAATAATAAAATCTAACTCTTTAGCACTTTCATGTATAAATGTTTTATATTCACGTTTTTGCCCTATTGGTGAACAACCTCCACGAATATATCCGGTATGCCTCATAATATCATTAACATGAATCATTTCTATTTTTTTCTCACCAGTTATTACAGCAGCCTCCTTTAAATTTAACTCTTCCGCTACAGGAATAACAAAAACATATAACTCTTTGCTTGTTCCTTGTGCTACTAAAGTCTTAAATACATTCTCTTCATCTATACAAATTTTATGTGCTACTGATATACCATCTATTTTCCCATCCTTACTTTCATAAGTAATCATTTCATAATTTACTTTCTTTAAATCTAGTATTCTCATCGCATTTGTTTTTATCACTTTTTCTTTAGCCATAATTTCACCTCTAACCCAATAATTTATTATTATATAATAAACAACTTATTTTGTAACTATTTACTTTAACATGATAATATTTTACCATTTTTTTTATTGACTAAACCTAACTTATAGTCTTGAGGTGATATTCCAACATGCTTTTTAAATACATTACTAAAATAATGTTGTGTACTATATCCAATTAATTCTGCAATTTCATATAATTTTAGTGATGGATCTCTCATTAAAATTATTGCATTCTTTATTCGTACATTAGTTAAATAATCAGCAAAAGTCATTCTTAGCTCTCTCTTAAATAATCTAATAAGGTATGTCTGGCTAATACCTAAATTATTTGCTATTTCTGATATTGATAAATCTTCATTATTATAATTTCTATTTATATACTTTTGTACTTCAATAACTACAGGTGTTTTCTTACTTTTATCAATTAATCTGTTACATAAAGATTTATAAACAATGTTGACTTGAACTGGATTATTACGTAAGAATGATGCACATATAACTACATTTATTTTAAGAGATTTGTTAATAGTATTTTCTAATTCATTAACAGTACCATGCCAATACCTTATCGGATTTATATCACACAAAATAACTACTTGCCTTTTAGAATCAATAAATATATTTAAACATTCAAATTTATTCATTACATCACTTGCAATATTATATATAGCATAACTTAACAAGTCCTCTTTCCACTCATTTTCAGTTATACATTTCGACTTTATTAAAGGTTTAACTATTATTAACCCCATTGAATTAGTATATTTAATATTAAAATATCTCATATCATTTTCAACTTCTGAACTTCTAATTTTTCCTCTCATCCATTCCTTAAGAAAATTTTCCTTTAACTTATCATCATGTTTCTTTAACTTATTATTTATAACTTTATTCTCCTCTTTTTCCATTTTACTTATAATTTCATTCTCAGATTCTCTACTAATCTTAAACTCAGAATTTTCCCAATAAATAGTACTTTTTATATCCTCTCTAATTTTTGCTTCATCATCACCTATTAAAACTTTCACCAAAATACCCCCTAAAATTTTATTTTAATCTCGAAAATAACAACTAAATTAGATGTATTAGTTTCTACTTTAGTAAACCTTTTCATAAATTTGTGTACTTTATTATTTCAGTAATTTCCCCTATGATATTTTACTATATTTAATTTCTAGTATTATATCTAAGCTCCCAAGGTTTATCATTCATAATATCTATTAAGTTATCACTATGCTTGTTAATATTTTTAACATCCATTATATATATAATTAGAGTACTATAAAAATATACTACATTTTTATTACTTATATATTTTTTCATCATTATTAAGTATTAATATTCCTAAATTTATATATTAAAATAGAAAGGCTTCTATTCTTGCTACCTTTAAGAAAGATACAATATAAACAGAAGCTTTTCTATAGTTTTTTAAATATTTTATATTATTTTTCAAGTCTATCTTCATTTTGCTTAAATATAAAGCCTTGATTATTACTTGAATATTTCTTATAAAAATTAAAACTTATAAATAGTGACATCAAATATATCATTCCTTTAAATCCTGCAGCATTTACACCTATAAATATAGCAATTAAAACACTTAATGAAGATAATTCTAAAGATGATGATAAAAGCTTAGGCTCTAATATATTCCTAGTAATCATAATTGCACAAAATAAAACAATTAAAAATATAACAATAATATACTTTCCAGCAAAAAAATAAATTATTAAAAGTGGTAAAAATACCATTATCATTCCTACAACAGGCAGCAAATCTAATATCATACATGTTAAACTTAATAACAATGTATATGGTATTCTTAGCATACTAAATCCTATAAAGGTAATTATAAATGTACATAAAATTAATATAGAATAAGTACCTATATATTTAAAAACAACATCTTTAATTTCTACTATAATCTTCAAAAACTTCTCAAATTCATTTTCATTAATATATTCAGTACCTTTTATATCTGAAGAATCCTTTTTAATAAACTTTTTAAGAAAAACAAAACTAGATAATATTGCAAAAATTATTACTGATATAATATATGGTAAAGCTGAAATTACACTTATTATGTAATTTACAATATTCATACTAAAATCTAAAGCAGAATTTGATATATCTGATATAAATTTATTTATATTACTTTTTAAGCTTTCTAAAATAGATTCATCTATATTTTCAAAAGCTGATAGTGAATCTTGAACAAATTTATTTATCTCTGATCCATTATCATACAAATACTGATAGCCATCAGTTGCTAAGTCTTTAATTTCCGAACAAAAATACATTACACCAAATCCTAATAAAGTTACTGTAATAATATAAAATATTAAAATTGAAATACTTGCTGCAAAATTTCCTTCTATATTAAACCTCTTAATAAGAGCCTCTGTTGGCTTTTTTAAAATTGATGCTGTTATTAATCCAATTATAAATGGAATTGTATATTTTAAAGTTCCTATAATTATTGAAAAAGAAATAGTAAATGCCAAGAAAAAGATAATCAAACTCAAAAAAGGCCTTATCTTCTTAACTACTAATGATATATATTCCATTTTTATCACCTACACCTTTTATGTTAAAATTAAAAGGAGCTAAATTAAGTAGCTCCTTTTTATATACATTATTAAATTATTTTTAAATAAACATGTTTAAAATCTACTTTATTTTATGAATAATGAACTTCTATCCTCCTTTACTAACGTATTAGATAGGCTGGATCATCTCCTTCTTTAAAACATTTATAAAGTTCAATCTTAGCATTAATCAAAAGCCTATTTTTAAGCTTTACCCACGCCTCCTCTCTATCATATTTGTCCATAAACTGAACATCATCCAATAACGACATTTAGAAGCATCACCCCTTTAGCTTTTATAATTATAAAATCTATAGATTCTAGTAGTCATAAAACTTTTCTTTCGGCTACTATAAATCTAGTATACACCTTAAATCATTTTCTGTAAATATTTTCCTCCATCTTTTAATAAAAATTTATTAAACTAATACAATTATTAGCTTAATGATTCTTTTTATATACATATATCTGACATTTCTAAATCAATCTTTTGCATGATATCATTTTTAAAATTAAAGTCATCGTAATAATCTTCATACATTTCTTCATCAAATTCTACTTTAGGTATAATAAGAGTTATCTTTGTTCCAACTCCTTCTTCACTTTCAAGTTTAATTTCTCCATTAAACTTCTTAACTATTTCCTGTACTATATTAAGACCTAATCCAGATCCTTCTTTATATCCACTTTTACTTTCTTTAATCCTTGCATATCTATTAAAAATATACTTTTGTTTTTCATTTGGTATACCAATACCATTATCCTGGACTTCTACAATAACCATTTCTTCTCTAGATCCAACAAAAACTTTTATCATTAAATGATTGTATAAAACTTCATTTGGTTTTATAATAACTTCTAATCCAATAATTTTAAACAATTAATGACATAGTTTGAATAAAAGTAATAATATTGAAGCTTTCTTCAACTAAAAAACCATAACATTCACACATTACAAAAATTATTAAAATAGTAGTTATTTCTTTTATTCTTAAAAAAGCTTTTTTATTAAACTTTTCTGTTAAATATAAGAAATTTTTATCTATATTGATAATATATAGTTATTAGTATAGAATATTATTTATATAAAAATTTAAGAAATCTTTCTTAGGAGGACTTTTTTATGAATAATTTTCTTCTTATATTCTTTTTAATTATTTTTGCTGGAATGCCTACTTATTATTTAACAATTCTATATTCTATTTATTATAAAAAAATATTTAAGAATAAAGATAATTTAAAACTTGAATACACTACTAGCTCTTTAAATACTTATATTCCATCTATTATTTTATTAATTGTTAGTATAATGTTTGCTATTTATACATTTATGAATAATATAACATCTTATTACTTAATAACAGTTATAATTATAAATATAATAGTTTTTTTCTGCATAAAATTATCTTGTACTAAATTTGCAATATATGATAATTATGTAGTAGTAAAAAATAACTATGGTGAATTCAATGAAATTCAAAGTTTATTACTTGAAAAAAAGGATAAAGAAAATACTTATGAGTTAAAACTTACAACTAAGTATGATTTACTTATTTGTTCTATAATGACAGAAAATCCAAAAGGTATACTTAAATCAATAAAAACAAACTTACCTAAAAACATAAAAATAAAAGAATTGGCAGCTAAATAGTTTCCAATTCTTTTATTAATTATTTATTAATTAAACATTTTATTTGTTAAAAATTGTATTTACCAAGTAATTGTTGTTTTATTCTTGGAATTTTTACAAGGCAATTTAAACTCAAAAAATTTCAAATTCTTACCTCTTGGCGAAAACCTATCACAAACAATGTGTAAAATATATCCCATAGAAAAACCTAGTGATAAATATATATTTCCTGTTAAATATACACTTCCACAAAACATTAATGTTCCAAGCCATTTATGAGTAAACATTCTATGTGGAGATAACTTTCCTAATACAGTTGTTATACAAAACATAACTATTGCAGAACAATTTTTAATATTATTTTCTAAGAAATTCAATACATCATTTACACTTAATGCAATTCCCAACATATATCCTAATACTATTGCTATTATAGAAAATGTTAGTACTTTATTAAAAACTTGCCTTGCTTTAGAATTATGTGAATCAATATCAGGCATATATGATCCAATAAATCCACCAATAATTAAAGGAGCTAAATATACAGCACTATCAAAGGTTTTAGTAATTAAAAATCCAATTCCCATAGTTGCTGTTGCAGTAGTTCCTACAATCATATGCTCTTTTCCTTTCATATACTTCCATCCTTTGTAACTTTATCAATTTATATTCTACTATATTTTTTAACAAAGTGAAAGTACGTTCTTTTTAACCTCTGAGGCAAATCCAATATATGGATTTACCTCAGAGGCATCCCGAATTTTGGTGATTATTGACAGACCTTACCTGGATTTAATATATTCTTAGGGTCAAAGGCAAGTTTTATGCCTTTCATAATTTCTATAGACTCTTTTGGCAATGATTCATTTAAAAATGGCTTTTTAGCAAATCCAATACCATGCTCTCCTGAAACTTGACCATTTAACTCTCTCGATTTCTTATATAATATCTCCATAACATTATTAAGTTTATTATTCCATTCTTCTGAATTTAAGTCATCTCTTAATATATAAATATGAAGATTTCCATCTCCTGCATGTCCAAAACTCTTTATTCTTATATCTTGAGATTCTTCAACCTCATGTGTAAATTTAACAAATTCAGCAACCTTATTTCTAGGTACAACAACATCTACTTCATCCATTTCAGTAGTTAATGCTTTTATAGCCTCTAAAAATGCTCCTCTAGCACTCCAAATAGCTTCTTGTCTTTCTTCTGTATCTGAAATAAATACATCTAAAGCTCCAGATTCTAAACAAATATTAGCTACTCCTTCATATGCTCTTTCTATTTCTTCCTTAGAGTTTCCATCAAAAGTTAATAATAAGTATGCATCTGATGAATTATCAGGAAATGGTTTCTTTAAAAACTCTTCAGCTGCAACTATAGCTGCTCTTTGCATAAATTCTATTGCTGTTGGAATAGATTTTGATTTAATTATCTTTGGTACAGTTTCAATTGCATTATCTAAAGTATCAAAAGGAATTAAAAGACTAATTGCCTTTTTAGGTAATGGTAATAATCTTAATACAGCTTTTGTAACAATTCCTAAAGTTCCTTCAGAGCCTACTATCAAATCCTTTAATGCATATCCTGAACTATTTTTTACTACTTTTCCACCAACATTAATAATTTCTCCATTAGGTAGTACAACCTCCAGGCCTCTTACATAGTCTCTAGTAACTCCATATTTTACTGCTCTCATTCCTCCTGCATTAGTGCTAATATTTCCACCTATAGTTGCAGTTTTTTCTCCAGGGTCTGGTGGATAAAACAAATCAAATTCCTCTACATACTTTCCTATTTCCATAAGAAGCACACCAGGCTCAACAGTTAATGTTAAATTTTCTTCATCTAACTCTAAAATTTTATTCATTTTACTTAAATCTATAACAATTCCAGCTTTAATAGGAACTGCTGCTCCTACAAGACCTGTACCTGAACCTCTTGGAGTTACTGGAATATTATTATTGTAAGCATACTTCATTACCTTTGAAACCTCTTCAGTACTTAAAGCTTGTACTACCACATTAGGCATAACTCTAACAGAACCAAGCTCATCTCTACTATAATCTTCACTTATATTTTCACCATATATGACTCTATCATTATCACCAATTAAATCTAATATATTTTTATAATCTTCTACAGAAAATTCCTTATATTCCATCATAAATTCCTCCCTTTTATACTTGCCTTAGAATCAACTAAAATTAAACTAAACTCCTTCTATAGCCAATTCCTTTATTACACCACAGCCATTATTTTTAAGCCTTTCAATTAACATTGGTACAACTTCATAAATATCACCAACTATTCCATAATGAGCAACCTTAAAAATTGGTGCTTTCTCATCAGTATTAATAGCAAATATATAATCAGAATTATTCATTCCTGCAGTAAACTGAACTGCACCAGATACCCCACAAGTAATAATAAGCTTTGGTCTAACGGTTCTACCACTTAATCCAACTTGCCTTTTTGAATCAACCCATCCTGCTTCAATTAATGGTCTTGTACAAGCAACTTGACCTCCTAAAAGCTCACTTAATTCCTTTATCATTTCTAAATCTTTTTCACTCTTTACTCCTCTTCCTGCAACAACTAAAACATCAGCTTCACTTATTTCTTTCTCTTTAGATTTTTTAGCTACTTCTAATACATTAATATTAGATTTTAATTTTTCCTTTTTTATAGGTAATTTAACTATTTCGCCTACTTCATCTTCACTTCTTTCTGGTGCTGACATAACTTTGTATCTAACAGTTGCAAGTTGTGGCCTAGAGTTTGGAGTAACAATTTGAGCCATAATATTTCCACCAAAAGCTGGCCTTATTTGAACTAAATCTGTATTTTCCTTTATGTCTAAAATAGTACAATCTGCTGTAAGTCCAGTTCTAAACCTAGCCGCAACCCTTGGTGCTAATGACCTACCAACAGTTGTTGCTCCAACTAACAATACAGCTGGCTTAAGATTATTTATAAAGTCCTCAATTACTGAAGTATAAGGCTCAATTCTAAAATACTTTAATTCCTTATCTTCATATAAAAATACTTTATCAACTCCATAATGTAAAAGCTCATGAACATTACTTTCAATATTATTTCCCATGGCTATACAATAAACTTCTTCATTAACCTTATCTGCTAGTTCCCTTGCTTTTCCTATAAGTTCAAGGGTTACAGGATGAATTTCTCCATCAACGTGATCCACATAAACAGCAATTCCACTCCAAAGACTTTTATCTATCTCTACCTTTTCATCTTCAACAAATACAACTGCACCTTCTGGACCTTTTCTAACACATAGTTTACACATTTTGCATCCACTATTTATATCTAATTTATCATCTTTAATTTCAAGTGCGCCAAAAGGACATATCTTAACTAATTCTTCTTTATTACCAACTTTATCTTGATTAATTACTAACCTTCCCATAAACTATACCCCCTTAAATAAACTTTAATTCCTTTAATTTATCTTCAAATTTTGTAACTAGTTCTTCACTACTACCTTTCCATATTTCTCTTTTATCATTGACTTTAGGAGGAAAAATCCTTTCAACTTGAGTTGGAGAACCATTTAAACCGTAATTGTTTTCATTTTGATCTTTAAAATCACATAAACTCTTAACATCTATTTCCCTATCTTTAGTTAAGATTTTCTTTTTATAAGAAGGTAATCTAGGTTCGAAAATTCCTTTTTCTACAGTAATTAATGCTGGTAACTTAATGTCTACTACCTCTAATGTGTTTGGCATATCCATCTCAACTACTATAGATTCATCTTTTACTTCTATAATTCTTCTAACATTTGCAACATGAGGAATATTTAAATACTCAGCCATTTCTGGACCAACCTGAGCAGTATCACCATCAGTAGTTTGCTTCCCACAAATTATTAAATCAAAACTTCCCATACTTTTAACACCTTGAGATAAGGTGTAAGAAGTTGCTAAAACATCTGCTCCTGCAAATTTTCTATCAGATAACAATACACCATGGTCAACTCCCATTGAATAAGCTTCCTTAATAATTTCCTTAGCTTGTGGTGGACCCATTGTTAAAACATTTATTTTACCACCTTTATTTTCTGAAATTTTAAAAGCTGTTTCTAATGCATATAAATCATATGGATTCATTTTAGAATCAACACCATCTCTTTTTAAAACTCCAGTAACTGGATCAACTTCCACTTTAGATGTTCCTGGAACTTGCTTGATACAAACTAAAATATTCATAAACTCTCATCTCCTGATATACATTAATTAAACTTATATTATATTTTTAAAATTATATTACTAGCTTATTTATTAATAGATTACTTTCAAAATTGGTACTACCAATTTTAACTCTATAAAACCCTATATATAATTCTTTATTTATATTTCTACTAACTTTTATATAAATAAACTAGTATCTAAAAAAATTTAGATACAATATTAAGACATATAGGTGCAATTACAACTGTTATAAGTCCTGCAATTCCAATGGATAATGAACTCATAGCCCCTTCTGTTTCTCCCATTTCTAAGGCCTTTGAAGTTCCTACAGCATGAGATGCAGTTCCTATACCAATTCCCCTTGCTACTGGATCAGTTATTCTAAAAACTTTACAAACTATAGGTGCAATAATTGCTCCTGTTATCCCTGTAATAACAACTGCTAATACAGTTACTCCAGTTATTCCTCCAAGAGTGTTTGAAATTTCTATACCTATAGGAGTAGTTACTGATTTAGGTAATAAAGAAATAATTAATTCATTATTTAAATTAAATAATCTAGCTAGTACCATTATAGATAAAACACTTACTAAGCACCCTATTGTTATACCAATAATTATAGGTATAAAGTTTTTCTTAAGTAATGATAATTGTTTATAAAGTGGTACTGCTAATATTACTGTTGCTGGTCCTAAAAACATATTTATAAATTTACCACCTTGATTATATGTTTCAAAGTCAATATTAAACACTTTTAAAAATACTATTACTAAAATTATTCCTATTAAAAGTGGATTAAATATTGGTAACTTCGTTTTTTTATAAAGAATTTGTCCAATTTCATATGCAACTAATGATATGAAAATTCCAAAAAACATATTAGAAGTGAAAATATCCATATTATTCACCCCTTTCTAAGGACTCTATAGCTTCTTTATTTTTAATCTTTTTAACTGCTGTAGACTCTATTTTTCTAGATACTAATTGAACTGTTAATCCTGTACATGACATTACAATAAAGGTAGTTATAACAACTATAAATAGTATTTGTGCAACATAATTACTTACTATTCCAAAATAATTCATTAACCCAACACCTGCTGGAATAAATAGAAATGCTAAATTACCTAATATAGACTTTGCAGCATCCTCTATTTTTTCTAATTTAATAATACCTGTAACTAAGAAAATGAAAAGAAATATCATCCCCATAATATTACCTGGTATAGGTAATGATAAACTTTTCGCTGAAACTTCCCCTAAGAAATAAACAAATAAAATTAAAATCCATTGTTTAAGTATATTCATCCGCCCCTCCTTCTTCCTAAAATTGGTATTACCAATTATCTATATTATAAATCTACACTTTTCATTTGTAAATAATTGTTATTTAATTAACGTACAAAGTTTTTCTAAATGTAATCATAACAAAATATCTAAGTATGGAAAATATCATGGTAAAAATGGTATTAAACAAAGATATAAATGTCAGAATTCAGAGTGCAAAAACTTTCAATGAATTTTCTAAGTCTTCAGTTTCAAGTAGGAAAATGGAAATAGATAAATGTAGTCAATTATTTAAAACAGAAATTGAAAGAAATAAACTTAAGAAGTTCTTTATCCACTCTAATTAAACGCATTCTATATCTTTAATAAAGGTCTTTAAGATTACAAAGTCAATATATGTATAATTAGTAATATTTATTTTAATTTTACTTGTTTTATCATATAATAAACATAATGATTGATAAACAATCGTATTATATGATGACTTATTAATAAGCTTGAGGTGAATCAAATGAAAAATATAGGAGTGATATTTGAAATTCCAAATGAATATGGAAATTATCTATCTGATATATTGGAACCATTACCTGTTGATTGTTATGAATGGCTAATTGATAATGATGAAATATACCTATTGAATGATAATGAATTTACAAATGAATTCCTATTTGATGAAGATAGAATATTATCTGGAGAAAAACTATATGAAAGGTCGAAAAATAATACTTATTATATGATATTTGTAACTTTAAGGGGTTTTTTTAAAGAGGGGATTATTAAAGCGGTATCAAAGTATAATGAGTTTTTGGAAAGTGATTGTAAAATTATACTTGCAGTATATGACTGTTCCTATGTTGTATTTTGGTGTAAGGATAGTCAATTGATATCAAATATGTATATGCATGCTATATCAAAGGGGTATGAAAATGTTAAGTATATTAGCGAAGAAGATTTAATCGCACACAAATATTATATTGAGTAAATCATTAATGAACAAACTTAATATGATTAACATTAGATAATAAAAAGGAGGAGATTATAGTGTTTTTATTTGATGAAATAATGTTTCTATTGAATAAGGAAGATGTATATATTGGATATTCAATTGAGGATGTTTCAAATATAGTAGGTATTCTTAAGAAAAATAATATTAAATATAAACATAAGATAGTGAAACTATTAAGAAACGATGAAAGGTTTAGTCTAAGAAGAGTTAATGTAGATATGAATTATGAGACTCAATATACAATATCTGTTAAACAAAGCGATTATAAGAAAGCAAAATATCTTATAGATAAAAGGATTAATAAATAATGCTTAAAATTAAAGAAAGATTAATGATTGATTATAAAAATTTATTTGTTGAAGTAATTTTCATTTTAATAATATCTATATTATTTTATAATTCTAATTTTATTTATATTAATAAAACTAAAATTAAATTTATAGTTATTATTATATTAAGTATCTTATTTATGAATTTATATAATATTATTTTCAATAAAAAATGTAATGTAGAAAACATAAAAGAAAATGGTAATTCTTTTTGGATAGTAATTTACTCTACCGTAATAACTTTAATAGTTAATAATCTATTATCAGATAATATTAATATATGGATTCCTTATGTATTAAATATTTTACTTTTATTTATAGTATTTAAAGTTTGTAAAACTAAATTAAAAAACTTCACCTATAAAACGAATTTTTTTTGGATAATTGCAATGTTGATTATTGCTTACTTTTTATTGATTATTGGATTAAAAGATAAGAGTAATTATTATAATATAATTAATTTTTTAGCTGTTGTAATTATTAATCTTATCTCTAATTATGGATTAGAAGAAATTATTTATAGAGGTTGTACATTTAATGGACTAATAAAAACAAAATTAAATTATGTTCAAATAAATATTATTCAATCAATTATATTTGCAATTTCTCATTTAAGTGGATTTGGGCATGATATAAATTCAATTCCATACTATATATTATTTGGTTATTTACTTGGAAAGATTTATATAACATCTAATTCGTTAACACCTGGAATATTACTACATGGAATTTTCAATATGTATTAATTTGTTTTGTTTTAATAAGCTATTAAAATTCAGGAGAATATAATTATTATTTACCTAAGCGCAATTACAGTACAGATTTTTCTGAATAGATATTTAGATAAAAAATTTTAAAATAATTTCATAAAAAATAACTAATATGTAGTTTTATGGACAATTTTAAATTATTACGATTTAAAGGGATCTCCATCGGACATCCCTTTATGTTCTACTTATTTCCACATTATTTTAAAACAAAGCCAACTATTTATATATATGTTTGTAATATATTATATATAAAAGTAAAATACATTTTAATTTTACTTTTTTTGGTTTAAAATAAATATAATGATTTATATACAATCATATAAAATTACTAATATAAAAAAGAAATATATTTTCCAAATAATTAATTTGTTATTTAATAAGAAGGAGGTTATTATGACAATATTTATTTTACTTTGTAACATTATTATTCCAGTAATTATGATTTATATAGGGGTGTTGTATAATAAGCATTCCAATAAAAGAATAAATAAAATATTAGACTTGTTTATACCACTTACTATGCTTGGTAGTGGATTATGTAGTAAGGATGATAGTAATATTTTTAATGATAAAAACGCATTAGAATCCTTTAATAAAAAGTGTGGTTTAATTTGGTTTGTATCAGGATTAGTTACATTTATTATAACTGCTACTGCATTATTAATAAATAAATCAAATATTTTAAATGCTACAACTTTTTTAGATACTAGTAATGTTAGTGTTATTATGTTAGAAATTGAATTTGCAATAGTAGTTATGGTTTTTATAAGTGTGGAATTTGCTTTCAAGAAGTCTTTTCTAAAACGATAGTATATATTGTGCACCACGTGGAGCCAAAAAATTAATGATATTACACACCACATGGTAGCGAAAAAATGAAATATTTATTTTCCGGGAACTATGAAATTTTCTCCTACAATTTATATAATTGATTCCGCATAGTTAATTTGTATATTTATAACTTTAGCTATAAAAAAATATATATTTAAAAGTTAATAATTTGGTATATAAAATATAGCAAAAGTCGTTAACTTTTAAGGTGGTTACACAGGAAATTGTATCTTTTAGCTTTAAAGCCAGTGATAAAGAAAAATTAATGATATTATTGCAAGGAATATTGTAATTAAGTTTTAGAATTTAATTGTTTTTGGAAGAAAAATAGCGTTAAGAAGCTGAGGGAACGAAGTGACTTTCGAAGCTTTAGCTCTTTTTCTGGAAAAAACAATATAAATTCTTAACGCAAATTACACAATTCCTGGATATAATATCATTAATTTTCGTCATCACGGCATTCACGCTCTAACGAACAATTTAGTTATTTTGATAAGCTTTTCTTATTATTTCAAAATGCTTTTTCATTGAATATATAGCCTTTTCTTCATCTCTTTCTTGCAAAGATAATACTATTTCCTTATGAGTACTTAAAAGAACTTCTCTATTATTATTTTCACAAAGAATAACCTTTCTAGCCTCCCTAATAAACTTGTCCATAAGTTGAGATATAACTTCAAGAACATTAACAATTAAAGGATTATCAGAAGATTTAACAATTATATTATGAAACCTAATATCTAATAATAAACTTTGCTCTTCATCATTTGTTTTATACATCTTATCAATTATATCATTTAACAATTTAATATCATCATCAGATATTCTCTTACTTGCTACTCTACAACACTCTATTTCAAGCGTTTCCCTGAGTTCATGAATGTCTTCTGTTGAATATTCTTGTAACATAAACATTATAGATAAAGGCTCGAAAAGTGAATTTCCAAAACTATTAGCTATGTAATTTCCAGATCCCCTCTTGCTTTCAATCAATCCCATAATTTCTAGTACTCTAATTGCTTCCCTTATAGATGTTCTAGATACTTCTAGTTTTTCTGCCATTTCTCTCTCTGATGGCAATCTATCTCCATTTTTTAATTGACCACTTAATATTTTTTCTTTAATATCTTTTATTACTTTTGTATAAACCTTTGTATCTTTAATTTTTTCACTCATCTTACCCTCTATAACTACATTTAATATATTATTCAAGTTTCTATTATTATTTTTCTCTATTATTGATAATAATAACAAATTTTACATAAGATTTCTATATTCCTTTTATTAACGAATTATAAATATTAAATAATTCCTCTTTACAAATAACATAAAAAGGCCAACTTAACAGCTGACCTAATAATATTAATTATGATGGTGTGAACATCCATCATGATTACATGTATGATTACTATCAAACTCTTTGAGTTCACCACTTTTTAATGAGTTAATATTATCTTCTATAGTTCCTTCAATAGCTTGATAAACCTTTATTCCCATAGAGTTTAATTTAACTATAGCCCCTTTGCCAATACCACCAACTATAACAGCATCAACTATCTCTCCTGATAAGGCCTTAATAGGTTGACACTTTCCATGTTCATGTCCTAAATCTCCATTTCCTATTGCCTTAACCTCATTAGATTCTAAATCACAAATGACAAACTCTGGAGCACTACCAAAATGATTATAAGGCATACTACTCATACCTTCATTTGATTTAACTGGAAAACATACTTTCATTATAATTCCTCCTTAAATTTTCTCTTACAACAACACTTCATTGATTTACAGCTAAGCTTACACTTAGTTATATTTAAATCACTAATTTTAATATTACATTGTTTACTTATTAAATCTATATCTTTATGAATGAGAAGGTCCATAAATTTTTTAGCATTTTCTAAAACCTCTTTATTTAATTCATACATAATGTAATATCCATCTTTATATGCTATTACAAGATTTGCTTCCTTAAGAGTTTTTATATGTTGTGACACTGCTGCTTCAGAAATCTCTAAATGCTTAGCAATTCCCTTTGCACATACATTTTTAGTAGATAATAAAATTAATATTTTTAACCTTGTTTCATCACCTATAGCTTTAAAAACTTTAACTTTTTCATTCATAAGTATACCTCAATCTAATTAAGTAATTGCTTAATTAAATTGTATTCCTCTTAATTGATTTTCTCAAATTCAATTTAAAGCAAATTTATATGATAATTAGTTAAAAATAATTAAAGAGCTTATTTACCTCACATACGCTTCCAAATACAGTAAATTTCATCATTTTACAGTTTACCCCAGTATCTTTGCAATAATCTTTATTAAATTTCTACTGGAATTGCTTGTCTATTTTTAAATCTATATATATTTTTAAAGCCAATATTCTTTAATACCTCAATACTTTCTTTAATATCTGCTCCAACATCTTCAAGCTTATGAGCATCAGAACCTACAGTTATTATTTCTCCACCTAAATCATAATACATTTTCAATATATCAATTGATGGCATAGTTTCATTAACTATTCCTCTTAATGTAGAAGTATTAACTTCAATACCTTTACCAGAATTAATAATGTTTTTAAGTACCTCTTCTATCTTTTCCTTATAATCATTAAAATCATAATTTCCATGAGTATTAAAAGCATATCTCTTCATTAAATCTAAATGAGCTACAACATCAATATAAGATGAAGTACAAACATTATTTACTTCTTCAAAATATCTACTATAGCTTTCTTCTTTAGAATGAGCGCTCATATATGTTGCAAGTCCAATATTATAATCAAAATTATGTACTGATCCTAAAATAAAATCAAAAGGTATGTTTTCAAGTATTAACCTTAATTCTTCCTCATTTTCATGTGGCTCACAAATTTCAATCCCAGCTCTAATTGTAAGCTCATCCTTAAAAATCTCCCTACACTCTTTTATTTCATCACTATACTTCTTTAAATTTAAAAAACCATAGCTTTTTATTCCTTCTTTAACAGAAAAATGCTCAGTAAAACAAATTTCGTTTATACCTTTTTCAATTGCAGCTTTGCAAACTGATAATACAGTTTCCTTACTATCAAAAGAATTATTTGAATGAATGTGATAATCAATTAAATACATATTGTTCTCCTTATTTGCTACGAATTTTAGTATATGCATAGTATAACATAAATTTTAATTTTACCTTAATTTCATAGTAAAAATACTGTTGCTTCCTTTTCCTAATAATATAACATTCTATTTTTCATATAATTCAAGTGGTAATTTATCTGGATCTTCAAAAAAAGTGAATTTTCTTAATGTAAACTCATCTATTCTTATAGGCTCACATTTCACTCCATTACTTTCTAAATATCTTACAGCTTCTTCAATATCATCAACCTCGAAAGCAAGATGTCTAAGTCCCCTTGCTTCAGGATAACTTACTCTCTCTGGAGCATTTTTAAAAGAAAATAATTCTATTTGGCTATCACCAAGCTCCAAATCTAATTTGTAAGATTCCCTTTCTTCTCTATATACTTCTCTAATAACCTTAAGACCTAATATTTCAGTATAAAACTTTTTTGATACTTGATAATTTGAGCAAATCACTGCTACATGATGTATTTTATTTATCTTCATAATTTCTTCTCCATAAAATCATTTATCAATATTTTTTAAATTAAACTATTCCAACCGGAAATCCAGATGCCATTGCAATAACAATTTCAGGTATGTCTAATTCAAAATTACTTCTAATGCTACTAATTACTGCCTCAGAACAAAAAAATCCTCCTCTAAATAAATCCTCAGCATCCTTTTTTACCTTATTAATACTTACCTCTGTTTTAATTTTCATTTTTAACTCCTCCTAAAGTAAATATATAAATACTTTTATAAACTATAACTTAATTGAAGGTCTCTAATTGGTATTTTACGGAATAATACTATTTATTTCAATAAAAAAATAAGATGTTAAATAGCTTGTCCTATCTAACACCTTATTTAATACCCTTTTATACCATAATTGATTTACCCTGTACCATAAATAAACTATAAGGAACCTTACCCATCAGCCCCTATAAGCTTATAATTTAAATTCTCTTAATACCCTAATGTATCTTCATACTCTTTAAGTATAGCTTCTTTTTCAGATGATTTTACTTCATCTTTTTCCCCTTTTATTTCCTCATTCATTTCTACAACTTTTGATTCATCAACCATATTAAATCCTCCCACTTTATATTTGTATACGTTTTCTAGTTATGTATTTATTATATCATATTATTTTTATTTTTCCATATATTTTTTATAATTTTCTGACTTTTTTTTATTAACTTTGAAAAAACTATCTTCAAATCTAATACTATCTTTTAATTTACCTCTAGTTTATATGTATTTTTTCAAAACTAGAGGTAATCTTTTTATGGAGTTAGTATTGGTAATGCTTCATTTTCTAATATACAGTACCTTATATTATTATTTGTTAAATTGCATATTTTATTTTCAAGAGTAAAATTAAAAGCTATCCTAATTCTTACATTATTAACTACAAAAATATGTCCATTTTCTATAGTTCCTAACATATTAAAAATATTTAATGCTATATTTTGATATTGTTGTCCAATAACAATTGTAATAGCCTCTGGACATGCACAATCTTTTCTCAACTCTAAATACTCCTTGTGCAATGCCCATATTATATCATTTCTATCTAAAATACTTCTTATTAAAGATATAACCTCAAATGTTCTGCTTCTTTCCTTCTCTGAAATATAAGCTCTCATTTCTCCTTCTATACTTCCAATTGAGTTATTCACTATACCATTAATAAGATTATAAAGATTACTAAAATATCTCTTTCTAAACTCCACAAAACTACTTTTAATTAGAAATTCATACTCACCATCGTTATTTTTTAATACTTTTTTACAAACTCTTTTTTCAGCCTTATAATATTTCTTCCTTATTTCAGCAACTTTTTTCCTACATAAAATTTCTTTTAAATTGCTCACTTCCTGAATGTCTGATGACATATACTTCCTCCAAATATATCACTCTTATTATAATTCTACATATGAATACTGTTTTTTATTCTAAAAATATACCTCCGGGGTAAATCCAATACTTGGATTTACCCCGGAGGCAGATACATTATATGGAATATTAATCTCCTACACCAAAATCAGTATTATGATATAACACCTCAATTGTTGGATGCTCATCTAAATATCTATATTCTTTTCTAAACCATTGAACTAATTCTTCATCTCTTTTTATAGATGTAGTATTATTAACAAAAACATTAATTGTTCCATACTTAAAATTTTCTAAAAGTATTTCTACGTCTTTTCTAATCATTTCCTTAGTTTGTCCCTTTATTCCTACCATTAAACATACAGATTGGAACTTTTCAGCAACCTCTTTAGGATCTTTAAACTTAGCATTTTTATTAAGAAAATTATTTCTAAAATCGTAGTCAAAAGTTTCAACACCAATTTTAAATACTATAGGTACATTAAAGAAATTTTTAATTTCATCTAATCTATTTCTATAACACCAGTGACTTTCAAAAAATAATAATTTAATCTTTTTTTCATCTACTATTTTTTTTATATAATTCATAGTTTCTTTAGGTATTTCAAAGCAACTACCTGAATTAATAACTTCAAGTACTCCAAATTCACCAGTTATGTTATCTAAAACTTCTTTGTTTAAGTTATTTAACTCATCTTCATCTCTTCCATTATCATCAATGTAATCACAAAAACTACATTTTCCCCAAATACACGGAAATGACCTTAATAAAACAATTTCTCTATTATTTTTATTTGTAATTTTATTATATCTATCCATTTTCCACTCCTCCTATTTAGTAATAGTAAGAGAGGCTTCTTCTGCCTTCCAAAACAAACAGACCCCTAAGTTATGACTTAGAGGTCCTATAAACAAAACATATTCTTATTAAGTTATAAAATAACATATTTATTTTATAACTAAGCCTAGTTTTTTATAGAGGGATGGTCATACGAACCTCTCCTAGTAATCCTACTAGATTTATAAATTTCTTTAATATTATATCTTGATTATTTATTTTTTTCAATACTACTAATTAACATAATCATTAGAAACTGTAAAATAAATTGACCCATACCTTTAAGTTATGCTAAAATCATTTTGTTATTACATATGTATATACACTTGTTAAATAAAAGGGGGACGTATTAAATATGAAAAAATTTAAAGACTACTTAAATCATGTATTTATTGATGGGTTAAGTGGTATGGCTTTAGGTCTATTTTCCACACTAATAATAGGTACTATATTACAACAAATAGGTAATTTTATAGATGGAAATCTAGGTACTACTATCTTTCTTATAGGTAAACTTGCATCTGCAACTACTTGTGCTGGAATAGGTGTTGGAGTTGCTTATAAATTTAAAGAAACTCCACTTATAGTAATTTCTGCAGCAGTATCTGGTATGATTGGTGGATTTGCAACCAAAATATTGGCTGGTAATATCATGAGTGATACTGGAGTTATTACACTTGCTGGTCCTGGTGAGCCCTTAGGAGCTTTTATTGCTGCATTAGTAGGAATTGAAGTTGGACATCTTATTTCTGGTAAAACCAAAGTAGATATAATAGTTACTCCACTTGTTAGTATTGGTATTGGTTCTACTATTGGATTACTTATAGGCCCTGCAATTTCAGAGTTTATGACTTGGCTAGGAACAATAATAATGTTTGCTATGGAACAACAACCCTTTATTATGGGTATTTTAGTTTCAGTAATTATGGGTATATTATTAACACTACCTATTAGTTCTGCTGCCATTGGAGTTATATTAAATCTTGATGGAATAACTGCTGGAGCTGCTGTTGTGGGATGCTGCTGTCAAATGGTTGGTTTTGCTGTTGCAAGCTATAGAGAAAATAAATTTGGTGGTCTTCTTGCACAAGGTGTTGGTACATCAATGCTTCAAATACCTAATATAATTAAAAAACCTGTAATATGGCTACCTGCAATTATATCTAGTGCAATATTAGGTCCTATTTCTTCAACCTTCTTAAAAATGACTAATAATGCAACTGGATCAGGTATGGGATCTGCAGGATTTGTTGGACAAATTATGGCTTATCAAACAATGACAGAAACAACATCATCAAAAATAGTTATATTACAAATAATCATAATGCACTTTGTACTACCAGCTCTTCTTACATTCATAATTTCTGAATTTATGCGTAAGAAAGAATGGATTAAACAAGGTGATATGGCTTTAGATTTGTAAAAAATGGGTGAACCTCCGGGGATAATCCAATATATGGATTATCCCCGGAGGTTTACCCATTTTTTAACTCCTTTATACATCTTCCTTTATTAGTCCAAATAGGCAAATTAACAACATATTTTTCAATTATATCTACTCCTAATTCCTTAGCTTCTTCCTCTTGAATCATACCTCTTATTTCACTTAAAATTTCATCTAAACTCTTTTCTTGTACTATATAATATAAAAACTTTAAGAAGTCATCTATTTCTTCTTCTGACATAATAAAATACTTTAGGAATCTTCTTTTAAAATCCTTAGCATAACTATTATTAATTTCCCAATTACTCTTAGATAATGATAATAGTTCACTTTGAGAAAACTTTCTATAATCTCTATTTTTCATTTTTCTATTAATTTCATTATAAAGACTAACATAATTATCTATATTAGAGTTAAATATAAAAACACCTTCAACAATATATTCATCACTATATTTAGAACTTTCTCTTAATATATTAACTAAGTACTGATTATCATATTCTTCAACTAAATATTCCTTTGCAAATTCAACAATTTGATATACTTCTAACAAACCATATGCTCTAATCATTCCTCTATATAAATTTATTATCTTAGTATTATTTTTAATTTTACGCCTAACTTGAAAATCTTCTAACAATTTAATAATTTCTTGAGTTGCTAGCGGCATTAAGAAGATCTTATTACCTTCTTTATTTTCAACAGGAAATATTGCTCCAAGCTCAACAAAATAATCTATATAAATCTCCTCATCATTAGGAATATTATCTAAGTTTCTTTCACCATCATTTTTATAATATTTTCTTAAAGCCTTAAATGCCCCCTCATCTAAAAGCTTAAATTTCTCTAATATAAGCTTTTCATAAGATGATAATAAAACTTCTTTTAATTCTTGCTTTTTATATTTATAAACTTTATTAATACCTAAAGCTTCAGCAATCTTAACTAATCTTTCTCTTGTCATAGCAGACAATAATTCATTTAAATCCTTAGAATATGGTGTATTTTTAAATTGTTTTTCAATTCTTTTATTATTTTCCTCTTTTACAGAATTACATAACCTTTCCATAGCTATTAATATATTATTAAGTTCTTCATTATATTTATCTTCATCACTTTTTTTTATAAATTCATCTATATTTAAATCCTTATATCCTTTATTAACACACTCTTCACACAACCATAATTGCATATTAATATCAAAAAATACAGCATCTTTACCGCACTTCTCACATCTCTCATGCTTTTGCTTCATTAATCACGACCTCCATTCCTACCTTTCACGCTTTTATCATTATTTCCAAATAATATAAAATTTAGTCGCCCTTTATGTAAGTTTTGTGTTTTAAAAGTATAAAAGTAGTACTCTAACTATTCTTAGCTTAAGTACTACTTTATAATCTTTATTTATATATTAATATTATTCTAAAATATAAACTGTTACTCCTTTTATATATAATAACCTAAAAAGTTTAAACTTATTATTTTTATATTTTCTTGGTTATTAACACTTTACATATATATTATAAACTTATATCTTCTTCCTTCCTATATCCCATTATAACTAGTGCTAACACCAATGGAATACATGAAATTAATATAGCCTTTTTTCCTATATTTAATGAAAAAATTGAACCTATAAAAGCACCAAAACAAAATACAAATATTATAAAATAATATTGCAAAGCTACTTTTAAATGCTTTCTATCTTTATTTTTTATAAAAACAACTAACTTTTCTGTTCCACTTCTTAAATTACCTGTACACATAGTAGTAGCATAAGCATTTCCATGAAATTTTCTAAAACTCTCTACTTGCATTGCGCAAATTAATGAAATTAAAGTATTTACAATATAATCATATGATATAAATGCCACAATGATAAGTAAAATTATTTCTATTGCTAAAACAGCTTGTCTCCAATGTATCTTTTCATAGTCTGATAATCTATGTCTTATAATCTCAGCCAATAAAACTCCAGTTGCAAAAGCTATAATTGGAACTATATATTTAACAATATCACTTTTATTACCTTCTATAAAATTAATCCCTAACATAACCATATTTCCTGTTTGAGCATTTGCAAATACCTTTCCCCTACATAAATAGGTATATGCATCTAAAAATCCACCTGTTAATGCTAGTAAAACTCCAACCCTTAATGATTCTGAAAATTGTTTATTCATAACAGCCCCTATATTCCAATTTTTATAAATTTCCATAATAATACATTATACTACTTTTTAATTATATAATTCATCCTATAATAAAAAATAAACAGAGATTTATAAATAATATTTCACTTCTTATACAATATTTAAATATAAATATCTGAAAACTCTATATTCATCCTTGTTATCATTCCATTAAATACTTCATTATAATCTAATTTATTTAAATGATCTTCATTGCTTAAAATTGAAACTGGTAATTTTACAGTAAATTCACTTCCAACTCCAAATTCACTTTTTACATCTATTATACCGCCTTGAATATTAATTAAATCTTTTACAATAGATAATCCTATCCCGCTTCCCTCACTTCTCTTTCTAAGCCTATCTTCTACTTGCTTAAACCTTTCAAAAATAACTTTTAATTTATCATCTGGAATTCCAATTCCATTATCTTTTACGGTTATATTAAAAGTTTCACCACAATCTTTTAATAATACCTCTATTTTACCTGATGAATTAGTATACTTAATACTATTAGAAAGTAAGTTAAGCATTGTTCTCTCTAGCTTTTCTAAATCAAATGCCATTATTTTTTCCTCAACATCTGTATCAAAAATTAAATTAATATCATTTTGCTTAGCAAATTCAGCCACAGACATAGCTATATTTTCAATAAAGTGTACTATATTATAATTTTGAGGATTATACTCATAATATCCACAATCAAATTTAGTAGAATCTATTAAATTATTAACTAACTTTAATAGACGTTTAGAGTTTTGATTTATTATATCAATATAGTTTTTTAATCTATTATTCTTTTTTAATAAATCTTTTTCTATTAACTCAATCGTTTGTAAAGAACTAAAAATTAGGTTTAAAGGTGTTCTTAATTCATGTGATAAATTTGCAAAAAACTCCAACCTTAATTTTTCAACTTCGCTTTTATGAGAAATATCTCTTATTATATCAATAACACCTACTAAGTTACCATAACTATCTAAAAAAGGCTCCTTAACAATTTCAAGCTCCATTATTTTTCCATTAATTTTCACATATTCATTATATATCTTTCTAGATCTATTGTTAATAACCTCTAAATCTGATAGGATAGTATCTTTAGCTATATCACCCAATTTGGAAATAGTAGTAATTTTTTTACCTATAATTTCTTTTCTATCAATATTTAACCATTCTAAAAAGCTATTATTACAATCTAAATAAACTCCTTCAGTATCTCTAAGTACTACATATTCAGTCATATTATTAGTTATATAAGCTAATGTATTACCATCATTTATTTTCTCCATCTTTCCAATCATTTTTTCAAAAATACCTATAACTCCAATTATTTCATTATTACTATATATTGAATATTTATGAAGTAAATAAATATTATTTTTTAATTTACAAATTTCTCTACAATAGGGCTTTCCCGACTTTATAAAGTCTTGGTAAGATTTCCAGTACTTCTCTCCAATCTCTTCACCATATATTTCAATATCATTTCTCCCATAAATATCCTTGTCAATATAATCAGAAAGAATTTTAAATTTTTCACTACAATCAACATATTTATTTTCTGCATTCTTAATAAAGAAAATTCTATCTTTTTTCTGAATACCTTCTAAAAAACTCTTATCCATACAGGATTCAAAATATAATATAAAATATTCATCATTTACTTTTTGTATAGTAACTTTAATAAAATCCATTAATTGCTTAATATATTTAGTATAAGTTAAGTTCTTATTATCAGGAGCTTGTACCATATTAAGAAAATTTATATCTTCTTTATATTCTGATAAAACATCAAAAAAATCTTTAAAAATAACTTCATCATAAGCTAAATTTAATAATAAAAGCATTTTATCATTAATATATTTAATTTCCATCTTAAAATTTTCATTTTCTAAAAATCTAAATTTACCATATATCATAGCCATAGGCATTTTTTTTAAAACCTCTTTATAATCAATCATCTTTCTACCCTCGAAACATAAAACTCTATAGTTATATCTAATAAACACACCTAAATTAATTAAATTAAAATTTACCTATATAATTTTAGCATTTTTTTATTTAAATACAACATATTTGTAAATAAATTATATTATATTATATTTCTTTTTATATTTCCAATAAAAATTAAAAATAGTGATTATTTGTAAGGAAATAATCACTATTTTACAAATTACTTTATATTAAATTGTATAAATTAAATAGCTTTAATCATTTTATATAACGTGTGAGAATAATAAGGCTCTTCTTTTTCAAATACAAAATCTAATTTTTCATAAAAACTTTTAACACCAGCATCCTTTGCCAACAAAGAACATCTTTTATATCCTGCTTTTTTAGCACTTTCTTCTGCTAATTTTATGAGAGCCTTTCCAATACCTTTACATCTATACTCTTCTAAAGTAGCTAAATTAGCAATATAGAACTCATTCTTCTCACACTCATTAAAGTCTAATTCTAAAATAACATCTTTTATAAGCCTAATCTTATTTTTTATTCCTTTAATATATTTAATTAGCTTTATGCTTGTTTTTAAATCTAACTTTGATAGCTCTTTTCCTTTTATTAATATTATAGCTCCACAGATTTTACCATCTATCTCCGCAACTTCAATATTCTTATATGAATATCTTGAATCCTCATTTTCAACTAGCCATTTTATTCTATCAATTATTTCAACCTTACTACCATAACCCCAGACATGCTCAGGATCATCTTCTGTTTTATAAACCAGTTCTGCAATAAATTTCGATTCTCCTTTTGTTGCTTCCCTTACCGTGAAACTTTCCATAAAAATTCCTCTTTTCTTTAAAAATAATAAACTTTATATATTTATTATATTTTTAAATAATTAAATATTTAAGGCTTTGTGGATGTTAAAATATGTACTTATATGTTGATAATTATTAAAAAACTTAATTGTAATTTAATACAAATGTACTTAATATAACAGGAAATTATTGCAATATATTTACACTAACTTTGACCTCTTTTTCATTTTATTAGTTAAAAAAAGAAGTCAAGCTTAAATTGACTTCTTTAAAAAATTTATTTTTATTTATGTTTACACTTATGCTTTACAATAAGCTCATATAATGTAGCAACTGGAGCTCCTGTTCCACCCTTTGGTGTAGTATCATTTCCTGAATCAGTCCAAGATGTTCCTGCAATATCTAAATGCAACCACGGTTTATCCTGTACAAATTCTTCAATGAACATACCTGCAGTAATTGTTCCGCCATAACGTCCACCAGTATTTTTAAGATCTGCAAACTCACCTTTGTATAACTTTTTAAAGCACTTATCATTAGGTAATCTCCAGAACTTTTCACCAGTTCTCTTTGCAGCAACTAATAACTCTTCATAAAAAGCATCATCATTACTTAATACTCCTGTTATTTCAGAACCAAGTGCCACTAATACAGCTCCAGTAAGAGTTGCTACATCTACTACCTTATCTACATTTTCTTTTTCAATAATATAAGTAATTGCATCAACTAAAGTTAATCTTCCTTCTGCATCTGTATTTAAAACTTCAATAGTTTTACCTGCCATAGAACCAATAATGTCCCCTGGCTTATAGCTTCCACCTGAAATAGCATTTTCACAAGCTGCTACAACTGCTACTACATTCTTTTCTACCTTATTTTTTGCTAAAGCTTGCATTGTCCCAATAACAGCAGCTGCTCCACCCATATCACTTTTCATAGTATCCATAGAAGTTGATGGTTTAAGAGAATATCCACCAGTATCAAAAGTAAGTCCTTTACCTACAAGCCCTACTCTTTCATCACTATTTGCATTCCCCATATATCTCATAACAATTAATCTTGGTTTATGCACTGATCCCTTTGCAACTTCTAAGAATGCCTTCATTCCTAATTCTTCTATTTGCTTTTCATCAAATACTTCTACTTCAAGTCCACTTTCTTTACCTACTTCTACTGCATGCTTAGCTAAAGTTTCTGGATATAATATGTTAGCAGGTTCATTTACAAGATCACGAGCTAATATAATACCATCTGCAACATTGCTTGCTTCAGTTATTTTCCCTTTCATCTTTTCAATCTTTTCTTTTGGTGCATCTAATATAGTTACATCTGGATTGTAGCTTACTTTATTTTTCTTATACTTATCAAACTTGTAGCTTGCTAATTTCACACCTTCAACAATAGATTTAGTAACTCCACCAGTACATAATCCATTTGCTTTTATAAAGTAAATACCAAAATTATCTATATTTAACTTTTCAGCTTGTTTTACTCCTTTAGCAACTGCATTTATTAAACCTGTTCTTTCTAACTCTTCATACTTTCCTAGACCTACAAAAATTTCATAATTTAATTCTTCAGTGGTTCTGTAAAATACCTGCCCAATTTTTCCTTCAAATACTTTTTTTGATTTTAAAGTATCTATTACTTCATTTTTTGTTGGCTTATCTTCATATACAAGCGTAATAATTCCTTGGAAGCTACCAACAGCTAAATCTTTTACTTTTATCATCCTTTGATTCTCCTTTATCTATTATTTAATAACTTTTCTCTATTATACTATAAGTTTCAAAAAAATGTAATGACCTCCGGGGTGATTACATTTTATGTAAGCACCCCGGAGGTCATTACATTTTATGTAAATACTATATAAAAATTGCTTCCTAAATCAACTTACTTTATTTCATTGATTTAGGAAGCATAAATTTATCTTCTTATCTTTTTATTTAATTACTATTTTTTATTGTTATTTTTTCTTCTAAACAATAATCCGCCTCCAATAGCAGCTAATCCAGTAAATAATGTAGCTAAGGCATTAGTTCCACCTGTTTGTGGTAATTTTCCTGGATTTGAAGGTTTACTTGAATTTCCACCATTACTTCCGTTATTACCATTGTTTCCATTATTTCCGTTGTTATTATTTCCACCATTGTTATTATTATTGTTATTGTTGTCATTTCCGTTATCAGAATCTGCTATAACTAATCCATCTAAAGCTGCACTTAATGCTTTTTCAGCATCAGCTATTTCCTCTTCTGTTGCATTATCATCAGCATAAACTTCTTTAGCTAATTTTAATGCCTTTTCTAACTTGTTCCAAGATGAAGCAGTATATTTACTTGAATCTAATCCTTCAGCTTTCTTTATTAATTCCTCTAATTTCTCCTTGCTTGGCTTTAATCTTAATTCTAAGAATGCTTTCATTAAGCTATCATAAGTTTCAGAAACTTCTTTTTCCATAGCATTTTCATTTGCTAGTACACCCTTAGCAACTTCTAGTTGTTTTTGAAGGTTATCCCAAGTATTAGCTATATATTCCTTAGAATCTAAAGCTTCTATTTTATCTACTAATGCTTGTAATTCAGCTTTATCACCCTTTTCAAAAGATAACATTTGCATTACTTTACTTAATCTATCAAATGATTTATCTACTTGAGCTTGTGTTGCAGTTCCACTTGCTAATAATTCTTCAGCTTCAGCTAGAGCTTCTTTAAACTCCTTAACTACTGCTGGAGCAACCTTATCTAATTCAGCATCTGTTATTTTCTTAGCCATTTCAACTGCAATTTCTAGATGTTTTGTATGTTGCTCTACATCTTCTTTAACAACCTCTTTAATATATAAATTATCTAAAACTAATTCATCATATCCACTAGCTTTATTTATAGCTAAATAGTAATCATTAGCATCACCAGTTGTAAATTCATACTTAAACTCTTTTACTTCTCTGCTATATTTTGGACCATCTTCAGGTACTCCAATAACTTCTCCTGGAGTTAATACCTCTTCAAATAATTTTCCTGCAGTTGGTGAGTTAATTGATACTGTATATAAATTATCAATCTTATTAGTGTACTTAAATCCTAATTCATAAGTTTTATTAGGTTCTAATTGTAATGTTGATTGATCAGTTAATAAAATATGACCTGTTGTACCTTCTTGTTGATTAGTCTTTAATGAGAACCTATCACTTATAACCCAGTTCATGTATTGTCCACCTTCTGGATTCTTTTCAACATAGTGAGTTCTGTTATCAGTTGCTAAATTTTGACCCATATAGAATGGTCCATGACCTTCATCAACATTTTCAAAATCTTCATAAATAACATATCCATCTCTGTCTGTTTCAACAGATTCTTGTGGATTTGTCCAAATTCTGAAATCATCTAACCTTACATCAGTAGCTTCTTCTGATCTTGGAATATCAACATATAACTTAGCTGTTGTAACTCCTTCAGGCACCTTGAATTCTACTCTCATTCTAGTTAATCTTTCACCATGCCATTTTAATCCTTCACCAACATTCATTCTAGTAGTTGCTCTATCAATTGTGCTTGTAGTTTCCTTTCCACCACAATCTACACCTAATGTAACTTCTCTATTTCCACTATTTTTAACCCATACTGATGCTATATAAGTTTCACCTGGTACTAAACCTTTTATTTCTTGTGATATATTAGCACCTTCTCCATATACTTTATCTTCTTCTGGAATCTCTACATTTTTATGAACATTTAATTCTGCTATTGAAACAAAATTGTTAACATATTCATTTGCTACTAATCTTACATGAGTAGCTTCTACTGGATCAAAAGTTATAGTCTTAAGATCTGCTGATTGTGTCCAATCTCCTTCTGCTACAGTTTTAAAATCTTCTCCATTAGTGCTTACTTGTAATTCATATTTAGTTATTAACCCATTAGCACCTGTTTGTCTTGGAAGGCAAGTAACTTTATTAATTTCTTCTTTTCCACCAAGATCTAAAGTGATACTTTGTGGTCCTGTCACCCCTGAATAACTAGTATGCCATAAAGTACCTTCTGAACCGTCAATAGCTTTATCTGCTTCTTCTCCTGGTTGACTGTTTGTAGCAGTTGCTTTCATTTGAGATTGTGGTATTAATGTTGGGTCCTCTTTTTCAATACCCTTAACTAAAAATACATCATTACCTTTTCTTCTATCAACATTTTCATTTTCAATACTTATATGCTCCATATTATCAGTAGTTGATTTTACATTCCAATTATCAAAAGTTTGAGAGTCAAATCCTGGATCTTTTATTAAAGTTCCTTCTCCCCAAGAGTCAATTCTATCTTCATTAACCTTTTCTTGGAATACTACATAAGGAGTGTTTTCCTTAGCATTAATTGTTACTTTTCCATCAACAACATCTATTTCTTCTACAAATGTTCTTCCTAAATCTGATAATTCATATAATTTAATAGTTTTAGTTCCTTCCCATCCTGTTGGAAGATCCCAAGTTGTTTCTCCTCCATATGGATTCCAGTGATATACTTTATTTTCTGCTTCATCACCTAATTGTTGCCATGTCCATGGTAAGAATAATTTAGTTTTACCTATACCTCTTTCATCAATAGTATCTTGTGCAGTAGAAGCTATAAGCTTACCATCTTGATACATATTATTGTATCCATTTTCTCTCTTAGATTCTAATCCACCTGTAAACTTAACAAATCCAGTTGTACCATCGTCTTCCCATTCCATAATTTCGAAGTGTTGCATATATTTTGATGGTAAAGTTTGATTATAGAATGTTTCTATAGCATAGAATCCTTCTAAATCATGCTTAGTTCCCCATCCACTAGCTAGCATATGCTTTCCACCTTTTAATAGGTCATCTGACATATATACATCTTGCTCTTGATTTCTTATAAATCTTGAAATCTTACTTGTATTACCTGTGTTAGGATATGCAGGGTCTCCTCCCCAGTGAGTCCAAGCAACATCTTCATATAATGGTCCATTAAACTCTGTTGCTGCCATCCATCCTCTACTGTGTATTTCATCAGCTAACACTTTTGAATTCCAGCCTACTCCATCATAAACGTCTATATATATCCAACTTAAATCAGGATGATCAGCTTCTAATAAGTCAAATCTTCTTGCAAGTTCTCCTGATACTATATCACTTCTCTTATCAACCCAATAAGCTTGGTCTAACCAGTTCCATCCCTTTTCAAATCCTGGTCTTAGATTTTCTACTTTAAATTGGAATGCATCTAAGTGATATTCTGTTAAGTTAAGATGTACACCTACTCTTGCATTATAATCTTTTCCAATTTCTATTAACTTATTAAGATCATCTTTTCCACCTTGTCTTATTCCAGTATGTCCTCCAATATCAGCCTTAGCATCATCATGACCTTCAGCTTGGAATCCCTTATGAAGAACTAATTGTCCAAATCCATCAGTATAATTAGATAACTTTTTAATATAGTCTGCAGTTCTCAAAAATGGCATTTGAGCTAATGATCCTATATTAAATGGGATATAAGAAAAGCTATTTCTTACATAATCAGCACCTTCAACTTCTTCCATGTTTTCTCTATACTTAATAGCAGCATCTTGCCAAGTTACTTTTCCATTATTATTAGTATCTCTGGCAATCATAATTTCAGACCATGGTAATTCTTCTGGCCCAAATGGAACTACATCATTACTAGTATTAGAATTAAGATTTAATTTTACCTTTGTAGTACCATCTTCAGCTAAATTAGCTTTAATTAATTCACCAGTTTCTTGGCTAACACCTATCATATTAAGAGAATCTTGCTCTCCTTGAGCTGGAACACTACCAGTTGTATTATTGATACAAATTACATATGCAGCTCCTGCATTTCTTGCATTTTGTCCTTTTTCTACAAAAGTTTGAGTTCCTCTATCTACAATAGCTACTTTTCCTTTTAAATCTTTTCCTTCAAAATCTTCTACTGCACCTAAACCACAGTAAACAGCATCAAACTCTTTACCCATATATTTATTTATTGAGTTACCACTTTGTATAATTACTTGAGTACCATCTAACTCATTTTCTTCAGTTATATCTACTCCAGCAATTTGTCCAACAAATTTTGCTTGTGATGATGACTCTTTAAGTGATTCTCTATAAGTCCATCTTCCATTTGCTATAGATGCTTTCTTATATCCATCTTCTTGCTCAACACTTATAATAGCCTTATTTCCACTTTCTATTAAATTATTATTTAAAGTAACAGCAAACTCATCATTGTTTATCATTCCATAAATTTTAGAATAACTTCCTAATGCTTTATCTGCTACAGAACTAAACTCTTCTTTAACATCATTTCTATTTCCTTGAGTTGATACTCCTGCTAATTGACCATTTTCACTATCCTTTACAGATGCTAAACTATGTCCAGGGAAGTTTAAAGTTTTAACTATAAAATCTCCATTTTCCTTAATATCAGTTACTTCCATTCTTAAAACATCATCTTTAGTAAAGCTCATTTCTAATTTAATAACTACATCAATTTCTTCAAAAGTCATAGTGTATTTAACTTTATCTCCACTAAGCTTTCCTTTAACTTTAGGTACATATGGAATATCATTTATTTCAGCAATATATAATTGTTCTTCACTACCAGTTAATACTGCTCCATCAGATTTCCATTCATATCTAATTACTCTTGGGAAATTATTATCTAAAACTGCTGTCATCTTTTTAGATTCTAATTTTATTTCATCAACCTCTACATCTGGTGGAACTAATCCTGTAGAAGATTCAGTTACAGTTACAGTTGCAACAGCTTTCATCTCTGTTCCCTCAACAGTACCTTCTATCTTAAATTCTCCTACCTCTGCATACTTATCCTTTGATATACTATCCCACTTAACTGGAAGAGTTCCTTTTGTTTCATCATCATAAGTTACATTAACAGTATTAGGCATTACAGGTTTAATATATTGTTCAGTACTTATATTCACTTCTTCAATTGATGATATAGTTTTTTCACCAACTTCATCTGTAATTGACCCTACAGCTCCAGCCTTAAGATAATTTACCTTTATAGTTTTTTGATCATACCATGTTCTAAATCCAACTCCATAACCTTGTGATGTTGGCATATTATCTATTTCTACTTCTTCACTAAATATTTGTTCACCATCAACCCAAATAGTTATCTTTTTCCCTTCAAATCTAACCTTTAACTTATATGTTTGTCCCTCCTGAAGAGTAGGTCCTTGTATGTCATTTTTCCAAGCTGAACTAGATTCTATTAGCCATTTTCCATTATCATTATATCCTACAAATAAAAAATTCCCATCTGTTGATGGTCTTACAACAACACCGAATCTACTAGCTCCCCCCTCTAAAGTAAATTCTGTTTCAACTTCTCCATCTGCTAGCATAGGAGCATTTTGATCATAAAAAACAAAATTATTATCTGCATTACCTCTAGTTATTTTTAAATACCCGTTTTCTATAACTCTATCTCCATTACCTTTAATGTCATGCCAAGTAGGTTGTTTCTTATCAGTTTCATCAAAATTTAATGTATAAACCTCCTCATTTGAAGCTGTAATGCTCTCATTTAAGATATCGTTTACATCATTTCCAGTAGCATATACCGGAATAACAGATGTAACTTGGTTAACAACAACCAAACTTGCTAATAATACAGCTAATCTTTTGCTCATAGCTCTTCCCTTCACATCTTTAGCCATTTTTTCTCCCCCTTATAACCTTTTGTTTTAATGTTACAAGTATAATTTTATAATATTTTGCATTTATTTCATATGTTTTTATTGGGTAATGTTTTATATATATTGCGAACTTAATTCCAAAAATGCAACTGCCTCCGGGGCACTTACATTTTATGTAAGCGCCCCGGAGGCAGTTGTATTTTTTACCATTTAAATTATTCTAACACTCCACCTTCAATAACTATTTCTTGTGGATCTATACTATCACCATATACAGGTAACAATGTCTTTTTATAATCATTTAAAAAGAATTCTTCACCAGCTAAACTTTTAATTTCATCATTAATCCAATTTAATAATTCAGTATTTCCCTTTTGTACTGCTGGTGCAATTGTATCTATATTACCAATACTTTCAATACCTGTAGTAAAACCCTCATTTTGATTTGACCATGCTAATGCTTCAGTATTATCTGTTGCAAAAGTATCTCCTCTACCATCCAATAAGGCATCATAAGCTTCTTGATATTCATCATATTTAATAAGCTTTAATTCAGGATAAGTTTGTGAAAAATATGTTTCTGCAGTTGTTCCTTTTACAACAATTATATCCTTACCTTCTAATTGCTCAGCATCAGTAATTAATGCATTATCAGGTGATACTACCCCTAATGCTACTTTCATATATGGTAATGCAAAATCAACAGCTTCTTTACGTTCATCAGTTACAGTAAAATTAGCTAAAATAACATCTACTTTACCTGATTTTAAATACTCAACTCTACTTGCAGCTTCAACATAAACAAATTCAACAGCATCTTCACTTCCTAATAAATCTTTACCTATTCTCTTTGCAAATTCTACATCATAACCTTGAACTTCTCCATTTGAATCAACATATCCAAAGGGATTCTTATCACTAAATACCCCAATTCTTATTTTTCCATCCTTTTTAATTTCATCTAATGTTCTTGCCTTTGCATTTCCTGTATTATCACTTGTCCCATTCTCAATACTATTTCCAGTACTATTTTTAGTAGAACCACAACCTACCAAAGTTCCAATAATAATTATAGCTGATAAAAATACTGCAATTAACTTTTTCATTATAAAAGTCCCCTTAATTTTTATATTTAATACTAATAATAAATTAATTATTATCTATTATTAATTTTTAGACATTTCCATATATACTTAATATACTTAGAATTATTTTGTTGTAACTTCTTGTACACTTTCATAAGTAAATGTATTAAGAAACTGTTTTGCTCTGTTAGTCTTAGGATTATTAAAAAACTCCTCTGGTGGTGCTTCTTCAATAATATGTCCACCATCCATAAAAATAACTCTATCAGCTACAGCCCTAGCAAACTCCATTTCATGTGTTACAATTACCATAGTCATTCCATCTCTTGCAAGCTCTAATACAACTTGAAGAACCTCTCTTACCATTTCTGGATCTAAAGCTGCCGTTATTTCATCTAATAATAATATTTGTGGATGCATAATTAAAGATCGTACAATAGCAACTCTTTGTTTTTGACCTCCTGATAACTGCCTTGGATAATCATTTTTTCTATCTAAAAGTCCAACTCTGTCTAAAAGTTTTTCAGCTTCTACTTTTACCTCTTCCTTTTTTCTATTTTGAACTAAAGTAGGTGCCAAAATTAAATTTTTCATTATATTCATATTTGGAAATAACTCATAGCTTTGAAATACCATTCCTATTTTTTCACGTATTTCATTTACCTTATTATTTTCAGATGATATTTCCTTTCCATTTAAAATAATCTTACCTGAATCTATTTCTTCAAGTTTATTTAAACATCTTAAAAATGTGCTTTTCCCACATCCTGAAGGCCCTACAACAACTACTACTTCTCCTTTTTCTAGTGAAAATGAAAGATTATTTAATACTACATTTTTCTTATTATATGATTTTGTTAAATTTTCAACTTCTAATATTTTTTTAGTCATATTAACTATTTAGCCTCCTTTCTAACACTTCTGACAACTTTGAAAATGGAAAACAAATAATAAAATACATTATAAATATTGCTCCATATACCCAAAGTGCTGAATCTTGTATTACATACCTATTTGCATCTATTATCTGCTTACCAACCTTAACAACTTCAACTACTCCAATAAGTACTACCAAAGATGTAGTCTTAATCATTCTTGTTAATAAATTCATTGCAGATGGAACTAATGGCCTAATAGTTTGAGGTATTATAATATGTATAAATACCTGTGGCTTTGTCATTGCTAAAGCAAATCCAGTTTCATATTGATGCTTTGGTACTGAAATAATTGCACTTCTTACTAAGTCTCCCATTTCTGCTGTTCCCCAAAAAGTAAATACTATTATTGCTGCGGCTTCACCTGAAAAATTTATACCTATATGCTTTGCTGCACCAAAGTATACTAAAAATAGTAAAACAAGCTGTGGCATTATTCTTACAGTTTCTAAATATATCCTACAAAGTAATCTAACTATCTTATTTTTACTAGTCATTATTACTCCCATCAAAATTCCAAAGCCTACTGACAGTAACATAGATATTAGTGCTATTCTTAATGATACCCATATGCCCTGACATAAACGCAAAAAATTATTACCTTCAAATAGCACTCGAATTCCCAAATCCTGCATAACGCACTCTCCTTTCTATTACTGTACAAATTAATGAAATTGGAAGTAAAATTATTAAATATGCCATTACTAACATAAGTAATGCTTCATCTGTCTTGTAATAAACTCCAATTAAATCCTTTGCTACAAACATTAAATCTGCTAAAGCAACAGCACTAAACACTGAAGTTTCTTTTATTAAAAAAATAAAATTAGCACATAAAACAGGTACTGAAGTTTCAAAGGCTTGGGGCAATGCTATGTGCCAAAACACTTGCATTTTTGTCATTCCTAAACTTAATGCTGACTCATGCTGTACCACAGATACATTTTCAATTCCTGACCGAAATGCCTCTGCCATATAACTACCTCCTAAAAAAGCTAGTCCCACAATTCCACAAGCCTCTGAACTTAATGTAATTCCTATCTTTGGCAAACCAAAGTATAAGAAAAATAATTGAATTAATAATGGTGTATTTCTTGATAGCTCAATATATATTGATACTATAGTCTTTAAGACTGGTATTTTCATAGTCTTAATTAAGCTACATATAATTCCAATAATTAAGGATAGTAATATTCCTATAGCTGCAATTCTAATAGTTAAAACTCCAGCTTCAATATATAAATGATAATGTGTCTGAATAAAATTAATATCCAATTTACCCTCCCCCAATTAATAATATTATGATTATATAATTTATTATCTTCTCTATTATTTTGTTCATTGGATTTTACATTAATAACTTTCCCTACTTTTCCGATAAGAATACTATAATATTCTTTTTATTGATTGTCAACATTTTTTAACTATAATTCCTTTTAATGGTTATAAGGTTTTTATAAAAATAAAAAACACTAGGTAAATAAACTCTAGTGTTTAATTAATTTATCACTTTAACTATATTTAATAAAAATTTTAACTATATTTAGTTAATTGAGAATGATTATTGATTTTAATGTGTTTTAAATATATACTCTTATTTATTACAAGTTAGACTTTATAGTAACAACTCACAACAAACATATTCATAGGAGGTTATTATGACTTTTTTAATTTCTATTATTTTAGCAATTGTTATTATTTTTATAGGGCGCGATTTCATAAAAAAACACTCAAAACTTTGCTATGCTTTATCAACAATTATATCAATCTCATTAATTGTTGCTTCATATAGCGGAGCTCTTTCAAATGTATCCCCCTTCATTAAAGAGTATATATTACCTTTATTTACGAAAAGTACTTTTGCAACATCACTATTTGTAGTAGTTATGTATACAGGAGCTTTTAAAAATGGAAGTAAGCTAATTAAATTTTTAATGCCAATTAGAGCTGAGCTATCTATTATAGCAAGCATTCTTACTCTTGCTCATAATATTATTTTTGGTAGATACCATTTTGTAACATTATTTACAAATCCTAAATCAATGTCAATTAATATGCTTTTGGCAGCAATTATAAGTGTAGTTTTAATGGCTATTATGTTTCCACTTATGATTACATCTTTCCCAAGTATTAGAAAGAAAATGAAATATAAGACTTGGAAAAATATTCAAAGATTTGCTTATCTTTTTTATGGATTAATTTATTTACATGTTATGCTTATAATGTTTCCAGTTGCTACAACTGGTAATTCACAATATATACTAAATGTTTTAATTTATAGTTTAGTATTCATAACATATGCTGTAATGCGTATTAATAAAGCTTTAAATAAAAAATCATCCTCAAAATTTCAAACTGTATAAATAAGCTAAAATAATGAACCCATTTAAATATACTACTTAAATGGGTTCATTGTTCTATATATAAATCTTTATATTAATAATTCCTATTTATTTTTAGAATATTCATCTGTATCTAAAATTGCTTTAATAAAGTTTTCTTCCGTTACTTCATATGGAGCACAATACCATTCTGTTACTCCATTCATTTTATGAACCATCTTTTCAACATCCTCCTTCTTAATACCTATATCATCTAAGCACGTAGGAAGTCCTATACTCTTATTAAACTCATAAATTCTATCACGTTTTTCAAACTGTTTATCATAAGTTAATAAACATAACACTCCAAAAGATACTATTTCCCCATGAAGATGACCAGCACATCCTGGTACAACTGTTGAACCATAATAAACACAATGAGCTAAACTGCTATTATAATAATACTTTTCCGCATCACTAGTTAAGTTTGACACCAAACCTGTACTTATAATAATATCTAAAGCTATTTGTTCTAATTCATATGATGTAGTGTTATGTCTGCAATCTTCTAAAGCCTTAGCAGAAAAATTTAATAATGGCTCATCACAAGCACGACTTAATTGAGCTCCTAATAATGGTGTATGTGAAAGTTCCTTTCCTCTTGTTGCAAGTAACACTTCAGATTCTTTTGATAATGCATCTCCAATACCTGCCCATAAAAAATTATCTGGTGCTTCTGCTATTATTCTTGTATTAATAAAAGTATGAATTGCTGGTTCACTTGGATAATAATAATCTCTAAAAGTATCATCAGCATTGTACATTACTGCAATAGCTGTACATGCCGCACAGTTAGATGCTATTGTAGGAAATGAAAACATTGGCTTGTCTAACTTATCTGATACAACTTTACATGTATCAATAGCTCTTCCTCCTCCTACTGCAAAAATAATATCTGCTTCCTTAACTTTTGTGTTATTTAGTAAAGCTTCTACATTTTCATATGAAGAATTTCCTCCATACCAAATGAAATCTAATACTTTTATATTAGATTCATTTATACCTTCTAAAATATCACTTTTTGCCTTAGATATAGCTGTTTTTCCCCCAATCACTACTACCTTATTGCCATATCTTCTTGTAACATATGGTATCCTTTTATAGGCGTCAACTCCTATACTATAACTTGGTAAAAATACACTATAATTTGTCATAAATATCCCCCTTTTTATAAAACTATAATTTTCTATATTATCCATTATAATACTATAATATCTTAATTTGCAAAACAAAAAAAAACAGTATCTTAAATTTAACTGTTACCTATCAAGTAGACATGGTACACTTAAATTTAAATATCAAGATACTGTTTTTGATTTATTTAGATTTATTTATTTTCTTTACTCCAATCAATAACTACAACAGGTTTTATCAATTCTGCTGGTTTATCCTTCATAAGCATTAGAGCTTCTTCAATTTTATCAAAACCTTCAAATTTATGAGTTATAAGTTTACTAGTATCAATCTTTTTAGTTACTAATAAATTTGCCATTTTTTCCATCTTTAATCTTCCACCAGGAGTAAGACCTGCATTTATTTTCTTATGGCCCATACCAACTCCCCACTCAACTCTTGGTATCTTAATAAATTCGCCCTCTCCTAGATAATTTACATTACCTATACTTCCTCCAGCCTTTAACATTTTTATAGCTTGTGCAAAAGTATCAACATCTCCTCCAGCTATTATAACCTTATCTACCCCTTTTCCATTTGTTTTAGCAAGAACTTGTTCTACTATATCTCCTTGCTTGTAATTTATTATTTCTGTTGCTCCATATTCCTTTGCTATTTTAACACAGTTAGGCCTAGACCCTACTGCAAATATATGAGATGCTCCCATTTTATTTGCCCCTTGAACTGCCATTAATCCAACTGGACCTATTCCAATAACACAAACACTATCTCCTAATTTAATATCAGCTAACTCTGCTCCATGAAAACCTGTTACTACCATATCGCATAACATAACTGCTTCAGCTGGATCAATTCCATCTGGTAAAAGTGCAAGATTAGCATCTGCTTCATTTACATGAAACTTTTCAGCAAATACACCATCTTTAAAATTAGAGAACTTCCAACCTGCAAGCATACCACCTGAATGCTGAGCATATCCATTTTGAGCTTCTATTGATCCCCAATCTGGAGTAATAGCTGGTACTATTACCTTATCACCAACTTTAAAATCTTTAACTAGTTGTCCAACCTCTACAATTTCACCAACAGCTTCATGGCCTAATATCATATCATGCCTTTCTCCAATAGCTCCAGCCCAAACAGTGTGTATATCAGATGTACATGGTGCTACTGCTATTGGTCTAACAATAGCATCTAATGGCCCACATACTGGTTCTTCTTTTTCAATCCACCCTGTTTTTCCTATCCCTAACATTGCAAATCCTCTCATAATTAACAACCCCTTTATATTATTTTTTTACATTGACTAACACAACTACCTTTATAAACGTTTTCAAATTAGTGTGTTCTAATTATTTAATATTTCTATAAATATTAAGTTAGAACAATTTTATAGTAATATTTTAACATATTTACTTATACATAGAAACACTTTAATTAATTGATAAACAATTTTTTTATTTATATTCTTTTCAAAAATATACTATATTTCATAGCATATAACTAAATTTAGCATTATAGTTAATATTGCCTCATATAAAAAATACAAACTATATATTGCTAATTTAACCATTATAATTACAAATAATGTAATAACCTCAGAGGTAAATCCAATATATGGATTTATCTCTGAGGTTGAATAAAAAGGCAATTAACTTAAATTTCACAAATATATTAATCTCTTATTTTTATACAATTAAATGTTTTTAATAATATTAAATACACAGTTCCAATACAGCTAACAGCTATTATTGTATTTACTTCAATAACTAAAGTATTATGTGTCAACACACTCCAAATTAACCTTCCAAATATAGTTGATATTATGCCAAAAATCATAGGCATAACTACCCAATTTAATAAATTTATTTTAATATTTGTAACCTTAACCACTGTAACAAAGTTTAAAGTAAAACTAAATATTGTAGATATAAATATTACTATAATTAATCCTTCTATTCCTTTTATAGGTACTAAGAAATATATTCCTAAAATCCTTAATATAGATTCCATAATCTGATATTCCAATGATTTTACCTGCTCATTTAATCCATTTAAAATTCCTCCCATAATCATATCAAGGTACATAAATGGAATTATAAAAGAAATCACCTTAAAAATCATTCCTATATCTTGCCTATTGTAAATAGCCATAGATAATTCATTATAAAATGTAAAAAATATAAAAAAGGATATAATGCCTATTATACTTGTAAATCCAATACTTCTATTAATTATACTATTTAACCTTTCCTTATTATTAATAGCTCTAGCTCTAGAAATCTCTGGCATCAAAACCATTGCTAATGACATAAGCAATGTTGCTGGAAACATTATTATAGGAAACACCATCCCCATAACTCCACCTAATACACTTATGGCCTCACTTTCAGACATTCCAAACTTTATAAGTGATAGTGGTATTAATATCATTTGAACAGTACTAAATATAGACATAAGATATGAATTAGCAGCTATAGGCACAGATATTTTAAATAATCTTTTAGTCAATCCCTTTGTATTTTCTTTGATATTAATTAAATCTATACTTTCCTTATTGTCCAACTTATATGCTATAAATACATAAAAACAAGATAATATATCACTTATTGCAGCTCCTAATACAAGAACAGCACAACCATATTCTAACTTTATTGATACTGCTAAATCTAATAATAATATTATTACTGAAATTTTAATAAACTCTTCTGCAAGCTGATTTGTTATTGGTATAAAAATATCTCTAACAGCATAAAAATACCCCTTTAAGCATGCTGATATTGAAATAAAAGGAATACTTACTGCAAATATTTTTAATGAAAGTATTACTCTTGTATCTTTTAAAAATAATGATGCTATATCTTTTGAAAAAACACTTAATATAATGCAAGCTGTTATTCCTAATACTCCGCATATTGTACATGCTTTAAGCATTACATACTTTACATTATTATACTCTTTTTTTGATACTTCTTCTGCTACAATCCTAGTTACTGCTGAACTTACTCCTGAAGTTGCAAAAGTTATTGCAATCATACTTACTGTACCAATAAGCTTATATAATCCCATTCCTTCTGTACCAATTTCATTAGATATGTATACATTAAATATAACACCTATACTTCTCATTATCATCATTGTGGCAGTTAGTAATATTGCATTTATAAATAAGTTTTCTTTTTTTCTTTCCATACAGTCCCTCTTTTATTATTCTATAGATACTATATGTTAAGCATTTATAATAAATTACTTATATCAACCTCTATATTTTCATTATATATTTAATCATCTTATATATTTTTAAGCTTCTTTATATCTGCCAAAGAATCATATAAAAAGAGTAGGTAGATTTGTTTTTTTACACAAATCTATCTACTCTCACTATTTTTACACTAATTTAACTATTAAAAGTTAACATCCTTTGTTTCATCTGCTTCATAATTAAAGAAATCAAAATCTGCATAATGTTTATGAAGCACTCTATCTGCACAAGTAAGTCCTACAAAGGTACCAGTAAATTCACCATACTTACAGTACTCATCTGAAAACTTAGTTGTATCAAATACCTTTCCTATTTTGTTATAAACTTCTCCATCGTAACTCCATTCAAAATAAGATTGACGACCTTCTACTTTTAAACGTAAATATATAGGACACTCATCAACAGGTATTCTTGTATTTAAAAACTCTGTTTTTTCTCCATTTTCAAGATGAATTACAGATAAAGCACTTTGTCCTAATGTTTCACTATAATACTTTCTTAAATAAATGTAATTCATATTATCATAATACATAATAAGTCCTGCACTATGTTGATGTACTTCTGGTTTAAATTCCATCTTTGTTGTAACTGTTGCATAAACTGATGTTAATTTTCTAGCTAATATACTTACCTTATTTAAAGAACACCTAGATTCTTGCCCCCTAATTCTTACATATCCTGGCCTTGCTTTAACATCTGCAAATGATGAAGGCATAATTCTTGGAGCATAATATTGCAGTCCAAGCTCTTCACTATCAAAATCATCCAAATCAGGTATTTCTGGAACTTTATATTCTGGCAGCTTACTTTCTTCTACATATTCCTTTGCTAAATTTGAATCGTCATACATTCTTAGCCAGCCATCATCTGTCCATTTCATTTTTTGAATTGCAGTTTCACGTCCAAGTGTACACCTTA
>URGW01000021.1 GCA_900547475.1 uncultured Clostridium sp. | reverse complement strand
TGACTTTCGAAGCTTTAGCTCTTTTTTCTGGAAAAAACAATATAAATTCTTAACGCAAATTACACAATTCCTGGAGGTTATATCATTAATTTTGGGGTTCCACGTGACGAACAATATTATTCAAGTTATATATATAGTAGTTCCGGATGGAACGTTATAATAGATCCATTTTGCATGCTTAGTAGCAAGTCTTACACAACCGTCTGTTAATTGCATACCTAAACGAGAATCTCTTATAGAGCCATCTAAATTATAGGGAATTGAATGAAATAAATAATTGCCTTTTATTTGAGTATAGTATAAGCATCTAAATCCTCGAGCTTCGCCAAAGGAATAACCTTTAGGTCCTGCATAAAAAATACCCTTTATAGTAGGGGAACTAGGTCGTCCTATAGTGCAAAGAAAACTATTTTCTAAAACCCAATAATGTATATTTCCTTTAAATATATTAGTTTTGAAGTTTTTTGTATCTACCCATATAAAGTATTTAGTTTTACTAGAAAAATTACCTTTATTTATTTTTTCTAAAGCAGAATCATTATAAGAATTTGATGTTTTTAACCTGTGAGATATAAGTGTTAAGTTTTGACGGGATGAATGATATAAGTTTCTAAATTTAGATATAAAATTCATAATATATTTAACTCCAAAAAAGTTTTATATTATATTTTACGATTATAAAAAATAAATGTTAAATGTAATAGTATCTATTTAATATAATATTTCTTATAAGTAAATAATAAAAAAATATATATCATTTAGTAAATATGATATTCAATAAACATATAATAAATTAATAGAATTTATTATGAAGAAGCTATGAAATCGTTTAAAAATATTCTGTGATAGTGTATAATTTTATTATATGGGGGTGTATTTATGCGAGTAATAAAAAAGGATGGTAGAATACAAAGTTTAGATGTTATTAAAATAAGAAGTAGCATATTAGGTGCATCTATTGATAGTGATACAATTATAAATGAAGCTGATTTAAAGGTATTAAGTTCTAGAGTACTAAAAGTATTACAAGGTATAAGGGGAGATGATGGAATTACATCAACTTATGAAATTTTTGCAGTAATAATAGAAACTCTCAATAAGGATGGATTTAATGATATAGCAATGTCTTATTTAGATTATAAAAGTAAAAATGATAGATAAAAATAGGTTGTAGCTTAATAACAGTAATTTTTTATTGTTATTATGAGTTACAACCTATTTTTTTGATAATAATATTATAAGGAGGTGTAGTACAATGAAAGTAGTAAAAAAAGATGGAAGATTACAAGAGTTAGACAAAAGTAAAATTAAAGTAAGTATATTAAATGCAACTAGAGATCAAAAAGCTTTATTAAATGAATCTGATGCAAAGATAATAACTGAAGATGTGGTAAGTTGCATTAAGGAGTTTAGGGGAGAAAAGTATAATACATCAAGTTATGAGATTACAGGTGTAGTTATAAGTATATTAGATAGAGATGGATTTGATGATATAATTAGCTCTTATATTGGATATAAGAAGTGATGCGATTAATTTTAGATAAGAAGTTATATTGAAAATATAGTATTTGTAAAAAGTAAAATCAATATTAGCTATAAATTTTATAAATAATATTATGCTGCTATTACTAAATTATATGTTATAATTAAACAGAATTTTATTATAAGAAATGGTGGAGGCGTTTATGTATAAATTAATAGCAATTGATATGGATGGAACACTTCTTAAAGAAGATAAAACAGTTTCAGAAAGAACTAAAAAAGCTATAAAGGCAGCAAAAGAAAAAGGTGTTCAAGTTGTAATTGCAACAGGTAGACCAATTGATGGAGTTACAAGATATCTAGAAGAATTAGATATGTATGATGAAAATGATTGTGTTTTAACTTATAATGGTGGACTAGTTTTGAAAACTAAAAGTAGAGAAGTGATTTCTAAAATAGCATTAACAGGTGCTGATTTACATTATTTACATAATTTAAGTAAAGAATTAGGTGTAAATATTCATGCATTTTCAGATATACATGGATTAATAACTCCTAAAAATAGCAAATATACAGAAGTTGAAGCAAACATAAATGGAATAGAAATAAATATAAATGATTATTCAAATATTGAAGATGATCATTCTATAATTAAGGTTATGATGATTGATGAGCCAGAGATATTACAAAAGGCTGTAGATAAATTACCACAAGAAGTTTATGATAAATATACTGTTGTTAGAAGTACACCATACTTTTTGGAGTTCTTAAATAAAGCTGTAAATAAAGGAACTGGTGTTGAATTATTAGCACAACACTTAGGTGTAAAGCAAGAAGAAATAATGACTTTTGGTGATGCTGGAAATGACCTTGATATGATAGTATATGCTGGTATGGGTGTTGCAATGGCAAATGCATTTGAAGAAGTAAAAGAAGCTGCAAATTATATTACTGACTCAAATGAAGAGGATGGAGTTGCAAAAGCTATAGAAAAATTTGTACTTAAATAATAAAATAGTAATTATAAAATAAAGTCTGCTTATGGCAGGCTTTATTTTATAATTACTCACATAAATATATTTTAAATTTTTAACTCCTATTAAGAATAAGAAAATCATCAACATATTAAATAGTATTAGTTTCAAAGAAAAGATGAGAAATTATAAATCTTCAAAGATTAATATTAATAATAAATATTAAAAAAATGGAAAAAATATGATTTAATATTAATATAAGGAGGGGAGGCTATGCCAATAAAAATTCCAAAAGATTTACCTGCATTTAAGGTTTTATCTGATGAAAATATATTTGTAATGAATAATGAGAGAGCTGTGAAGCAGGATATTAGACCATTAAAAATTGCAATTTTAAATTTAATGCCCAAAAAGATTCAAGCAGAAAATCAGTTACTTAGATATTTATCTAATACACCACTTCAAGTAGAAATTAAGCTTTTACAGACAGAGACCTATAAGCCAAAACATACATCACTTGAACATATGAAAAAATTTTATAGTTTCTTTAATGATATAAAAGATGAAAAATTTGATGGGTTAGTAATAACAGGGGCACCAGTGGAACAATTGGAATTTGAAGGTGTTATGTATTGGAATGAGTTAAAGGAAATAATGGAGTGGAGCAAAAGCAATGTATATTCAACACTTCATATTTGTTGGGGAGCTCAAGCGGGATTAAATTATCATTATGATATTCCGAAATATCAATTAGAAAAGAAGATGTTCGGTGTTTTTAAGCATTTTATTAATAATAAAAATGCAGACCTTACAAGAGGTATAGATGATATTTTTTATGCACCTCATTCTAGACATACAGAGGTAAAAAGAGAAGATATAGAAAAAGTATCTGAACTAGAAATATTATCTGAATCAGATGAAGCAGGTATATTTATTGTAGCGAATAAAAGTAGAAGACAAGTATTTATTACTGGTCATTTAGAGTATGAGAGAAATACTTTAAGTGATGAGTATTTTAGAGATGTTAATAAAGGATTAGATATAGAAGTTCCTAAAAATTATTTTCCAGGTGATGACCCTAGATTAGAGCCAATGGTTACATGGAGAGGAAGTGCGAATTTAGTTTTTAGTAATTGGCTTAATTATTGCGTATATCAAAATACTCCATATGATTTAGGGGGATTATAGGATTATAAAAAAAGGTAGGATTAATCTTACCTTTTTTATATAAAATAATTATGTTAATAAGAGAATAAATTATTTTTAGCATATATTATATTAAATTTCAAGAGGTGTTTTTTTAAATTTAATGTAGTATAATGAAAAAAGTTGTGATGAAAAATGAATGAAAAACAAAAAAAGGATAATATAGGAAAATAAGTGAAATATAAAGAAAATTCAAGTGCTTGTAAGAAAAATACAGTAAATCTCTTTAAAACATGCATAACTATATATTGTGTTTAAAATAAAAAGGTAGTACAATATGTTGTGTATTTAAGGTTATTAGTATTAATACAAGCACTATTTTTTTATGCTGATTTTAAGAAATTGGATTAAATAATATAAATTAAAATGAGTATTATTTTAAAGAAAAAGGTTAAAAAAAGATATATTTGAAAGTTTATTTAATATAATCGACTAATAGTATTATGAAACTAAATATCTATTAGTGTATAATTAGCCTTTAAATTAATAACTTATTTTATTAGTAGTGAGTATTTAAAATATACTGAAGTTTAGGGAGTGGTATTAATTGAAAGTAATTAAAAGGGACGGAAGTACAGTAGAGTTCGACAAGAATAAAATAAGAGAAGCTATAACTAAGTCGATGAAAAATGGTAGTGGAATATTTTTAGCTGATATTGCAAGATTAATAGCAAATGACGCTGAAAAGTATTTTAGTAAACAGGATGAAATAGCAACTATTTATAAAATAGAAAGCTACGTATATGATAGGTTAGTTCACTACGGACAAGCTGAAACTGCAAGAGCATATGAGGGTTACAGAGCTGTACAAGAGTTTAAGCGAAATACTAATACTACTGATGATAGTATATTAGAGTTATTAAGTAAAAAGAATGAAGATGTAATGAAGGAAAATTCAAATAAGAATCCTGTAGTATCTGCAACACAAAGAGATTTAATTGCAGGGGAAGTATCTAAGGATATTGCAAGAAGAAAGCTTATTCCTGCGCATATAGTTCAAGCTCATGATGAAGGAGCAATTCATTGGCATGATATGGATTATACTATATCTCCAATGTTTAACTGCTGTTTAATAAACTTAGAAGATATGTTTACTAATGGGACTGTAATTAATGAAAAATTAGTTGAAGAGCCTAAGAGTTTTGGAACAGCATGTACAGTAGCCACACAAATAATTGCTCAAGTTTCATCTAATCAATATGGTGGTCAAAGTATTACTATTAAGCATTTAGCTAAGTATCTTAAGGTAACAGAAGATAAAGCATATAAACATTATCTTGAAATGCTTAATGATGAAGAGCTTGCTATTAAATTAGCTAAAGATATTAAGATAAAAGAACTTAAAGATGGAGTTCAAACTATAAGATATCAATTATCTACGTTACAAACGACTAATGGTCAATTAGGCTGTCTATGTTAGAAATAGCATAGATTATAAGGCGGTGAACCTATAAATATAGGGTGTGCTATGTATATACATAGTGCTATCGGTGAAAGCTAAGTCTTGGGTGATAAGAATGATTATTTATAAGGTAACTAATATTATTAATAATAAAGTATACATTGGACAGACAATACATTCGTTAAGTGTGAGAAAAAGTCAACATGAGAGAAGTCATGAATATGGTTATAAAACAGCTTTTTCAAATGCAATAAGGAAATATGGAAAAGAGAACTTTAAATGGGAAGTTATTTATGAAACAAACTCAATAGAAGATTTAAATAAAAAAGAATCTTATTATATAGAATATTATAAGTCACTTGTTACTGAAAATGGATATAATCTAAAGGGGGGCGGAGGCAATAATTTTTTAACACAAGAAGTTAAAAATAAGATTGGAGAAGCTCAATTAGGTGAAAAAAATCATATGTTTGGGAAAACTGGAAAATTAAATCCAACTTCTAAAAAAGTAATTAATATTACTACTAATATGATATTTGGAAGTGCAAGTGATGCGGCGAGATATGATAAAGCTAATTTTTCGCATGTATGTGCAGTTTGTAGAGGTCTTAGAGGATCAACTAAAGGAAATGTATACAGATATTTAGATGAAGATAATAAAATAATAGAACCAAAAAATTCAGCATATGTTAAGGCAAAGAAAGTTAAAAATATTGATAATGGAGAGATATTTGAAAATGCTACTATTGCAGAGTTTCACTATCAAGGATATAAGAGTGGAAATCTTTCAAAGGCATGTAAAGGTAAAAATAAAACTTTTGCTGGATTTAGATGGAAATATATATAACCCAAAGATATGTTAATACCGAGCCAAGTTTGAGAAGTAATTCTCTTAAAGGTGTAACGACTAGCTTATACAATCCTTATGGGATTATGAAAAGCGTACTGTATAGGTGAAATTCCTATATGGGAAGTGCCGTCCACCCTAACGAAAAAGACGAGGGTGAAGAGATAGTCTGTAGTATGTGAAAACATACTGGGAGCACGCAAGCTCCATTTAGTACAATTTACCTAGAGATAGAAGAAGGCCATCCATATGAAGAAGAAATGGCAATGATCTGCGAGGAAATGATAAAACAAAGACTTGAAGGAATGAAGAACTACAAAGGTCAAGAAATTGGAGAAGCATTTCCTAAGTTAATTTATGTTCTTGATGAGCATAACTGCCTTGAAGGTGGAAAATATGACTATAGTGCGACACGTTGTAACGTGAAAAGCGTTGCCTAATTTAGTTAGAAAACTAAATTAAGAACTGATAACTCGAAAGGTAGAATGAGAGAGTAACGCCTTGAAATGCCTTCCATAAACTACGAATAGCGTATCTGTGAGCAATAACAGATAGGTTATAAGCTCGTTAAAGGCGGCTGAGATTACACCCTAATATATTAAAATATAATATAAGGAAAAGCGAACCAGAGGTGGTTGAGTGTAAGATAGGTCGGTGGTCTAAAAGTATCTATGGTGAGAATGTGTATAAACAAAATACACTGACGAATCTCCGAATGTACGGGTCTAGACGTATAACATGTAGAAATGCATGGGTCACAAAAGTGACGTTAGTGAGGTAAAGTAAGATTTGTAGTTATGAAATACCTTATAGTGTTAAAGGCACTATCAAGCTAACAGGCTCAAAGGAAGACACCTAAGGGTATATGATATAGATAGAGTTATTGGAACGTGGAAAGCCAAGGATGTGGAGAAATTGCTTTCGTAGAAACAGTGTATGGTAACATACTTAACCTTGGTGAGAGTAGGGACACAGTACCTAAGAAGCAGTAATAATAAGCTGTGGAGGGATAGTCCCAAGTCAATATGTATATTAAAAAGTTTTATTTTACAATAATTATTGGGTTCGTGTAAGACTAAAAGAGATGAAAATTTCAATAAAAAAAAAGGAATGATTAATCGACCAATGGCAACTAGTACTGTCAAGAAACAAAAACTAAGAAACAACGAGTATTATGACACTCAAACAATGTTTGATGAACTTTACAGTACAGCAAAGAATAAATCCAACTATAAATTTTACAAACTTATGGATTTAATAAATAGCAAGGAAAATATCGAACTTGCGTATAGGAATATTAAGAAAAATAAAGGCAGTAAAACCAAGGGGAGTAATGGAAAAACTATAGATGACATAGCTATGAAAACTAACGAGGAATTAGTTAACTATGTAAGGAACAGACTTAAAAATTACACCCCACACAGTGTTAGAAGAGTCGAAATTCCCAAAAGAAATGGGAAAATGAGACCTCTAGGAATACCTAGTATCGAAGACAGAATTATTCAACAATGCATAAAGCAAGTGCTAGAGCCGATATGCGAAGCTAAATTCTATAATCATAGTTATGGATTTAGACCAAATAGAAGTACACAACATGCAGTTGCAAAAAGTGTCTTCTATATGCAAAAGAATAATCTGCACTATGTTGTTGACATAGACATAAAAGGTTTCTTCGATAATGTAGACCATGGTAAACTGCTCAAACAAATGTGGACTCTGGGTATACAAGATAAACAACTGCTATGTATCATAAGCAAAATGCTTAAAGCACCAATAGAAAATGTTGGAATACCTACAAAAGGCACTCCACAAGGAGGCATATTGTCACCACTATTGAGCAATATAGTGCTTAATGAACTAGATTGGTGGATAGCAAAACAATGGGAATACTTTGAAACCAATCACAATTATGACATGATACGAAATGGCAAAATTGAAAGAAGCCATAAATATAGAGCATTAAGAAAGTCAAAAATGAAAGAAATATTCATTGTTAGATATGCAGATGACTTTAAAATTTTCTGCAAAGACTTCAACACAGCTCAAAAAATATTCCATGCTACACAAATGTGGTTAAAAGAAAGATTAAATCTAGATATAAGTGAGGAAAAATCTAAAATTGTGAACTTAAAGAAAAATTATTCTGAGTTCTTAGGGTTTAAACTTAAAATCAAAAGTAAAGGGAACAAGAAGGTAGTTAAATCACACATCAGTGATAGAGCTAAGAAAGACATAGTAAAACAACTAAAAGAGAAGATAAAGAACATAAAAAGAGACACAACAATTGCGAATGTTGGAAAATATAATGCAACAGTAATAGGAATACAAAACTATTATTCAATAGCAACTGATGTGTACGAAGACTTTAGAAATATCTCTTATATAGTCAATCGAACCATCTATAATCAAACTAGAAAATTACAAAGCAAAACAGGGATTAAATCTGAATTATATAAACGGGTATACGGAAATTATAATATGAAACCTATTTATATTAGAAACATTCCATTATTCCCATTAACAGGAGTAAAACATATACCTCCAATGAATATAAGACAGGATATATGTAGTTACTCTAAAGAAGGTAGAGCACATATTCACGCAAGACAAAAGGGTGTTTCAATAAATATTCTTAAATATATTTTAGAAAACCCAATACCTTCACAGAGTATAGAATATAATGACAATAGATTATCTTTATTAGTTGGACAAAATGGTTTATGCAAAATAAGTAAAGAACCATTAGAAATAGGTAAGATGCACTGCCATCATAAAAAGCCTAAACACTTAGGTGGAACTGATGAATATAAGAACTTAATTTTCATAAAAGCAGATATCCACAGATTAATACATGCAACTAATCAGGAGACAATAAAACAAATTCTAAATACTACAAAGTTAAATGAAAAATCCCTAAAAGAAGTTAATAAACTAAGAATACTAGTTGGAAATTGTAAAATTGCATAAATAGATACAAATTGATGGAACGCCGTATGAGTCCGAAAGGCTCACGTACGGTGTGGAGCGGGGGAAAAGATGAAGATAATATCAAAGTCTTACCTATCGCTATTAACTAAGCTTGCAGCTAAATGTACAGCTAAGAGATTAGTACCTGATTATCAAAGTGCAAAGATAATGAGAGAAAACTATGAAGGCGAAACATTCCCACCAATGGGATGTCGTTCACACTTGTCCAACTGGAAGGATGAGAATGGAAATTATAAGTGGTATGGAAGATTTAATCAAGGTGTTGTTAGTTTAAACTTACCACAAATAGCAATAATAGCTGATAAAGATATGGAAATGTTCTGGGAAATGCTAGATCAAAGATTAGAAATTTGTAAAGATGCGTTATTAACTAGACATAAAATGTTACTTGGAGTAACTTCAGATTCAAGTCCAATACATTGGCAGCATGGAGCTATAGCAAGGCTGAAGAAAGGCGAAAAGATAGATAAGTTATTAAAAAATGGATACTCTACACTTTCACTTGGTTATGTAGGTATAGCAGAAATGGTTCAAGCAATGTTAGGTGTGAGTCATACTTCGGAAGAGGGAGAAAAATTTGCTCTAAAAGTTATGAATCATATGGATGATAAATGTAAAGAGTGGAAAAAAGAAACAGGTCTTGGATTTGGACTTTATGGAACTCCAGCAGAAAGCTTAATATATAGATTCTGTAGAATAGATAAAGCAAGATTTGGAGAAATACCAAATGTAACTGATAGATTATATTATACTAATTCATATCATGTTCATGTTTGTGAAGAGATAGATGCATTTAGTAAATTAAAATTTGAATCACAATTCCACTCAATAAGTAGTGGTGGATGTATTTCTTATATAGAAGTACCTGATATGAATAAAAATCTTGAAGCTGTTGAAGATATAATTAATTTTATTTATCATAATATTCAATATGCAGAAATAAATACTAAATCTGATCTTTGTTTCAAGTGTGGATTTAATGGTGAAATGAAATTAGATAAGGAAAGTTTAACTTGGCATTGTCCATCATGTGGAAATGATGATGAAAGTGAATTACAAGTTATGAGAAGAACTTGTGGCTATATAGGAAGTTCATATTGGAATAAAGGAAGAACTGCTGAAATTGGTGATAGAGTTCTTCATTTATAAAAAATGAGAGGATTACCTCTCATTTTTTGCATAATAATTAATATATAAGTTAATACTTAATTCGGTGATTATAATGGAAAAGTATTATGTATATGAATAGATAAGGTTAGACTACAATTAACCATTTTATGTGGGAAAAGGAAATAGATATTATAGTATTGATAGAGGAAATAAATATTTTAAAGGTATTATTAATGAAATGGGAGGTAGCTATTATGAAATATGCAAAGATTAGAAAGTTGGATGTAACAAATGGTCCTGGAGTGCGTACAACTCTTTTTGTAAGTGGATGTACACATAATTGTGAAGGATGTTTTAATAAAGAGCAACAAGATTTTAATTATGGAAATGATTTTACTAAAGAAACGGAAGATGAATTTATTGAATTAACTAAAAGTAGACAAATAAAAGGAGTAAATATATTAGGTGGAGAACCTATGCAGCAAATAATGGATGATACATTATTAAATCTTTTAAGAAGAATAAAATCAGAAACTAATAAACCGATATGGCTATGGTCAGGATATAAATTTGAAGAAATAATAGCTAATCCTAAAAGATTAGAGTTATTAAAGGAAGTAGAAGTTCTAATAGATGGTAAATTTGAAATAGATAAAAGAGATATAATGCTTAAGTATAGGGGTTCAGCTAATCAAAGAGTTATAGATGTAAAAAAATCATTAGAGCAAGGTAACATAGTTAAAATATTATAAAAAAGCTTTAAATTAATTATGCTAATAATATAGGGAGTTTTATAAAGAAAGGAATTAAGATATATGAGAAAAATAAAAAAGTATATACTAGTTCTATTTTTAACTATGGGTATGGCATTGATGTTAATTGGATGCGGTAAAGCCAAAATAAGTAGTGATATTTCTATTAAGATAGATGGTACTAGCAATACTAAAATAAAAGTGTATTATGATGATACTATAAATAAGTTAGTAGATAATGATTTATTATCAAAAGTTATTACTGAAGTTAAGGATAAAATTCCAAATGAGATACACTTTGGAGAAATAATTAAATCAAGGGAAGGAGACTTAAATATAGAAGAGATTAATATATCAACTGATAAAGTTAATATTGATAAAGTATCTAATTTAAGTAGTGATTATTTTAGTATAATTAAAGTTAAAGATAAAGGAATTTTTAAAAATGAATACAAAATAATATTTAAATTTAAGGATAGTGCAATAGATATTATTAGTGATTATATAAATAGCAATATAAATAATAATATTGGATTAGATTTAGGAAATTTAATAAATAAAAAGATAGCTAACTTAATAGGTGATATTCCAGTAAATTTATCAATATCTATGCCGGTTAAAATAGCATATTCAAATTCTGAGGAACTATTTAATGATAAAACAGTAAAGTATTCATATACTATAAATGATTTAAATGAAGATAATAGTATAATTATAGGATTTAATGTTCCTAACATATATAATATAGTAGTTGCAATACTAGTAATTATCTTAATAATAGTTCTATCTATATATTTATTATGTAAAAAGAGTAAAAAATAAAAATTATTAATTATATTAAGTAATGAAGAAGTTATTTAGAAAAAATATGAGTAACTTTTATTATATTAATCTAATATAATAAGAAAAATTAATGTCAAATAGCTACTTAATCTCTTATTTGGAATAAATTTGTTTTAATAGCTAATGTTATATTTAATATAACATTAGAATTATTAATAGCGGGGGAGAGTGAAATAGTATGAGAAAGTAGCTATTATCAGTATAATTGTAGCCTTAAGAGATATTTTATATTTTTAAATTTATATTATTCTGAAAATTAATAGTTAAAATTTTCACTATAGACATTATAAATAAATGAATATAAAATGTTATAGGAATTATAATGATTAAAACTTATTTGATAAAACCAGAAAGGAAGGAAAACAAATGTCTAAAAAGATAGTTATTTTAGGGGCTGGATATGCAGGTGTACATGCAGCTAAAAAATTAGCAAAAAAGTACAAAAAAAATAATGATGTAGAAATAACATTAATAGATAAGAACCCATTCCATACACTAATGACAGAGTTACATGAAGTTGCAGGTGGAAGAGTTCCAGAGGAATCTGTTAAGATTGAATTAAGTAAAATATTCCACAGAACTAAAGTTAATGTTGTTGTAGACTACATAGAAAATGTTGATATAGATAAGAAGATAGTAACAACTAAAGATGGTAGATTTGATTATGACTATCTAATAGTAGGAACTGGTAGTGAGCCAGCATTCTTTGGAGTTCCAGGAGTTAAAGAAAACGGATTTACTTTATGGTCTTTAGAAGATGCTTTAAAAATAAGAGAGCATATTAAATCAAGATTTAAAGCTGCATCTTATGAAAAGAACGATGCTAAGAGAAAAGAAATGCTTACTTTCGTAGTAGCAGGATCAGGATTTACTGGTATAGAAATGGCTGGTGAATTATTAGAGTGGAAAACTAAATTAGCTCATGATTATAGAGTTGATGAAAGCGAAGTAAGACTTTTAGTTGTTGAAGCTATGTCTACAATATTAAATATGCTTGACAGAAAACAAGCTGATAAAGCTGAAAAATATATGGTTAAGCATGGTGTTGAAGTGCTTAAGGATTCACCAATAGTTGAAGTATCTTCAAACGGTATTACGTTAAAAAATGGACAAACAATACCAACTCAAACTTTAATATGGACTTGTGGTGTTCAAGCTAATCAAGAAGCTAAAGAATACGGATTAAAAACTGTTAGAGCTGGAAGATTAGAAGCTAATAAATATATGGAAGCTATAGGTAAGAAAGATGTATATGTTGTAGGAGATATAGCTTACTATGAAGAAGAAGCTGGTAAACCTAATCCACAAATAGTTGAAGCTGCTGAACAAACTGCAATTACAGCTGTCAAAAATATAATAGCTTCAATTGATAATTCAGATAAGAAAACTGAATTTAAATCAAATTATCATGGATTTATGGTATCAATTGGTGGTAGATATGGTGTTGCTAACTTAATGGGAGTTAAGCTTTCAGGATTTATAGCAATGGTTATGAAACATTTAGTAAATATGTACTATTTATTTGGAGTTAATGATGTAAATGCAGTATATTGTTATTTACAACATGAATTCTTTGGAATGAAAGACAGAAGGTCTATAATGAGAGGGCATTTATCATCTAAGGGAAATAGACTTTGGTTAGTACCTTTAAGAGTATTCATGGGATGCTTATGGCTAATTGAAGGTCTTAAGAAGTTCTTTGGTGAATCTTTATGGGATGCTAATATTAAAGCTATTTCAAACTTTGATTTTGATAAAGTAAAAATAGCAATTGGTTCAGATAGCTGGTTAAAGGCTGGAAACATAAATATGCCTTTCTCTTGGTTACAAGATGCAACAGCAGGAGCATCAGAAGCTGCAGAAAGTACTGCGGAACTTGCAACACCAATTTTACAAAAGATGCCTAAGTTCTATGAAGCTATAATGCAAGTAATGATTCCAACTCCAGAAATGGCAACATTATTCCAAACAATGGTTGTAATTATGGAAATAGGAATGGGACTAGCTTTAATTGCTGGTTTATTTACATTCTTAGCAAGTGCAGCATCTGCATTTATGGTTTGTAACTTTGTATTATCTGCAATGGCTGGATGGGATATATTATGGTATTTCTTCGGTTCAATAGCGTTAATGTCAGGTGCAGGTAGAACATTCGGTTTAGACTATTATGTAATGCCTTGGATACATAAGATAGCTAAGGAATTCTGGATAGGTAAGAGAACACCTATATATATAGAACATGGTACAGAAAAAGTAGCAAAATAATATATTTAATAGTTATACTTAATATTGAGCCAGACTTTTATAAAGTCTGGCCCAAACTATTATATATTTTTTTATAGTAAAAAAATATATGAATATAAAATCAATCAAAGGATAAAAGTAAGGATAATTATTTAAAAGATGATTATGAGGGTGATAAAATGCATAAATTGTGGAATAAATACCCAGAAGTTAACAATGAACTTAAAAAGGTTAAAGAATTAATAGAAAAAAATGCTAAGTGTAGAGATAAAATTGTAGAAGAATCTATAATAGAATTACTTAATTCTGGTGGAAAGATGCTTAGACCTGCATTTGTGATATTATCATCAAAGTTTGGTGAGTATGAAGAAAAAAAATCAAGAGCTTTAGCATCGGTAGTTGAAATGTTTCATATGGCAACATTAGTTCATGATGATATAATAGATGAAGCAACTTTAAGAAGAGGTAAGGAAACAGTACAATCTAAATATGGGAAAAACTATGCTGTTTATATAGGAGATTATCTTTTCTGCATATGTTTTAAGGTGTTAGCAGGTGTAGGATCATTAGATAGTGTACAAATAGATACTATGACAATGTCAAGAATATGCATGAGTGAAATAGATCAGTTAAATTCTAGGTTTGATAAAAATGTATCAGTAAAAAAATATTTAAAAAGAGCATCTGGAAAAACAGCTGAATTATTTTCATTAAGCTTATATTTGGGAGCAGCTGAAAGTGGATGTTCTAGAAAGTTATCTAGAGCATTTTGGGAGATAGGTCATAATATTGGCATGGCCTTTCAAATAATAGATGATATATTAGATTATACTGGTAGTGATGAAAGTATAGGTAAAAATTCTGCTAATGATTTAAAACAAGGAATATATACTTTGCCTTTAATTTTAGCACTTGAAAATAAACCAAGTGAATTAGTTAATATATTAGGAAAAAGTGACTACACAGAAAATGATGTAGTAGAAATAATAAAGTTAGTAAATAAATATGATGGTGTAAATAAAGCAAGAGAAATAGCTAAAAAATACACTAACAAGGCATATAATCAAATAAAGAATTTACCTAAAAATGAGTATAGAGAAGTTTTATTAGATATAACAAAAAGTTTATTAGATAGAATTTATTAGTTTATAGATATTATATATTTAAATAAATATATAAAGGAGGGTAATATGAGCAGATATTTTAATGGCCAAGAAGTTGAGTTGTTAGCTCCAGTAGGTAATTTTGATATATTTAAGAAAGTAATACATAGTGGTGCAGATGCAGTTTACTTAGGTGGAAAAATATTTAATATGCGTATGCATAGAAAAGATTTTAACTTTACAAATGAAGAGTTAGAAGAAGCAGTAGAGATAGCACATTCACTAGGTAAAAAAATATACATAACAGTTAATAATTTATTAAGTTCAGATGATTTAGAGCAAGCTGAAGAATATTTTAAGTATTTAGAGAAAATAGGTCCAGATGCCTTAATAATACAAGATATGAGCGTTATTAAAGTAATTAGAGATTTAGGTCTAAATCTTAATATTCACTCATCAGTAATGATGAATGTACATAATTTTGAAACTATTAAAGTATTAGAAAAGTTAGGGGTAACAAGAGTAGTTGCTTCTAGAGATATAGATTTAAAAACCATAAAACAATTTTCTGTAAGAACAAATATGGAATTTGAATATTTTGTTCATGGAGATATGTGCGTAGCTCATGGAGCCCAATGCATGTATAGTGGAATGTTGTTTGGGAAAAGTGGAAGCAGAGGTTTATGTATGAAACCTTGTAGATGGGGATATAAAATTAACAAAGAAGGCAAAGAATACAATACTACTTTCCCACTAGCTGTTAAAGATATGTATATGTATGAAAATATTCCAGAGTTAATTGAAGCAGGTGTAGTTTCATTTAAAATTGAAGGTAGAATGAGAGATGCAGAGTATTTAGTAGATTTAATTAACTATTACAGCGATGCAATTGATAGATATATAGATGATCCAATTTTATATAATAGAAGAAAACATGCAAAAGAACTATTTGAAAATAGAAAGAGAGATTTTTCAACAGCATATGCTTTTGGAAATCCAGGTTTATCAAATATAAATGAAAGATATGAAGGTACAGGAAAATTTTATAGTACAGGAAAAGTATTTAGTAAACCAGTAGATGAATTTGATATAAATAATTATAGAGTAACTGAAATTAAGGAATTATTAAAAGTTGAAAGTAAAATAGATAATAAGCCAGAAATAGCAGTTAAAGTAAATAATTATGAAGCAGCGCTAATAGCAATTGAAGAGGGAGTAGAAAGAATATATCTTTCAGGAGAAGTATTTGAACCAAGTCTTCCTTTTAGTAAAGAAGAGATAATTAGCATTACAAGTAAAAAGAAAAAATCTAAAATATATTTAGGTCTTCCAAGAATGATGTATGAAGATGATTTTTCTAAGTATAATCATTTATTAAGAAATAATAATTTAGGTATAGATGGATTATTAGTTACAAACTTAGGAGCAATAAATAAGTTTAAAGATTTAGGCTTAGAATTAATAGGTGATTATTCATTAAACATATATAATGCAATTTCAGCAGATTTTTATAAGAGTCAAGGATTAAATGTAGGTGCATTATCATGTGAATCACCAGTTAGCAATACTAAGGAAGCGTTATTAAAATCACTATTACCATTAGAAATAATCGTACATGGGTCACCGGTAGTTATGTATATGAGCCATGATTTATATGAAAATACAAAAGTTAAAGAGTCAGTTAAAGAAGCTAATAGAAAATATAATGATAAAAATGTTTTATTACTTATAGATGATAAAGGAAATGAACATCCTGTATATAGAGATAATAAAGGAAACAATCATATGTTATTATCAAAAGAGTTATGTTATATGCCTATTTTAAAAGAGTTAAGTAACTTGGGTACATCAATTTTTAGAATAGAAGGATGTCATTATGAAAATGAAACTTTAAGAAAAGTAATAATAGCATATAAAGAAGCTATCAAAAACTTAGATAACTGTAATGAGATATTTGATAGTTTAAAATATGACTGCTTAGGATTTACTTTAGGAGCAATGCAATTTAACTAAGGAGTGACATAAATATGATAGGTGCTAATAAGATAATAGAGAAAAAGAGAGAATATTTATTTCCTTCATCTTGGGGAAACCACTTTTATAAAAATCCTCCAGAAATAGTTAAAGGAGATATGCAATATTTATATGATAGTGATGGAAAAGAATATATAGATTTCTTCGCTGGAGTATCTGTAATGAATTGCGGACATTGTAACAAAGAAATATTAGATGTAACAATTAAGCAAATGCAAACTCTTCAACATACTACTATTATATATTTAACTGAACAAATGGTAAATTTAGCAGAAAGAATGGCTAAGATTTTGCCAGGAGATTTAAAAAGAGTATTTTTCTGTTGTACTGGATCAGAAGCAAATGAAGGAGCAATGTTATTAGCTAGATTATATACAGGAAAAAATGAATTTATTGCTCTTAATAGTGGATTACATGGTAGAACATATTTAACAATGAGTGCAACAGGTATTCCTATGTGGAGAGCTGACCCAGATTTATCTCAAGCAATACATTTTGCAAAAAATACTTGGGATTGTAATGGGGATATTGAAACATCAGCAAAAGAATCATTAAAAGATATTGAAAAAATTATTAATGATAGAGGTGCTGAGAATATTGCAGCATTAATAGCTGAACCAATACAAGGTAATGGTGGAATAATAACTCCTCCATTATGGTACTTCAAAGAGTTAAAAAAACTTTTAGAAAAGAATAATATATTATTAATAATTGATGAGGTACAAACAGGATTTGCAAGAACAGGTAAAATGTTTGCTATAGAAAATTATGATGTTGTACCTGATATTATGACTGTAGCAAAAGCACTAGGAAATGGGATGCCTATATCAGCATTTTGTACTAATGATAAAATATCAGAAAAATTTACTAAACCATCAGCATCTACATTAGGTGGAAATCCGGTTTCATCAGCAACAGCAATGGCTGTTTTAGATTATATTGAAAAATATAATCTATGTGAAAACTCTAAAAAGCTAGGTGATATTTTAAAGAGTGAATTAGAAAAGTTAAAATCTAAATACTCTTTAATAAAGGATGTAAGAGGAATTGGATTAATGTTAGGAGCTGAGTTAGTTAAAGAAAATGGAGAACCAGCTTCTGAAGAAACTGATGTCATATTAGAAAATATGAAAGATAAAGGATTTATAATAGGTAAAAATGGAATTGGTAGAAATGTATTAGCGTTCCAACCACCTTTAGTAATAAATGAGCAAAATATTAAAGATATGATAAATACATTAGATGAAGTATTAAGTAAATTTAAATAAAGAAATAAAGCTGTTACTAGTTGTAGCAGCTGTATTTTCTTAAATTTTATAGTTTTTTATATTAATAGATAATTTAGTAATTAAGTTATCTATAGTATTATTTAATATATTGATTTCATCAAAAGTAATATTTTTTATATGTATACCACAAGATACTACTACAGTTGTATTAAGTTGTTTTGCTAGTAGTTTTGCAGATTTATTTACTATTTCATCTTCTTTATGCCCAGGTACTGTTATTAATGATGAAGATGAGGTTAATTTGTTTATATCGTGAGCTAAAGTTACAGGAATACCAATTGCAACTGCACCTATATGTGGAATATCACCACCATATATAGTTATGTTCCAGTCATTCCCTATATTAATAGCTGTACAATTAATCTCATGATTTTTAAACTTTTCTGATATATGTAACATATAAATCTCCTTTAATATTATGTTTTCTAATAATTATAATATTAAAGCCAATAAAAATACATATGTAAACTAAATATTTAAAGATAATTTAATTATTATAGAGAAAATAAATTATCTAATATTATGATTTAACTAAGGAGGAAAATATGTCTTTTAAGGATATACAAGCCTTTATGAAGGTGTTAGAAAGTAAAGGACAATTAAAGCGTATAACAGCTGAAGTTGACCCAGATTTAGAGATAACAGAAATAACTGATAGAGTTTCAAAAGAAGTTGGACCAGCATTGTTATTTGAAAATGTTAAAGGTTCTAAATATCCTGTATTAATTAATGCTATGGGCAGTTACCAACGTATGAGTTTAGCTCTTGGTGTAGATAAATTAGAAGAAGTTGAAGAAGATATAGTTAATTTAATCAATATGCAAAATTATATAAAAATACCTAATTTAATTAAGTCTATACCAAGATTGACAAGATTATTAGCTGTATTACCATGGAGACTTCCCATAAAAGGTGCTTGCCAAGAAGTAATAGAGCATGACCCAGATTTATCTACTATACCTGTTTTAAAATGTTGGCCAGATGATGGAGGGAAATTTATTACATTACCATTAGTAATGACTAAAGATCCAGACACAGGTGTACAAAACACTGGTATGTATCGTATGCAGATATATGATAAGAATACTACAGGAATGCATTGGCATTGGCATAAAGATGGAAGAGAGATATATGATAAATATAGTAAATTAGGCGGTAAGATGCCAGTTTCAGTAGCAATAGGATGTGATCCTGCAATTACATTTTCAGCTATTGCACCATTACCTAAAATGATTGATGAGATGATGTTTGCAGGATATTTAAGAAAATGGCCAGTAAAAATGGTTAAGTCAATAACTAATGATATATATGTTCCAGCTGATGCAGAGTTTGTATTAGAAGGATATGTTGATGTAAATGAGCCATTAAGATTAGAAGGACCATTTGGAGACCATACAGGTTATTATTCCTTAGCTGATATGTACCCTGTATTTCATGTAACATGTATAACTCACAAAAAGAAAGCAGTTTATCCAACCACTATAGTAGGTAGACCTCCTATGGAAGATTGTTATATGAGTAAGGCTACAGAGCGTGCATTTTTACCATTATTAAAAATGGTTTATCCAGAAATAGTGGATTACTCATTGCCATTTGAAGGAGTATTTCATAACTGTGTAATAGTTTCTATTAAAAAGAGATTCCCAGGTCATGGTAAAAAGGTTATGAACTCGCTATGGGGAATGGGTCAAATGATGTATGCAAAAATGATAATAGTAGTAGATGAGTTAATTAATCCTCATGATATAAAGGCTGTGACAAAGCAGGTTTTTGAATCAATAGATATGAATAAGGATTTAGTATTCTCAGAAGGACCATTAGATGCTCTAGATCATGCTTCAGCAAATGATCATTATGGATATAGATTAGGAGTAGATGCTACTAAGAAATTTAAAGCAGAAGGTAATGATATTAAATGGAATTGCCAAGTTAAAACTTCATTAGAGTTGGATAAATATCTAGAGAATAATGAAAAAATAGCTAGTTTTAATTATCCTATAAAGGGAGCTATGCAAGGAGCCTTAATTATATCAATTAATAAAAGTGAGCCTAATGATGCTAAAAAGTTAATTAAAGACCTATGGAAACATGAAGATATGAAATATAATAAGTTCTTAATCGTCGTTGATAAAGAAGTTGATGCAAATGATGTTTCAACAGTAGCTTGGAAAGTATTTAATAATATAGATGCTAAAAGAGATTTATTAATTGAAGAGGCTAATTTTGATAGTGATGATTTCTTTGGACATCGTTTAGGAATTGATGCAACAAAGAAATGGAAAGAGGAAGGACATAATAGGGAATGGCCAGATGATATAGTTATGTCTGAAAAGATAAAGAAAAAGGTAACTAAGAGATGGAGTGAATACGGATTTGAGAAAAATATTTAAAAAAATAAATGATTATGGAGTATTAGTAATGTTTTCTCATACTATATTTTCATTATCATTTGCTTTAATATCAATGTTATTAGCTGGAGAAGGCAAATTAAAGCCAATGGTTATATTTTGGATATTAGTTGCTTTTATGGGAGCAAGAACAGGGGCTAATGCTTTAAATAGAGTAATTGATGCTGAGATTGATGCAAAAAATCCTAGAACAGCAACTAGACAATTGCCACAAGGGTTAATGAATAAGAAGGAAGTATTAGTCTTTGTTATTGTATGCTTTGGAATTATGGTATTTGCTACATGGAAGCTAAATACTATTTGCTTAATATTATCACCAATAGCATTATTCTTAATGATTATATATTCGTATACAAAAAGATTTACTTGGATGTGTCATTTAGTATTAGGTGTAACTTCAGCAGCAGCACCAGTGGGAGCTTGGCTTGCAGTTACAGGAAAAATATCATTAATTCCGTTAGTTATGGGAGCAGCTAATACATTATGGGTAGCAGGCTTTGATATAATTTATGGAGCTCAAGATTATGATTTTGATACTAAGAATGGAATACATTCAATTCCAGCTAAGTTTGGGATTAAAAATGCATTAAATATATCATCTGCATTTCATGTATTAGCAGTAATGTTTTTATTTATTGTAGGGGTATTATCACCTGAATTAGGAATTATATATTATATAGGATTAATTATAAATACAGTATTATTTATAATACAACATAAAATGGTTACAGAAGATAATCTGAAAAATGTTAAGATAGCATCTTATAGTATAAATCAAGTAATAAGTATAGTATTTTTACTAACTGGATTAATTGATTGTTTAATTTAGGAGAGTAATATTATGAAAAAAATAGTGGTTGGAATTACAGGAGCAAGTGGAAGTATTTATGCTAAAAGACTTATAGAAGTTTTAGTAAGCAAAGGAATTCAAACTAACGTAATTTCTACAGATAAAGGTAAGCAAGTTTTTAAGTATGAACTTTCTTTAGATTTAAAAACTTGGATTGAAGAGCTTAAAGATACATATAGTAATGTGAAGCTTGAAGATAATAATAATTTATTTTCTGGGGTAGCTAGTGGGTCGCATGGATTTGATGCTGTTATTATAGTTCCATGTTCTATGGGGACATTGGCAGAAATAAGTCATGGATTATCTAAGAATTTATTATGTAGGGCTGCAGATGTAGCTCTAAAAGAAGGAAGAAAATTAATAATAGTTCCAAGAGAAACTCCTTTTAATTCTATACATTTAGAAAATATGTATAAGTTATCAAGAATAGGTGGAACTATTATACCTGCTATGCCGGGATTTTACAATCATCCGCAAACAATTGATGATTTAGTTAATTTCATGGTAGGTAAAATAGTAAATTATCTTAATATAGATAATAATTTATTTGACAAATGGGAGGATACAGAATATGAAACTTAAGAAGATTATTGCGCTAGCCATGACAGCTGTTATTACAGCATCTATGGTTGCATGCGGAAGTGAAAAAGAAGAAGTACAAACAGAAAAAACTAAATTAAGAGTAGGAGTAATGGGATCAATTGATGCAGTTCCATTAGTAATAGCACAGCAAAATGGATATTTTGAAGAAGAAGGAGTAGATTTAGATCTTCAAATATTTAAGGCGGCTAACGATAGAGATGCGGCTCTTCAAGGTGGAGAACTAGATGGAGTATTATGTGATGAAACAGCTATTTCAATTTATCAAAATTCAGATATGGATATGAAAATTACTGGAACAACAAATGGTTCTTGGACATTAGTTGCAGGAAAAGATTCTGGAATAACTGATTTAAGTGACTTAAAAGGTAAAAAAGTAGGTATATCAAAAAATACAATGATAGAATATTTAGCAGATGATATAGCATTATCAAATGGATTACAAGTATCTGATATAGAAAAGGTTGCAATACCAGCAATGCCAGCTAGACTTGAAGCTTTAAAAAATAATCAAATAGATGCTGCTATATTACCAGCACCTTTTAATGACACAGCAGTTGCTGATGGTGGTATAGAAGTTACTAAAATATATAATAAAGATATAATGATTTCTGTAACAGCATTCTTACAAGAAGTAATTGATAAAGATGCTAAGGCTATTAAAGGCTTCTACAATGCTTATAATAAAGCTATAGATTTTATAAACTCTAATGATATAACTGAGTATGAAGATACAATAATATCAACTGTAGGATATTCAGAAGATATGAGAGGTAATATTGTATTACCAGAGTTTAAAACAAATTATTTACCAGCAGAAGAAAATGTTCAAAATGTATTAGATTGGTCTAAAGAAAAAGGACTATTAACTAAAGATATCAAAGCTAAAGATGTAATTAGTGACGTAGGTATAAAATAGTTTAAGGAGATATATATGATACAGATAAAAAATTTATCTGTTTTCTATAAGTCTAAAAGAGAAAAAATAAAAGCATTAGATAAGATAAATCTAAATGTACATAATAGCGATATATGTGCAATAATAGGGCCATCAGGCTGCGGAAAGTCTACCCTATTAAATGTGCTAGCAGGAATAATAACTGAGTATGAGGGTGAAGTTCTTTTAGATTCGAAGGGCTTAAGCCCTCATATTCATAAGATAGGATATATTCCACAAAATTTTGGACTTTTACCATGGAAAACAGTAGAGGAAAATTGTCTTTTATCTTTTAAAATAAAAAAAGAAAAAATAAATGATGATATTTTAATAAAAATGAATACTCTTATGAAAAAATTAAATATATATCATTTAAAAAAAAGATATCCTAGTGAACTAAGTGGTGGACAGAAGCAGCGTGTATCTATTGTAAGAAGTTTTTTGATGAAGCCGGATATTTTGCTATTAGATGAGGCTTTTTCTGCTTTAGATGCAATTATTAAAGAAGAAGCTCAAGAATTATTTCTAAATATTTGGAGTGAAAATAAAATAAATACTTTTTTTGTTACACATAGTATTGATGAAGCAATATATATGGGAAAGAAAATAATTATAATGAGTAACATGCCAGGTGAAATAATAGAAGTAATAGATAACCCTATGTTCAATAATAAGAAGTATAGAGAAGAAAAAGATTATTTAGAATTATATCTTCATATAAAGAATTTAATTAAAAAGGGGTGGGATAAATGACTGCCTTAAAGAAAATATGGAGTTTTATAAAAGGGTTTATAATATTAAATATATTATGGTATGTTTGTGCTATTATAATGAACTCTAGAGTTCTACCTACACCAGATAAGATATATTTACATTTACCTGAACTTTTCAAGAATGATTTTTATGTTCATATTTTGGCAAGTTTATATAGAATATTTATTGGATTATTATTATCTTTTTTTATAGGAAGTATAATTGGATTAGTAATGGGATATTCAAAAAAAATTAATAAGATATTAAATCCATTAGTATATTTTGCATATCCAATTCCTAAGACAGCATTATTACCAGTAGTAATGACCTTATATGGACTTGGGGATGGTTCTAAAATAACAATTGTTATCTTAATAACTGTATTCCAAGTTATAGTTTCAGTTAGAGATGCAGTTATAAATGTAGAAAAGGTGAACTATAATCCATTAATGAGTTTAGGTGCATCAAGATTACAGATGTTTTATCATGTAACTTTACCAGCTATATTATCAGAAGTTTTAACAAATATAAGATTATCTATAGGAACTGCGCTTTCAGTATTATTTTTTGCAGAAGCTTATGGAACTAATATGGGAATTGGATATTTTATTCAAGATGCATGGTCAAGAATAAATTATATAGATATGTATTCAGGAATAGTTATTTTAAGTATTTTAGGGCTAATATTATTTATAATTTTAGATTATATTGAATCTGTTGTTTGTAAATGGAAGAGAATTTAAATATAGTAAAGAGCAAATAGTAAAAATACTTATTTGCTCTTAATTTTTGTTCTGTATTAATTTTCTAAAGTAAAATCTTCATTTTCTAGTGTAAAAGAATCTCTTATACCATCAGTAATATAAACTTTATTATCTTTAGTTATGAATATAGCATCAACATTAGATAAGTTCTCAACAAAATTTAATCCTTCTTCTAAGCCTTTTGCAAATACAGTAGTAGAAAGTGCATCAGCATCAGTAGACTTATCAGTTACTATAGTTACTCCTGCTATATTGTTTTCAAAAGGATATCCAGTGCTTGGATTAAGCAAATGATGATATTTTACTCCGTCTTTTTCAATATATCTTTCATATATACCAGATGTAACTACAGTTTTATTTTTTACTTTTAAGACACCTATAATATCACCTCTAGTATTAAAAGGATTTTGAATACCTATTTTCCAATCCTGTCCTGATGGTTTTATGCCATGAGCATAAATATTCCCACCTAAATCGATTATAGCGCTGTTTACATTATTTTCTGTTAATATACGAGAGATTTCATCAGCAGCATACCCCTTTGCTATAGAACCTAAATCTATCATCATACCTTTGTTTTTTAGAAATATAGTATGAGCTTCTTTGTTAAGTTCTAAAAGATTATAATCTATTAAAGGTAATACTGAATCAATTTCTTCTTGAGTAGGAACTTTTGCATCATCTAATCCTATATTCCAAAGTTTAACTAGTGGGCCTATAGTTATATCAAAATCTCCATCAGAAAGTTTTGAATACTCAAGTCCTTTTTCTACTATTTCATATGTAGTAGATGTAACTTCAACAGGAGAAATTCCAGCAGAATCATTTACTTTATCAAGTTCAGTTCCAGTTTCATTAATACTAACTAATGATTCAATTTCAGCTACTTTATCAAAGGCTTTATCTAATATAGTTGAATCTGTACTATCATATAAAGTTATTTTAATCACTGTTCCCATAAAAAGCTCTGTTCTTGAAATTGGTTCAGAAGTTGATGTTGCATTTTTATTACATCCTATTAGTGTGGTAATAACAATTAATAGTAGTGGGAAAAATAAATTTTTAAGTTTTAACATATATACCTCCATAAATAAATTATTAATGAAAACAAGGTCTTTAAATATAGTATAATAATAATAATAATAAATAAAGGGAAAAAAGAGAAAAATGTTATAACTAAACGAAAAAAACTGAAATATGTAGAAAAAAACAGTTTGAAGGTATATAATAATCCTTGAATATGTGTGAAAATATCTTATAATTAAGAATTTGGAGGTGAGTTCTTGTTTAAAAAATTAGATATAGTAATCATAATAGTATTAATAATAATCTCATTTATTCCAGAAATAGTTTTTGGTATGGCCATGGGTTATAAGTATGATATGACCTATGCAGAAATAACTGTAGGTGGTAAAGTTTATTCTAAAATTCCTCTATCAGCGCATAAAGGAGAGGATATTATTGATATAAATATAGATGGACATGAAAATAAAATAATTATAAAGGACGATACTATAAAAATGATCGATGCTGATTGTCCAGATTCTTTATGTATTTATCAAGGCAAAATAAGTAGGGTAGGACAATCGTTAGTTTGTTTACCTAACAAGGTTATGGTAGAGATAAAAGGTAGTTTTGTAGATGATGACGATGTTATATTATCTCATTAGGAGTGATTAAGATGAAGAAAACAAGTAAGATGGTATATATATCTTTATTAGTTGCACAGGCTTTAGTACTGTCTTTGTTTGAAAGAATGATACCAGTTCCCTTTATAACACCAGGAGCAAAATTAGGACTAGCTAATATAATTATCGTAATAGGATTATATACACTAGATAATTATAAAGAAACGTTTTTGGTAATAATTTTAAGAAATGTTTTATCAACAGTTTTTGGTGGAAATTTATCTTCCTTTATGTTTAGTTTAGTTGGATCTATTTTTAGTTTTTTAATAATGATTGCAATTAAAGAATTGTTTAAAGAAAAAGTTTCAATTATTGGAGTAAGTGCTGCAGGTGGTGTATTTCATAATATTGGACAACTTGTAGTAGCAGCTTTTATAGTAAGGAATATAGGAGTTACTTTATATTTACCGGTATTATCAATAGCAGGAATAGTAACGGGGATATTTGTAGGGTTAACAGGGAATATTGTAGTTAGACATTTAAAAAAATTACCTCAGTTTAAAGGAAGAAAAACTATTAGAAATTAGGTATATTTGGATATAAATTAGTATATTAATTAACAATTAATATTTAAAAAGGCAATGAAAATATAATTGTTAAGTTATAAACTTAACAAAAATTGCGAGAAAAATTGTAATTAATTAACTTAAAAGTTATATAATGTTTGAAAAATATAAAAAAATTTTGATTTTTGATTAATATTATTCAAAAAAATTTTAAAATAAAATATAAAATATAATAAAAAACAAAAAAATAAGCCTAAAAAATGAAAAAATGATAATTAAAATGAGTTATTTTTAGGAAAATAATAAGTAAAGGTTTTTAAAATAAAGTATTGCTTTTATAAGGAGAATATTGTAGAATAAATACGAATTATTTATTAATAGGGGGATAAACGAATGATAAATAAAAAACTAGTTGCATTAGCAGCGGCTACTATGGTAGTTAGTACTTTATTTGTAGGATGTGGAGGAAGCAATACAGAAGAGCCATCTAAAGAATCAGCATCTAAAGAAAATACTACTGTAAAAACAGTTGAAATACCAGGTGAAGAAGATACTACAATTGTAGAATTAACTTTAGAAAATGGAACTCCAGTATCTGTAAATATAGATACTAAAAATGCTGACGGATCAATGAAGTCAGAAGCTTCAGCTTCAGGTGCATATGACATGAAAAATAATGGTAAAAAATGGCATGAACAAATCGATTTATTAGAAGAAGCAATTGCTAACAATAATTTCGATTTAAGTAAAATCAACATAACTGATGAAGAAGGACACACAGATGCAGTATCAGGTGTTTCAATAAAGGTTAAAGGATATGTTGATGCAGTTCAAGAAGCTTTAGATCAAGTTAAATAATTAAATTTTATTATTTAAGGTTGAAGAGTTTTATGAAGGTGAATTCAAATTAATGAATTCACCTTTTATTTTATAAGTAATAAATAGTTAAATTATTAAAAGCTATACTATAATAAAAATAAATAGTATAGCTTTTATATTAATCATAAATTATGAAAAAAATTAATTATCGATTGAAAATGGAATTTTAAAGTTGCGAATTAATGTTAATAGTTTACCTTTTATGACTTTATTAATATCATTTTTATGGGTTAAATATAAGTTATAAGTAATATTATCTAATTCTGGTATATATATTTCTTTTAAAATACCTTGTTTTAATTCATTTGTAACACATATTTTAGGCAAAATAGCTATAGATGGACCTATTAGTAAACAACTTAAAATAGTATAAAGTGAATCTGTTTTTAGTATTATATTACTTAAATCAATAAAATCATTAATTTTATGTTCTATATTAAGATCATCCTTTAGCAATAAAAAAGGTAAGTTATTAAAAGTGCTTGATTTAAATGATGAATTGCAAACACAAACTAGTTTATCAGTAGCTAATAAATATGAAGTACAATCAGAATCAGTTAATTTAGTTGATGTAATGGAAATATCACAAACATTATTAATTAAATTACTATGTACTTTTTTATGGGTTTGATAATTAATATCATAAAAAAAGTTATTAGTTTTTCCAGATGAATTAGATAAAATTTTAGATAAAATATAGTAACCTGATAAACAGGTTGTTTCAATAATTAAGCTATTTTTTTCAGAGTTAATTTTATCTAATTCTTGTATAAGTCTATTGTAGATAGATAATATTTCAGTTGCATAATCATTTATTATCTTTCCTTCTTCTGTTAATTCAACACCTTTATTACTTCTAATTAGGGCAGTAACACCTAAATTTTCTTCCATTTTAGATAATTGTTGGCTTAAGGCAGACTGAGATATATGAGAAGCAGAAGCAACTTTAGATATACTTTTTAATGTTGCTACATTATGAAATAGTCTCAAAGATTCTATATTCATATAAATACCTCCAATGATAAATATATAATAAAATAATATTTATAAGTATATAAAAAATATATAATCATTTATATAAGTGAGAAATTATATTTCAATATAAATTATACTATAATAAATAGTATAATTAAATATATATATATAAATATATTTACAAATGTTAAAAATATCAAATAAAATGTAGAAAAAAAGAAAAGGATACTAATTAAATTGGTGAAATTATATATAAATTAAAAAAATATATATTAATCATTAAAAATTTTAATAGTGTAAAAATAATGATTAAAGCTTTATTTAGTATTATAATAAAAAAGTTAAGGAGCAATGCTTTCTTAATTTTTTTGTTAAGATAATCAGTATATTATAAAAATCATATCTTAGAAATGCGGTGATTAGGTGTTAGGTCTTATAGGAATAAGAAAAAATGTTGATATAAAAACAAGAGAAAGGCTAGCTATTACATTAAGTAGGCAATCAAAGGCAATAAAAGAGTTAAAAAAAGTATATGAAGAAGTAGTAATAATAAGTACATGTAATAGAACAGAAATTTATCTTTCAGATTGCTTAGGAAATGAAGATGAAATAAGAAAGATATTCGAAGTATTAGATTGGGATATTTCACTTTTAGAGTATACTTTTTATCTTCAAGGAGCAGATGTAGCTAAGCATTTATTAGAAGTAGTTTGTGGTTTTCATTCTAAGATATTAGGAGAGGATCAAATATTAGGTCAAGTTAAATTAGCATATGAATTGAGTTTAGAACATAAGGCTATACATACAAAACTTTTAAGGTTATTTGAAGAAGCCATAAGTTGTGGTAAAAAGTTTAGAACAGAAAGTAAATTATATGAAATACCAGTATCAGCATCATCAATTGCAGTAAATAAAGTTCAAGAGTTTGGTGCAAGGAGTGTTATGGTATTAGGATATGGAACAATAGGTAACTTAGTAGTTAAATATGCATTAGGTAATAAGTTTAACAAAGTATTTATTGTTGTAAGAAATAAGTCAAAGGTATCAGATTTAAAGGATGAAAGAGTTGAAGTCTTAGATTTTAATGAATATAAAGAAGTTATTAATGATGTAGATGCAGTTATAAGTTGTACATCAGCTCCACATATTGTTATAAAAGATGACTATATAAATAATCTAGGGAAAGAAATTATATTAATTGATTTGGCATTACCTAGGGATATTGATGAAAGTTTATCTGAAAATAAAAGAGTAACTTTATTAGATATAGATACTATAAGTAGGTTAGATGATAACAATAAGAAGTTAAGAAATGAAAAAATGAATGAGTATAAGTTCTTAGTTGATGAATATTTAAATGAATACAAAAATTGGCTAAATATTAGAGAGGTTACATATTATATACATGAAATGAAAACTAAAGGTAATACTGTTGTGGAAGGTAGAGTTAAATCTTTTGAACATAAATGTAAAGATAAGAGGGATGTTGATTTAGCTACAACTTTAATAAAAAGTACCTCAGACTATTATATAAATAGGGCTATAAAATTATTAAAAGAAGAAAAGCTAAAAGGACGTGAAGAAGAATGTTTGAAGATTCTAAAGCAAATCTTCATGGAGAATTAAGTTATGCACCTATAACACTTTTTGGAGAAAAGCTTAGAATTGGGGTAATAGGGGCAGGTCGAGGTGCATTAATAAAAGTAAGAAACTTTTATAATAAAGGTAGTAAAATAGAAGTTTTAGCATTAGATTTTTTAGAAGATTTCTATAAATTTGATGGGGATAAAGTAAAGCTAATAAAGGGAAATTATAATAAGAACTTTATATTAGATAAGCATTTAATAATAATTGCCATTGATAATGAGACTATAATTAATGAAATAAAATATGATTGTGAAAAGTTATATAAAATTTATATAAATTCATCAAGGTTTAAAGAGGGAATGGGAGTAATACCTGTTACAAGAGAAAGTAAATTCATTACTGTAGCAGTTAATACTAAAGTAGGGAATCCTAGAGGATCTGTAATGGTTGCAGAATCTATTACTGAGTCTTTGCAAGAGTTTGATGAATATATAAGACTAACAGGAGAAATAAGGAATTTCTTATTTTTAGATAAGGAAATTAAAGATGATTTGTTAAAATTTATAAATTCTAGTGATTGTAAGTTTTTTTATAATAAAAATAAAATTTTTGAAGTATTTAAATTATTTTATGATGAAGATTTAGTTAGGAAGATAAAATCATTAAGAAAGGAAGAATAATATATGGAATTAGTTTTAGCAACTAGAAAAAGTTTATTAGCTCAAACTCAAACTGAAACTGTTATGAGGCTATTAAAGGATAAGGTTAATATAGATAGCAAAAAGTTATTAGTAGTAACTGAAGGGGATAAGAGATTAGATGTAACTTTAGATAAAATAGGTGGTAAAGGTTTATTTACAAAGGATATAGAAATAGCTTTACTAGAGGGGAGAGCACATGCTGCTGTACATTCAATGAAAGATGTTCCATATGAAATGGGAGAAGAATTTGAATTAATAGCAATGCCAGAGAGAGAAGATGTAAGAGATGTACTTGTCTGTAAAAATGGTGAAAGATTAAGTGATTTAAGAAGGGGAGCAATAATAGGAACTAGTAGTATAAGAAGAGCTGCTCAGTTAAAAGCTTTAAGAGAAGATATAAATATCGTTCCCATTAGAGGCAATGTTGGCACAAGGCTTGAAAAAATGAAAAGTGAAGGGATGGATGGAATTATATTAGCTGCTGCAGGATTAAAAAGATTGGGTATGGAAGATATAATTAGTGATTATTTAAATCCAGATATATTTGTGCCAGCAGTATCTCAAGGAGCACTAGGAATAGAATGTTTAAAAGATAGTGAGTATAATAATTATTTTGAAAGCTTAGATAATATAGATGTAAGAATTGCAGTAGAAGCTGAAAGAAGCTTTATGAGGGAATTAAATGGTGGTTGTCATAGTTTAATTGGGGCATATGCAAGGCTTCAAGGAAATGATATATATATAGTAGGAACTTATGAAGTTAATGGTACAATAGTAAAAAAAGATATTTTAGGAAATAAAGAAGAGTACGTTGAATTAGGTAAAAAACTAGCTCAAAAAGTTTTAAAAGCTTAAGGGAAAAAGCATATAATTATTATAAAGAAGGTAGGCATTAATTATGAATGGAAAAGCTTATATAATAGGAACTGGACCAGGTGATGAAGAGTTATTAACAGTTAAGGCTGTTAAAGTATTAGAAAAATGTACAGCAGTACTTTATGATAGATTAGTTTCTAATAATATTTTAAATTATTTAAATGAAGATTGCTTAGTATATTATTGTGGAAAAGAGCCTGGAGCTCACTATAAAACACAAGAAGAAATAAATAATATGTTAGTTAAGTTAGTTAAAGAAGGACATATAGTTGGGAGAGTAAAAGGGGGAGATCCTTATGTTTTTGGAAGAGGTGGAGAAGAAGTATTATCACTTGTTGAAGAAAATTTAGATTTTGAGGTAATACCAGGAGTAACTTCACCAATATCTGTTTTAAATTATGCTGGTATTCCAATAACTCAAAGAGCTATGGCACAAAGTTTTCATATTGTAACAGGAATGACAAGTGCAAGTGAAAAAATAAATTGGGAAGCCTTAGCCAAAGAAAAGGGAACTCTTGTTTTCATGATGGGACTTGAAAATATAGAAAGAATAGTAACTAATTTAATTGCTAATGGAAAAGAAAAAGCAACACCAGCAGCAGTAGTAATGAGAGGAACTTCATCTAAACAAAGAAAGGTGATTGGAAGTTTAGAAAATATTTCGCAAAAGGTAAGAGAAGCAGGACTTAAATCACCATGTATAATTGTTGTTGGTGAAGTTGTAGAGTTAAATGAAAAATTATCTTGGTATGAAAAGAAACCACTATTTGGAACTAATATATGTATAACTAGATCAAGAGAACAAAGTTCTAGTTTGAAAAGTTCTTTAAAGGATTTAGGTGCAGAAGTAACAGAAATAAATTCAATAAAAATTAAATCAACTAAAGAAAATTTAAAACCTTATTTAGAGAAACTTTCTAATTATGATCATATTCTTTTAACATCAGTAAATGGAGTAAATAATTTCTTTGATTATTTAATAGAAGAAAATTATGATATTAGAAATTTAAAAGCTAAATTTTCTGTAATTGGAAAAGCTACTAAAAAAGCATTAGTTAAAAGAGGAATACCTCCTTTTGTAATGGCAAGAGAATTTGTTGGAGAAGGGTTATTTAAAGTTTTAGCTCCTCATTTAGTTAAGGGAGAGAAAGTTTTAATTCCTTGTTCATCAAGTAGTAGAAGTTATTTAACTGATGAAATAAGCAAACTAGGCTTAGAAGTAGATAGGGTACATACTTATGATACTATATGTGGAACATTAAAAAACAAAAGAGTATTTGATGAAGTTGATTATGTATTATTTACAAGTCCAAGTACTGTAACTAATATGATAGATATGTTAGGCTTAGATGCGATAAGAGCAAAGAAGCTTATTGCTATAGGACCACAAACAGCTAAAGCTATAAAGGAAAGAAATATGGAATGTTTTATTTGTAAAAAGCATTCTGAAGAAGGATTCCTTAAGGAAATAATTGATTTTAAGGAGGCAGTAAATGTTTAGAAGAGGTAGAAGATTAAGAGCAAATTCAGCAATAAGAAGCTTAGTAAGAGAAAATTCTTTAAGTGTAGATGATTTTATTTATCCTGTATTTGTAGTTGAAGGTAATGATATAAAAAGAGAGATTAGTTCTTTAAAAGGAAATTATCATTGGTCAGTTGATAGATTAGAAGAGTTAGTTAATGAATTGAATGAAGCTAAAATTAAATCAGTAATATTATTTGGGATTCCTGAACATAAAGATTGTGTAGGAAGCGAAGCTTATAATGAAAATGGAATAGTTCAAAAGGCAATAAGAAGATTAAGAGAATTAAGTTCAGAATTATATATAATAACTGATGTCTGTATGTGTGAGTATACAGATCATGGACATTGTGGAATATTAAATAATCATGATGTAAATAATGATAAAACTTTAGTATATTTAGGAGAAATAGCTTTATCACATGCTAAGGCAGGAGCTGATATGGTTGCTCCTTCAGATATGATGGATGGAAGAATAGCATATATAAGAAAAGTTTTAGATGAAAATGGATATGAACATTTACCTATAATGAGTTATGCAGCTAAGTATTCATCAGCATTTTATGGACCATTTAGAGAAGCAGCAGGTTCAGCACCAAGTTTTGGGGATAGAAAAGGCTATCAAATGGATCCAGCAAACTCTAGAGAAGCAATGGCTGAAATAGAAGCTGATTTAAATGAAGGTGCAGATATAATAATGGTTAAACCTGCAATGTCTTATCTTGATATAGTAAGAGAAGCTAGAGATAAAATAAATGTGCCTATATGTGTATATAATGTTAGTGGAGAATACGCTATGGTAAAAAATGCAGGAGAAGCAGGATTAATAAATGAAAAATTAGTAGCCCTTGAAATGCTTCTATCAATGAAGAGGGCAGGTGCTAAAATGATAATAACTTATTATGCATTAGAAGCAGCAAAGTGGCTTAAGGAGGAAGAGTAATATGTCTAATCAACAAATTTTTGATGAATCAAAAAAATACATGCCAGGTGGAGTTAACTCACCAGTAAGAGCTTATAGAGATATGGGTATAGATCCTCCAGTTATGAAGTCGGGAAAAGGTGTAATAATAAAAGATGAAGATGGAAATGAGTATATAGATTTTGTTTTAGCATGGGGACCAATGTTATTAGGTCATTGCAATGAAGAAGTTGTAACTGCTATTAAAGAGATTTCTGAAAGTGCTATAGCCTTTGGAGCACCAACAGAGTTAGAATTACAAATGAGTAGATTCTTATGTGAGGAAATGGATAATGTTGAAATGGTTAGATTTGTTAACTCAGGTACAGAAGCTACAATGAGTGCAATAAAGCTTGCTAGAGGATATACTGGAAAAAATAAAATAATAAAATTTGCTGGATGTTATCATGGACATTTTGATGGTTTCTTAGTTGAGGCAGGATCAGGAGTATTAACTGAAGGAATAGCTGGATGTTTAGGTATACCTAATGATAGTATAAAAAATACTTTACTTGGTGTTTATAATGATATGGAGCAAGTAAGAGGGTTATTTGAAGCTTATGGAGATGATATTGCAGCTGTTATAATTGAACCAGTAGCTGGTAATATGGGAGTTGTAAAAGCAGAAGATCAGTTTATGGAAACTTTAAGAGTATTATGTGATGAGTATGGTTCATTATTAATATTTGATGAAGTTATGAGTGGTTTTAGGGTTGCATATAAAGGAGCTCAAAGCTTATTTAATGTAAAACCAGATTTAATTACTTATGCTAAAATAATCGGTGGGGGACTTCCATGTGGAGTATATGGTGGAAGACGTGAGATAATGGAAAAATTATCACCACTAGGTGGAGTATATCAAGCTGGAACTATGTCAGGCAATCCAGTAGTAATGGCTGCAGGAATATCAACACTTAATATAATTAAAGAAAATCAAGAAATATATGATCATATAAATAAAATAGGTGAAAAACTGCAAAAGGGAATTGAAGAAATTGCTAGAGAAAAAGGAATAAATTTAACAGTAAATAGAGTTGGTGGAATGATGACAGTATTTTTTACTGATAGAAATCCAGTAAGAAGCTATGATGATGCAAAAAGCTGTGATTTAGAAATGTTTAAAAAATACTTCTTGCATATGCTAAATAACGGATTTAACATACCACAATCGCAATTTGAATCAATGTTTTTAAGTGCTGTTCATACAGAGGAGCATATTGATAAATTCTTAGAAGCATTTAAAAAGCTAGAAGTTTAGAATGATAAGTTAAAATTCTTAACTAAATAAGGGGGATATATTTTATGAGCAAAGCAATAGTTTTGACAGCCTTTGGTAGTGCAGATTTAGATGGTATAAAAAAAAGTATAGGACTTTTAGAAAAAGACTTAAATAATTATTTTAGTAAAGAATATACAGTAGTTAAATCTTTTACATCTAATAAAATCATTGAGCTTCTAAAGGAAAGACATGATTATGTTGTCCCTCATTTAAGTAAAGTACTTTTTAATTTAGTTAATCAAGGCTATGAAGAGGTAATTATACAACCTCTTCATATAATGAGTGGAAGAGATAAAAAGCTAATTGAAGAAATAGTGGATGAATATAAATATTCAGTAAAAAGGTTAGTAATTAGTAAATCCTTATTTAATGATGATGATAAGTCAAATAAAGAAAGTTATGAGATTGGAAATATAATTTGTGAAAACATAGGAAATAATGATATTTTATTAGTAGGACACGGCTCAAAAAGAAGTTCTAATAAGCTATATTATGTAATAGAAGATGTTGTTAAGGATATTACTCATAAAAGGGTTTACATGGCAATGCTAGAAGGTGAAAAAACAATAGATATTGTTATTGAAAACTTAATTAATGATAAAGTTAAGAATTTGATAGTAAAACCGTTGTTTATAATTCCAGGTAAACATGTTACTTCAGATATATCTACTGGTAATGAAAGTTGGATGAATATGTTGAGAGAAAAAAATATTAATGTCACTATTAATGAAAATTCACTTTTACAATATGAAGGTATAAGAAAATTATATATAAAAAATATTAATAATGTCATTTAGAAATACTCAGAAGTTAATATAAGTATTAAATAAATAATTAATAAATAAAAGGGTTCTTTTTAGAATCCTTTTATTTATTTAAAAAATAAACTTTTATTATTTTTAATTTAATGTAATTTTAAATAATTGGATTTTTTGTTTGAAAAATGTATATAAAAGTTGTATTATATATAATTGTGGTGAAAAAATACAAAGATTAAATTAGGTAGAGGTGTAGATATGTACAAGAGAGAAATTGATAATTTAACTCATTCTGCAGAAGTTAAAATTGGCTTATTTAATAGAAGTATGGCTAAGTATTTAACATCTGCATTCCTTGGAAGCTTTTTTGTAAGCTTAGGAATTATGTTAATTTATACAATCGGTGGAACAATGCATCATGCAGGGGTTGAAACTTATAAAATATTAATGGGAGCATGCTTTGGTGTTGCTTTAACATTAGTATTTATGTGTGGTGGTGATTTATTCACTAGTAATGCAATGATAATGACTATAGGAGCTTTAGAAAAGAAAGTAACTTGGGTAGATGCAATTAAAATATGGGTTGCAGTTTGGATTGGTAATTTAATAGGAGGTGTTATAGGGGCACTTCTATATGTACAAGCTGGACTTGCAAGTGGTAAAAGTGAATATATTGGAGAGTTTATAGTAAACAATGTTGCTACTAAGATGAATACACCAGCAATGGAATTATTCTTAAGAGGTTTATTATGTAACGTATTAGTTTGTTTAGCAACTTGGTGTGCATATAAATTAAAAGAAGAAACAGCTAAGATATTAATGATCTGGTGGTGTTTATTTACTTTTATAACAGCTGGATTTGAACATAGTGTTGCTAATATGGGATTCCTTACTATGGGATTATTATTACCTCATGGAGCTGATGTTACTATTATGGGAATGGCACATAACTTACTTTGGGTTTCTCTAGGAAACTTTATAGGTGGGGTACTATTCGTTGGTTTACCATATTATTTCATAACAAAAGAAAAGAAAAATGCTTAATATACATGGGAGCTACTTAATTGTAGTTCCCTTTTATTCTTTAGGAAATCATATTTACTAAAGAATTGTGAATAACTTTTAGGAATAGTAGAGCCAAACATTCTGTGAAGTAAATTTTTTATATGTTTAATAAAAGTTTTAAAGTTGAGTAAAATAGTAAGAAATAAATATTGACAAATAATTCTTATTAGAAGATAATAGTTATGGAAGAATAATATAATTTTAAACGGAGGATGAGATAATATGAAAGCATTTGTTGATGAAAATGTATGTATAAGCTGTGGATTATGTGAAGGAGTATGTCCAGACGTATTTTCACTTGATACAGGAGTTGCAGTTGCAACTGAAGAAGTTGCAGGAGAATTTGAAGATGCTGCAAGAGAAGCTTGTGATGGATGTCCTGTACAAGCTATTTCTATAGAAGAATAATTAATATAAAAGATTAAAAGTAAAGGAGATAAAGTTATGTCAAAAGTATGTTTATGTAGAGGAATAACAGAAGAGCAAATTATTGAAGCGGTAAAAAATGGAGCAACTTCTTTTGAAGAAGTTAAAGAAGAAACTGGTGCTGGTGCTGGTGGATGCCGTGGTGGAAGATGTAAGTGTAACATCGAATTATTAATTGAAAATAATAAATAAATTAAAAATTAGGCTTAAAATAAGGTAGAAGTATAATAGTTTATACATCTACCTTATTTTATTACTTGGAAAATATCTATTTAAAACTTAATTATTTAACTTTATAAATCCATCCTTCAGGACCTTCAATATCTCCAAATTGAATTCCACAAAGAATTCTATAAAGTTCTTTAGTGATTGGTCCAACTTCTGTTTCACTATAGAAAACATGAAGTTTTTCTTTATATTCAATACCACCAATAGGAGTAATAACAGCAGCAGTACCACAGGCACCAGCTTCTTTAAATTCATCAAGAGAATCTATTGGAACCTTTCTTTCATATACAGGCATGTTCAAATATTTTTCTGCAATTTCCATTAATGAATATTTAGTTATACTTGGTAATACTGATGGTGACTTAGGAGTAACAAATTCATTATTTTTTGTAATTCCAAAGAAGTTTGCAGCACCAACCTCTTCAATATATGTTCTAGTAGCTGGATCTAAGTATATACAATCAGCAAAGCCTCTATCAGCAGCTATTTTATGTGGTTGCATTGAAGCTGCATAGTTACCACCAACTTTTTGTCCTCCAGTTCCATGAGGAGCAGCTCTATCATAGTCTGCAATCATGAAGTTGCAAGGTGTCATTCCACCTTTAAAGTACGCTCCAACAGGTAAACAAAATACACAGAAGATATATTCTGGTGCAGGTTTAACACCGATATTATCACCAACACCAATAACAAATGGTCTTAAATATAAAGTACCACCTGTACCGTAAGGTGGTACATAATGTTCATTTGCTTTAACAACTTTCATACAAGCGTCTATAAATTTTTCTTCAGAAATTTCAGGCATAAGTAGCTTGTTAAGGCTATCATTAAGTCTTGAAGCATTTCTATTAGGTCTAAAAAGTTGAATATCTCCATTTTTAGTTCTGTAAGCTTTTAAGCCTTCAAAACATTGTTGCCCATAATGAAGAGCACAAGAAGCTTCGCTTATGCTAAGCATATTGTCTTCAGTTAAGTGTCCTTCATCCCAACTTCCATTTTTCCAAGTAGAGATATAACGAAAATCGGTTTTAATGTAATTGAACCCCAAGTTATCCCAATCGATGTTTACTTTTTTAGTCATTTAAATCGCCCCTTTAAATTTAGAATTAAGATTTAAAATTAGCTTTATTCAAGAATATACTTATGATATAGTTAATAATAAATCTTTAATATGTAAGCTGAAAATTTAAGCTTAGTTTCTTAATTATTTATTTTACCACTAATAATAAGAATCTTAAATAAGAAAAATTAAAAATATAACAAAAAAATATATAAGGTATAAAGACGTTCTAAAGTATAGTATAATAATTATTAAATGGTAAAAATGTTATTATATTAAAATTAATTTTTAGGAGGTAAAAATGAAAAAGGAAGTTATTAACACTAAAAATGCACCAGGAGCAATAGGGCCATATTCACAAGGAATTATAGTTGGAGATTTTGTTTATACATCTGGGCAAATTCCAATAAATCCTGCTACTGGAGTTATGGAAACAGATATAAAGAATGCAACTAAACAATCAATGGAAAATGTTAAGGCAATTTTAGAAGCTGCAGGAACATCTTTAGAAAAAGTAATTAAGACAAGTATTTTCTTAAAGGATTTAAACGATTTTGCTGTTGTTAATGAAATTTATGGAACATATTTCAGTGAAAATCCACCAGCAAGAAGTTGTGTTCAAGTAGCAAAATTACCTAAGGATGCAGTTATAGAAATAGAAGCTATAGCTACTAAATAGTATTAAAAAATAATAATTATTAATAAAAAAGCCGGAAAGGCTTTTTTATTTGATTAAAATGTAGTAAATTATATATTTGTAGGATAGAATTACTACTAGAAATATTACTACATTTCAAAATATAAAATGGAAGGAGATTTAACATATGAAGAAAAATAAAGTAAGGTTATTAACTTTAATAATGTCAACTTTATTTATTATTAATGGGCTTGTCGGATGTAGCTCATCAGAAAAAAAGGAAGAGATAAATATATTAAACTATGGAGCTAATGCTGCAGAAGGTGTTTATGAAGAATTCGAAAAGGAAACTGGAATAAAAGTAAATGAAAAGACATTTGATGACATGCACTATATGTATCAGGAAGTTGCAAGTGGTAAAGTTAAGTATGATGTTATATTAGTTTCAGATGACATGGCTGAAAAAATGATAAAAGAGGATATGCTTCAAAATATAAATAAGGATAATGTTCCTAATATAGTAAATATGAATGAAGGAGATATGGGTAAACCATATGATCCTAATAATGATTATACAGTACCTTATATGAATGGAACAATTGGATTAATATATAATACGGAAACTGTTGATGAAGATATAGATAGTTGGAAAAGTTTATTTGATTCAAAATACAAAAATGAAGTCTTTATGTTTGACAATATGAGAGATACAATAGGAGTAGCTTTAAAAACTTTAGGATATTCATTAAATTCAACTGATCCAAATGAATTAGAAGAAGCTAAGAATCTACTAATTAAACAAAAGGAAGAAATAAATCCGGTTTATGGAGCAGATGAAGTATTAGATTTAATGAAGTCTGAAGAAAAGAAAATTGCTATGATTTGGTCTGGAGAAGGATTAAATTTAGAAGCAGAAGATAGTAAATTTAAATATGTTATACCTGAAGAAGGTGCAGATTATTGGTTAGATTCTTGGGCAATTCCTAAGGATGCTAAAAATGTTAGTGGTGCTGAAAAATTTATAAATTTTATGAGTGGTAAGGATATAGCATTTAGAACGGCTGATGAAATAGGTTATACTTCGCCACAAAAACAAGCTATTGAAGAACAGCCTTCAGAAGTTAAAAATAATGAAAATGCATATATGCCTGAAGAAATATTAGATAAGTGTGAAGGGTATAAGTACTTAGATGAAGACAACTTAAGATTATATGAGGATATTTGGATGCAAATTAAAGGATAAAAACGTAACAGTTATATATAATACTTTAGTAGAAAAATTAAAGGTTTTAGTATATAATACTTATAAAAGGAAATGAGCTTAGGAGGAGAGAATATGGATAAAATAATTGACTTTAATGAGCTTAAAAATAGAGTTAATGATAAAGATGTAGATCAATTTGAATCATATATTTATTCTTTATATTATAAGATGTCTGAAGGCAAGTTGAATATGTCTGATTTTTCTAAAGAGTTAGGTGAATATATGGAGAAAAATAACCTTTCGCCAGATAAGTTTTTAAAGATGCAAACAAAGCTTATGGAGAGATATGGAATAGATACTTCAGGTTTTGAAGAGCAATTAAAGTCATTAGGATTAGAAAATATATCAACAAATCCAACAGATTATGAAAAAACACGTAGAACTCTAAGTTTTCAAGAAAAATATAAAAGCAGACTTAAAGTTAAAGGTGCAACTGAATATAATATAAATAATGACAAAAATAATCTTACTATTTTATTAGATGGAAATAATGTTATTTTAAAAAGTGAGGGATCAATTGATCTTGCAGATAATGAGTTAAATGAGTTTTTATGTTCATATAAAAAGACTGTAGAAAATGATTTACTTAAGATTTCAATTTGTGAAAATGTAAAAGAATATGATTACTAAAAATAGAAACAAATTTATATTTATTTTGCTTTAAATTAATGTATAATAAATAAGGTGTGATATATTAATCACTCCTTATTTTTTTGCTAACGGAGGATAATAATGAGCGTTTTAACAGTTAAAAATATAAGCCATGGATTTGGTGATAGAGCAATATTTGAAGATGTATCATTTAGATTACTTAAGGGAGAACATGTAGGGTTAATCGGTGCTAATGGTGAAGGTAAATCTACATTTATGAATATAATAACAAGCAAGATAATGCCTGATGAAGGAAAGGTTATTTGGAGTAATAAAGTTAGAGTTGGTTATATGGATCAACATGCTGAACTCGAAAAGGGATTAACTATAAGAGATGTTCTTAGAAGTGCATTTAAGTATCTATTTGATATGGAAGCTGAGATGAATGAGCTTTATGGAAGAATGGGAGAAATGGATGAAGATGAAATGAATAAGGCTTTAGAAAGAACAGCTGTTATTCAAGATATGTTAGATAATAATGGGTTTTATGTTATAGATGCTAAAGCTGAAGAAGTTGCCAAGGGGTTGGGACTTTTAGATGTAGGTTTAGATAGAGATGTTACTGAGTTAAGTGGTGGTCAAAGAACTAAGGTATTATTAGGTAAGCTTTTACTTGAAAACCCTGATATACTTTTACTAGACGAGCCTACTAACTATTTAGATGAAGCCCACATTGAATGGTTAAAGAGATTTTTACAAGCTTATGAAAATGCATTTATTTTAATTTCACATGATATTCCATTCTTAAATTCAGTTATTAACTTAATTTATCATGTGGAAAATAAAAAGCTTACTAGATATGTTGGAGATTATTATGAGTTCCAAAGAATTTACGAAGCTAATAAGGCTCAATTAGAAGCGGCTTATGAAAGACAACAACAAGAGGTTGCTCAACTTAAAGATTTCGTTGCTAGAAATAAAGCAAGAGTTGCAACTAGTGGTATGGCAAAGGCTAGACAAAAGAAGCTAGACAAGATGGAAATGATTGAACTTGCAGCAGAAAAACCAAAGCCAGAGTTTAATTTCTTAAAGGGAAGAACTTCAGGTAAGGTTATATTTGAAACTAAGGATTTAGTAATAGGATATAATGAACCATTAACTAAGCCGCTTAATCTTTATATGGAAAGGGGACAAAAGATTGCTTTAGTTGGAGCTAATGGTCTTGGTAAGACTACACTTCTTAAGAGTTTAATGGGATTAATTCCTTCATTAGGTGGAGAAGTTACTTTAGGAGAATATCAACAAATTGGTTATTTTGAGCAAGAAATTAAGGAAGCTAATTATAATACTTGTATTGAAGAGGTTTGGGAGAAGTTCCCTTCTAAGACTCAATATGAAGTAAGATCAGCTCTTGCTAAATGTGGATTAACAACTAAGCATATTGAAAGTAAGGTATGTGTATTAAGTGGGGGAGAGCAAGCTAAGGTTAGATTATGTAAGCTTATTAATGAAGAAACAAATATCTTAATCCTAGATGAGCCTACTAACCATTTAGATGTTGAAGCTAAGGATGAGCTTAAGAGAGCTTTAAAGGAATATAAGGGAAGTATATTATTAGTTTGCCATGAACCTGAGTTCTACAAAGATGTTGTAACAGATATTTGGAACTGTGAGGATTGGACACTAAAAATATGTGGTTCCACACAAACTAGATAATTAGAAAAAGCCTAAGCAATATGCTTAGGCTTGTCTTATAATTTTAAATTACTTTATTAGAATTATGAAACCTAACAATAGTATAATTTAATTAGATTCAAATTGGATGTTACTATTTTGCGTTTCCTTTACATAATCTTGAATGGATAATATTTCGGATTCTGAAACAACTGTTAAGTTATGTGAATGGCTTTTTTCTATAGACACTTCAAATCCTTTCTTTTGCTTAAAATACTTTTCAATATCATTGTACATATCCTTTACATATGATTCTTCAGCAAAAATTGAACTTTCTATATTGCTATATTCTAATGTATATAAATTTTTGATTGCTTGAGGTATATAAAAGAAATCATTTAAATATAGAATAATATTGCTTATATACCAAAATGGATATGAAAAACGTCCTGTATGAATATAAGTATTCACCCATTTGTTAATTAACTGGATAACTTCTATATCAGCATTAATGGCTATATTTTTGTTTTTTATTTTTTCTTCAATATATTGTAAAAGATTTGCTATTCCTATTTCTCTGACTAATTCTCCATTCCTCTTTTTTTGTCTGATACTCGTAATTCCTAAATTATTCTTTATATGCACTTCTACTGATTGCCTAATTAAAAAGATAGCTGATTCAAAAACAGGATATTGATATGTGAAATTATATTCAATTAGTTGCTTTGCTAATGGAAATATCTCAAGATTAGCAATTTTTCTAGAACGTCTTGAACAATGTCCATTCAGTGCTTCTGAATCAAATGCTAAATTACCATATTCATTTATATAACCTTCTAAAATATCTGTATAAAAGAGTTCACTATCAGTTTCTTTAATAATTTTTTCATATAATTTACTCAAAGCAATCTTAGCAGCGAAGGCTTGTTTAACTAAGTTATTTTCTTTTTCTACATCCAATAGAGTTAACAAGATTTCTTTTAATGTGTATGAAGATATAATTATCTTTTTATCTAAATTTTCAATTACTTTAGAGTGCACTTTATTTAAGGCTTTAGAAAACGATTCTTTACCTTCCCAATAGCCACGATAAAGTTGCATTGTTAATGATGAATTTACATTTGAATATTGCTGATATATTTTTGTAGCTTTATTTTTATAAAAATTATCAATAATATCAGATTGGTTTGTAATTAATTTTAACTCAATCGGATTAATATCATAAAAACTCATAAATTTCTCCTATACTTAGTTATGCTTCAAACTATTATGTAACATTTTAGAATATACGGCTACATCAGTAGTGTTGTAGTAAAATTTAAATTCAAGTTTTTCGAGTAGATGTTTGACACAAGGAAAGTTAGGGCTCTTGTGTCTAATAGTTGCTTCAATACTAGTGTAATTTGTACAGTAATCATTCAAAAATTTTCTTAATGCTTTTTCAGCATATCCTTTTCCTTGAAAGTCATTAAAAATTATGATATCTATTTCAGGAGGAAGATAATCTAAATTAACAGTAATATCTCCTACATAGTTTTATTCAGCGTGTATTTCAAAGCATGTTTGAGACTTATTGCATCTTGGAATTGATATACCATTTTGAATTTTTGTACGTGTTTCTGAAACTTCATCATCTGAAAAATATAGACCAAATGCATCTTTATTTAATATTACAGTATCTAGAGGTGTTTCTGTCCATATTGGATTGTCATTTTTTATTAATTTCATTGTTAAAAAATCCTTTCATATAATTATTTTTAACTATATTTGTTAAGAGTTTTTTTGTAAATTTAATACTCCATTTATTGAACCATCAGAAGATTTAGATGTAATACTGTATTTAATTTCAACATCTTCTTCTATGGATGAAATTAAGATATAATTGCCAAGAAATTTATTTTGATTTGCATTAAGTTCATTAAGTTTGTATTCAAGAATGTTATATTCTGTATCATCATTATAAATTTTTTGACGAGTATTATTTGTAAGTATTTCATAGAAGTCTTTAGTTGTAAATCCACAATTATGGTCATTGCTAAATGGAAGAGTTTGAATTTTAAAATCTCTGGAATCAAATGTATATTTTTTTTCATCCATTGTAACAATACTGTCAGGTGCTACTTTAAACACTTTTTCAATGATACCATCTTTTTCAGCAAAGTGTTTAACAAAACATGTTATAACTTCATCAAGTTCATAATGTTCAGGGTTAAATAGTTTAACTGATTTAGGAAGATATATTTTTATATTTAGATTGGAATCAGAGAAAGCACTGATATTTTTTATAATTAATGATATTGCTGAATAATTAGAAAAAGTATCTATAAAATGATTTACCAGTTCGATAGTATATATCTCATATTCTAAGTCATCAAGAAAATGATATTTATTTATTTCATCATCAGTTCCAATTAATTCACTGCTTTGGTTTAAGGGAAACATTCCTTGAGTTTTTTCCTTTAATTGTCCTAAATAAAAGAAAGACCTGTCTATATCTATATTAGTAATTTCTTTTATTGATTTAATTAAATCGTCTTTTTCATCATTATTTTTTTCAAGATATTTTTCAACTGGTCTTGAAAGGTTGATAAAGTTTTTTATATTATCATCAAGTGTCACTTCAGATGAGCTTGAAGGAAGTTGATCATTTTCTGCATTAATTGATAATTGTGGTGAATCAATAGATTCTAAATTATATTTTTTTATATTATCTATTAATTCAATTATTTTATTCTTATGAGAGTTAATTATTTGGTGATACCCATAAAGATTATTAATATTAAGAGCCTTAGCTTCAGGTGAGCTTTTTTTAGTATTTTTATCATAAAACATTATTTTATGTTTAGAAAATTTATTGACTTGAGTTAAAAGGTCACCAGAATTTATTTCTACCCATTTAAATAATTGATTATTAAATGTTTCTTTACTTAGATATTCTCCTTTAGTAGAGAGTGCATTAAAAGTGTAAAAGAACGCTTTTGTTATTAAATCTAAACCATCATGGCTAAGAGTAAATTGTTGTGATGATATATATTTATTAAGGTGATCTCTAACAATACTCGCTAAATTATTTTTATCAAAGGTAGTACAACTTATAGTAATATTATTATTTAGTAATTTGGAGTCAATAGTTTCTAAAGCTTTTTCAGATTCTTTATCTAAATTTTTATTTTTATGTTTATCAAGAGATTTTATAAGAGTATTTGCATCTAAATTACAATTGCCTATTAGGTATAAGACATACTCTTGTGAAGGGAAGTCGTTAATCAAATCCAAAAGCCATTTTTCTATATCTTTTTTAGTAAAGAGATTTATTGAAGACTTTACTTGAATAGTTTTTTTTATTTTCTCTTGTAATGAAAGAGCGATATCTACTTTATCATTCATTGTTTTAAATTCAACATAGATTTTATCCCAATTTTCATCATTTAAAGCTTCTAACATTGAGATTATTGATTGATATAGATATCCTCTCGATCCATCTTGTCCACTCATAATAAGTACCTCCGTGTAGAATTTTATAGTATATAGTAATAAGTATATCAAAAAACGAACATATTACAATATAAGGAAAGTATGCTAAAATTATATTTGTGTTAATGATAAAAATAGGAGGTATTTATGAAAAATATATATACCAAAGGAGAAGTTGTTGATTATGTATGGCAGTATTCTAGACATTATGGAGAATTACTACAATATTGCGATATTATTGTTAATGAGATTAGCGGACATGCTGGATTGATAAATTTATTTAACTTAACAGAAGTAATCTTGAAAGATTCAATTAAAAAGTATGATATTGAATTTTATAAGGTATTAAGAGAGTTAAAAGAAAAGAAATATATAACTAATATAGAGTATAACTTTTTAAACAATAAAAAGATTAGTGTAAGAAAATTTAGAAATGTATTTGCACATAGTAATTTATCAAGATATAACCTTATATTTAATGATGAACCTAATATTTTATATCCTTTAACAGAGAATAGTACATGTATAAAGTTATATAATATATATTCTGATATTATATATAATATTATATTAAAAGTTATAGCCAGAGAATTTATTATAGATATAAATGTTAAATTAGATGATTTAATAAAGGAAATAGACATAAAGATTAGAGAAATGACACCAGAAGAGTTACTCAAACTTAAAGGAATAGATTTTAGAGAGAATTCAGAGTGGAATAAGTTATCTAAAGATGATAGATATAGATTGGCTGATAATAGTGGAGATGTAAGTATTTATGCAGGTATTCTTAAACAATTACTAAAAGAATAAGTTGATGTATTTAAAAATAAACTTTTAACTTTATCTAATGTTTAAGTATAAATTGGTGTAAGTATATGTGATAATGATAATGTTAAGTTATCAAAGGTTGATGAGTTTATAAATAATTTAGCTAAGAATTATTATAAAAATATTAGATTAAGTAATAAAGCTAAGCTAATAAAATTACAAAATGAATTAAGGATAGCTAAGAAAATGTCAGTAGTTGAAATTAACAAGTCTATTATTACGATAAAAAAAGATGTTGTAAAGAAAGAAGATCAACTGAGTAAATTGATAGATAATTTTTTAGAGTGTTCTGATATTACAAAGAAAGTAATAGATAAAAAAATAAAAGAGTTAGAAATCTCTATTGAAGAAGATAATAATAAGATATTAGGACTTGAGAGAAGTAAGAATAGTATTGATAGCAATAAGTTAGAAATTGAAGATAAGATTAAAAGAATTAAAAGGGAACTTAAAGTAGTTGATACAGTTGAACTTACGAGAGAAGAGTTAATGGACAAGATAAGATATATTAAAGTATGTAAAGATAATAAATTTGTAGTTGAGTATAACTAATTTTTTTTATCTTTGCGTGTGGAACCACGATGATGGACTATCTAAAATTAGTTCGAAAAGTGTGGAAAGGTATATGAGGATTGGACGCTGAAAATTATATAAAGTTCCACAAAAAGGAGTTAGTTTAAAAAGCTAACTCTTTTATTGAAGTTAATACATTGTTTTGTTACAATAATCAGAATAGAATGGAGGGAGAATATTGAGTAACAAAAATGTTGATAAAGTTTTAGATAAAATAATATATTAATGTGAATGTGAATTATTAAAATCGGAAGTTAGAAAATCATCAGAAAAAATATCAGAATTAATATCAACAGAGTTTATTGAGTTTACTAGTTCAGGGAAAGTGACTTCTTATAAGTATGGAGAAGTGTATCAAGATGCAAATGATAATACTGAAATAGAGTGGGAGATAAGAGATTTTAGTATAAGAGAATTATCTGATGAATGTATATTAGCAATATACAAAGTAATTAAACATGATGAAGTAGATGAAAATAAAAAGTATTCACTACGTAGTTCCATCTGGAAGTGTTTTTATGGAAAATGGAAAATGATATTTCATCAAGGTACATTAACTTCAAAATTTTAAAGTAATTGTGGAAAGGTATGTGAGGGTTGGACGCTGAAAATCATATAAAGTTCCACAAAAAGAGTTAGTATAAAACAAGGGCATTGAAAAACTTTAAGTTTTTCAGTGCCTTCGTATGAAACTAACTCTTTTTTTAATAAAAGATGAATTTTAATATAAGCCATGTTAATAACAAGCTATGAAATAAAATATATTAACTAATGGTTAATAAAATGGACTTTAAATTAACAATTGTTCAATAGTATAACTATCCTGTGAATGATAAAATATTAATGACAAAAGCTTTTGTACTATCAATTAAAGGAGTATACTATGAAAATTAATTTAATTATAAAAAATAAGCGCATAGAACAAAATTTAACTCAAGAACAATTAGCAAGTTCTTTAGGGGTATCTACACCAGCAGTGAATAAATGGGAGAAGGGAGTATCTTATCCAGACATTACATTACTTTCACCTTTAGCTAGACTTTTAAAGGTTGATTTAAATACACTTTTATCTTTTAATGAAGAACTTACAGATAGAGAAATTAATGAATTTATAAATAATGTTGTTATGTCAATTCAAACTGATGGTTATGAAAGTGTTTTTCAAAAGTGTATGGACAAAATACGTGAATATCCTACTTGTGATAAATTAATTCTTAATCTTGCAATAACACTTTTAGGTAGTTTGTATATGTATAATATAACTGATAAGGATGTATACGAAGAAAAAATAATTCAATTATATGAGCAGTGTGCTAATAGTGAAAAAGTAGAAATAAGAAACCAAGCTATTTCATTACTTATAAATAGATATATAGAGCAAAAAGATTATGAACATGCACAAAAATACATTGATATTCTTCCTACTATATCTTATGATAAAATACAATTACAAGGTAATCTTTATAGGTCAAAGGGGGAATTAAACAAGGCATCAGAAATTTTCGAAGGAAAGCTTTTAAAATCTATGACAGAAATATTTTCAACTTTAATTACTATGATAGAAATTGCATTGCAAGAAAGTAGAATAGATGACGCTGAGAATATTGCAGAGATTATTGAAAAAACAAATATATTGTATGAACTTTGGAATTATAATTCTTATGCTGCCTATTTTCAACTTTATACAACGCAAAAAGACCAAGAAAAATTAATTGAATTATTAGAAAAAATGATTCCAGCGTTGAAGAATGAATGGGATATTTCTAAAACCAGACTTTACAGACATATTAAGAAAAAAGATATAAATGAACAAGAGCACAAGCAATTTGTTCAAATATTTTTAGAAATGCTAAAAAACGATGTTGATGAAAGTTTGAGTTTTGTAAAAGAAAATCCAAGATTTGTTGAAATATTAAATAGATACAACTAATTAATTTTTTTGTGAAAATTAGAATAAATTGTTGAATTATAGCAAATTATATGTTAGACTTTTTATAGTGTGTAACCATAAAGGGCATGAGCTAACTTATCTATTTGTTTAGATGAGTTATTTTCTCATGCCCTTTATGGTTATTATTTTATAAAATTAAATAAAGGTATAAAAGGAGATGTATTTTATGAAAAGAATTTTAGTAAGTGCCTTATCTGCTTTAATGATTTTATCAACATTTACAAATGTAACATATGCTAATGGAAATAAGGTAGATAGAGTTTCTGGGGAGAATGAAGAGGTAGCATTGGTAAAAGAAGTTGAGAATGAAAAGGATTTAGATACTTTGAACTTAACTGGTGACAAATTATCTAGCTTAGTATTACCAATTGTTCAATCTTATGAAGTATCAGAAAATGCTCAAAATTGGACTATGGATGAAACAACTAGGTTTGTTATTCCAAAGACTGAAGCGTATTTGAATAATTCAAGATTAAAGGAAATTGTAGAATTAGTTTCAGCTGAATTTTTAGAAAAGCAAATTCCTACAACAAGGGAAATTGATAAGGTATATGCGTTAGATTCACAAATAACATCTAAAGATATTGTTATAACTTTAGATAAGGAAAATCCAATAACAGAAAAAAGTAATAGTGATGAAGCTTATAAAATAGAAATTAATGAAAGTGGTGTAAAAATAGTAGCTGCTTCTGAAAATTCAGCTATGTATGCATTACGTACTATACAACATTTAATGATTACTAACAATAATAAGTTAGTTTACGGAACAATAGTTGATTACCCTAATGTAGCAGAGCGCCGTGTTCATGTTGATATGGCTAGAAAATATATATCAAAAGATTGGATAATCCAACATATAAGACAACTTTCTTATTTTAAAATGAATACGATTCAACTTCACTTTTCAGAAAATTTAGGATTTAGAATTGAAAGTGATTTTGATCCAGCAATAGTATCACAAGATGGATATTTAACAAAGGAAGAAGTAAGAGAGATTTTAGCAGAAGCTAAAAAATACGGGATAAAAGTGATTCCTTCTTTAGATACGCCTGGTCACGTAGAGCATATATTAAAAGTTCATCCAGAGTTTGGACAAGTGGATAAGAATGGGAATAAGAGTAAAGTTGCATTAGATGTAACAAATCCTGATGCTATAACTTATATAAAGGGTCTTTATAAGGAGTATATGGATTTATTTGAAGGATGTACAGATTTTCATATAGGTGGAGATGAATATATGGAATTTGATAGACCTCCATTTACTACAGAATATAAAGAAGTTTTAGATAATTATGCTAAAGAAAACTTAGGGGCAGAATATACATGGAAAGATACTATGGCTAACTATATTAATGATATAGCAGCTTTCGTACATGAAGGAGGATTTAAGCCAAGAATTTGGAATGATGGAATTTATTATGGTGAAAATGACAATAGAGAAAATAAACAACAAATAAAAATGCACGATTATATTGGTATAGATTTTTGGTCTCAAATGGGATGGAATCCAAGTATTGCAAAACTGAATACATTTATAGAAAAAGGACATAAAGATATTTATAATGTAAATGCAAGTTACTTTTATTATGTATTAAGACCAAGTAAGCCAGATGATGGACGTGAACAACATTCTTTTGACTACTTAGATCAAGATGTAAGAATATATAATGATTGGACACCAGGACAATTCCAAAGCAATACTATTGATGATAATTCAGAGGTTATAAAGGGAACTTCATTGGCTATATGGTGCGATAAACCTGATTTAGTTACTGAAGATGTTATAACAGAAGATATTTCTAAAGAGTTACGTTCTTTAGCATCTAAGGCTTGGAATACATCAAGTAATAAGATTGCTGATATTAATGAGTTTAGAGAAAATTATAAAAAGCTTGGAAATGTAGCTGCTTTTGAAAAGGGCACTTCTTTACCAGAAGTTCAACCAGTTAAAGAGTTAGTTGAATTAAATTATGATGAATTAAATGAATTAATTGAAAAGGCTGAAGGATTAAAGGCTGAAGATTATACTGAAGAAAGCTTTGGAAATTTAAATAAGATTTTAGAAGAAGCTAGATCTTTAGTAGGAGTAGCAAATAGTCAAGAAGAAATCAATAGTATGGTAAACAAATTAAAGGATGCTATTAATAATCTTGAATCTAAAGAAAATGTAGATGAAAAAGTTCCAAATCCATCAGAAAAACCAGAAAATTCAACTAAACCAGGAAATGGGAATTCTAATAATAGTGGAATGTTACCACAAACAGGAATTGAGTCTGGACCTTGGGGTATAATTGCTATTGTAAGTATAATTTTAGGAGCAATGCTTATATATAGAAGAAGTAACAAAATTATAGAATAAAAATTTAAGGGAGATGAATTTTCATCTCCTTAAATTTATGTTTTTAATACTTTTTATTGCTATTATAAATTCAAAATATATATTTTAAAATTGGCTAGAAGTAACATCTATTATTTTTCAGAATAATCTATAATAAATATTTAATTTTTTATGGAGTAAAATAATGGGATATTATATTAAGGTTGAATCAAACGTAAAAATATATGTTGAAGATCTTAATGAAAAAGCAGATAAAACTATTGTTTTTTTACATGGATGGCCAGGAAGTCATGATTTATTTGAATATCAATATGATTATTTAGTTGATAAAGGCTATAGATGTATTGGAATAGATCAAAGAGGTTTTGGGAGTTCAGATAGACCAGTATGTGGATATGATTATGATACATTAAGTGATGATGTAAAAGCAGTAGTAGATACGTTAAGTTTAGATAACTTTGTGTTATTAGGGCATTCAACAGGAGGGGCTATAGCAATAAGGTATATGGCAAGACATAATGGTAAAGGGGTAGATAAGTTAATTCTTTGTGGAGCAGCGGCACCTAGTCTTATTAAGCGCTCATATTTTCCATATGGAATAAGTAGAGATGTTGTTGAGGAGATAATAGAAGGAACATATAGTGATAGACCTAAGATGTTAAGAAATTTTGGAAATATGTTTTTTTATAAAAAAGTTAGTAAACCTTTTATTGAGTGGTTTTTTCAACTAGGATTAGAAGCTGCTGGTTGGTCAACAGCTAAAGTTGCCAATACGTGGTTAGGTGAAGAATCTTTATTTGATGATATGAAAAAAATAAAAGTTCAGACATTAATTATACATGGTATTCATGATAGGGTTTGTTTATTTCCTTTAGCAGAAGAGCAGAAAAAATTAATAAATAACAGTAAATTAGTAAAATTTATGGATAGTGGACATGCGACCTTTTATGATGAAAGAGATAAGTTTAATAAGGAGATAAGCAACTTTATTGATGAATAGATTATTAAAATTATGAAGAAGTAAAAAAGTTATTGAAAGTAATAGATTAAAGTATTTATAATGAGTTATATAAAAAGCTATTAAATTAAACATAAAAAGTGTTTTATCAAAAATATGATAAAACACTTTTTATATTATATATAAATTTTGAAGTCTAAATATATTTAATAAAGAAATATACTTTTAGTTTGCAATAAATTCATAATATTATAAATATATTAAAAAGCTTTTTTTAAAATATGATAAAATATTAATAATATTATAAGGTTAAATAACTTTATAATATTAAAATAAACTAAATGGAGGTTAAAAGTGATAAAAAGAAAGTGTAAGCAATGTGATAAGGAGTTTGTATTATCAGACTCAGAGATTAAATTCTTTAATGATAAGAATTTAGAGCTACCTAAAAGGTGTAATGCATGTAGAAAGGAAAATAAAAATAATAAAGAATATAATATAGATAGTAGCAAAAGAGAAAAAATAAATAATAATTATAAAGATAATAGCTATAACAATTATAAGAATACTGGTAAGAAAAAAACTTTAAAAAATATTATAGCGGCTGGATTAATTCTTGTAGTTTTACTTTTAGGTAAATTATTTAATATAGATATTAATTTGCAAGAAATAAGGACAAACTTTGGAACAGAAAAAAACAATATTTCACTGGAGTTTCGTAATGAAACATTGTGGCAAGATCATTTCGAGAAGCATGGAAGTGAGTTTGGTTATAAGTCAAAAGAAGAGTATTTAAAAGGAGCCAATGAAGTTATTAATTCATCGACTTCAAAACATAAAATAGAAGCAGAAGATGGTGATGAGATATACTATAATGAGGAGAAAAATGAGATAGTATTTGTATCAAAAGATGGATATATTAGAACATATTTTAAGCCTAATGACGGAATAAACTATTATAATAGGCAATAGTATTATATATGGAGAGTTAGTATAAATGCTAGCTCTTTTTTTACTGTCTAGGAAAGTATAAAATTTCAATTAGCTATAAATCAAAGGTATTATTACATTTTTATATTAAAAAATATAAAATAAATATCTATGGACTATGCTACGGAACAAGCAAAATAAATATCCACTCCACATTTTTTTGTATAAGCTATAGAAAAATTATATATGTAAGAAAATCGTAAGAAGTTCTGTTTAAAATACAAAGTATATTAGAAAAATATTATGAGGTGATACAAAATGAGTATTTTAAAAACAGAAAACTTAGTGAAAATTTATGGAGAAGAGCCTAATAAAATTAAGGGTTTAGATAATGTAAGTATAGAAATAAATAATGGAGAATTTATTGCTGTTATAGGAACATCAGGTAGTGGAAAATCTACTTTGTTAAATATGTTAGGAGGATTAGACACACCAACAAGTGGAGAAATAATTATAAATGGGAAAAAGATTAGCTCTATGAAAGATGAAGAACTTACAGTCTTTAGAAGAAGAAATATAGGTTTCATATTTCAAAATTATAATTTAGTACCAATATTAAATGTATATGAAAACATAGTACTTCCAATAGAATTGGATGGAGTAAAAATAGATAAAGAATATGTGGATTCAATAATTAACACATTAGGTTTAAGTGAAAAACTAACTAATATGCCTAATAATTTATCAGGAGGACAACAACAAAGGGTTGCAATAGCAAGGGCATTAGCTACAAAGCCAAGTATTATTTTAGCTGATGAACCAACAGGAAATCTTGATAGTAAAACTAGTATGGATGTTATAGGGCTTTTAAAAACAACTAGTAAAAAGTTTAATCAAACAATGATTATGATAACTCATAATGAAGAAATTGCTCAACTTGCAGATAGAATTATAAGAATTGAAGATGGAAAAGTTTTTGTAAGAGGTGGCAAGTAATGAAGTTTGAAAATAATAATAAGGAGATTATAAAAAGAATAACTAATCGTTCATTAAGAACAAATAAAGTAAGAAATATATTTGCAATACTTGCTATAATATTAACAACTTTTATGATGTCCTCAGTTTTTAGTATTGGAATAAGTTTTGTTAAAAACTATGGAATAATGAAGACTCGTTTAGCAGGAACAACAGCTAATATTTCACTGCAAAATCCAACAGAAGAACAAATAAGTAAAATTAAGACTTTAGGTATATTTAAAAATACAGGATCAAAGATAAGTGTTGGAAATGTAAGTTTAGATATTTTAAGTAAAAATAAGACAAGTATACAATTAGAATATCATGATAAAGATAACTATGAAAAGCAATTAATACCTGCATTAGATGATATAAAAGGGAGTTATCCAACTAATTCAAATGATATTATGATATCAAGATTAGCATTGGAACTTCTTAAGAAAAGTGATGCAAATATTGGAGATAAAATAAGTATTCCATGTAAAATAAATAATGAGGTTATTGATAAAGAGTTTACTATAAGGGGCATATTTACCTCTTATGGATTTACTGAAGATACAGGCTATATTTATGTTTCTGAAAGTTTTATTAAAGAAAATAAAATATCACTAAAAAATAATGGATTATTTTCAATGACTGTAAAGAACAAATATAAATATTCAGCAGAAGATATATTAAAAAGTGAAGTTAATCTTGAAAAAAATCAAAAGTTTAATTATTCATATATTGTAGAAGATTCTTCAGATATTGCTATTAGTACTGCTATTGCAGTTTTTATAATTAGTGCATTTATAATTGTAAGTGGATACCTATTAATTTATAACGTTTTATATATAGCTGTAACTAAGGATATTAATTTTTATGGAAGATTAAAAACTTTAGGAGCATCTCCAAAGCAGATTAAAAGGATAGTAAAAGGACAAGCTTTGAAGCTTTCTATAATTGGAATTCCAATAGGATTAGCATTAGGAGCAATAGTTTCATTTGGTGTAGTACCGGTAGTTTTAGGTATGTTTTTTGAAGGACCTTCTGCAACAGCAATGCCTAGTGATGTATCATTTAGCCCAGTAATATTTATATTAGCAGCATCATTTTCTTTAATAACAGTATTAGTAAGCTGTAGAAAACCAGCTAAAATAGCTAGTAGCATTTCTCCAATTGAAGCTATGAGATATACAGGAAGTAAACCAAAAAAACAAAAGAAAAACAGAAATACAACTAATGGTGGTAAGCTTTATAAAATGGCTTGGTATAATGTTTTTAGAGATAAAAAAAGAGCTATACTAGTATTTTTATCATTATTTGTGGGAATCGTTACTTTCTTAAGTGTTAATACATTTATTGATAGTATAAAGGTTGAAAATTATATAAATAAGTATGTTCCTAATGATTTTGAACTTCAAAATATAGGTGCAGTAAAAGGAAAAATGAATAATGATATTTTGAATAATATTAGTAACATTACTGGTGTGGAAAGTATAGATACTTTTAAATTAAGCACTCTTAGATTAACTATGAATGATGAAGTATTATTACCTGCCCTAAAAGAAAGTTATAGTAGATTTGGATTAAGTGATGAGGAACTTAATAGTTTTATTGAGAATTCAAAAATAAATCCAGAATTTATGAATGCTAGTATAATTGGAGTTAGTGATAGTACTATTGAAAAAATATATAAGGAAAACAAAGAAAAATTTGATTTAGAAGCTTTTAAGGAAGGTAAACTAATTCTTGTAGATAACTGGTATTATGGAGATAATTATAAGAATATAAAGGGTAAGCAAAAAATCACCAATCCTACTACTAATAAATCATTAGAATATGATGCCAAAGTAGTGGATTTAGATACAAAGATACCATCAGGGTTAGAAGCTCCAGTAGGTATACCAACAATTTGTATGAGTGAATCAGCTTTAGAAAAGATAGATAGTAATCCTGCAAATTATCTTTCCTATATAAATGTAGAAGAAAAGTATGAATCTAAAATTAAAGCATATTTACAAGATTTAGCAAAGAGCCAAGGATTAAATTTAGAAGCTAAAACAATTAAAACTGAAGAATTTAAGAAAACATCAATGGTGCAAAGAGTTCTTGGTGGAGGAGTATCTTTAATTTTAATATTAATAGGGGTATTAAATTTTGTTAATGTTATGATAACAGGAATTAATATAAGATTAAAAGAGCTTGCTATAATGGAAAGTATAGGAATGACTAAGAAGCAAATTAAAAAGATGCTTGTGTTTGAAGGAGTATATTATGCAGGAATAACAACATTATTAATTTGTACTTTAGGAACTGGCATTATATTTGGAATATCAGCATTAGCTCAAAATATGGCGGATTATGCAGTGTTTACATTCCCAGCAGTACCACTTATATTTTTAACAATTATAATATTTATTATATGTTTGGTAACTCCATCAATAGTATTTAAAGCATGTTCAAAGCAAAGTGTAACTGAAAGAATTAGAGAAATAGAAGAATAAAGAAGATGTGGCAAGTAGTATGGCTTGTCACATTTTGCTATAATGAAAAATAAGGGGGAAGATAATATATGGCAAAAGTTTTAATAATTGAAGATGATAAAGCACTTAATAAAGGAGTAGCTTTTGCTTTAAAAAGGGAAGGTTATGAAATTTTATCTGCTTATAATAAAACTGAAGGAAAGCAAATGATATTAAATAATAAAATAGATTTTTTACTTTTAGACATAAACTTACCAGATGGAAATGGGTTAGATTTATGCAAGGAAATTAGAGAATATGTGAAGTTTCCTATAGTATTTTTTACTGCAAATGATACAGAAGAGGATATGGTAAATGGGTATGAAGTTGGTGGTGATGATTATATATCCAAGCCATTTTCAGTAGAGTTATTAAAATATAAGGTAAATGCTATTCTTAAAATAAATAGCAATAATAAAAATACTTTTCAGCATAAAGGGTTAATAATAGATTTTGATAAGATGATTGTTTCTATAAATGATAATAAAATTAACTTAACAGCAACAGAATATAAGCTATTAGAGATACTTGTTAAAAATAGAGGTAAAGTTGTAACAAAGGAAATCCTTTTAGAAAAACTTTGGGATAGCAATGGAAACTTTGTTGATGAAAATACATTAAGTGTGAATATAAGAAGGCTTAGAAAGAAGATTGAAGAAGATCCTAAAAATCCACGATATATAGAGACTGTATTTGGTATTGGATATACCTTGGGAGAATAATTTTATGAGGATTAAGTTTGATAAAGTAAATAATATATTAAGTAAAATTATTATAGTATCAGCAATTATATTTAATGTTTATATATATGTGATATCAGAAAGTAGAGAGGTATTTTTTGCTACCTTAATATTTTCAGTATTTATAATTTCTTCTTTTTTTATTTATAAAATAGTTTATAAAAAGCATATGGAAAGTATATTTATACAACTCTCTGACATGCTACAAACTATTATAGATATGAAGGATAAGGAAGTATTCTCAAGCATTGAAGATACCTTGTTTTCTAAGCTTCAATATCAAACTATAAAATTAACTGCTATACTAAAGAATAAAAACAGTCAAATTGAAGAGGAAAGAAATGAAATTCAAAAGTTAATTTCAGATATAGCACATCAACTAAAAACTCCATTAACTAATTTAAAAATGTATGGTGAGTTTTTACAGGATGAGTCATTAAGTAAAGAAGAAAGAAAAGAATTTTATGACATTGTTATGAGCTCTTTAAATAGGTTAAGCTTTTTGGTTGAAAGCATGATAAAAATGTCTAGATTGGAAAGTGGAGTAATAAATTTAAGGTATACTGTTAGCCAATTAAATGACACCCTATTAATGGCTATAAATGAGATTCAAAGCAAGGCAAAAGCTAAAAATATTGAAATAACATTAGATGAAGTTAACAGAGTTACAATTAATCATGATAAGAATTGGATAAAGGAAGGAATTTTTAATATTTTAGAAAATGCAGTTAAGTATAGTAGTGAAAATGGCAAAATAGATGTAAAGATTGAAAGTTATGAAATGTTTGTTAGAGTTGATATTAAGGATGATGGTATTGGAATAAAAGAAGATGACATGGCTAAAATATTTAGTAGGTTTTATAGAGGGGAAAATGTTGGGGATGCTGACGGAATAGGAATTGGTTTATATTTAACTAGAGAAATAGTAAGTAAACATGGTGGATATATTAAAGTAAAATCACATAATGAGGGATCTATATTTTCTATCTTTCTACCTAATAAATAATTAATAAGGACTAAGTTAAATTGATTGGTCTTTTTTATTAATATATTAAAAAAATAATAATATTTATGAATATAAAAAACATAAATAAAATATTAGTAAATAAGAAGGGGGAGAGTATATGAAATATGATAAGTGGCCATTACAATATAAATATAAGGATTTAGAGCCTTATATTGATACTGAAACAGTATGTATACATTATACAAAACATTTACAAGGATATGTAGATAAGCTAAATAAAGTTCTTGAAGGATATGAAAAATTTACTGAAGGAAAAACATTAGAGGAAATACTTTATAATATTGAAAAAGTTCCTAAAGAAATAAGAAAGGATGTAATCAATCAAGGAGGGGGAGTAGCTAATCATAATTTATATTTTTCTATTTTATCACAAAGACCTAAGAAATATCCAAATGGTAAGTTGTTAATGGAGATTAATAAGAAATATGGTGATATAGAAAAATTGAAAGATGAAATATCAAAGAGAGCCATAAATCAATTTGGATCAGGATATTCATGGCTTGTAGTTAATGAAAAAGGTGAGCTTGATGTAATTTCAACATCAAACCAAGATTCACCATTAATTTTTAAGATGAAGCCAATATTGACAATTGATGTATGGGAGCATGCATATTATTTAAAATATAAAAATTTGAGAGCTAATTATGTGAAAAATATTTGGAATATAATAGATTGGAAAAAGGTTGAAGAAAATTATCTTCGAGAATGCCTTAAGTAAAAATGAATAGTATTGATATTTATAGTGACAATACAATGTATTGTCACTAGTTTCAGTAGAGCAGTAAGTATAGAAGAAATGCTCGTAAATAGTCATATTATATAACAATTTTTTTAAGAAAATAATTCATGGATAGATAATACAGTCTAACCGATAATCTACTATTATAAAATTTGTATTGATATGTTAATATGAAATGGACAAGTTGTTAAAGACGTAAAAGTACATAACGACTAAAAATGAATTATGAATAATAGTTCAAATTATAGGAGGAATGGAAATGAAATCGAAAATAATTTCATTAGTATTATTAGGAAGTATATTTGTTGGTGGGGTACAAGCACATGCAGCTACAATTGATAGTAGTAATAATAATAGAAGAGTAACAGTGTCTAGACCTAATAGACCAAGTAGACCTGTAAATGGCTCTAATTCAACAGCAACAAAACCATCAATTGGAGAAAGTACAGGAAATAATAGTACAGTAGATAATAATACAACTGTTAATGAGAAATTTATGGCTGAAGTTGAACAAGCTATATATAATAAAGTAAATGAAGAAAGGGCTAAGGTTGGGGTTTCAGCATTAAGTTATAATAAAACTATGGAGAAGTATGCAAGAATTAAATCTCAAGATATGGGAAACAAAAACTATTTTAGTCATACAGATCTAAATGGTAATTACATAACTACGCAGATGAAGGCTGATGGAGTTACATATAATGCTTGGGGAGAAAATATTGCATACATAGGTGGAATTACTGACTCAACAGCATTAGCAAATCAATTTATGACAAACTGGATGAACTCAGAAGGTCATAAGAAAAATATATTATCTACGAATTTTAATAGTATAGGTGTAGGTGTATATAAAATAGGAAATAAGGTATATGCAACTCAGGAGTTTTATAAATAAAATTAAATTTATGTAAAAATAGGGAGGGTGTCAGTGGATAACCTCCTATTTTTCTATTCTTATAAAAACAAAGCATCTTTTATATTGGTTATTAGTTATATAATAATCTTTTAATAAAGTAGTAAAAAGTTTTTTAAATTCTACTGACCTTTTTATAATTTATAAAATATTGAGGTAAGAAGTGACAATGCAATAATATCTTTATTGTCAAGGAAGGTAATACTCATAGAACATATGGGGAATAAGTGAGTTAATATATTTAATCAGTTATATATATTAAAAATTAGACATATAAATTTTAGTGAAAATAGACTCTTAAGATAGTGATAAGGAGAAGATATATGAAAAGATTAAATTATTGTTTAGATTGTCAACGAGTATTTACTTCTGAAAATTCATGTGAGTATTGTAATTCAAATAATATTAAGGAGCTAAAACGTGGAAAGTCTGTAAATATAATTGGAAGTAAAGACAAAGCAAGATACTTAAGATATAAAGAAGGAAAAGTTAGTGTAATAGTTTATGATGAAAATAAGAGGAAGTTTGTTAAAGAATATGATATTAGTAAGATAAAAAAGGTATTATAAATATGAAAAGGTGCCATATATTTCTATTATGGCATTTTTTTATTGTATAGGAAAGTATAAAATTTTCAATGGCTGAAAGTTAGATGAAATCTAGCTTTCGGCTATTTTTTGTGGTAAA
>URGW01000020.1 GCA_900547475.1 uncultured Clostridium sp. | reverse complement strand
ATATGAATAATAATAAAAAATATTAAAATAGGCCGTATCTATATTGAATTTATAAATTCAATATGATACAGCCCCTTTTATTTACAATATAAGAATAAAGTTTATTGATATATTTATTAAAAATAGGATATTATGGTACAATAAGAGTGTAAAATGATTAAAAATGTATTTAAGACGAAGTTAATATTATTACATTTAAGAAGAATTATATGGGGGGTAAAATGGCAAAGCTATTAATTGTTGATGATGATTTAGATTTAATAGATATGCTTTCAAATTATTTCTTATTAAAAGGATATGAAATATATACAGCATATGATGGAAAAGAAGCATTAGATAAAATGAAGTATACTCCAGATTTGGTGATTCTAGATGTTAATATGCCTAAACTAAATGGTATAGATGTATGTAAAAGAATAAGAGATTTTACTCAAAGTCCTATTTTATTTTTAACAGCAAGAGCTACAGAAGAAGATAAAGTAAATGGCTTATTAGTTGGTGGAGATGACTATATTGTTAAACCATTTAGTGTTAGGGAATTGGAAGCTAGGATAGTTTCTAATTTAAAAAGAGAAGAGAGATCAAAGTATTCTCATAAGATGATTTATACAGGGAGTATGAGTATAGACCTTATTTCAATGGAAGTATTTATAAATGGACAAAGATTAGATTTAACTAAAAAAGAATATGAGATAATAGAGTTATTAGCATTACATGAAAGACAAATATTTAGCAAAGAACATATATTTTTAAAATTATGGCATGAGGAAAATGATAGTGATATTAAAGTAGTTACTGAATATATAAGAAGAATTAGAAAAAAGATTTATGAGTTTACAGATGAAAATTTTATCGAAACAGAATGGGGTAGTGGATATAGGTGGAAAAGCTTTGATAAGGAAATATCTAAATAAAAGGGTATTATCAATTAAAAAGAGTCTAATTTATTATATAGTTATATCATCATTATTATCAGTTATCATATCTATAGGAGTTATGAATGGGGCTAGAATTATACAAAATAGTATATGGAGTAAATATAAAACCATAGAAGAGTATAAGGAAATATATGATTTTTATAATAAGTATTATGGATATATAACAGAAGCACCGAGGATTAGCTCAAGCTTTATGAGTCAATCAGATAATATTATAGTAGAGATATGTGACTTTTTAGAAACATGGACATTATTAATAATAACGATAACTTTAAATAGCATAACATCATATTTATTTTTTAAGAGAAAGCTTAAAAAACCATTAGCGTTGCTAGAAAAAGGGGCAAATGAAATATTTAACAATAATTTAGATTTTGAAATTGAGTATGATTATATGGATGAGTTTGGTAAGCTGTGTAAATCTTTTGATAAGATGAGAATTCAATTGATAGATAATAATCAGAAAATGTGGAATAGAATTATAGAAGAAAAGGAGTTTCATGCATCAATAGCTCATGATATAAGAGTTCCACTAATGGTATTAGAGGGGTATGTAGAAACTATTTTAGAGTTTTATCCAGAAGACAACATATCCAAAGAAGAGGTGCTAGCGGAACTTAATAAATGTAATGTTCAAATTGCAAGATTGAAAGAATTTGTGGAATATATGAGAAGAGCAGATGAGGTAAAACTACGAGATAGAAAAGATGAAAAGGTAAGTGCACTAAAAATAATTTATGATATTGAAGAAGAAAACAAAGTGTTTTATAAGAAAAATGGAATTGATATAAAGGTTCAACATAATCAATTTAAAGAAGATTTTGAAATTAATATTGATAAGTTCATATTTTTAGAGATTTATGAAAATATTATTACCAATGCAATTAGGTTTGCTAACAGTGAAGTTTCTATAAATATCAATATAGAAGATGAACAGGTTATATTAATTGTTAAGGATGATGGTTGTGGCTTTGAAAGTAAAATAATTAATGAAATAGACAGTGAAAAGATAAGAAAAAACAGAAATTATGCTTCAGGACATATGGGAATGGGGCTTTATATAACTAAACTGCTTTGTGATAAATATGATGGAGATTTAAAAGTTTATAATGCAGCAGATGGAGGCGCAATAGTTACTATAACTTTATATTTGTAAAAAATTTCACCTAAATAATAGGGTGGAATTTTTTTTTGTAAAATTACAAAAGTTGATTTTTTTTTGATATTTAGAATTTAAAATAAACTTAAAGATAAGTAGTGAAGGCAAAATATATAAATGGGATTTGGAGTTTAGGGTAAAATTTAAAATAAAGAATGGAGGCAAAGGATATGAGAGGAATAATAAAAATGACTATTAAAGATATAATAAAACAACCCTTTTATTATATTGGATTAATACTATGCTGTTGCTATGTATATGTAAATCTATGTCAATATTTAAATGTACAATATTTTGAGAATGACAGCCAAATTGTTACCTTAGATGAAAATAGCATTTCAGATGCAGATATAATGAATGGATATATTCCTGTAAATAATAAAGAAAAAGAACAACTGGCGTTAAGTACAATTTATAAGAATTTAGTTGAAGAATTAGATGTAGAACCTAATGAAGCTCAAGAGGTAATTAAAGAGTATAAACGAGGAATTAGTATAGAGGATTTTGCTAAATATTTAGATGAAAATTATGGCTATAAGAGTGCAGAGTATGCTTTTTATGATGCTAATATGAAACAAGCAACTATAGAAGAAGCAAATAATTATATTAGAGAAAAACTAGGAGAAGAAAATTATACTGAGTGGTTTTCTAAAAAGTTTGTAGATTATTTTGGAGTATGCTTAATATTCTTTATGATAGCGTTATTTCCAATATTATATATGAAGGATTGTAAAAGAGATATATATGAATTGATTCATACCAAATCCATATCATCTATAAAGTATATTGGGGGGAAAGCTATAGCAGGGCTTTTAGCTATGATTCCAGTAATATTTGTGATAACTCTTTTTTATAATTTTTTAGCTATGAAGATTGCATATAAGTGGGGATTTAATTCTTCCATGTTTGATATTTTTAAATATGTAATAATATTTATTTTACCAAGTGTAGTAATGGCACTTGCAATTCATAGTTTAGTAACAGTTATATTTAAAAATCCACTGCCAACAATACCTATTATGATTTTATATATTCTTTATTCTAATATAGGTGCAGAAATATTAGAGGGTAATATTCATTATAAGACACATCCTTTAAGTATATTTATTAGATTCCCTGAAATATTTTTTGAAACTAAAATATCTTTAGGAATGTATATTAATCAAATATCATTATTAATAGTTTCAATACTTATTTTTATGATAGCAACTGTTGTTTGGAAAAGGAGACGTTTTTGATGAAGCAGGATTTAGTAATTGTAGTTAGTAAATATAAGTTATGGATTTGTATAATATATGTAATGCTATTATCTATAATTTTTCCATTAGCATATGCTGATGAAATAGGAGGCGTTATTGATCCATATAGTTCACTTTTGTCTATTCTTTTCTTTTCAGATTTATTTTATTTAGAGATTTTAGAAAAAAGGTATGAAGTTATTAAGTTAAAGTCTAAAGGCCTTTTAATAGGGCTAGTAAAAAGAAGGTTTTTTATAGCTTGGTTATTTGTAGAATTATTAGCATTAGTTCAATATAGTTTGTATTTAATGAAAGTCAATAATAATATAGGGAAAATGGATAACTTATCAATGCTTATAATTACTTTAATTGCAACAGGAGTAAGTATCGCATTTTTCGGATATTTAACTGTAGTATTAGTGAATATTACAAAGAAAATTGGTATTGGTGTAGGAATAGCTGTACTTATTTGGTTCTTATTAAATTCAACTATTGGAATGAATATTTTTAAAAGTGCTAATATATTTGCTTTCTGTGAGTTCTTTACTAAGGATTTAGATTATAGTTGGGTAATTGGAAAATTAATAGGAGCTATTATTGTATTATTTGGAATGACTGTATTTAAAAGCAGCTTAATTTATTATAAAAATGAGGTGAAGAGATATGACAATTAATATAAAAGGGTTAACTGTAGAATTTAATAATGGTACTAAAGCTATAGATAATCTAAACCTAAATATTGAAAAAGGAATATATGGCTTATTAGGAGAAAATGGAGCAGGGAAAACTACGTTAATGAGAGTTTTAACAACAATATTGCCAGTATCAAAAGGAAATATTTTAATTAATGGAATTAACTTAGAAAAAAATAATTATGAAATGATACAGAAACAAATTGGATATCTACCTCAGGAGTTAGAAGTATACCCAAGCTTGACAGTTAGAGATTCACTTGAATATTTAGGTAGAATGTCAGGAATACCCAAAAACATATGTAACGATAGAATAGATTATTATTTAGAAAAGACAGGGTTGCTAGATAAACAGAATAAGAAGAATAAACAACTTTCTGGTGGAATGAAAAGAAGAGTTGGGCTAGTTCAAGCTTTATTAAATGAACCACCAATTCTAATTGTAGATGAACCTACAACAGGATTAGACCCAGAAGAAAGAATAAAAATTAGGAATCTATTAGTTGATCTTGGAGAAACAAGAACTGTTATTTTTTCAACACACGTAATTGAAGATATAGCTTCAACATGCAATAAATTAGGAATTATGCAAAAAGGTAATTTAATCTTTAATGGAGAAATAAGTGAATTGTTAAAGAATGCAGAGAATCATGTATGGAATTGTTTAATAACAAATGAGAAAGAAATATTAGAATTATCTAGATATGCAACAATATCGTATAAGCAATATGTAAATGGTAAGATAATGACTAAAATTATATCAGAAGAAAAGCCTAGAATATATTGTATAAGAGCAGAAGTAACACTAGAAGATGCTTATTTATATATGATGAAGATGTATGAAATAAATGATATTAGATAAAATACTTTAAGTTTTAGAAATTGCAATATAAAACTCCCAATTTATTCAGTTGATAAAATTGTTGTTTTATGTTTGATAAGTTATAATATTATCATAGTTAACTATAAAAAATTTTGACAAGTAGAGTCTCATAAGAAATTATAATGATTTCGTATGAGGCTCTTTTGGTTATCTAAGACTAAAAACAAATTTTCAAATGAGGAGTATGAAGTTTTTTTATATCAAAAGTATTATATTTTTTTAATATTTTAATATTTATTACAAAAATTAAAATTTAGTGAAACCTAATTAGGGGTTAATTACTCTAATTAATGTATAAAGTGTTAGCTAATAATATTTATATAATAATAAATAAGGAGAAATTTATGGAAAACATATTAATCTTTAAAAGAAAGACTCTAAAATCTAGATTAAAGAGCCTTTCGGAAGAAGAACTAATTAAAAGTGCAATTCATGGAAATTGTGAAGCTTATGCACAAGTAATTAAAAATAATAAGGAATATTTATACAAAATGGCTTATGTATATGTAAATGACAGTAATAAAGCATTAGATGTATTGCAAGAGTGTACTTATAAGGGATTTAAGAGTATAAAGACTTTACGTAATCCTAAGTATTTTAAAACGTGGATAACTAGAATATTAATAAATATAGCGATTTCTATGTTAAAGCAAGATAGTAAGATTGTATATTTAGATGATAATAATCCATTAGAAGAGGGAAAAAGCTTTATTAATATTGAGGAAAAAATAGATTTATATAATGCTATTGAAATGTTAAAGAATGATTATAAAATTATTGTGATTATGAAATATTTTAATGATATGACTATAGATGAGATAAGCAACATTTTAAATATTCCAGTTAATACTGTTAAAACACGTTTAAGTAGGGCAAGAAGCGCATTGAAAAATATTTTAAAGGAGGAGTATTTAAATGATTAATGAAAATTTTAATAATATAGAAATACCTAATAACATTGATGAAGCTATAGATATGGGAATAGAAAGAATAGTAAATGAACAAAAAAGAAATAATAGAAAAAAGGTTATTGGTGGTATTGTAGCTGGACTAGCTATAATAGTGTCTATAGGAATGTGCACTCCGACCTTTGCAAAAAATATACCACTATTAAAGGAAATTTTTAGTTTTCTTGAGCATAATAAAAGTGAAATTCCAGAAAAGCCACAAAATAGTTTATCACAATATGTAGATACATTAGGGGTAACTTCGGAAGATAATGGTATAAAAATAACAATGCAAGAAATTGTATATGATAGTGAGAATGTTTATATATCTTATAAAGTTGAGAGTGAAGAAGTATTTCCGTATAAAACTAAGAGCTACTTAGTAGAGAGTAGTGGAGTAAATGAGTATGAAACTAAGGAAATAGATTGGATGTGGTTAGAGCAAAGAGCTAGCATAAATAATTCAACACAAGAACTTATTAGTTCAAATCATTTGAATGGTATGATAATTGACGATAATACTTTTATTGGAATAGTAAAATATGAAGTACCAACTTTGGAGGATGGTTCAAAACCAGAAAGCTTTGATGCAAATATAAATATAAATTTTGTATGTTTTCCAAGAGAAAAAGATGATAAAGATAATTTAATTTATTATGAAGAAAATAAATTTAAAGTTGAAGGAAATTGGAGTTTTAATATACCGATTACTATAGATAAATCGTTAGAAGAAGTTGTAGAGGTAAATGAGGTTAAGGAAGGCTTCAAACTTGAAAAAATAATTAAAAATCCCTTTTATATAAAAGTTAAAATTGTACCATTAAAAGAAGAAAGTCAAAAAATTAATAATACTGATAATGGAGGTAAAGAGCTTCAGCAACATGAAGGAATAATCTTAGGATTAGATAATATTGATTACAATAGAAGTATTAATTCATATGTTGCTAAAGGTGATGAAGTTCCAGGAACAATGTATATTACGTTTGAAAGAAATTTAAATGATAAATTTGAAGCTTTAAAAGTTAAAATAAAGGATTATACAGTATTAAATCAGGAGTGTACGGAAGAGTGCAATAACCCGGAGATACATGAAAATTCAAAACATCCCAAAACTTTTGAATTTGACACAAAAATAGAAATTAATTAGGGTTTGAATTTTTATTTATGGTATAATAATCATTATTTAAAGTATGAAAGGAACAAAAATGAATATACAAATATTTGGAACAAAAAAATGTAATGATACTAAAAAAGCAGAGAGATTTTTCAAAGAAAGAAGAATACAATATCAATTTATAGACTTAAAAGAAAAATCATTAAGCAAAGGTGAGCTTCAAAGCGTTAAAAAAGCAGTAGGGTTAGAAAACTTAATAAATAAAAATTCAAAAGATTATAAAAAGCTAAATATGGATAAAATAAGAGGGGCAGAAACAAGAGAAGATATGCTTTTAAAAAATCCATCATTATATGCTACACCAATTGTTAGAAATGGTAAAGAAGCTACAGTTGGAAATCAACCTGAAATATGGAAAAGCTGGGAGTAAAAACTCCCAGCTTTTTAATTAAATGCATTATAAATAGCGTTAATTCCTTTTTCAAAATCATCATTTTCAATACCAACTAATACATTTATCTCACTTGAACCTTGATCAATCATTCTTATATTAATATCAGCCTCAGCAAGAGCGTTAAATATTCTAGCAGCAACGCCTTTACTATAAGCCATACCTGTTCCTACAGTAGCAATTAAAGCCATATTAGGATATACAACTACAGAATCAGGATTGCAAGAACGTTTAATTTCATCAACGATAACTTCTGTCTTATTTTTTAAGTTAGAATCAGAGATAACAACACTTACACTATCTATACCAGATGGCATATTTTCAAAAGATACACCATGTTGTTCTAAAACAGTAAGAACTTTTCTACAAAATCCAAGTTCAGAGTTCATCATAGATTTTTCTATTGATAAAACTGTAAAGTTTTGTTTTCCAGCAACACCGGTAATAGTATTTTCATGTTTAGTGTCATTTTTTACTATTAATGTTCCTTCATCTTCAGGTTCATTAGTATTTCTAATGTTAATTGGAATTCCAGAAGTTCTTACAGGAAAAACAGCATCTTCATGTAAAACAGAAGCTCCCATATATGATAATTCTCTAAGTTCTCCATAAGTTATAGTTTTAATTTTTTTAGGATTATTAACTATTCTAGGATCTGCCATTAGAAAGCCAGAAACATCAGTCCAGTTTTCATAAAGAGTTGCATTTATACTTGCAGCAACTAATGCACCTGTTACATCAGAACCACCTCTAGAAAAAGTTACTATTTTTCCATTTTCATCAGAGCCATAAAAGCCAGGAATAACTGCACGTTCATGTTGAGAAAGCTTATCTTTAAGTAGATCGTAAGTTTCTTTAATGTTTAAAGTTCCATATTTATTAAATTTAATTACATCTTTTGCATCAATAAAATCAATATTTAAGTAGTTTGCAAGTATTATTCCATTAAGATATTCTCCTCTACTAGCAGTATAATCTGCAGTTGCCCCATTTTCTATATCAGATTTTATTATGTTTAGATAGTTATCTAAGTCTAAATTTAAATTTAATTCAGTAACTATAGTATGATACCTATCTGATATTAATTTAAATACATCATCTAAAGGAATACCGGATTTTACATGTGCATGACAGAGATAAAGTAAATCTGTTACTTTAAAGTCCTTAGAAAATCTTTTTCCAGGTGCAGATGGAACAACATATTTCCTATCATAATTTGCTTCAATAATATTTTTTACTTTTTTAAATTGGATAGAATCTGCGAGAGAACTACCTCCAAATTTTGTTACTATAGTATTCATTTTTTTGCCCCCTTAATGTAAAAACAGTTAAAAATTAACCTTAAAAATCATATTAACAAAAAATTACAAAAAACTCAACTATATACTAGGATATAAGAGATTTATTTATTATAAAATGTTATTAAAATGACACAAATTCGTAGTATAATATAGTGTAAGAATTTTTAATTAGTATTAAAAGTTTATATTGTATATAATATAGATTCATAGAAGATAAGATTACTTTTTTTAATTTATGGGGAGAGGGAAAAATGGATAAGTTTCTGGTTGACAGAATACAAATAACAATTGATAACTATAGGATTGCAAAGGAAGAGCTAAGGAATGATGGTGATATAATAAATCACTTTGCATCATTAATTTTTTCACATTATGAAAAGGAAATACCATTTGAAAGAATTAAAGAAATTAGAAAAGATATTAAATCAGCAACAACAAGGATGTCTCCATTTAGAGGAGATACGCTAAATATACTTTCATTGTTAATAGCAACAGTTGATAATGAAGAAGAGTTAATAGAAGATATGTATGAAACCATGGAAATATTAGAGGAAGAAGGATTTTTGTCAGGTTCATATTTAGCCTTAACAGCCTTTACAATAAGTAAATATTGTAGATATAAAGAGAAGAGAGATATAATAAAAAAGATAAAAGAGTTATATATAATTCTTAAGGAAAAGTATAATGATATAACTAATGAGGATGATTATTTACTTTGTACTTTATTGGTCATTAATAATGTTCAAGCAGATACTGTAGATGATTTTATAGAAAATATATTTGATCATATTGCAAACTCAAATATAAGATCAAAAAACGGTGTACAAGGTTTAGCTAATTCAATTATTTTAAATGGTTCATCAGGTGAAATGTATAGAACTATGGAATTTATGTTATATCTTGAAAAGAGAAATATAAAAATAGCAAATCAGTTTTTACCGTTGATTGGAGTTATTGCAAATTACAATCCAAGAAGAAATGTGGATATAGTTGAAGGTGTTATTGAATATTTATGTGATGAAGAGGGAGAATATGAATATTATATAGATAAAGGTTTTAGAACCATAATTGCTATAGTGATTGTAGCCTTTTGTACAATGTCTGATAAGAAAAGATATATTGATGAATTATTAGCACAAGGGGTATTATCTTTTATTAATAGTAAAAATAAAGGTATTTTTGAGGAAGTATTATACTAGGTGAAATAATGAAAAAAATAATTTTGCATGTGGATATGGATGCGTTTTTTGCATCAGTTGAACAAGCAGACAATCCAAAATTTAAGGGCAAACCTGTAATAGTTGGTGGAGTTAGTGAAAGAGGTGTTGTATCCACTTGCTCTTATGAAGCTAGAAAGTTTGGGGTTAGATCGGCAATGCCTATTTTTATAGCACAAAGGCTTTGTCCACATGGTATATATTTAAAAGTAAGATATTATAGATATAAGGAAATTTCCAATAGAATATTTGGAATTTTTAGGGAAGTAACTCCAATTATTGAGCCACTTTCAATAGATGAGGCTTATTTAGATTTAAGTGAAGGAAGGTTTAACGATGGCTTAGAAGCTGCTAATTATATAAAAAAGAGAGTTCGTGAAGAAGTAGGTTTAACTTTATCTATTGGTATATCTTATAATAAATTTTTAGCAAAGTTAGCATCTGATTGGAATAAACCAAATGGAATAATGATAATAACAGAGAATATGATTCCAGATATATTAAATCCATTACCAATATCTAAAATTTATGGTTTGGGTGAAAAGTCTGTTAGAAAGTTAAATAACATGGGAATGTTTAAGATAGAGGACTTATATGAATTATCAAAGGAATTCTTTATTGAGTATTTTGGAAAGTATGGAATAGACATATATGAAAGAATACGAGGAATTGACAATAGAGAAGTTACAGTTAATAGAGATAGAAAATCTTATAGTAGAGAAAATACATTAAAGTTTGATACTGAAGATATTGAAGAAATTCTTTCTTATGTAAAAAGTTTTTGTTTAGAATTAAGTGAAGATTTAAAAAGAAAGAATGTATATATAAAAACTATAACTTTTAAATATAAAACTAGTAGTTTTGAAAATCATACTAGAAGTAGAAGTTTAACCTATTATACTAATGATTTTATAACTATCTATAAGGTGGTAGAGGAAATTGTTAAAGATGAAAGTTTTATAGAACCTATAAGGTTAATTGGAATTACTGTATCTAGTATAAAGGAAGAAAAAGTAGAACAGTTAAAATTGTTTTAAATAAAGAGTGAGGAAATAATATTATAAAATAGCCTAGAAAAATCTTTTAAATAAATCATACATCAATTATAATAGATAAGGGCTACTTAAGAAAAATTTCAAAATAAATGGAGGTATTATAATGGATAAGGCACAAATAGCTAAAATGATTGACCACACAATATTAAAACCGGAAGCAACTGAAAAGGAAGTTTTAAAACTTTGTAAAGAAGCTATAGAATATAACTTTGCTTCAGTTTGCATAAATCCATCAATGGTTCCAGTTGCAGCTACTGCATTAGAAGGAACTGATGTTGAAGTTTGTACTGTAATAGGATTTCCTTTAGGAGCAACTACTACAGAAGTTAAAGCCTTTGAAACAAAAGATGTTATTGAAAAAGGTGCTACAGAAGTTGATATGGTTATTAATGTAGGCAAGTTAAAAGAAAGAGACTTAGAGTACGTTAAAAATGATATAAAAGCAGTTGTTGAAGCAGCTAAAGGTAAGGCTTTAACAAAAGTAATAATAGAAACTTGTCTTTTAACAGATGAGGAAAAAGTTATAGCTTGCCAATTATCAAAGGAAGCTGGTGCTGACTTTGTTAAGACATCAACTGGATTCTCAACTGGTGGAGCAACAGCAGATGATATTAAATTAATGAGAGAAACTGTTGGACCAGATATGGGAGTAAAAGCATCAGGTGGAGTTAGAAGCAGAGAAGATGCTTTAGCCATGATTGAGAATGGAGCAACTAGAATAGGAGCATCAGCTTCAATTGCTATTTGTGAAGGAATAAAATCAAATTCAAATTATTAAAATAAATATAATAAAAAGGAAGCATATATGTGCTTCCTTTTTATTATATTTAAGAATATAGGATACTTTAAAAAAAATATTGCCTAAATCAATAATATAGGAATATTAATATAATATATATCATTGTAAAAAAGGGGAGACGACTTATGTTAGTAGTTTCTAGCCTTAGATAGGAGGGTTATGAAAAGAGAGTTAACTCCATCAGAAATAATGTTTAAATTAGAAGTAACAGATACTGATGTTGATAAGGGAACAAAGGGTATTAAAGAGTTTAATGATGCCTATAAAAAAGTTGAGAGGGCAATTAATATAGATAAAGAGGGTTATAATCTTTATTTAATAGATACCTTCTCAAAGGATAAATTAAAAGAGCTAACCGCTTTTATAGAGAAGAAGTATAAAGATTTAGAATCACCAAGGGATATATGTTATGTTACATTAGAGGATGTTAACAGACCTGAAGCAATTTTTGTTGCTAATGGAAAAGGGAAAAAATTAAAGGAAACTGTTGATGATATAAAAAGTTGTTATTTAGAAGCTGTAGACGATTTTTATGGTGATTCTAGTAATGATGAAAAAGATTATTTAGTAGAAGATATTCAAAATAAAAGAAATAGTTATATAAATGAATTAACTAAAATGGCTAAAGAAGAAGGGTTTGAAGTAAAGGCTACTAGTAAAGGCTTTGCATTTATACCATTAAGTGGCGATGAAGCTATGACAGAAAAGGAGTACGATGATTTAGAAGATGAGAATAAAAATGTTATAGTGGCTAAAGCTGGCAGTTTGAAAAAGAAAGCCGAAAGTATTTTAGAAGAGTTAAAGGATATTGAAGTTAAATCAATAAAAAAATTAAAAAAAATATACTCAAAGTTTTTATCTACTCAAATGGAAGAAGAGAAAGATGAAGCTCTTTTAGAGTTTATAACAGATGATGATTCATATGAATATTTAGAAAGACTATTTACTTGTATAGAGGAAGATTTAATTGATTGTTATACAATGAGCATAGAAGAAGATGAAAGTGAAATATATGAAATATTAAATAAATATGATGTTAGGGTAATTGTAGATAATACAAATAACTCCTCACCACCTGTAATATTTGAAGAAGATCCTAATTTAAATAATTTAATAGGATTAATAGAATATGAAAATCATAATGGAATGTATACAACTAATATTTCTCTAATAAGTGCAGGTTCGATTTTAAAAGCAAATGAAGGGTGTCTCATTCTAAGATTAAGTTCATTGGCTGTAAATACATTAAGCTATTATTATTTAAAGAAAATTTTGCTTTCAAATAAAGTATCATTTGATACTAATAAAAGCTATTTAGAATTTATCAATATAAATGGATTAAAGCCAAAACCTATTCCAGTAAAGTTTAAGGTGATTTTAATAGGTGATTACGAAACTTATGATCTTTTATATAATTCTGATGAGGACTTTAAAAAGTTATTCCCATTAAGAGCAGAATTTTCACCGATAGTAAAAGTTAATAATAATTCAGTAATTGAATTAAAGAATATAATTGAAAATAGGGTTAGAAAGAACGAACTATTTAATCTTACTGATGAAGCTATGAATGAAATATTAAAATATTTATGTAGGAAAAGTAGTAGTAGAAATAGAATACTTGCAGAAGAGGATGCTATAGATAAAATATTAGTGTTAGCTAATAACTCAGCAAAAGAAAGAAAGAGTATGATAATAACAGAACAGGATATTTTAGATGTTGCATATGAAGAGGAATTAATAGAAAATGAAATAATGAGCATGTATGAAGATAATAAAATATTAATTTCTGTTAATGGTAGAAAAGTAGGAGCAATAAATGCATTAGCTGTACTTGATAGTGGATATTGTACCTTTGGAAAGCCTATGAGAATTAGTTGTGTTGCATGTAAAGGTTCAGGTAGAATAGTTGATATACAAAAAGAAAGTAATTTAAGTGGAAAAATTCATGAAAAGTCTATAAGTATACTTAGAGGATTATTAACAAACTTGCTAAATCCTTATGAGAATATACCTGTAGATTTTAATTTAAGCTTTGAACAGACTTATGGAATGGTAGAAGGGGATAGCGCTTCAGTAGCAGAGATTATATGTATTCTTTCTGCTTTAAGCAAGAAAGGAATAAAGCAAAATATTTCAGTAACGGGATCTATTAATCAATTTGGTGATGTTCAACCTATCGGTGGAGTTAATGAAAAGATTGAAGGATTCTTTAAGGTTTGTAGTATGTTAGATACGGTAGAAGAAAAAGGCGTATTAATTCCAGAAGGAAATAAAGATGAAATAATATTGAAGTCTGAAGTAGAAAAAGCAGTTCAAGAAGGAAAGTTCCATATATACACAATGAATAATTTAAATGATGCAATTGAAGTTCTTTTATTAGATGAAGGTGAGAGTATAGAAGAATTTTATAAAAATCTGCAAAATGAATTGGAAAAATATAAAACTAAAGAAAAAAACAAATAAATATTCTGAAGAAATATTTTAAGTTAAGGAATTAAACTAAAAGGTTACTGGAGAGTTTAAGCAAATTGAAAAAACACATTCTTCTAGATGTAGAATGTGTTTTTTCAGTGCATTAAAGTAATAAAAGTTAAAAATTTAATTATATTTACTTAATATCCATAAAAAGGTAAAAAATACATTGACGACAAAATAAATATTATGTTAAAATTATGGAAAAAGAAGGAAGATGGGAGGGTGCTCTAATTATTTGTTTTTAGAGTTGATTATTATGTTTTTGAAATTTAATAAAGTTGATGATAAATTAGTCGTTACTCTTGTTGGAGAATTAGATCATCATAGTGCAGAAGAAGTTAGAGTAAAGATAGATGATAGAATAGAGAGAGATAACATAAAAAAAGTTATAATGGATTTTAAAGAAGTAACATTTATGGATAGTTCGGGTATAGGTGTTGTAATAGGTAGATTAAAGAAGATTAAGAATAGAGATGGAAAAGTATGCATAACTAATATTAATAAAAGAGTAGATAAAGTATTTACACTATCAGGGCTTTATAAAATAATTACTGTTTATAATAATGTAAATGAAGCACTTGCAAACATTTAATGGAGGGTTAATAACATGGAAGAAAATAGAGTATGTATAGAATTTGAAAGTAGATCTCAAAATGAAGGATTTGCTAGAGTTGCAGTTTCAGCTTTTGTTTCTCAATTAGATCCAACTATTGAAGAAATTGCAGATGTTAAAACAGCTGTTTCAGAAGCTGTAACAAATTCTATAATTCATGGTTATGAAAATTATGAAAAGGGTATAATTAAGATAGAGTCTACAATTTCTGGAAAAGAAGTATCCATTATAATTACTGATTATGGTAAAGGTATAGATGACGTTGATAAAGCTAGAGAACCTCTTTATACTTCAAGACCAGATCTTGAAAGGTCTGGAATGGGATTTACTGTTATGGAAAGCTTTATGGATAGTTTAGAAGTAGAAAGTCAAAAAGGTAAGGGTACTAGAATTGTTATGACAAAGAAATTTAATTAGCGTATTAGGGGAGAGGTATGGAAAAGGGCAAACTAAAAAAAGAAAAGTTAAGCTATGAGGATAACTCAGAATTATTACCCCTAGCCAAAGCTGGAGATGCAGAGGCTATGAACAGGCTCATAGAAGCAAATTTACCTTTAGTGACTTCTATAAGTAAAAAGTTTATAAATAGAGGGTATGAGTACGAAGATATTTATCAAATAGGATGTATGGGTCTTGTTAAGGCAATTAATAATTTTGATGATAAGTATAATGTTAAGTTCTCAACTTATGCTGTTCCAATGATAATTGGAGAAATAAAAAGATTTCTTAGAGATGATGGAATTATAAAGGTAAGTAGGAATGTTAAGAGCTTAGCTAAAAAACTTCATTTTGATAAGGAAGCATTAACTAAAAAATTAAATAGAGATCCTAGCATCGAGGAATTAGCTGAATTTTCAGGTATAGATAAAGAAGAAATATTATTTGCGTTGGAATCTTCTGCAAGTATGCAGTATCTTTATGAAGTAATTCATCAAGATGATGGTGCACCAGTTTTACTTATTGATAAGTTAAGTGAAAATGCGGCGGAAGATAAAAATTTAACTGAAAAAATAGCTTTAAAAGAAGCATTAAATAATTTGGATGTTAAATCTAGACAAATTATTGTATTAAGATATTTCAAAGATAAGACACAAATACAGGTGGCTAAAATGTTAGGGATAAGTCAAGTACAAGTATCGAGAATAGAGAAAAAGGTACTTTTAGAGATGAGAAAACAATTAGATTAAGGATGAACATAAGAAGATGTATAAGTTAAAAAAGAATAAATTTTTTGAATAAATCTACATTAAATAATAAAAAGTTATTTAATGTAGATTTTTTTGTAGAAGTAAAATAATAATTAAAATTGTAATAATATGAGTTAATTTTAAATTAAGAGGAATAATAAATTTATGAAAGAAAGGAGACATAAATAAATGGGAAAAATGGCTAAGGAAGAAAAGAAGATAATTAAGGATTTTGAAAATCTTTCAAAGGAAATGGTTCCTAAACCAAAGTATTTTAAAAATATTTTATTAGCTTTTCTAGTTGGTGGAGCTATATGTACTATAGGACAGTTTATACTAAATATGTTAATAAAATTTGGTATAGATGAAGAAACTGCTAAACTTTGGTTGCCTATAATAATGATATTTATTGGAGCATTATTAACGGGAATAGGAGTTTATGATAAGATAGCAAGTTTTGCTGGTGCTGGTACTATAGTGCCTATTACAGGATTTTCCAACGCGATGGTATCTCCTGCAATAGAATTTAAAAAAGAAGGTTTTGTTTTTGGTGTAGCAGCTAAAATGTTTACTATTGCAGGTCCTGTATTAGTTTATGGAATAGGAACCTCAGTAATAATAGGATTAGTATATTATTTTTTAGGACTTATGGGAATAGTTTAAATTGGAGAGTGAATATCAATGAATATAAAAAATAAAAAGGTAGGAAAACAAACTATTAAACTTGAAAATCCTCCTAAAATAATTTCAACTTATTCTATAGTTGGACCTAAGGAGGGAGAAGGGCCTTTAAAGGAGTATTTTCACGAAATATTAAATGATGATACTTTAGGTAAGGATAGTTTTGAAAAAGCAGAATCTGAAATGATGTATACAGCAATAAAAAATGCTATAAGCAATGCAAGTTTAAGAGAAGAAAAAATAGATTATTTATTTGCAGGTGATTTATTAAATCAAATAACATCATCAAGTTTTGCTGCAAGAGAATTAAATATACCATTTATAGGACTGTATGGAGCTTGCTCTACAATGTCAGAATCTTTAAGTATGGCATCATTATTTTTAGATGGTGGATTTGGAGAGTATATTGTAGCTTCTACTTCATCACATTTTAGTTCTGCAGAAAGACAATTTAGATTTCCATTAGAATATGGATGTCAAAGGTGTCCAACATGCCAATGGACAGTTACAGGATCAGGAGCAATGGTTTTAGCTAGAAATGGAGATTTCCCTAAGGTAACATATGTAACTACAGGGCTAGTAAAGGATTATGGAATAAAAGATGCTAATAACATGGGAGCTGCAATGGCTCCAGCAGCGGTAGATACAATTTATAATCACTTTAAAGATACAGGAAGAACACCTAAAGATTATGATGTAATTGCAACTGGAGATTTAGGAAAGGTAGGAAAAGAAATAACAACTAAATTATTATTAGATTATGGTTATGATGTAAAAGATAACTATGTGGATTGTGGAGATTTAATATTTGATGATGAAAGACAAAAAACTGATGCAGGTGGAAGTGGTTGTGGATGTTCAGCAGTTGTAACATGTGGATATTTTTATAAAAAGTTAATGAAAAGAGAAATAAAAAGTTTATTATTAGTTTCTACAGGAGCATTAATGAGTACAACATCATCTCTTCAAGGAGAAAGTATACCAGGAATAGCTCATGCAGTGGCGATTGAATATAAATAGAAGGTAGGTAAGAATTTATTATGGATTACATAAGTGCATTCATTGTTGGAGGATTAATATGTGTTATCGCACAAATATTAATGGATACAACAAAATTAACTCCAGCTAGAATATTAGTTATATTTGTTACCCTTGGAGCAATTCTTGGGGGATTTGGAATTTATGATAAGTTAATTGAAATTGGAGGTGCAGGAGCAACCGTACCACTGCCTAGTTTTGGCAATGGTTTAGCAGATGCAGCTATAAAGGCTGTAAAGGAAGAAGGATTAATAGGAGCATTTACAGGAGGGATAAAAGGTGCAGCAGGAGGCATTACAGCAGCAATCTTTTTTGGATATTTGATGGCTCTTATTTTTAATCCTAAAACAAAACAATAATTTAATTAGCATTAAGATAGAATATAAAAAAATAAATACATAGAGAAAATTCATGAAGTTTTGATAGAAATCTTTTAGAATAATAACTCCTTTTATGGGAAAAATAATAGAGTACTAAAGACATGGAGGTGAAAGTTATGGAAAAGAACTCAAGCATTAAATGTAGTGTACAACAATGTAAGTATCATGCCTGTTCAGAAAATTATTGTACTTTAGATGCAATACAAATTGGAACTCATGAAACTAATCCAACAGTTGTTGAATGTACAGATTGCCAATCATTTGTATTAAAATAATCTAAATTTAGATTAAAAATTAGTAGGTAACTTGGTAAAGAAAAATATTTCTATACCAAGTTACTTACTTTTTTTATGGCAAAAATTATTTTATACATTTATACAAAATAAAGATTTAATAGAAAAAATTATTTACTTTTACAAATAAAGGAGTATAATAATAGTGAAATAATGATAATCATTATCAGTATAAGGGGTGGAAAAAATGTCATTAATATTATCACAAGTAGGAGAAGAAGTTAAAATTAAAAAAATAACAGGAAATGCTGAAACAAAAAAGTTTTTAAATAGTTTAGGATTTGTTATTGGTGAAGGTATTACAATAGTTTCTGATTTAGGTGGAAATTTAATAGTAAATATTAAAGGAGCTAGAATAGCTTTAGACAAAAGTATGGCAAGTAGAATAATGGTATAGGAGAGTGTGGAAATGGCAACATTAAAAGAAGTGAAATGTGGACAAACAGTAAAAGTTAAAAAAATAGAGGGTTCTGGTGCTGTTCGTAGACGAATAATGGATATGGGAATCACAAAAGGTAGTGAAATTTATGTTAGAAAAGTGGCACCATTAGGAGATCCTATAGAGGTTAATATAAGAGGATATGAATTAACATTACGTAAATATGATGCAGAAATGATAGTAGTTGAATAGGTAGTATTTAAAAATTAAGGGGGAAGAAGGATGTCTATAAAAATAGGGTTAGCAGGTAATCCAAATTGTGGTAAAACTACTATGTTTAATAATCTTACAGGAGCAAAGCAGTATGTAGGTAATTGGCCAGGAGTAACTGTAGAGAAAAAATCAGGTAAGATTAAAGGGTATAAAGATGTTGAATTGGTTGATTTACCAGGGGTATATTCTCTATCACCATATACATTAGAAGAAGTAGTAACTAGAAATTTTATGATAGATGAAAGACCAGATGTAATTATTAATATTATAGATGCATCAAATATTGAAAGAAATTTATATTTAACAACTCAAATATTAGAATTAGGTATTCCAACAGTAATAGCATTAAATATGATGGATGTTATAGAAAAAAGAGGAGATATTATTGATATTGATAACTTATCTAAAATTCTTGGATGCCCAGTAGTTAAAACAAGTGCATTAAAGGGAAATGGAACTAAGGAAGTTGCTATGAAGGCAATTGAAATAGCTAAAAATAACAAAGCTAATAACTTTAATATGAACTTTTCTAAAGAAGTAAAAGATGCGCTAGATGATATTAAAGATTTAATAAAGAGTAGCAATATTAATTATTCAGGGATTACTGAACAATGGATTGCTATTAAAATTTTTGAACGTGATAGCGACTTTATAAATAAAATAACATTAGACAAGAATGTTAAAGAGAAAATAGACTCAATTATTGTAAAGTGTGAAAAAGAATTTGATGATGATTCAGAAGGTATTATTACTGGTGAAAGATATGAATTTATTGGAACACTTGTTTCAAAAGTTGTTAAGAAAAAGAACACATCTAAACATACTGTATCAGATAAAATAGATAAAATAGTTACCAATCGTATATTGGCATTACCTATATTTGCTTTAATTATGTGGGCAGTGTACTATATAGCTGTTAGTTCATTAGGTGCAATATTAACAGATTGGACAAATGATACTTTATTTGGAGAAATAATTGGAGAAAATGTTGCTGTATTTTTAGAAAGTGTAGGAACAGCACCCTGGTTACAAGGATTAATAAATGATGGAATAATTGGCGGTGTTGGAGCTGTTTTAGGGTTTGTTCCGCAAATAATGTTATTATTCTTTTTATTATCATTATTAGAAGATTGTGGATATATGGCTAGAATAGCCTTCATTATGGACAGAATTCTACGTAAATTTGGATTATCAGGAAAATCATTTATACCTGTACTTATAAGCTCGGGTTGTGGAGTTCCAGGAATAATGGCAACACGTACTATGGAGAATGATAAAGATAGAAAGCTTACTATAATGCTTACTACATTTATTCCTTGTGGAGCTAAATTACCTATAATAGCTTTATTTGCAGGAGCTATTTTTGGAGGAGCATCTTGGGTAGCACCAGTTATTTATTTCTTAGGAATTTTTATGATTATAATTTGTGGAATTATTTTAAATAAGACTAAAGCATTTAAAGGGGAAGCAGCACCATTTGTTATGGAACTTCCACAATATCATATTCCAAGTATGAAGGGTGTTTTAATTCATATGTGGGATAGAGGAAAAGCGTTTATAATTAAAGCAGGAACTATTATATTTGTTGCTTGTGCTGTAATTTGGTTTACTAGTTCATTTAATTGGACATTACAAATGGTTGATTCTCAGGATAGTATATTAGCAAGCATAGGTAAAGTAATAGCACCAATATTTGCTCCTCTTGGATTTGGTAATTGGCAATCAGCAGTATCAACAGTAACTGGTCTAGTAGCTAAGGAAAATGTTGTAGGAACATTTGGAGTATTATTTGGTATAGCAGAAGCAGCAGAAGATACACCAGCATTATTAACGCAAATTGGAACAATGTTTACATCAGCAAGTGGATTAGCATTTATAGCATTTAACATGCTTAATGCACCTTGTTTTGCAGCTATAGGTGCAATTAGAAGAGAAATGGGATCTTGGAAATGGATGTGGATAACAATTGGTTTCCAAACATTAACTGCATATATAGTTGCATTAGTGATAAACCAAGTTGGTAGTTTGTTCCTAGGAGATGGTAGTGTAATTGGAGCTATGGCATCAATATTAATTGCAGTACTAGCCATCTTAATAGCTATTAACTCAGGAAGAGATATAAAAACTAATAAACAAGGTAAGGAAATCAGTGCATAAAATATTGTAAAGAACAAGGAAGTGATATAAATGGCAACATTTATTATTGGAGCAATAGTATTTGCTTTGTTGTTTTTAGCTGTATTGAATATGTTTAAGAAACATAAAAATAATAGTGGTAGCTGTGGATGTGGATGTTCAGGCTGTTCTAGCAAAAAAACATGCAATAGTAAAATAGAGTTTAAGCACAAGTAGATGTTTTTATATTTTAGAGGATACTGAAAGAAATTTTAGTATCTTCTATTTTTTTACTATAATGTAGATAGGTATAAATTAATTGCAAAAAATTTCAAGTTATATATTGACATGATAAAGAGAATACTATATTATAATAATTAATTGAGAATGAATATCAATATTGTTTAGGAGGAGAGAATATGAAAATAGTTTATTATTCAGCATCTGGAAATACTGAGAAAATGGCAAATTTAATTGCAGAGGGTATAGTTAATGGTGGAAAAAGTGTAGAGATAATTAATGTATCAGATGCAAATGCTAATATATTTGATAATGAAGAAATAGTTATACTTGGGTGTCCAGCTATGGGTGATGAAGTATTAGAAGAAAATGAATTTGAGCCTTTCGTAGAAGAAATATCATCTAAAATTTCAGGGAAAAAAGTTGCTTTATTTGGATCATATGGATGGGGAGATGGTCAATGGATGAGAGATTGGCAAGAAAGAATGGAGTCTTTAGGTTGTACTTTAATTGATGATGGATTAATAATTCAATATGAGCCTGAAGATAACTCTTCAGAGTGTATTGAATTAGGAATGACTATAGCAAAGGTATAGAAATAAATTGAAGCAAGTTGAATTCTACAAAAGCCTTGCTAATATGGAAGAAAGGGAGTGCATTGAAAAGTTTTTAATTTACAATGCCTCTCTAGTAATTTCAGGCGTTAAACCATCAGCAACCATCACAATAAAAAAAGATAAAGAAAATTTATATGATAAATGGATAAAGTACGGAATTGATTTTTTAGAATCTATTGATATTCAATATATAAATTTAAGGGAATGTAGCAATGCATTAATTATATTGATATATAATAAAGAGCAATTATCAAAATATGTATTTAGAAAAGATAATAAAGATTTTTTAATGCAATTAGGATATTCAAATAAGAATGATATAAATAATTATTTATATATGTTAAAGAACAGATATAAGGAATTTAATTGTCCACATGAGTTAGGTGTATTTTTAGGATTTCCATTAAATGATGTTATGGATTTTATGAATTGTAAGAATAAGAAATGTTTAAGTTGTGGTTATTGGCTTGTGTATAATAACTTACAAGAAGCACAGGAAACTTTTAGTATGTATGACAAAGTTAAAGAGCATACTGTGAATCATATTTTAAAGGGAGATTCATCTCATAATGTAGCGTATTCCATAAGATGTTTATTTGAAGAATATGAAGAAGCTAGCGCATAAGAGAATGAATCAAATTAATAAGAATTAAGGATAATAAATAGTTAAAAGGAGAGGAAAAATGAGTGTAGTAATAGTTGGTGGCCATGATAAAATGACTAAAGATTATATTAGAGTATGTAAAAAATATAATTGCAAGGCAAAAGTTTTTACTCAAATGGAAACTGGATTAAAGGATAAAATTGGAATGCCAGATGCAGTTATATTATTAACAGATGTAGTATCTCATAAACTTGTATTGACAGCAAAGAGAGAAGCAGATAAGAAAAATATAAGAGTTATAAGAAATCACAAGAGTACATTAAATGCAGTAGAATCACTTATTAAGGAAATAGTATTAAACTAAAGTGTGAGTATATGAGAAAGTTAAAATTAAAAAAGTGACTAGTTATAAATTAGGGTTATATCTAGTCGCTTTTTTATTATACTAAGAGTTTGTTTAAATATCTTTGTTTATATTTGAGTTTAGCTACAGTTCCTATATCTTGTAATGTTTTGAAATTAGTAATTCCACCAATAACACCGACTATAGGAAAACCTTGTATAAATTTTGAAGTTAGCATATAAGTAGAGATTTTATTAGAAGTTTCCTTTAATGTTTCATCAATATTGTAATTATGATATTGATTATTATCTATTTCATTTGCAATAGTATCTAATCTATTGAAATAAATTTTTCTTTCAGCACCTAAAGTGACGGAAGCACAAATTATATTTAAAATATAAATTCTCTCTTCAGTAGAGTTATAATCAAATCCATAACTTAAACTAATTTCATAAATAGACTTTAAGATTACCCCGATATAGATAGGGATATCTGGAAGGCCTATTCCTAACAATCCTAGAGTTCCACCTTCGATAGCACTAACAGATTTATTTATAAATGTTTTTTTGTTTGCAACTTTATCAATTTTTTTTAAATTTTTTTTTGTTGGATATTTATTTATTGCGTAAGAGTTTATATCAAATTCCATGTTTATATTTTCTTTATTATAAGTTTTTTCAATTATACCTATACCTTTATCAAATACTGTTTTAAAGCCTTTCTCAAAAGCAATATTTAAAGTGGTTTGAAGTTTTTCAGGGATTTTCTCTTCAATTTTTGATTTTAAAGGATCTAATTTAGTTTTTATAACACTAGGATTTTTTACTGCTATTAATTTCTCTTCCTTTTTATTAAGTTTTTTTAGTTGGTTTTCAATTAAGTTATTTTTACTAGAAAATTTATTCATATCATTACTCCTAAAATATGTACTATAAGTTAATTATAATATAAAAATAGAAAATTTATTAATGAATATGTTGAAAATAATTATCAGTTAGGTTATAGTATATTAAGTAATAACAAATATCAGTTGATACTAGATTTTAAATGAATAAAGGATTCAAAGGAGGAGTATATATATGATGATAAATAAAAGGTTGATAAACCTATGTAAAGATTCTAAAAAATACATAGCATTAACTATTTTGGTCAATTGGATTGCAGTTTTATGTAATATAGTTACTATAGTACTAATTGGTCAATTTATTAATAAAATTTATATAGGTGAAAAATTAGACATTAATGAAAATAATGTTTTTGAAGCTATGATGAGCTATAAAATATGGGGGAGTATTTCACTATTATCGGGAATTATAATTATAGCAATTTTATTAGCTATAAGATATTCATGTAATATTTTATATGCTAAGTTTTCAAATGCAGCTTCTGCAAATGCAAGAGTAACATTAAGAGAGCTTATTTATAAAAAATTATTAAAATTAGGTACTGGATATACTAATGTTGAAAGCACATCAGCAGTAGTTCAAGTATCTGTTGAAGGAATAGAGCAATTAGAAATTTATTTTGGTAAATATCTATCACAATTTTTCTACGCACTTTTAGTACCAGTAACATTATTTGCTTTTATGAGCTTTATTTCATTTAAAGCAGCACTTGTATTTATACTTTGTGTACCTCTTATACCAATATCAATAATTGCAATTATGAAAATTGCTAAAAGAATATTAAAGGATTATTGGAAGTCTTATTCAGATTTAGGAGGAACTTTCTTAGAGAATCTTCAAGGATTAACTACATTAAAGGTATTTAATATTGATGAAAAAAGACATGAGAAAATGAATGAAGAAGCCGAAAAGTTTAGAAAAATAACTATGAAGGTTTTAAGTATGCAGTTAAATTCAATAACAATAATGGATTTAGTAGCCTTTGGTGGTGCTGCAGCAGGAACAATTGTTGCATTAATTCAATTTAAAAATGGAGAGATTCCAGTAGGAAGTCTACTTATTATAATATTACTTTCATCAGAATTCTTTATACCGCTTAGACTTTTAGGTTCTTACTTCCATATAGCTATGAATGGTATGGCTGCAAGTGATAGAATGTTTGGTATTTTAGATGCTGAAGAAAGAGAAAAAGACGTAATCACTAGTGAAGAAGTTAAGTTTAGTGATATAAATGTAAAATTAGATAATGTTGATTTTAGCTATGATGGTGAAAGAAAAGTATTAAATAATATAAATATGGACATTACACCAGGTGGATTAGTTGCAATAGTAGGGGAAAGTGGTTCAGGTAAAAGTACAATTGCCTCACTTATATTAAATAATAGTAAAGTTACTAAAGGTGAAATAATAGTAAATGATACTAATATAGAAAATATATCTTTAGATAACATTTATGGAAATATAGCCTTAGTTTCTACCAACAGTTATATATTTAATGGAACTATTTTAGATAATTTATTAATGGCTAAGAAAGATGCATCAGAGGATGAAATAAATAATGCATTAAAAACTGCAAGATTATATGAGTTTGTTAAAGGGTTAAAGGATGGATTATTAACTGATGTTGGTCAAGCTGGTAGTGCATTATCAGGAGGACAAAAGCAAAGATTAGCTTTAGCTAGAGTTATTTTAGCAGATAGACCAATGATAATTTTTGATGAAGCAACTTCGAACATAGATGTTGAAAGTGAAGAAAGTATTTGGGAAGCTATTTATGAACTTTCTAAAAATAAAACTATACTAGTAATTTCACATAGATTAGCTAATGTAAAAGATGCTAAGAAGATTTATGTTATGAATAAAGGTCATTTAGTAGAAAGTGGATCTCATGATGAGTTAATGAGTAAAGAAAAATATTATTATGATATGGTTAATAAGCAAAATGAATTAGAAATGATAAGGGAGGTTTGTTAGTATGAAAAGAAGGTCAGGCTTCCAAATAATGAAGAGATTAATAGTAGAGTTAAAACCATTAGCTCCAATTATGGCAATAACTATAAGTATGGGTGTTATAGGATTTTTAGCTGCAATAGCTATAGCAAGCTTTGGAGCAATAGCTATAGGTGCATTTATAGGTGATATTACATTTATTAGTTTTACTGGTGCAATGGTAGTTATGGCTGTAAGTGCACTTTTAAGAGGATTTTTAAGATATGGTGAACAATTATCAGGTCACTATATTGCTTTTAAAATATTATATATATTAAGAGATAAGATATTTTCTAAGCTTAGAAAATTAGCACCTGCTAAACTAGAGGGTCAAGAAAAGGGAAATCTTATTTCATTAATAACTTCAGATATTGAGCTTTTAGAGGTATTTTATGCTCATACAATAGCTCCAATATCAATTGCAATAATAACTAACAGCATTATTTCTATAATATTATTTATAATAAATCCTTGGTTTGGGGTTTTATCAGTAATATTCTTCTTAATAGTTGGATTTGTTATTCCTTATGCTTCTTCTAGTTTAGGTAAAGATGCTGGTGTTGCTTATAGAAATATGTTTGGTGAATGTAATAACTATATACTTGATTCTTTAAGAGGATTAAAGGAAGTATTATTATTTAAATCTGGTGATGAAAGATTAAATGAAATTAACTCAAAATCACATAGAATAAATAAAAGCCTTGATAAAATTAAAGAGCATGAAGGTATAATAAGAGCTATTACAGATTTAACTATAATGATTGCAATATTAACTTTTGTTGGTGTTGGATTTGCACAATATTCAGTAGGTAATATTTCATTTACATGGATGCTTGTAGCTATAGTAATAATTGCTTCATCTTTTGGACCAGTAGTTGCTTTAAGTAACCTTTCAAATACATTACTTCAAACTTTTGCTTGTGCAGAAAGATTATTTGATTTAATTGATGAAGAGCCACATGTAGAAGAAGTTGAAGATGGGTATGCAGTAACTGGTGAGTCAATAGCTTATGACAATGTAACATTCTCTTATCCAAATAGAAAAGAGAAGATTTTTGATAACACATCAGTTCATATAAAAAGAGGGGATAAGATAGCCCTTATAGGTGAAAGTGGAATTGGTAAGAGTACATTTGTTAAGCTTATGATGAGATTTTGGGATGTAAATGAAGGAAAAATTAACTTAGATAATAAAAATATTAAAGAGGTTAATACTGCATCTCTTAGAAGTAGCCAAACTTTAGTTAGTCAAGAAACATATTTGTTTAATGAAACTATAATGGATAATATAAAAATAGGTAATGATAATGCAACTAAAGAAGATGTAATAAAGGCTGCTAAAATGGCATCTATACATGAATTTATAGAAACTTTACCTAAAGGATACGATACTAAGGTTGGAGAGCTTGGAGGAAATCTTTCTTCAGGAGAAAAGCAAAGAATAGGACTAGCAAGAGCTTTCTTAAGTAATGGAGATACTTTAATTTTAGATGAACCTACAAGTAACTTAGATACATTAAATGAAGGTGAAATATTAAAATCAATAAAAGAAAACTGTGAAGATAAGACAATAGTACTTATTTCACATAGAAAGTCAACAACGGCTGTTTGTAATAAGACATATAAGCTTGAAAATAGTAAGTTAGTATTAAGCTAATTAAATAAAGGCTGTATCATAATGAAATTATGAGTTTTGATACAGTCTTTTATTAAAAACATACTATGATAATGATTATCATTAATGTGATGGAATGGAGATTAATATGGGAAGAATAGATAGAGAAAAAAAGACTATAAAGCTAATGATAGATATATACTGTCAAAAGAAGCATGGCAATAAAAAAGGTGAATTATGTGAAGAGTGTGCAGAGTTATTAGAATATGCACATAAAAGACTTAGTTTTTGTAAGTTTGGTGAAAATAAATCTACTTGTTCAAGATGTCCAATTCATTGCTATAAAAAAGATATGAAGGAAAAGGTAAAGGAAGTAATGAAGTTTTCTGGACCAAGACTTATTATTTATAATCCAGTTGAACTTGTTAGGCATGCGTTAAATAAATAGGGATAAATATTAGGAAATATAAAAAGTATTAGTTAAAAGGGGAGTAAAGCATGAATAAAATAAAGAAATATTTTTATATAACTTTAGGGTTTATAGCACTTGGATTAGGGCTTATAGGAGTAATATTACCTATATTACCAACAACACCATTTTTATTATTAACATCATTTTGTTTTGCAAAGGGATCTGAGAGATTTCATGTTTGGTTTACAAACACAAATATTTACAAAAAGCATTTAGAGAGCTTTGTAAAGGAAAGAGCTATGACATTAAAACAAAAGGTTGTATTACTAAGTTTCGTTAATTTTATGTTAGCTTTTCCTTTGATATTAGTTGATGTATTACCTATGAGAATAACTATTATAGTATTAATAATAATTAAATTATATTACTTTATATTTAGGGTTAAGACAATTACTCCAGAAGAAAAGCTTGCAATGGAAGCTTCAAGAAGAGAAATGGCTTAATGAAAAATATTAATTTACGTAAGAGAAAGTAGGAATAAAAATGGAAAGAATATCATCTATGTTTTTTTGTTTATCATTAATAGTTTATTATGGATTAAAGTTATTTAAGGTAAAAAGAAAAATATATCTAAAAGCACATATAATATTAGGATCTGTTTCAGTACTAGCAATGGTAGGAGAACTAATTAATAGATTTGGACAAGAAGGTTTTATAAAATATATAGGCTTTGCAGCTATTATGATTGCTATTGGAGTAACTGGTATGATAATGAAGAAGAATTATAAACTTTATAAGAAGGTTCATATTATACTTACTATAGGATTCTTTATATATTTACCTATAGCTATTAAATTTTTATAATTAACAATGAGTTGTTGTAGGCTTTACTAATTAAGTAAGGTCTTTTTTTATGTTTGTGATTTATATATTAGAAATTTGGTAATGCTTATTTAATGAGGTGTTGCCAAGATGGATAGTATGAATAATCAGTATTTTAATAATCCGTTACCATATGTATTTATTGTGTTTATTCTATCATATTTTAGTTATGAAATGTATAGTAAAAATGCAATTTTGGCAAGTTTTTATGTTGTCAGTTTTTTTATTTTTATAATGTATTTTAAAGGTAAATATATAATGTTTATATTAGTTTTATTTTTTATTATAGCATTAAATAATACTATATATTTTTATAATTATACTCCAAAAGAAATTGAAGAGATAAGAATAACTGACGTTAAAGGTTATTATGGTAAGGGAGAAGTTAATGGAAGAATAGTTAATTTATCTAATGTTAATGAGAATATAGAGATAGGAAATAAATTATTAGTTAAAGGTAAGTTTAGTGAAAATAAGAATATAAGCAATGGAGTAATTGGAGATTATAAAATAGAAGATTATAAAGTTTTAAAGTCTGATTTTATTGATAAGCTTTATAAAAGAAGAAAATATGTATTTGAATGTATTGAAAGTAAGCTAGGGCAAAGAAAGGCTGCATTAATAACATCAGTATCATTTGGATATAAAAGTGAATTAAATCAGGATCATCAGGAATTGATGAAAAATTTGGGGATATCTCATGTTATTTCAGTTTCAGGATTACATTTAGTTTTAGTATATAGTGTATTACGAAGGTTTTTAGGTGTAAGATTAAGTTTAGTACTAGCATTAGTTTATGTATTGTTTTCAGGAGCATCAGCGCCCGCTGTGAGGGCATATATAATGATAGTAATATTAAACCTTGGGAAAATAGTTAAGCGTAATTATAATCCCATAGCATCATTATCTTTAGCGGGGATAATATTGTTATTAATGAAGCCGTATTATACCTATAATCTTGGATTTGTACTTTCGTTTCTAGCTACTTTAGGAATAATATTATTTAATAAAGATTTAAATAAAAGGCTATATAAATTACCTAATTCTATTAGAAATACTATTGCAATTTCATTAAGTGCACAAATATTAACATTACCAATTATAATATTATATTTTAATGAAGTATCATTGAATTTTATAGTTGGAAATATTGTTATAATTCCTTTTATGAATATTTTAGTGGTTTTAGGAAATATATTAATATTTATAGTAGAAGTTCCGAGAACCTTTAATTATATTATTTATATATGTCATTATATAATTAAATATATTGATATAATTATGTATAAAATTGATAATATGTCATTTGAGTTAATATATTTTCATTATACCGTGGCATATTTTTATATAGCTTTATTAATAACATATTATTTTTATAAAAAAGGCTTTAAAAGGTTTATATATTATCCTTTAATTATATTTTTTTATATATTAGTAATAATATACTCACCATTACCTAAGATAAGATATTATAATGAAGGAGGGCTTTTAATAAGCTATAAAGGAGAACGAGTGCTTATTCAAACAAAAGATGAAGTTGATGAGAAAAAGCTTATGTTAGTTTCCTTGGCAAGTAATATATCTGAGGATTTTAATGAAATTATTATTGGAGAAGAAATTAAGATAAAAAGAAATGGTGAGAATTTCATTTTACAGACATTAAATAATAACTATTTGCTATTTGTAAATTATGAAAAATTAAATAATGATTATGATATAATAGATTTCAGAAAAGGTGATATAAAAGAAATTGTACTTTTTAAAGGTGAGATAATAAACAATTAGTTAGGAGTGGCAATAGGCATTGATTAATATAGATATACTAGATGGAGAAATAAAGAAAAATGATATATCAAATGGTTATATATTTTGTGGTTTAGATGAAGAACTTATAAAAATAAGCGTTAATTCTATAATAAACAAGGTTGTAGAAAAAGAGTTTTTAGATTTGAATCTTATAAAATTAGATGGGCTAACAACTACATTTGAGGATATAGAAAATGCTTGTGAAACTTTACCGTTTTTTGGAGAGAAGAAAGTTGTAGTAGTATATAGAGCTAATTTTTTAAAGGAAAAACCAGATAAGGATGGAACTAAAGTTTATACTGAGATTTTAAATTATATTAAGGATTTACCATCTCATATAGTTCTTATTATGTATTATTTATTTAATGATAAGAGAGATACTCCTAAGAAAAATAAAAAGTTAGCTACTCTTGATAAATATGTTAAAGTGGTTCATTGTGATAAATTAAAGAAAGATAAATATTATAAAAAAATAGATGATTTATTTAGAGAAAAAGGTAGAGTTATAGGAAAAGTAGAACTAAGATATTTTGCTGATAAGGTACAAAATAATTTTGATATTATAAAAAGAGAAGCTGATAAATTAGATTGTTATGCTATTGGAAGAGAAATAACTAAGACAGATATTGATAAATTAATTCAAAATAAAAGTGAGGATGATATATTTGACCTTGTGGAATATATTTCTATTAGGAAAGTTGAGAAGGCATTGGATTTATTAGATGAATTGTTGTTTAAAGCAGATCAACATATGTTAATAATATCATCTATAGGAAATCATTTTAGAAGATTACATGAGATTAAAGTATATTTATCACAAGGAAAAAGGTTAGATTTCTTCATGTCTAAATATAGATTACCTCAATTTGTTTGTGAAAAATTAATGAATCAAGCAGCTAAATTCACAGTGAAACAATTAAGTGAACTTATTCGAGTTTGCGTAGAGACTGAATTAAAATTAAAGTCTTCTACTTCAGAAAAGCAAATGGAAATGGAACTTATGTTATTTAAAACATTTATGGTTAAATAGATATGCTTTTAAATAAAATTTAATTAAAAAATAGGTAAGAAATATATAATATTTCATAATTTAAAAATGGTAAAATAATAGCCGGTGAAAAATCACCGGCTTCTTATTTATTACGCCATAGCGTTTAATTTTGCAGCTAATCTTGATTTCTTTCTAGCAGCCATGTTTTGGTGAACTACACCTTTTTGAGCAGCCATGTCTAAAGACTTAGTAGCTTTAACGAATAAAGCTTTAGCTTCTTCAGCATTGTTAGCAGCTACAGCAGCTTCAAACTTCTTTATAGCAGTTTTTAAAGCTGATTTAACCATTTTGTTTTGTAAAGTTTTCTTTTCAGTAACTTTAATTCTTTTTTGTGCTGATTTAATATTTGCCATTCAATTCACCCCCTTGATATTTTATAGGGCCTCTGCAGTTTTTTGGGGAAATCTGCGTACGAGTTCATTTTCAACAAATCATATTATAACATCTAAAGTTTTTAAGTTCAAGTATGAAATTAAAACTTATTTGGGAAAATAAATTTGAGGAGTAATAAATTTGAGGAGGAATATTATGATAAGTGTTAGAACAGACCTTGCAATTGAAGCAAAACAAGCATATACAGAAGAAAATAAAAGAGAGCTTGATGGTGTTAAAGTTGATGAGGAAATGGAAGGCGAGGTTAAAATTACTACTGTAACTATTGAAAGTGATGAGGCTGGAAAAGAATTAGGTAAACCAAAAGGTCATTATATAACTATAGATTTTCCTGAATTTACCCCTTATGATGGTGAATCAATGGATGAACTATCATTAGTTGTAGGAAAAGTTATGAAAAAACTTGTAGATATTTCTGAGGATAAGCTTGTGTTAGTTGTAGGTCTTGGGAATTGGAATGTTACGCCAGATGCACTTGGACCAAAAGTTACAGAAAAAATTATGATAACAAGACATTTAAAACAAGTAATGCCAGAGGCAATAGATGATTCTGTAAGGCCAGTATGTGCAATAGCACCAGGAGTTTTAGGTATTACAGGAATAGAGACTGGAGAAGTCATAAAATCATTAGTTGATAAAATTAAACCAGATTTAGTAATATGCGTTGATGCATTAGGATCTAGAAGATTAGAGAGGGTAAACAGAACTATTCAAATTGGAGACACAGGAATTTCACCAGGCGCTGGAGTTGGGAATCATAGAATGCAAATAAATGAAAAGAGTTTAGGGGTAAAAGTATTAGCTGTAGGAGTTCCAACAGTTGTTGATGCTGCAACTATAGCAAATGATACTATGGATTTATTATTAGATGATTTATGTAGTAAAGCACAAAAAGGAAAAGAATTCTATAATATGTTAAAGAGTGTAGATAGAAATGAGAAGAATATGCTTATTAGAGAAATATTGAATCCATCATTTGGAGATTTAATGGTTACTCCAAAAGATGTTGATACAATTATTGAGTCTTTATCAAAAATAATAGCAAATGGAATTAATATTGCAGTTCAACCCAATATGAATATGGAAGAAATCAATAAATTTATGAATTAACTAAAAAGTGTTTTGTTTTTTTTAATCATCTATTAATAATTATGTAAAACCTCCCATATATTTATAAAGAGTGAGGAGGTATATAAAATGCAATGGGTTAATGAAAGTAATAGTATCAAGAGAAAGAAAAGTGGTATTAGCATTGGATATATAGTTCTATTAGCTCTTATGATTATTTTTTTTATAAGAGCTGGTAGTGTAATTAATAGTTATAGAGAACGTGGTGGATTAGCATATGTACAATTGCTTAATTACTCAATGCCAGTTGTTAAAGCACAAATATATGATAGTACGGCATATAGGGAAAATAAAGTGAGTATTAAAAGAGTGGTAGTTGAAGCTTTAGGATTAAATAAGATAACTACTTATGGAATAATAGGTAATGAAGTATCTTTTTTTAGTAATATAAATAATGGTGATAGTAATGGCTATTTAAATAATAGTTCTAAATCCACTTTTAATTTGTTTGAGCCATATGTTGTTAAAGAAGAAAGTATAGCTAGAGTTACAGAGGAAGATTTAGCAGAACTAAATAAAACTAGTGCTGCATATGATCCTTCACTTAAGAAAACGTTAGATGAGGCAAATGTAGAAATATTAATTTATCATACTCATACTCATGAAGGATATGCAGAAGCTGGAGCGGATACTGAGCAAGAAGATTTTAGTGTTGTTGGTGTAGGGGACGTATTAGCGCAAGAATTAGAAGAGGGATATGGGATATCAGTAGTTCATGATAAAACTGTTCATGATACTAGCCCTTATGATCAGTCTTATTATAGATCAGGACCAACGGTGCAAAATTATTTAAATCAATTTCCTAATTTAAAATTAGTAATAGATTTGCATAGAAATAGTGGACCTAGCAAAGATAGAACTACTGTAGAAATTAATGGTCAAAGCTTAGCAAGAATTATGTTTGTTACTTCACAGGCATCACCTTATTATACAGAAATGATGCAAGCTGTAAATCAAATGATTTCTACATCAGAAAATCTTTTTCCGGGTTTATTAGCAGATGGAAATAATGGAGTAGGTCTTTATGAATATCCTCGTGGATCAAATAATTTTAATCAGGCTTTAAGTCCTGCATGTATATTAACTGAGTTTGGAACAGAACTAAATACGGCACAAGAGGCAAAATTAAGTGCTAAATATCTAGCTAGATTAATTGCGGAATATTTAAATAGTAAAGAATAATTGAATAAAAGTTTGAAAAATGAGCATCCTTATAGCTAATAACTAAGGAGCTCATTTTTTATTTGTATATATGTTATAAATTGAGTTAAGGAGGAGATTTTAAGTTGAAAATTATTAAAAAATTTCTTATACCTATATTTGCAGTAATTTTACTTATTGTAGGGTTTGTAAAGATAAATATAATAAATACAGAATCTTTATCACCATTGGGAAATACTGATGATAACTTTAAAGTTGTAAGTGAGGAGTTTGGAGAAGATTTCCAAGAGTTTATTAAGGATAATAGTGCGGTAAAAATTTATGTTGGAGAAAAGAATGATGGTTTGTCAACTGTAAAGATATATAATAAAGAAATTAAATTAACTAGTGACAATTTATTTATGAATAGTATAAAAAAAGCTTTAGAATATGTAGGTAAAGCTTTTATAAATATAAAGGATAAAATAAATAAAAGTACAAAAACTAATAGTGAGTATGATGAAAATAGTAATATAAAAGATGAGGGTAATAGTAGTGAGTTGAATGAAAGTATAGATGATTTTAATGAAAATATTAATAATTAAAAAAATACTAGTAATCTTAATATGAAATCCATGTTAATATTCTTGACACTTACTCTATACTCTATGTTATAATTTAGCTTGATTTAACAATATGGGGGTGAAGAAGCTGCTGAATAAAAAGCAGTTAAGATATATGCAAAGTAATAGACAATCAAAGATTAGAAACTTTTCAATCGTAGCACATATAGACCATGGTAAGTCAACCCTAGCGGATAGATTATTAGAAATTACAGGGACTCTTACACAAAGAGAAATGGAAGAGCAAGTTCTTGATAATATGGAAATCGAAAAAGAAAGAGGTATAACAATTAAGTCTCAGGCTGCTAGATTAATATATAGACGCCAAGATGGAGAAGAATACATATTAAACTTAATTGATACACCGGGACACGTAGACTTTACATATGAGGTATCAAGAAGTTTAGCTGCTTGTGAAGGAGCGTTATTAGTAGTAGATGCTACACAAGGTATTCAAGCTCAAACTTTAGCAAACTGTTATTTAGCATTAGATAACGATTTAGAAATTGCTCCAGTAATTAATAAGGTAGATTTAGCTTCTGCAAGACCAGATGAAGTAAAACAAGAAATTGAAGATGTTATAGGGATAGAGGCTGAAGATGCACCTATGATATCAGCTAAAACTGGATTAAATGTTGAGCAAGTGTTAGAAACAATAGTTGAAAAGGTTCCGGCACCAACTGGTGATGAAGAAGCTCCATTAAAAGCTTTAATATTCGATTCTTACTATGATAGTTATAAGGGTGTTGTTTGCTATGTAAGAATTAAAGATGGTGTAGTTAAGCCAGGAACTAAAATTAAACTTATGGCAACAAATAAAGTATATGATGTAACAGAAGTTGGAGTTTTCACGCCAAAATTAATGCCTATAACTGAACTAAGAGCTGGTGATGTTGGATATATAACTGCATCTATAAAAAATGTTGCAGATGCTAGAGTTGGTGATACTATAACAGAATCAGATAGACCAACTGCAGAAGCACTTCCAGGATATAAAAAGGCAGTTCCAATGGTTTACTCAGGTATTTATCCAGTAGATGGAGCTAAGTATGATGAATTAAAGGAAGCATTAGAAAAATTACAAATAAATGATGCAGCCTTAGATTTTGAACCAGAAACATCTATAGCTTTAGGATTTGGTTTTAGATGTGGATTCTTAGGGTTACTTCATATGGAAATAATTCAAGAAAGAATAGAAAGAGAATTTAATTTAGATATTATAACAACAGCTCCTTCAGTTGTTTATAAAGTAACAAAGACTAATGGAGAAGTTTTAGACTTAACAAATCCAACAAACTTACCAGAAGCAACTGAAATAGATTATATGGAAGAGCCAGTTGTTAAGGCTTCTATTATTTCACCAACTGATTATGTTGGAGCTATAATGGATTTATGCCAAGAAAGAAGAGGAACATTTATCGATATGGAATATCTAGAAACTACAAGAGTTTGTATTAACTATGATATGCCATTAAATGAAATTGTATATGACTTCTTTGATACTTTAAAATCAAGAACAAGAGGATATGCATCTTTTGATTATGAGTTCAAAGGATATACTAAAACTGAACTTGTTAAGCTTGATATATTATTAAATGGAGATGTAGTTGATGCTTTATCAATGATAGTTCCAAAAGAAAGAGCTTACCATAAAGGTAGAGGAATTGCTGAAAAGCTTAAAGAAATTATTCCAAGACAAATGTTTGAAGTTCCAATTCAAGCTGCAGTAGGATCTAAGGTTATAGCTAGAGAAACAGTTAAGGCTATGAGAAAAGACGTACTTGCTAAGTGTTACGGTGGAGATATTTCAAGAAAGAAGAAGCTTCTTGAAAAGCAAAAAGAAGGTAAGAAGAGAATGAGACAAGTGGGATCTGTAGAAGTACCACAAGAAGCATTCATGGCTGTTCTTAAAGTAGACTAGTAAAAAGACATTGCTTTTGCAATGTCTTTTTTCAATTATAAGTTAAAATCTATTTTATTTGGAGGAAAAATAATGAAGGAAATTAGTTTATATATACATATACCATTTTGTAAGCAAAGATGTTTTTATTGTGACTTTCCAACCTTCGCAGGAAAAGAAAGATTTAGAGAAGAATATATTGATGCTTTAATTAAGGAAATAAAAGATAAATGTTCTGATTATTTAATAAAAACTATTTTTATTGGAGGTGGAACACCTTCATATCTTGAAGAAAATGATCTTGAAAAACTTCTTATAACAGTATCTAAGTTGAATTTATCAGATAAACTAGAATATTCTATGGAGTGTAATCCAGGAACAGTAAGTGAAAGTAAATTAAAGATAATGAAGAAATATGGAGTAAATAGAATAAGCTTTGGGCTTCAATCTTGTAATGATAATTTATTAAAAAAAATAGGTCGTATACATACCTTAGAAGAATTTTTAGAAAACTATAATTTAGCAAGAAAAATAGGGTTTAATAATATTAATATAGACTTAATGTATGGACTTCCTAATTTAACTATACAAGATTGGAAAAACACTTTAGAAAAGATATGTGAATTAAAACCAGAACATATTTCGGCATACAGTTTAATAATTGAAGAAGGAACTGTCTTTTATAAATTATATGAAAAAGATAAGCTTGAACTTCCAAGTGAAGATGATGAAAGGATAATGGATAAAATAACTAAGGATATATTGAAAGCTAATGGATATCATCAATATGAAATTTCTAATTTTGCTTTAGACGGTAAAGAGTGTGAACATAATAAAGTTTACTGGTCATTAGATGAATATATTGGAGTTGGAAGTGCAAGTAGTTCTTATATGGATGGATATAGATTTACTAATACAAGCAATATAAATGAGTATATAGAAAATATAAATAACAATGTAAGTGTAGTAATAGAAAGATATGAAAATTCTATTAAGGATGAAATGGAAGAATTTGTTTTTATGGGGTTAAGAATGGTTTCTGGTATAGACTTATTAAAGTTTAAGAAAAAAATTGGTGTAGATATAAATAGTATATATAAAGAAGTCATTGAGAAAAATATAAAGGATGGATTGCTTGTTGTTGAACAAAATAAAATGTTCCTAACAGCTAAAGGGATGGAGTTATCAAACAGTGTAATGTCAGATTTTATATTAGATAAGTCATAAAAATGAAAAGTATAGTAATAAGGAGAAATTTAAAGATGCAAAGAGATAATCCTGAGAAAGTTAAATTATATAAAAAAATAGTTGAAAATTTAAAGAAATACGAAATTGACAAAAAAAACAAATAGGAATATATTGATAATGTAGTCATTAGCACTCGACTTTAATGAGTGCTAACAATAGGGGTGATGAAATGGCTATTGATGAAAGAAAAATAAAAATACTTCAAGCCATTATTAATGACTATATAGTAACAGGAGAACCTGTCGGATCAAGAACAATAGCTAAGAAGTATGATTTAGGTGTGGGATCTGCAACCATAAGAAATGAAATGGCAGATTTAGAGGAAATGGGATATTTAGAACAGCCTCACACATCAGCAGGTAGAATACCTTCTAGTAAAGGATATAGATTGTATGTTGATAAGTTAATGGAAACACCAAAGCTAAGTAAAGATGAAGAGCTAAGAATTAAGGAATATTTAATTAATTCAGCCATGCATGAAGTTGATACTATCTTAAAGGAAGCTTGTGTTTTATTATCTGAATTAACAAATCTAACTTGTATAGTTAGAACACCTTCTATGAAAAGAAGCTATATAAGATCGTTGCAATTAATAAAAATAGATGAATTCAATTTAATTGTTGTAATAGTTACAGATAGTGGAGTTATAAAAAATCATAGAATTAAAGTTAATGCTGTACCAAGTAATGAAGAACTTATTAGAATTAATGAGGTATTAAATTCTAAACTTAAAAATTTAACAATTGAAGCTATTAATTTAGAAGTTATTAATGAGCTTAAAAATGACTTAGTAGGGTTTGATGATTTATTTAATGCAATGCTTCCAGCTTTATATGAAAGTTTAAATAATAGTTCAAAATCAGAGTTAGTTGTTGAGGGAACTACTAATCTTTTCAATTATCCTGAATATAACGATATTGAAAAGGCTAAGGAAGTACTCCAATTAATAAGTAATAAAGATTGTGTAATAGAGCTACTAGAGAGTAGTGGTGATATTTCAATTAAAATTGGTGATGAAAATTATATTCCAGAAGCTAAGGATTGTTCAGTAATAACAGCAGAGTATTCCTTAGGAGGAAGGCCAATTGGAAGTGTTGGGCTTATTGGTCCACAGAGAATTAACTACTCGAAAGTTATTTCTATAATGGCACAAGTAATGAAGGAGTTAAATAAAAGTCTTAAGGACCAAGAGTATTGAATAAAGAGAGATGAGGTGTAAAGATGGAAGAAAACAAAGATTTAAGAGATGAGGAATTAGTGGAAGAAAGTAATACAGTAGAAGGTAATACAGAAGCTACAGAAAATGAAGAAGTAGAAGAAATAATAGAAGAGTATTCTGAAACTGATGATTTATCAATGATAAGAAAGTTAAAAGATGAAAATAAAAAACTTTCTAATGAATTAGATGCATTAAAAGATAGATTACTTAGATTAACTGCTGAGTATGATAACTATAGAAAAAGAACAGCAAAGGAAAAAGAAGGTATTTATACAGATGCATGCACAGATGTATTAAAAGAAGTGTTGCCTGTGGCAGATAACTTAGAAAGAGCTTTAGCTGTAGATGGTAATGTAGAAGATATTAAAAAAGGTGTTGAGATGACAATAAAAGGATTCTTAAACTCTTTAGAAAAATTAGGTGTTGAAGAAATAGATACAACTAATGGATTTGACCCTAATTTACACCAAGCAATTTCAGTAGTTGAAGATGCAAATTTAAATACTAATGATGTTGCTCAAGTATACCAAAAGGGATACAAAAAAGGCGAAAAAGTAATCAGATATTCAATGGTTACAGTAGCAAAATAGTAAATAAGGAAAATCTTTAAATAGATATGTGATTCGAGGAGGAAAAAATTATGGGAAAAATTATAGGTATTGATTTAGGTACAACAAATTCATGTGTAGCTGTTATGGAAGGGGGAGAACCAGTAGTTATCACTAACTCAGAAGGTGCTAGAACTACTCCATCAGTAGTTTCATTCCAAGCTAACGGTGAAAGACTAGTAGGACAAATAGCTAAAAGACAAGCAATTACAAATCCAGAACACACTATAATTTCAATTAAGAGAGAAATGGGAACAGATCATAAAACTAAGATTGATGATAAAACTTATTCACCACAAGAAATATCAGCAATGATACTTCAAAAGATTAAAGCAGATGCAGAAGCTTACTTAGGTGAAACTGTAACTCAAGCTGTTATTACAGTTCCAGCTTACTTTAATGATGCTGAAAGACAAGCAACTAAGGATGCAGGTAGAATAGCAGGATTGGAAGTATTAAGAATAATAAACGAACCAACAGCTGCTTCATTAGCTTATGGATTAGATAAGACTGATCACAGCGAAAAAATATTCGTTTATGACTTAGGTGGAGGTACATTCGACGTATCTATCCTTGAATTAGGTGATGGAGTATTCGAAGTATTATCAACTAATGGAGATACTCACTTAGGTGGAGATGACTTTGACCAAAAAATTATAGATTATATAGCAGATACATTTAAAGCTGAATATGGAATTGACTTAAGAAACGATAAGAGTTCAGTTCAAAGATTAAAAGAAGCTGCTGAAAAAGCTAAGATAGAATTATCTTCATCAATGCAAACAAACATTAACTTACCATTTATCACTGCGGATAGCACAGGTCCAAAACATATTGATATGAACTTAACTAGAGCAAAATTCAATGAATTAACTCATGATTTAGTTCAAAGATCAATAGAACCAATGAAGAAAGCATTATCTGATGCAGGACTTTCAATTAGTCAAATAGATAAAGTTATATTAGTTGGTGGATCAACAAGAATTCCAGCAGTTCAAGAAGCTGTTAAAAACTTTACTGGAAAAGAACCTTCAAAGGGAGTTAACCCAGATGAATGTGTAGCTATGGGTGCTGCAATTCAAGCAGGTGTTTTAACTGGAGAAGTTAAAGATGTATTATTACTAGATGTTACACCATTAACATTAGGTATTGAAACTTTAGGAGGAGTTGCTACTCCATTAATCGAAAGAAATACAACTATACCAGCTAAGAAGAGCCAAGTATTCTCAACTGCAGCAGATGGTCAAACATCAGTTGAAATTCACGTAGTACAAGGTGAAAGACAAATGGCTGCTGATAACAAGACTTTAGGTAGATTTACTCTATCAGGTATTGCTCCAGCTCCAAGAGGAATTCCACAAATCGAAGTTACTTTTGATATAGATGCTAATGGTATTGTTAAAGTATCTGCTATGGATAAAGGAACTGGTAAAGAAGCAAACATCACAATTACTGCTTCAACTAACTTAAGTGATGAAGAAGTAGATAGAGCTGTAAAAGAAGCTGAAAGATTTGCTGAAGAGGATAAGAAGAGAAAAGAATCAATAGAAACTAAGAACAATGCAGATCAATTAACTTACCAAACTGAAAAACAATTAGAAGAACTTGGTGACAAGATTTCTGCTGATGATAAAGCAAAAATAACTGCTAAATTAGATGCATTAAAAGCTGTTAAAGATGGAGAAGATTTAGAAGCTATTAAGAAAGCTACAGAAGAATTAACTCAAGAATTCTATGCTATATCTTCAAAGATGTATGCTGATGCTCAAGGTGCAGCAGGAGCTCAAGGTGCAGGATTCGATCCAAATAATATGGGTGGAAATACTAATCAAGGACCAGCTCATGATGACAATGTAGTAGATGCTGATTTCGAAGTAAAAGAAGATAAATAATATACTATATAAATAGGGAAGACATAAGTCGTCTTCCCTTTTTAAAAGTTTAGGTGTTTACGAGAAAAGATATAAATGTTAATATAGATTAAGAAAAATATGAATAAGGTGGTGACTATATAGATGGCGAACAAAGACTATTATGCTGTACTTGGACTTGAAAAAGGTGCAAGTGATGATGAAATAAAAAGAGCCTTTAGAAAGCTAGCTATTAAATACCATCCTGATAAAAATCAAGGTAATAAGGAAGCAGAAGAAAAATTTAAAGATATAAATGAGGCATATCAAGTACTTTCTGACCCAGAAAAGAAGGCTAGATATGATCAATTTGGTACTGCTGACTTTGATGGAAGTGGATTTGGAGCAGGTGGATTTGGTGGCTTTGACTTCTCAGATATGGGAGGTTTTGGTGATATATTTGAAAGCTTTTTCGGAGGTGGTGGTTCTTCAAGAAGAAGAAATGGTCCAGTAAAAGGTTCAGATATAGAATACACTTTAAATTTAACTTTTGAAGAAGCTGTATTTGGAGTAGAAAAAGAAATCACAATAAATAGAAATGAAAATTGTGAATCTTGTAGAGGTACTGGTGCAGAACCAGGAACATCACCAAAGACTTGTCCAACATGTAATGGAAGTGGGCAAGTTAGAGTTCAAAGACAAACTCCGCTTGGAAGTTTTGTAAGTACTTCAGCTTGTGATAGATGTGGAGGAAAAGGAACTATAGTTGAAACTCCATGCTCAAGTTGTAGTGGTAGAGGAAAAGTAAGAAAGACTAGATCTATTAAAATAAATGTACCAGCTGGTGTTGATACAGGTAATGTAATGCCACTTAGAGGACAAGGAGAACATGGTTCTAATGATGGACCTCCAGGAGATTTATATATTAGAATAAATGTGGCTAAGTCTAAACAATTTGATAGAAGAGGAAATGATATTTATATAGAAACTCACATATCAATGGGAAAAGCTGCTTTAGGTGTTGAAATAACAGTTCCAACAGTAGATGGGGATGTTAAGTATACTATTCCAGCAGGAACTCAATCAGGAACAATGTTTAGATTAAAAGGTAAGGGTGTACCTAAGGTTCATTCAAATACTAGGGGAGATCAATATGTAAAAGTAATAGTTGATACTCCTAAGAATTTAAATTCTAAACAAAAGGAAGCTTTAGAAGCCTTTATGGAAGCTTGTGGAGAAAGTGTTGATGGAGAAGTTACACATAAAAAGGGCTTAAAAGATTTATTTAATAAGAAATAAAAAAAGATGTTGCAATCTTGCAACATCTTTTTTTATTCAGTAAACTCATTTAGTACTTTAATAACTTCTTCATGTCTATTTGAACTTATAGCTATACTTAAAATAGTATTTTCAGTATCAAAACCACAATCTTTCAATAAATTTAGGTTGTCCACTTTAATACCATATAAATTACTATTTCCAGATTGATCTTTTGCAGTTACTAAGTCTTCCTCAGATATATTTAATGAGTCAAATCCTTCTAATGAGCTTAAATCTAATAACATATTGTTAGCAGCGAAATATTCAAAATTATTCTTTTCAATTAAAAGAATATCTAGTTCATTAGCGGCTAACTTAACAGCAAAGGCTTGCGTGGTTGTTGGATCATCACCATAGTTTGAATTAGTGGTAATTAAAAGGCTATCCGTAAATATAGTAGATTTTTTATTATTTCCTAAAATGTTTTCATTTAATGTATCTTTAAGTTTATTGAAATTATCAGTATTAATAGTAGAGCCATAATATGTTATATTACAATAAATATCTTGTTTTGTGATAAATGAATATGTCATATAACTTATAACTATAATAGCAAGTAATGTGCCTATTATGGGAAGTTTGTAATAATCATATATAAATTCAATTTTCTTTTTACCAGATAAAGATTTAAAGGTTTCTTTAATAGATATTTCTGAGTCTAAAGGTGGTTTCTTTCTTTCTTTGACCATATAATCACTCCTTGTAAATATGTATATTATTTATATTTTATAGAAAAAAATAGAAAAAATCAATTGATAGAAAATTTAAAAATTGGTAAACATTTAAAAAGTTAATGGTTATAATTAAATATTTAAATAGTTAATTAATAGAAAATAAAGTTGATTATAGTATAATATAGAAGTGAATATTTGTTATGATAACAAGGAATATTAAAAAGAGTAGCAATAATATGAGGTGATAAGATGGAAAATTTAAAGGAAAGACTTTTACCAGAAATCGAAGAGTTTAGAAAAGTTGGACATAAGTTCGTAAATGGAGAAATGTCTGTTATGGACTTTAAGCATGCATCAGGTGGAATGGGAGCATATGCTCATCGTGGTGGTAAAGAGTTTATGTTAAGACTTAGAATGCCTTCAGGTATAATAACTATGCCACAATTAAAAATGATATATGATTGGGCAGAAAAGTATAATTTAGGTGGATTACATTTTACTACTCGTCAAGCAATTCAATATCATGGTTTATCAATAGATGAAGTATGTGATTTGATGAAGGAAGCGTTAGATAAGGATATATATACAAGAGGGGCAGGTGGAAACTTTCCAAGAAATGTTGCTTTGTCACCATTATCAGGGGTTGATAAAGAAGAAGCCTTCGATCCAACACCATATGCAGTAGCTACTGGAGAATATTTTATGAAGAGAATAACTAGTTACAAGTTACCAAGAAAGTTAAAAGTCTCTTTCTCTAATGGTTCAAATGATACAGCACATTGTACAATACAAGATTTAGGTTTCTTAGCAGTTAAGAAGGATGGTAAAGAATACTTTAGAGTATATCTTGGTGGAGGATTAGGAAGAAATCCTAAGCTTGCATTAATATATCCAGAACTTATTGAACCTAATGAAGTATTAAATTATGTTGAAGCTATGGTTAGATTATTTAAAGCTGAAGGAAATTATGAAAATAAAGCTAAAGCTCGTGTAAGATATATGGTTGATAAATTAGGAGAAGAAGGCTTTATAAATGAATATAAAAAGTATGTTGAAATAGTTAAAAAAGAAGAAGGTTATAATCTATCAGTAGAACCTAAAAGGTATACTAAAGATGGTATAGAAACAAACACAACTAATTTAAGATTAGTAGAGCAAAAGCAATCAGGATTATATAGTGTTTATGTGCATCCAGTAGGGGGTCAAATAAAGTTAAGTGATTTAAGAACTATTATATCAACATTAGAAAAGTTTGATGATCCTGAAATTAGATTATCAATGACAGAAGGGGTATACTTTAGAAACTTAAATGGAAAAGAAGCTGAAGAATTATTAGAAGTTACAAAATCAATAGGAGGAACAACTTCATTTGATTATAGTGTAGCATGTATAGGGGTTCCAACATGTCAAATAGGTATATGTGAAAGTCAAGGGGCTTTAAGAGAGACATTAAATTATGTTAAAGAAAATGTTTCTAATATTGATTTATTACCTAGATTATATTTTTCAGGCTGTCCTAACTCTTGTGGTGTACATGAGATAGCTGAAATTGGATTTACAGGAAAGAAAAAGAGAATTAATAATGTTATAGAAGAAGCATATGAAATTCATGTTGATGGAAGCTTTGTAGAGGGAGAAGCAAGGTTAGGAAAATGCTATGGGGATATTGCAAAAAAAGATATTCCAATGTTTATTTGTGAATTAGCGAATAATTTAAATTCTGCTAATAAGAACTTTGTTGAGTATATAAAGAGTAATGATAGCGAATTTAAGGCTTTAGTTGAAAAGTATAACTGTTAGTAAGTATCAATAATTATTAAAATCATCCACAATATACTATCTTTTAAATAAGAAGCTGTGTATTGTGGATTTATTATTATATAAATAAAAGTTTTTATAAAGATGTATATAGAGTTGAAATAAAAGAAATAATCTGTATAATTAATCTATAAACTTAAAGAAATGATTTGGAGTGAACAAAAGTTATGAGAATGAGAAGAAAGCCTTGGGCAAGACCTGAATTAGAAAGTTGTAAATTTTTTATACAGAATCCAAGTGAATATAAAGGTAGATGGAAAGAGTTTTTTGGAAATGATAAACCGATGTATATGGAGTTAGGTTGTGGAAAAGGAACATTTATGGCTGTGCATGGTTCCGAAAATCCAGATATAAATTATATAACAGTAGATATAAAAGATGAAGTTTTAGTTTTAGCCAAAAGAAATATTGAAGAAGCATATAAAAAAGTTGGTCATGAAATAGACAATGTTGCTCTTATGTCCCAGGAAATATTATTAATAGATAATATGTTAGATGAAAATGATGTTATAGAAAGAATATACATTAACTTCTGTAATCCATGGCCAAAAGAGCGTCATAAAAAGAGAAGATTAACTCATACAAGACAACTTGAGAAATATAAGAAGTTTTTAAAGAGTGGTGCAGAAATTTGGTTTAAGACAGATGATGATGAGTTATTTGAAGAGTCACTTGAGTATTTTAAAGAAAGTAACTTAGAAATTAAATATATTACTTATGATTTACATAATAGTGGCTTCGAAGGAAATGTTACAACAGAACATGAAGAAATGTTTACAGCTCAAGGAATAAAAACTAAATTCTTAATTGCTATATATAAATAGAAATAAAAAATATATTTTAGAATTTTAAAAAATATAAGTTTATAAAAATGTATATAAATATAAAAGGTTAAAGAATATTAGGTAAAATGAAAAAATAGAAATATATATAATTTATAACAACATTATTTAGTGGATATGTAAATGTAAACGTCATGTTATTAAATAAATAAAAATATTTATTGGAGATACTAAGTATATATTAAAATATTTATGTTAAATTTAATAAAAGATAGTTAAAGCTTTTGAATAAAGTTTTTAGTATGTGTATACTAAGGCAAGTTGCATCATAGGATGTAAATAATAAATGTTGGTGGTAAATTATGATATATTTTATTATTATGATTGTTTTTTCACCTTTTACAGCTATAATTCCAGCTGTATATGCAGTGAATTTAATATTTAAAAAAAGAATAAAAATAGAAAAAAATTATTGGAATATAGGTTTATTTTTATTATTTGTATACTCTGTATTTAGTGGTATTATAAATAAGAATTTATTATCCTTATTATCATCTTCTATCTTATTTTTATATTTTGGACTAAATGTATTTTCTCAAAATTATTTTGTTAAGATAAGTAGAATAAATGTAGTTATTAAGTATGTAGTATATCTAAGTGTAATTGCAGCTATTGGAGGAGTAATAGAAAAGATAATATTTATTTTGATAGGAATGCCTCAGCATAGAGTTTTTAGTTCTTTTGGAAATCCTAACATGGCAGGAGCTTGGTTTGGAAGTATAATATTAATGATATTTTATTTAAAGTGCATTAATAAAAGAGAAAAGGATTCTATAAAATATAATTTTTCAATTATATTAATACTAGTAGCGTTGTTATTAACTGAATCCACAGGAGCATTTATTGCTTTAGTAGGATCAATATTTGTATATTATATATTAAAGGAAAAAAAAGATATAAGAGGACTAATAGCAATTTGTATCACTGTAGGAATAAGTTCTATGTTTTTCTTTATAGTCCAGAATAAGATTGCTAATACAACACCTATTGGAGAACTTGTAATATCTTTTAATTCAAGATATCGTATTTGGATTGGAGCTATAAGTATGATACTAAAAAAACCTATTACAGGATGGGGAATGTTAGGTATGATGCAACAAGGATCAAATTTTGTTTTTAGTGATGATCCAAGTTTACATAATAAGATAATTGATTTTTTAATTCATCCTCATAATTTATGGTTAACATTTTTAGTAGCTTTGGGAATTGTAGGTCTTTTAATATACTTATATATTAAAATTAATTTATATAAAGATATGATAAGTTTATACAAGCAACATAATAAGATGCTGCCTTTAATTGCGTCTATAAATACAATGATAATTATTCAAGGAATTGTAGATTGCACTTTATATGCACCACAGTTAGCTATAATTTTTGTTTTTATAGGAACAGTGACTTATAATATGGCTAATAATAAAATGGTTAGAAAAGTTAACTTTAGTAAAGATAAGAATAAGAAAAATGATAATAAAGATATAGCTGTTTAAATTAGTTGTTTAAGGGTAACTATATGTAAAAATGTAGTTATCCTTTTTGTGTATAAATTATTCTAGACTTTATGTAAACATACGTGTAAAATATAGTATTAGTCAAGGAGAAAGATTTGAAAGGATGATTCAATAATGGATGGAACATGGATAGAAGTTAGAGTAATAACTAAAAGTGAGGCGTTAGAACCAATATCAGGAATTTTTTATAGCTTAGATTGCAAAGGAGTTGCAATAGAAGATCCTGAAGATATTTTAGGAAGAGAACAAGGTCCGTTAACATGGGATTTTGCAGATATAAATGTTTTAGAACATAAAGGAAAAGTTGCAGTTGTAAAGGCTTATTTTGCTGAAGAGGATAATATTGAAGATGTATTACAATATGTCAATGAAAGATTAACAGAACTTAAGGAAATGGGTCTTGATTTAGGAGAAGCTAAAGTTGAGCATGAAAAAATGTATGAAGAAGATTGGGCTAACACATGGAAACAATATTATAAACCATCAAAAGTTGGTGAAAAGATTGTTGTAAAGCCAATATGGGAAGAGTATGAAGCTAAAGATGGAGAATTAGTTGTAGATTTAGATCCAGGTATGGCTTTTGGAACAGGAACACATGAAACTACAAGAATGTGCATTCAAGCTTTAGAAAGATATGTTAAAGAAGAAAGTACAGTATTTGATGTTGGATGTGGATCAGGTATATTAGCTATAGCTGCAGCAAAACTTGGAGCAAAGTTAGCTGTTGGTGTAGATTTAGATCCAGTTGCAGTTGAATCTTCAATAGAAAATGTAGGATATAACAATTTGAAAAATATTGAAATACTTCATGGAAATCTTGTTGAAGTTATCGATGGAAAAGCTGATATAGTTGTTGCAAATATATTAGCAGAAATAATATGTATATTAACAGATGATGTTAAGAGGGTTTTAAAGGATAGTGGAGTTTTCATAACATCAGGAATAATCCATGATAGAGTTGATATGGTTTGTGAAAAACTTGAGGCTACTGGATTTGAAGTTATTGAAAAAAATAGAGACGGTGAATGGAACTGCATAGTTGCAAAATTAAAATAGTTTTTAGGAGAGAATGAAATAATGCATAAATTTTTTACTCCAAAAGAATTAATTAATGGAGATGTAGCTAAAATAATTGGTGATGATGTAAAGCATATATACAAGGTTCTTAGAATTTCTGAAGGTGAAAAAGTAACATTAAACAATTGTGAAGGCGTTGAATATTTAGGAAGAGTTAAGTCTGTTTCTAAACAAGAAGTTTTAATAGAGATATTAGAAAAGCTAGAATTAAATAATGAAAGTAATGTTAAGATATGTTTATTTCAGGGGCTACCAAAGTCTCAAAAGATGGACTTAATAGTTCAAAAAGGAACTGAACTTGGAGTTACTGAGTTTATTCCTACAATAACTCATAGAGTGGATGTTAAATTAAAAGGTGAATTTAAAAAATTAGATAGACTAAATAGAATAGCTTTAGAGGCTGCAAAACAAAGTAAGAGAAGTATAATTCCGAAAGTATCAGAGCCTATTGAGTTTGAGGAAGTTTTAGATAAAATAGATTCTCTAGATTTATTAATAGTTCCATATGAAAATGCAAATAATTTTGGTATAAAAACATTGATTAATGAATTAAGAAAAGAGAATAATATAGATAGTATTAAGAATATTGGAATATTTGTAGGTCCAGAGGGCGGAATTGAAGAAGATGAAATTGAAAAACTTAAAGATAAAGGAGCTTATATAGTTACTCTAGGAAAAAGAATATTAAGGACTGAGACAGCAGGATTTGTTGCAACATCCTTAATACAATATGAGCTTAGTGATTTAGGAGGAAATGATTAATGAAAGTTGCATTTGCTACATTAGGCTGTAGAGTTAATGTATATGAATCAGAAGCTATGGCGGAAAAGTTCATTAGAGAAGGATATGAAGTAGTGGATTTTAATGAGTTTTCTGATGTATATGTAATAAACACTTGTACAGTTACTAATATGGGAGATAAAAAATCAAGACAAATAATAAGTAGAGCAAGAAGAACTAATCCAGATGCTATAATTGCAGCTGTTGGATGTTACTCACAAATGGCGCCTAAAGAAGTTTCTGAAATACCAGGGGTAGATGTAGTCCTAGGTACAAGAAATAAAGGTGATGTAGTTTATTATGTTAATAAGGCTAAGGATGAAGGTCAGCCACAAGTACATGTTCAACCTGTACTACAAAATAAAAAGTTTGAAGATTTAAAAATAGAAGATTATCAAGATAAAACTAGAGCATTTTTAAAGATTCAAGATGGATGCAATAGATTTTGTACATATTGCACAATACCTTATGCTAGAGGATCAGTTTGTTCAAAGGATCCAAATAAGGTTTTAGAAGAAGTTAAAGAATTAGCAGCTCATGGATTTAAGGAAGTTATACTTTCTGGAATACATACTGCCTCATATGGATTAGATTTAGAAGGCAATATAAATTTAATAAACATAATAGAGGAGATAGAAAAAATAGAAGGAATAGAGAGAATTAGAATAGGATCTATTGAGCCAGCATTCTTCACTGAAGAAGTTATTGAGAAAATTAAAGGCTTTAAAAAGCTATGTCCACATTTCCATTTATCACTTCAAAGTGGGTGTGATGCAACATTAAAGAGAATGAATAGAAGATATACAGCGGAAGAATATGAAGCAGCGGTTAATATGTTAAGAGAAACATTACCAGATGTATCAATTTCTACAGATGTAATTGTTGGGTTCCCGGGAGAGACAGAAGAGGAATTTAATGAAACTTATGAATACTTAAAAAGAATTCATTTAACTAAGACTCATGTATTTAAATATAGTCCAAGAAAAGGAACTAAGGCAGCGGATATGCCAAATCAATTAGATGGAACTATAAAAGATATAAGAAGTAAGGCTTTAATAGAGTTAAATGATAAAAATGAACATGCATTTACTGAGAAATTTATCGGAAGAGTAATGGATGTTTTAATAGAAAAAGAAATTAAAGATAAACCAGATTTCTATGAAGGATATACAAGAAATTATATAAAAGTAATAGTACATTGTATGTCAGCTGATATTACTGGTAAAATAGTAGATGTAAAAATTGAAGAAGCAGTAGAAGATTATGCTATAGCAAGCATGGTTTAAAAAAGCCTTTAAAAGGGAAACACCTTCTCCTAAATGTTGAAGATGTAACTTACGATAACCAAATTGAAAATTTGGATTGCCAGTTAAAGGAGGTGAATTTATGGGAGATTGTATTTTTTGTAAAATAATAGCTGGAGAAATTCCATCTAAGAAGATATATGAAGATGATAAGGTTCTTGCATTTTATGATATAAGTCCAGCAGCACCAGTTCATTTTTTAGTAATACCAAAAGAGCATATTAGTAGTGCAAATGAATTAACTGAAGAAAATTCAGAAATAGTTTCACACATATTTATGACAATAAATAAAATAGTAAAGGAAATAGGTATTGCTGATTCAGGTTATAGAATTGTAAATAACTGCGGAGCTGATGGAGGTCAAACAGTAAATCATATACATTTTCATATATTAGGTGCAAGAGAATTAAAATGGCCACCAGGTTAATATAAAAATAGTATAAATAATATTGACATTTTTGTGACCATTATTGTATAATACAATATGTGTTATTAAGCCCGTAGCTGAGTTAAAGATACTAATTTGAGCTAGCGGAGGGAGGGATAATAGATGTCAGAAATCAAAGTTGGAGAAAACGAAACACTAGAAAGTGCATTAAGAAGATTTAAGAGAAAATGCGCAAGAGCTGGGGTTCTTTCAGAAGTTAGAAAGAGAGAACATTACGAAAAGCCAAGCGTAAAGAGAAAGAAAAAATCAGAAGCTGCAAGAAAGAGAAAATTCAAGTAGTTTTTAATTTTTGAAACAAGGTATTTAAGTATGCCAACAATAAAAGAAAGACTACAAGAGGACTAGAAATGATCATTAAAATCTAAAGATAAATTTAGACTTAATGTATTAAGTGGTGCTAAGTCTGCTGTATTGCTAGTAGAAAAACCGATGGTGTTACGCTTGAGGACGATAAGGTTATAGAAATATTAGCAAAAGAAGTCAAGCAACGTAAAGAAGCAATGCTTGAATTTGAAAAGGGAAATAGACAGGATTTGATTAATCAGAATAAATCTGAAATTAAAGTCTTGCTAGGTTACCTTCCTCAGCAATTAAGTGAAGAATAAATTTTACAAATTGTAAAAGAAACAGCTACAGAAGTGGGTGCCGATAACATGAAGGACATGGGTAAGCTTATGTCAGCAGTTAGACCAGAGGTTGTAGGTAAAGCAGATGGAAAACTTGTTAGTCAGATTGTTAAAGAGTATTTAAATAGTAAATAGTTAAAAGAACTCAATGTAAGTTGGGTTCTTTTTTGTTTTGGTTATTTTCTTTAAAATAAAATCATAAAGTACATTGAGAGAGTATTATTTAAAGGAGAGAAGTTATGGAAAATAAGTTTAATAGAGGTAAAGAAGTTTTGAGTGAAAAACTTGATCTCCCTAAAGATGTATTACTAGATGTACCAAAGATTATTGTAACTGGAAGAAATGAAGTAACTATAGAAAATCATAAAGGGATAATGGTTTTTGAAAGAGATAAGATAAAGATAAATACTAATATGTCACCAATTGAGATAAAAGGTAGTGATTTTGAAATATTATATATAGCAGCTTCAACTATAACTATTAAAGGTTATTTTAATTCAATTGAATATGTGGGGTGAATAGAAAATGGCTTTTAATAAGATAAAAAAGGGAAAAATATTAGTTGAGATTAAAATATTAAATACTGAGAAGTTATTAAATTTATTTTGGGGAAAGAACATAAGAGTTTATAAAGTTAAGAAAAGGGATTTCGCAACATTAATATTAGAGATTGATTATTTGAATTATGCAGAAGTAAAAGTGTTAGTGGAAAGTTTAGGTGGCAGAATAAATATTATAAAAAGTGCGGGATTTGTATTTTTTTTAGGTAATATTAAAAAGAAGCTATCATTAGTTATTGGTGGACTTATGTTTTTATGTATTATATATTACTTATCTACTTACATATGGGCTATAGAGGTAGATGTTCAACAAAATATACCCCCTTTTGAAATAAGAAAGCAGCTAAATAGTATAGGAATTAAACCAGGAATCCCTAAAAATTCTATAGATGTTAAAGAAATAGAGAAGCAGTTAGAAAATATTAGCTCTGAAATATTGTGGTTAAGGGTTAGAATAGAAGGGTCTACATTAAAGGTTGTAGTAGAAGAAAAGATAAATCCACCACAAGAGCAGAGTTATGAATATGGAAATTTAGTTGCAACTATGGAAGGGGAAGTAAAGAGAGTTTACACATTTGCAGGTAGAGCAAAAGTTAAGAGTGGGCAGTTAGTTAAAGTAGGAGATGTTGTAATAGAGGGTATAGATGGAAGCGAAGGAGGAGAGTATATTTTACCACCAAGAGGAATGGTTATAGCTAATACATTTTATGAGAAATCTATGAATGTAAAAGTTAATGGAACTACACTTGAGAGAAGCGGAGAGAAAGATAGTGATATTTATATAAATATTTTTGGTAAAAAAATTTATATAAAAAAAGCTATAAAAGATTTTGAACATTATGATAAAATAGAAGTGAGTGGTAAAATCTTTAATAAGGTGTTATATTATGAAAGAGTAGAAAAGGATATAAATTTATCTGAAGATGATGCTATAGAAAAAGCAGTTAATGATTTAGAAAAATCTTTATTAAATGAATTAAGTAGAGATGCAAAGATTGTTGATAAAATAGTTGATAAAGAAATGAAAGATGAAGAGAATATGTTGATAAATGTAGTATTTATTGTAGAACAAAATATAGTAAGCGAGGATACTGTAAGCTATTAGAGAATTAGGGTAAAATGAGAAGGTGAACAAAATGAAAGATAAAAGTCGTGTAGATAAAAAGACACATAAAGACAAATGGAAAAGAATATTTTTATTTACTGTAACAGCATTCTTAGTTTATTTTATAATAATGACTGTTGTAACGCCTAAAAGATATAATTTCAATGAAGGTGATATTGCTAGTGTTGATATAAAGGCGCCTAGGGATATTATTGATGAGGAAGCTACTAATGCAAAAGAGCAAGAAGTAGCGGATAAGGTAGAAAAAAAATTTACTTTAAAAAATGAAGTGAAAATTGAAGCAAGTCAGAATATAAAAACATTTTTTGATAAGTTAATTAATTTAAAGAGTAGTGAAACAGAAGAGAAAGATAAAATTAATGAGTTGAAAAAGATAGATGCATTTAAGCTTTCTGATAGCCAATATAAAGCATTATTAGATCTTACTGTTGATAAAGACACAGAGTTACAATGGATAGCACTAGCAGCAATTGATAAGGCATATGAAAATCAAATAGAAGAAGGAAATACTAATGAGATAGAAGAAGCAAAAATTTCTGTAGAAGAATATTTAGAAAGTCAGAATTTAGATAGTAATCTTGAAGATATTTTAAAAGAGATATGTGATAGTCAAGTAAAGCCAAATTACTTTTTTGATCAAACAAAGACCGATGAAGCTATTAAAGAAGCCTTAAAGAGTGTTTCAAAGGTTATGATAAAGAAAAATCAAACAATAGTAAAAGAAGGAGAGCCAATTACACAAAAACAAATAACTATACTTACAGAGCTAGGATTGGTAGGGGAAGGAATAAGTAAGGATTATATATATACTTATATAATAATAGCATTTTATGTGTTATTTGTATTAGTTTTACAGTATATGTATTTAAAAAAAGAGAGAAAAGAAGTTCTTCGCAATACTAAGCTTGTATTTTTAATATTATTATTAAATTTACTATCGTTAGTAACAACAAGAATTTTTACATTTGCATCGTTATTTTTAATTCCGATAGCATGCTCACCAATACTTATTACCGTATTTTTAGATTACAAAGTTTCAGTTATAATTAGTTCTTTAAATTTAATGCTTATAGCAGTTATAGCAGGTTTTGATCCACAAATTATTTTAATTGGGATAGTTGGAACCATTGTAGCATCAACTTCTTTAAGAAAAATTAGTCAAAGGAATGATATATTATACTCTACTCTTTATGTTGCAATTTCTGTTTCTATTGTTGTTTTATCAAGTGGAATACTTTTATCAAATAATATAAAAAAGATAGCAGTTGATATGGCATTAGCTGCATTAGGAGCTTTTATTTCAGGGATATTAGCTATGGGATTATTACCATTTTTAGAATCAAGTTTTAGTTTAGTTACTAATATGAAATTATTAGAGCTTTCAAATCCTAATAGTCCATTATTGAAAAGATTATTAATGGAGGCGCCCGGAACATATCACCATAGTGTTATGGTTGCAAATTTAGCTGAGGTTGCAGCGGAAGAGGTTGGTGCTAATCCTATGTTAGCTAGAGTTGGAGCTTATTATCATGATGCAGGTAAGATAAAAAGGCCTTTTTTCTTTGGAGAGAATCAGTTAGGTGGAATTAATCCTCATGATAAAATTTCACCAGCTTTAAGTGCATCCATAATAATATCTCATGTTAAAGATGGATTAGACTTGGCAAAAGAATATGATATACCTAGTTCAATAAGTGATATGATGATTCAACATCATGGAACAACATTAGTTAAATATTTTTATTATACCTTAAAAAATAATAGTGATAATCCAGATAGTATAAAGGAAGAAGATTTTAGATATCCAGGCCCTAAGCCTCAAAGTAAGGAAGCTGCCATAATTATGATGGCAGATAGTGTTGAAGCAGCTGTAAGATCAATTCAAGATCCTACATTCGATAAGATTGAAAATATGGTAAATAATATAGTGAAAGATAAATTGAATTCAGATCAATTAAGTGAATGTGATTTGACTTTTAGAGATTTAGAAACCATAAAAAGTTGTTTCTTAAAGATTTTAAAGGGAATTTATCATCATAGAATAGAATATCCGAAAGAAAAGGGTAAAGAATAAAATGGGAGGGGTACCTCCTTTTTTATTCTAAATTACTAAGTTAAAAAGCATTATAGCTAATAAAGGTTAATTTAAAATATACATAATTTAAATTATGAAAAAATGAAAGGAGAAATTATGTTATATACTGATAATAGACAAAATAAAATAGAAGTGAATGAGGAACTTATTAATATTATAAATGAAGTTTGTGAAAAGGCTTTAAAGGCTGAAGAGGTAAATATTCCTTATCAAATATCACTTTTATTTGTAGATAATGAAGAAATAAGAAATATAAATAGAGAAACTAGAGGAATAGATAAAGCTACTGATGTATTATCATTTCCTATGTTAGATTATCCTAAAGGTAAAGTTTTTAAGGAGGTTTATAAAGGAACTAAATTTAATGAAATATATTTAGATGGTGAAGAGCTAGTATTAGGTGATATGGTTTTATCTTTAGAAAGAACAAAAGAGCAAAGCATAGAATATAATCATTCCTTTAATAGAGAGATGTGCTACTTAGTAGTTCATTCTATTCTTCATTTATTAGGATATGATCATATGGAAAGTGAAGAAAAGAAAATTATGAGAAAAAGAGAAGAGGAAATATTGGGTGATTTAAATATAACTAGATAAGAGTAGGGTGGGGGAGTAATTTATGGAGATGAAAAAATTATTAGAGAGCTTTAATCATGCAATTAATGGTGTAGTTGATGCTGTAAGAACTCAAAGGAATATGAAAATTCACATATTAGCATCTATGGGGGTTCTGATTGCTTGTTTTTTCTTTAATGTATCAAAGGCTGAATTTCTAGCGCTAGCAATAACAATTACCATGGTAATTAGTGCTGAATTAGTTAATACAGCCGTAGAAGCAGCAGTAGATTTAAATACTAATTATTATCATCCCTTAGCAAAGATAGCTAAAAATACAGCAGCGGGGGCAGTACTTGTAACAGCAATAAATGCAATATTAGTAGGATATATTGTATTTTGGGATAAACTTTCTAACTTTTCATTTGAGGTAGTTTATAAAATAAAACATTCAGAACCATATATGATATTAATAGCATTAGTTATAGTTATTTTTGCTGTTGTTATAATAAAAGCTATTTTTGGTGAAGGAACACCCTTGAAAGGTGGTATGCCTAGTGGGCATAGTGCATTAGCATTTTCTATTTCTACAGCTATAGCATTAATAACTGAAGAGCCTATTTGCATCATATTAGCTTATTTAATGGCTTTTATTACTGCTCAAAGTAGAGTTGATTCAGAAGTTCATACTGTATTTGAAGTTATAGTAGGAGGAATATTAGGAATATTATTAACTCTATTAATATTTACTATATTTAAATTATAAGATTAAGTAATAATATAAAATTAAGTAAAAGTGTATTTAATAAATAGGTTGAGATTAATAATATAAATTAAATCAATATTTAGAATTTTATTTATATGTGATATACTATTTAGATGGAGGAATTAAGAATGGAATACAAAAAATTAATAAAAAATGCTTTAGAAGCAAGGGAAAAGGCTTATTGTCCATATTCTAATTTTAAAGTTGGAGCTGCTATATTATTTGAAGATGGAAAAATATATACAGGATCTAATGTAGAAAATGCATCTTTTGGAGCAACTAATTGTGCAGAAAGAACAGCTATTTTTAAAGGGGTACATGAAGGAAATAGAGAGATAAAGGCTGTAGCTGTTGTTGGAGATACTAGTGCATATACTTATCCATGTGGAATATGTAGGCAAGTAATTGCAGAGTTTATAGCAGATGAAAAAGTTCCAGTGATAATAATAAAAAATGAAAATGACTATATAGTAAAAACTTTTGAAGAAATATTACCAGGTGTTTTTTCAAAAAAAGACTTAAAAGGCTAGGAGGCTAATATGTATAAATCAGGATTTGTAACAATAGTAGGAAGACCAAATGTAGGGAAATCAACATTAACTAATCAGATAATGGGAGAAAAATTATCAATAGTTTCAAATAAACCACAAACTACAAGAAATAACATACAAACAATATTAACTGGAGAGGATTATCAATTAGTGTTTGTGGATACTCCAGGAATACATAAACCAAAGAATAAATTAGGAGATTATATGGTTAATGCAGCAACTAGCTCTATAAAAGAAGTAGATTTAGTTGTATTTATAATTAATCCTTGTGATGAAATTGGAAGAGGAGATAAGTTTATATTAGAAGCATTAAAACAACAAAAAGCACCAGTATTCTTGGTTGTTAATAAAGTTGATGAAAATAGTCATGAGAAGGTAGCTAAAACACTTGCTATGTATTCGAAGGAATATGATTTTGCTGAAATAGTACCAATATCAGCATTAAAAGGGAAAAATGTAGATACTCTTGTAAAACTAATGGTAGAAAAAATGCCAGAGGGGCCACAATATTATCCAGAAGACATGATTACAGATGTTAATGAAAGATTTATTGTTGCAGAGATAGTAAGAGAAAAAACATTAAAGAATTTAAGAGATGAGATTCCTCATGGAATAGCTGTTGATATTATTCAAATGAAACAAAAAGAAAATGGAACATATCATATTGAAGTAGATTTAATATGTGAAAAGGACTCACATAAGGGAATAATAATTGGAAAGAATGGAGCATCTTTAAAGAAAATTGGAGAGACTGCAAGATACGAAATAGAAAGGTTTTTAAAAGCTAAAGTTAATTTAAAGATATGGGTAAAAGTAAGGAAAGAATGGAGAGATAATGGACTTTTACTTAAGGAATTAGGATATAAAAAGACCAAGTAGATAGGAGTTGAGTATTCTGTCTATTGAGAAGACTAAAGCTATAATAATTAAGGCTATAGATTATAAAGAAAATGACAAACTCATATGGGCTTATTGTGAAGAATTAGGAAAAATAACTTTTATAGCTAAAGGGGCAAAGAAGAGTAAAAGTAAAAATTTAAGCTTGACTTTACCCTTATGCTTTGGAGAATATATTTTTTTTAAAGGTAGGAATTTATATAACCTTCAAGAAGGAAAAATTATAAACTCTTTTCAAGGATTATTAAATAACTTAGATAAACTTACGTATTCTTCATATGTTTGTGAATTAATAGATATATGTGTACAAGATGCTGAGGTAAATAAGACATTGTTTAGGGATTTTATAACTTGTTTATACTTGTTAAATACAGATGCTATGGATTATGAGTTATTAATAAGAGCTTTTGAATTGAGGTTGTTAAATGCAACAGGATATGGTTTAGAGTTTGATAAATGTTGTATTTGTAAAAAATCAATAGGAACAAGTGATTATATTTCATTGTCACACTTCGGTGGTGTATGTGTAGAGTGTAATAAGGAACATGGACTTTATATTTCTAGAGCAGGATATAATGCTTTAAGATTTTTAAATAATACACCAATGGATAAAATTTATAGATTGAATGTAAATAAAGATATTAAAAAGCAAATAGAAAAGGTAACAACATTTATAATAAACTCAAATTATTCAAGAAAGCCCAAAAGTTTAGAAATGTTAAATTATATAAAGGAGTAGAGAAGATATGGATATTACATTGGAAAAGGTTGATCTAGTAAGAGAAAGAACTGGAGTAAGTTATGCAGAAGCAAAACAGGCATTAGAAGAAGTAAACGGAGATGTCTTAAATGCAATTATATTAATTGAAGAAAAATCAAAATATAATAACGTAAATGAAAATAAGCAATCTGAAACTATTGATGAGTTCAAGGTGTGGTTAAAAGATTTAATAAATAAAGGGAATGTTACTAGAGTTAAAATAACTAAAGATGGTAAGAAGATAGTTGATGTTCCTGTTAATGCTGGAATAGCGGCAGGTGTTATAGCTATAATAATTCCACCTATATTAGCATTTGTTGTAGTAGCAGCTGTAGTAACTCAAGTTACAATAGAAATAACAAAAGCAGATGGTACAGTAGAGGTTGTCAATAAATATATATCAGCTGCTGTTAATGAAGCAAAAGATAAAGCTAATGATTTTGCAGATAAGGTTAAGGAAAAAGTTCAAGATGTAAATTTAGATGGAATAAAAATACCAAATAAACTTAAAGAAAAAGAGGAAAATGAAAATAATACTTTTACTTATACTGTAAAATTTGATGATGATGATGGGAAAAATTAGAAAATTAAAGAAAAACAACGATATAGTTTAGAAAAAAAGGGACAACAGGAATATTCAGGTAATATGAGCGATTTTTCAGAAAATTAAGCATAGTCAAAAAATGAGAAAATGTTATAATTATACTGTAAATAAAAAACATTCATAATTGTCTGAATATTCCTTAAATAGTCGAAAAGAGGGATAGCATTGAAGTTTACAAAAAGACAAGAGGCAATAATTAAGATAGTTAAAGATGAGCAGCCAATTACAAGTGAAGCAATAGCAGAAAAACTTGGAGTTACAAGAGCTGCTTTAAGAGCAGACCTAGCAATACTTACAATGACTGGTACTTTAGATGCTAGACCTAAGGTAGGTTATGTGTATTTAGGGAAAAATATTGACGGGGAAATTTTGGAGAATTTATCTAAAATAAAGGTTGGTGATATTATGTCTAAGCCTGTAACCGTTAACGATGATACTACTGTATATGATGCAATTGTTCATTTATTTTTACATGATGTAGGAACACTGTTTGTTGAAAACAATGGGAATTTAGTTGGTGCAGCATCAAGAAAGGATTTTCTTAAGATAGCAATTGGAGGAACAGACATACATAGAGTTCCAGTTGGAGTTATCATGACGAGAATGCCTAATATAATTTATGGATATCCAGAGGATAGTGCTTATTCACTAGCTAAAAAAATAATAGAACATGAAATTGATAGTATACCGATAGTAGAAAAATCCTGCGAATCAGACAATAGAAAAGTTAATTTAAAGATAGTTGGCAAGATTTCTAAGACTAACATAACAAAACTATTTGTTAATCTTGGAGAAACAAATTAAGGGTAATTTAAAGGGTAACTAGGGTAGCTACGAGACAGAGTCTTGTTAGTATATATTATTGTATGAACGGAGGAGTATTGAGATGGAGAAGAAAAAGTATGTTTACCTTTTTAGTGAAGGCGATGGGTCAATGAGAAACCTTCTTGGAGGTAAAGGAGCAAATTTAGCAGAAATGACTAGAATAGGAATTCCTGTTCCTCAAGGATTTGTAGTTACAACTGAAGCTTGTAACAAATATTATGAGGATGGAAAACAAATTACAAATTCAGTTGTAGAAGAAATACATGCAAACATTAAAGAATTAGAAAGAATAACAGGAAAAGAATTTGGAAGCAACACAAACCCATTATTAGTTTCTGTAAGATCTGGGGCAAGAGTTTCAATGCCGGGTATGATGGATACAATATTGAATCTTGGTTTAAATGATGTTGCAGTAGAAGCTGTTGCAGTAGCAACAGGAAATCCAAGATTTGCTTATGATTCATATAGAAGATTTATTCAAATGTTCTCTGATGTTGTTATGGGAATAGAGAAGAGATTATTTGAAAATTTAATAGATGAAGCAAAGGAAGCAAAGGGTGTTAAATATGACACTGATTTAGATGAGAATGACTTAAAGGAATTAGTTGTAAGATATAAGGAATTATACAAGAAAGAAAAGGGTGAAGAGTTCCCACAAAATCCAACAGCACAATTAACTGAAGCTATTACAGCGGTATTTAGATCATGGGATAATCCAAGAGCTATAGTTTATAGAAGATTAAACGATATTCCAGGAGAATGGGGAACAGCTGTTAATGTTCAAGAAATGGTATTTGGTAATAAAGGAAATACTTCAGGAACAGGTGTTGCATTCTCAAGAAATGCCGCAACTGGAGAGAAAGAAATTTATGGTGAATATTTAATGAATGCACAAGGAGAAGATGTTGTTGCTGGTATTAGAACACCACTTCCAATAGCTAAATTAGAAGAACAAAATCCAGCTATATATAAACAATTTATAGATATAGTTAATACTCTTGAAAACCACTATAGGGACATGCAAGATATGGAATTTACTATTGAAGAAGGTAAATTATATTTCTTACAAACAAGAAATGGTAAGAGAACAGCTCAAGCAGCTTTAAAAATTGCTGTTGATTTAGTTGAAGAAGGTATGTTGACTAAAGAAGAAGCAATTCTTAAGGTTGAACCTAAGCAATTAGATTCTTTATTACACCCAACATTTGATTTAACAGAAATGAAAAAGGCTATTGTCATAGCTAAGGGACTTCCAGCATCTCCAGGAGCTGCTTGTGGTAAAGTTGCATTTACTGCAGAAGAAGCGAAGGAAAGAGCTGAAAAAGGTGAAAAGGTTGTTTTAGTAAGACTTGAGACTTCTCCAGAAGATATTGAAGGTATGATAGCTGCTGAAGGTATATTAACAGTTAGGGGAGGAATGACATCACATGCTGCAGTTGTAGCAAGAGGAATGGGTACTTGCTGTGTAGCTGGATGTGGAGATTTAAAGGTTAATGAAGAAGAAAAAACATTAGAGGCAAATGGTAAAGTTTATACAGCTAATGATTATATTTCAATAGATGGCTCTACAGGAAGTGTATATGGAGAAGCAATTAAGACTGTTACTCCGGAGATTTCAGGTCATTTTGCAACATTTATGGGATGGGCAGATGAAATAAGAAAACTTAATGTTAGAACTAATGCTGATAATCCAAGAGATACAAAACAAGGTGTTGAATTTGGAGCAGAAGGTATAGGGCTTTGTAGAACAGAGCATATGTTCTTTGAAGAGGATAGAATAATGGCTGTGAGAGAGATGATTGTAGCTAAGAATGAAATGGAAAGAAGAGCAGCCCTTGAAAAATTACTTCCAATGCAAAGAAAAGATTTTATTGGAATTTATGAGGCTCTTCAAGGAATGCCAGCGACAATAAGATTTTTAGATCCACCATTACATGAGTTCTTACCTCATACAGATGATGAGATAGAAGAACTTTCAAAGACTATGGGCTTAACTTTTGAAGAATTAAAATCTACAGTTGAAAGTTTACATGAATTCAATCCAATGATGGGGCATAGAGGATGTAGATTAGCTGTTTCTTATCCAGAAATTGCAGAAATGCAAACTAGAGCAGTAATAGAAGCTGCAATAGAAGTTAAAACTGCAAAAGGATATGATATAGTTCCAGAAATTATGATTCCGTTAGTTGGAGAGGTTAAAGAATTAAAATTTGTTAAAGATATAGTTGTTAGAACAGCAGAAGAAGTTATGGATGAAAAAGGAGTTAAATTAAATTATCATGTTGGTACAATGATTGAAATTCCTAGAGCTGCTATAACAGCTGACGAGATAGCAAAAGAAGCTGAATTTTTCTCTTTTGGAACAAATGATTTAACTCAAATGACATTTGGATTCTCAAGAGATGATGCTGCTAAATTCTTATCAGACTATTATGAAAGAAAGATATATGAACAAGATCCATTTGCTAAGCTTGATCAAAAAGGTGTGGGACAATTAGTTAAAATTGCAGCAGAAAGGGGTAGATCTACAAGACCAAACATTAAGTTAGGTATTTGTGGAGAACATGGTGGAGATCCATCATCAGTTGAATTCTGCCATAATGTTGGATTAAACTATGTATCTTGTTCACCATTTAGAGTACCAGTTGCAAGACTTGCAGCAGCACAAGCACAAGTAAAAAATCCAAGATAATAAAAAAGGAGCGCTTTAGCGTTCCTTTTTTCAACGAACATATGAATTCTATTGCGAACCACTTGGAAGCGAAAAAATGAAATATTTATTTTCCGAGAACTGTGAAATTTTCACCTAGAATTTATATAATTGATTCTGTAAAATTGGCTAAAGTTTTTAAACTCGCTATTAGCTCAAACAGTAAAAACTTCTTAACGCCAACTTTACTCCATCA
>URGW01000019.1 GCA_900547475.1 uncultured Clostridium sp. | reverse complement strand
ATTATCCATATTGGATACCTCCTTGTATTATAGTTGTGGTCGGCAAACCTACTATAATTTTACAACGGAGGTTTTTTAATTTCTACTCACCGCTAGAAGCTTTCCGGAACCATCTTATGATGACTTTTGATGTATATGTAAAAAATAAAAATAAGGGGCTGTATCAAAATAAATTTTGATACAACCCCTTCATTTTAGTTTTAATTTCTATTAAAAAATATTTATTCATAAGTAAATGCAAGTTCACCATTTCCTAAAATAGCTGTGGTATGCTCTGATATTGGTTTTGTTAATGTTATTTCAACTTTAGGTGAATCTTTAGTAAACTCTACATAATACTTTAAAGATCTACTATCATTTTCTATAATCATCAAAATCATAGGCTCGTTAGGAGTTTCTAATTTTAAAGTCATCTTACTCCCAGAACTTTGAGAAAAGTGGTATATACCCTCTTTATAAATATCAGCCTTTGGAGGTTGATTTTTATAGCTTATAACACTAGCATCTACTATTGTTGTTGACGTTATTAAAAACATAATAACTATAATTGCAACACTTAATTTTTTTATCATTAGCTTTCAAATCCTTTCTATAAAAAATTTAACTATATACTTAAAGCTATTTATATTCTTCCTTTATGTCCTTAAATATATTCTTTATTATAAAAAGGAGTAATAAGTATACTCATTACTTTGACCTATACTTATTACTTAAATTTATTTTAAACTGCCTTTAATTTACTCTTTTCATCATTTTTATTATTTCTTTTATTTATAATATAATCCACAATAATCGCTATAGCTCCATCTCCAGTAACATTAGTTGCAGTTCCAAAGCTATCTTGTGCTGCATGTAATGCAATCATAATTGACTTTTCCATTGCTCCAAATCCAAGCATTGATTCAAGCAATCCCAAAGCAGCCATAATACCTCCTCCAGGTACTCCTGGTGCTGCAATCATTGTAACTCCTAGCATAAATATAAATGGCATTATCATTCCAAAAGTAGGAGTTTGTCCATTCATATACATGACCGCCATAGAAGTAAGAACTAAAGTAATAGTATCACCTGCTAAATGTATAGTTGCTCCTAGGGGTACAACGAAATCTAAAACTTCCTCATTAACTTGATTCTTTTTAACACATTGAAGTGTTACTGGAATTGTCGCTGCTGAGGATTGAGTTCCTAAGGCAGTCATGTATGCTGGAAACATATTTTTTATTAACTTAAAAGGATTTTCTCCTTTAATAGCACCTGCAATACAATATTGCAGAACTATATATAATAATTGTAGTGAAAATAATATTACATATACTATCCCAAAAGACTTTAATGTATTAAATATTTCACCACTATAACTTAACTTTGAAAAAATACACCCAATATAAATTGGAACTAATGGTATCAATACCTTAGTAACAATCATTAAAACAATTGAGCTAAATTCATCTACTACTTTTAACATTGCACTATTTTTAATTTTTGATAAACCTATACCAAGTACAAATGCTAATACTAATGCAGACATTACTGACATTATTGCTGGTATCTCTATGCTAAAATATGGCTCTATAGATTTTCCTGCTTCACTTAATGAAACTTCACTATTTATTAAGCTAGGTAACATCCCAACACCAACTAAATATGCTGCAAATCCAGACGCTAATGTAGAAATATATGCTATTATCGTAGTTATTATAAGACCTTTTCCTGATTTACTTCCTAATGATGCTATTCCAGGAACTATAAATCCAATAATAATTAAAGGAATTACAAATGATAGGAAATTCCCAAATAAATCACTAAAAGTCACTAGTATTTTTATTGGAAATTGAATATTATTTGCCCCACATAATAATCCAATTCCAATTCCTAATACTAAACATAATAATATTCTTGTAATTAAAGATAATTTTTTCATTAAATACCCCCTTATTGTCCTCTATCGAAAAACATCTGTATTTATATTAAATCCACTATAACTAATTTTTTTATGTTTGTCAAATTAATAAAAAAAAATTTATAGTAATGATAATTTACCCTTACTATAAATTTATTAATTTTCGTTGTTATATGATTAGTAAATAACTTTTTAAAAGAAAATCATTTTTATTGCGAAGATAATTAATGTTATGCCACCAAAAAAACTAGCATATTTTGATATAAATCCTATCTTTCTTATATATCTACATAAATAAAATGTAAATGTACATAATATCAAAGTTATAAATCCAACAATAGAACAATCCCCTATCATCATTAAAGCATTACTTATGTAATTAAATCCTGTAAAGCCTACCACAAAAGCATCAATACTAACAGATACTCCAAGTATTAACACCATTCCTTTCTTCAATAATAAGGTTCCATCGTCTTCACTACCCTCAAATCCTTCCTTTATCATTAATATACCTACTATAGCTATAGCAATACCTCCAACTACATTAGGAATAGTTGTTACATATTTCTCAAATAAATGTCCTCCTATCCCTCCTAAAAAAAAGAATAAAAACTGAAACATTGCAAAAGACATTATAAAAGCTATTTTATTCCTACGTATAACTTTGGGATTTACCCCAATACTCACAGTTACACCAACAGCATCCATAGCTAACGCAATTCCAACTATAATTAAATCCTTTAAATTCATACTTCCCCCATCTTTACATTATTTGTATAATTTTATTATTAAATTTATCAACCTATGATTCATATTGTAAATTTTATTTTTTTATATCTTTTATTTAATACTATTTTGTTGTATAGTATATATTGTATTTAGAAAATAAGAGAAATAGTATATCACATTAATATCTGCCTTCTAAGAATTAATGTATATTTTTAATTTATAAATCTTAATTAATTTGAACTTTAAAGGAGAGTATTTTAATGGCAAATTGTATCATAGCACAATCTGGAGGTCCTACAGCAGTTATAAACTCAAGCGTTGTTGGATTAGTTGAAGCAAATAACACTTTAGGAGTTTTTGATAAAGTTTATGCAGGCTTAAATGGAATTGAAGGAATTTTAAATGGTAATATAATAGAACTTTCATCATTTTCTCAAGATGACATAAATAGATTTAGATATACACCTTCATCAGGTTTAGGATCTTGTAGATATAAAATGAAAAAACTTGAAGAATCAACTGAGGAATATGATAGACTACTTGAAATCTTAAAAGCTAATGATATTAAAGCTTTCTTTTATGTTGGTGGTAATGACTCTATGGATACTACAGCTAAACTAAGTGCTTATGCAAAAGAAACTGGAATAGATGTTAAGTTTATTGGTATACCTAAAACTATTGATAATGATTTAATGTACACTGATCATACACCTGGCTTTGGTAGTGCAGCTAAATTTATTGCAACAAGTGTACTTGAAACTTACCTTGACTCCTCTGTATACATAAACAATGGAATATTCATTTTAGAAACTATGGGGCGTGATACTGGATGGTTAGCTGCATCTGCTGCGTTAGCTAAGTTAAATGGAAAACTAGTAGCAGATTTTATTTATTTACCTGAAGCTGCTTTTGATGTAGATAAATTTTTATGTGATGTAAAAAATAAATTTGAAGAACAAAATCAAGTTTACATAGTTGTTTCTGAAGGAATAAGAACTGCTGAAGGAAAATTTGTTGCAGAAGCCCATGCTCAAGCTCACGATAAATTTGGACATGCTCAATTAGGTGGTGTTGGTGCTTACTTAAAGAATTTAATAATCTCTTCTGGTATAACTAGTAGAGTTAAATCTTTAGAACTTGGAGTTCTTCAAAGATGTGCTATGCATTGTGCTTCTAATATAGATTTAGAAGAAGCTTATGAAGTTGGATATGAAGCTTTAAGACAAGCTAGCCTTGGTAAATCTGGTTATATGATTGGAATAAAAAGAGAAAATAATATACCTTATAAATCTTCTTACTTCTTAATTGAAGCTGATAAGATTGCTAATAACGTTAAGTATTTCCCAACTGAATGGATAAATGAAGCTGGAAATAACCTAAAAGAAGAAGCTTTAGAATACCTTGCTCCTTTAGTTTCTGAAATTCCAAATATAATTTCCGCTTCACCAATGCCATCATTTAAAGTCTTCAATAAATAAAAATATTGTTCCTCACATAGGAGCCGAAAAAATAATGATATTACTTCTAGGAATGGTGTAATTAAGTTCTAGAATTTAATTACAATCTTCCTTCCAGTAATATCATTATTTTTTTCTCTTCTACTTTTATGAACTGCAATACCACTTAAAAGTTAACGACTCCTTATAAATATAAGACAAAAATTAATTATAAACTTCAAAGATACAATTAGTTGCGTGAAAAAAGAAAAAAATGAAATATTTATTTGGAAGGGACATTGAAATTAAGCCGTAGAATTTAATAATTGATGAAGTAAAGTTGGCGTTAAGAAGTTTTTACTGTTTGAGCTAACAGCGAGTTTAAAAACTTTAGCCAACTTTACAGAATCAATTATATAAATTCTAGGTGAAAATTTCATAGTTCCCGGAAAATAAATATTTCATTTTTTCGCTCTCACATAACGAATAATTGGGTTACTTAGCATAGCGTCTACAGATATATTCGATTGTATCTAAAAAAATATTTGCTTCTTTTTTGCTATTATATGCACCTAAGCTTACTCTAACTAATCCTGGCGTTCCAATCTCACTCATATATCTTTGCAAGTCACTATCTGCTATTCCAAGAACTCTTCTTGTATATGGATGCGCACAAAATCCTCCTTCTCTAACCCCTACTCCTCTTATATTGGCAAGTGCTTCTCCAACCTCTTCATAAGACATTCCATCAATATTAAATACTAAAATTCCTAATCTATCATTTATATTTTCATTATCCCCATACAAAATTACTTTTTCAAATTGCTTTAATTCTTTAACTAAATATGAAAGTAATTCTTTTTCATTGCTTTCAATTGTTTCAAATCCTATTTTATCCATTTCTCTAAGAGCTTCAGCTATTGCTACAGCACCAAAAAGATTAGGTGTACCTGCTTCATTTTTCTCTGGTGTATCTAACCATAGTTGACGATTATCAAGTACTATTTGAACAGTTCCTCCGCCCTTTGAAGATGGTTCTTTTTCATTAAATATTTCTCTTAGACCAATAATAACTCCACTTCCAAAAGGTGCATATACTTTATGACCAGAGAACACCAAAAAATCTATATTTTCATTAATATCTTCTTGTGTCATAGATATTTTTTTATGTGGAATTAATTGAGCTCCATCAACAATTATTTTAGCTCCATATTTATGGGTAGCTCTTGCTATTCTTCTTATATCATTTACGTACCCAGTAACATTTGATGCTCCTGTTACAGTAACATATTTAACTCTTCCTTGATATTTCTCTAATAACATCTCTATTTCTTCTACTATAAGCCTTCCATCCTTATCTACCTCAACATGTTTTAAATTGCACTTATTTCTCCAAGGTAAATCATTTGAATGATGTTCCATTCTAGTAGTAATAACTATATCGTCTTTATCTTCAATTAAAATATTAGATAATTTATTTAATCCATCAGTAGTATTTCCAACAAAAATTGCTGTATATATATCTTCTGGTGCATTAAAATATTCCAATATATATTTTCTAGAATTTTCATATAAATCACTACAATATTGAGATTTTTTACCGTCTCCCCTTGCAATTGATCCATAATACTCACTAGTTTCTAATATCATTTTCATAACTCTTTTAAAAGGTGGAGTGGTAGCTGCATTATCAAAATTTATAGGAATTAATCTTCCCTTTCCATCTACATTAACCTTTTTATCCAACCCTATAAATAGTTTTCTTAAATTATCTATATTTTCTTTATGCATAATAATCCCCTCCAATATAATATATTCCTTACTTTATCTATTGTGATTATTTAAGCATATTATATTATTCACTTGTAATATACCTCTAATTATAGTCATATTCTATAAAGTAACATATGTGTTTAAAATACATATATTATTAATAAATTATTACTTGGAGGGTATTAATGAGTTCAAAAAAAAGTAATATTGAAAAATATAATAATATGGATGATGATTTAAATTTTATTCCCTTAAATATTGACTCATCTTTAGCACCTAATAGTGCAAAATTCCCATTACAATTTAATATAGATGGGGTTTCTGTAACTAAAACTTTAGGTACTATATCATTGGGTTTTCCAAATTTAAATATTAATCCAACACCATTACCATTAACTACAAACCCATTAACTGAATTAGCTCCACTTACACCTTATCCTAAAAATATACCAACTTTGGATTCAAATACATCCTTAAATGGCAATATTAATAGTACAACTAATACTAATGATTACAACAATAAGTATATAAATCCTAATACCTATAATAATAACTATACAAACCCTAACAATACCTATAATAATAATATAAATCCTAATAATTATAATAATACTAACTTAGAATATCCAACTGAACAAGATGACAACTTTCTTTATTCATATAACGAACCAAATGTTAATGAAAGATATTTAGATGATTCTGTTAATATACTTGATATTTTAAGAAATTTCGATATATCAGTAGATTTTTCTTCATCTGAATCTAGAAAAAATAATTGCACTGAAGATGAAGTTAATGAATTATTCGCATTAATAGAAAAAGATAATCCAGGAATATTAGCTACTATGAAAACCTATAGAATCCCTTATCCTATTTCTAAATTATTAATAAAAAAAATAATACAACTCTCTCTTGATAACTGTAAAAGGTAGGTGATTTATATGGAACAATTCTCAAAATCACTTCCCCGAGTTGATACTAGTGTGAGAATTCTTCATGCAGTTCCTAATGCCCCAAATGTTGATGTTTATTTAAACGGATCTCTTTTAACAAATAATTTGGCCTTTGGAAAAATATCTAAATATACTATTTTTTCACCTGGCGAATACGAGTTTCAATTATTTCCAACAGGAACTTACGATAAACCACTATTAAGTCAAACTATTCAATTAATAGCAAATGCTAATTATACAGTTTCAATAGTTACATTATCTAATGATTTATATCTATTTAGATTAAAAGATGATAATATTCCTGCAACTAAATCTCAAGCATTTTTAAGATTTATTAATTTATCTTCAAATGCTCCCTTGCTTAGTTTAGCTTTGCCTAATGGAGTTACTCTATTTAACCAAGCAGAATATTTAGAAACTACAGGTTATTATCCATTATCAGCTGGAATTTATAATTTTGAGGTTCTTTTGGGTTCTTCTCAGGTTACTACAAAATTTATTAAAAATATTACTCTAGATGGTGGTAGATTCTATAGTATTTATATTATCGGAGTGTTCAATGATAAACCACCTCTTGGATATCTATTATTTGATGACGCAATCTAAAAAAAGGAGTTGTTGAAAAACATCTCCTTTTTAATTTGATATAGATTTACTATAATAGTATAATTATAAGGAAAACTTCGTCTAACTGGAGGAAATTATGATAATACTAAGTTGTAAAGATATATGTAAAAGTTACGGAATTCGCGATGTCCTTAAAGATATTACATTTTCAATAAATGATGGTGATAAAGTTGGAATTATTGGTGCTAATGGTGAAGGAAAATCAACTCTCTTTAAAATAATAACTAAAGAAATATCCCAAGACTCAGGTGAAATATTTATAGATAAAAATAAAACTTTAGGATATTTATCACAAAATTTAGCATTAGACTCTGATAAAAATATTTATGAAGAAGCTCTTTCTGTATTTCATGAGCTCCTAAATATTGAAGAAAGGCTTTCATCTTTAGAAATAAAAATGAATGAACCTTACGATGAAAATAATGCTTCATATCATGACAAGCTCATAAAAGATTATACTACTCTTCAAGATATATATTCACATAAAGGTGGTTATGTATATAAAGGTGAAATATCAAGAGTATTAAAAGGGCTTGGCTTTACTGAAGATGATTTTTATAAATCTATAAATACTTTAAGCGGTGGACAAAAAACAAGAGTTGCATTATGTAAATTATTACTACGTAAGCCTGATATTATTTTACTTGATGAGCCCACTAACCACTTAGATTTAGAGGCAATTAGCTGGTTAGAAGATTATATGAAAAACTATAAAGGAACTGTTTTAGTAATATCTCATGATAGATTCTTCTTAGATTCAGTAACAACTAGTACTTTTGAAGTTATTGGAGGAAAAGTTGAATGCTATAATGTTCCTTATTCTAAATTTATAGACCTTAGAAAAAAGAACTATGAAGCAAAGCTTAAAGCTTATAATCTTCAACAAGCTGAAATTAAAAGACAAGAAGCAATTATTGAAAAGTTCCGTTCTTTTAATAGAGAAAAAAGTATAAGAGCTGCTGAAAGTAGGGAAAAAGCATTAGAGAAAATGGAGCGAATTGAGGCTCCAGCACACGAAAAGGAAGGATCTAAAATCAAATTTGAAGCTTCTATAAAAAGTGGATATGACGTTTTACATATAGAAGATATGAATAAATCTTATGGTGAAAAAACATTATTCACAAATTTAAATATTGATTTAAAACGTGGTGAGAAAGTTGCTTTAATTGGTGAAAATGGTAGAGGAAAAACTACGCTTTTTAAAATAATAATGGATAAAGTTGAAGCTGATAAAGGTGTTAAAGTATTAGGTACTAACGTAAATGTTGGATATTATGATCAGGAACAATCAGATTTAAATTTAGATAAAACAATATTAGATGAAGTTTGGGATGAGTTTCCTAATTTAACAACCTCTAAGCTTAGAAGTTATCTAGCTTCTTTCTTATTTACTGGTGATGATGTATTTAAAGTTATAAATACTCTAAGTGGTGGTGAGAAATGTAGAATAAATTTATTGAAGCTTATGCTTTCTAAATCTAATTTACTTCTACTAGATGAACCTACTAATCACCTTGATATTATCTCTAGAGAAGCTTTAGAAGATGCTATATTAGAGTATGATGGAACCTTAATGGTTATATCTCATGATAGATACTTCTTAAATAAAGTAATTGGACGTATACTCGAACTTAAAGAAGATGGTGTTTCTGAGTACCTTGGTAATTATAGTTACTATCAAGAAAAGAAACTTAATCCTACACGTTTTGAAGATTATGAAGAATTAGCTAATGGAAAAACTAAAACTCAGCTTAAAGATGAAAAGAAGAAAAAGCGTGAGGCAGAAAAAGAGGCTAAAGCTCTTCAAACTAAAATTAAAAACCTTGAAAAAACAATTGCTGAAAAAGAAGATGAATTAACAAACTTACAAGAACAACTTTGTTTAGAATCTGTTTACTCTAATCCTTCTGAAAGTCAAAGAGTTAATGGTGAAATTAAAAAATTAGAAGACACTATTTCTCAACTTTATGAAGAATGGGAAAATCTAGTTTAATAAATAAAAAGTCGGTAATACCGACTTTTTATTTATTTAGACTGACTTTTTCATATTAAAATTTGTCTTAAACAGTTTCTGCTACATTTTGATTAACTGTATCTTTGCTAAAAGTATTTACTACAGCTTTTCTTAACATGTCAACTGGAATAATTGTAATTGCCATAAGAATTACAACTAACCAATGCTTTATAGAGATTGGTGTACAACTAAACATTTCTCCACCAATAATTGTTAATACTACTTGAACTACTATTATTATTCCCATTACTTTTAAGAAACTCATATTTTCATTTATATGTTCAAATATATTAGCATTTTCACTTCTTACATTAAATCCATTAAATACTGCACAAAGTACAAACATTGAGAAATATGCTGTCATATGTTCTTCTGTATTAGGGAACATGTCTACAAAATATGGAACTTTCAAGAATATAAAGCTTAGTACAGTTACCCATGCCCCTGCAAAAATAATTTGATTCATCATCTTACCAGAAACTATACTTTGAGTTCTTGATTTAGGCTTTTCAAGCATATATTTCTTAAGTGCTGGTTCAGAACCTAAAGCTAATGCTCCAAGACCATCCATAACTAAGTTAATCCAAAGTATATGAGTAATTTTTAACGGCTCTTCAATTCCAAAGAATGGTGCAATAGCACATACCGCAACAGCTCCAACATTTATAGTTAATTGGAATTTTATAAACTTTAAAATATTATTATAGATTGTTCTACCATATAAAATAGCATTTTCAATTGATTTGAAGTTATCATCTAATATTACTATCGAACCAGCCTCTTTAGCTACATCTGTACCACTACCCATTGCAAAACCAACATCAGCTCTCTTTAATGCTGGAGCATCATTAACACCATCACCAGTCATACCACATACAAGATTTAACTCTTGAGCAAGTCTTACCATTCTTGATTTATCGGTTGGTAATGCTCTAGCTATTACTCTTAAGTTAGGTATAATAGCCTTTACTTCTTCATCAGACATTTTATTTAATTCCTCTGAAGTTAATGCAACATCTTTATCTGATTTTAATAATCCAGCTTCCTTCGCAATTGCAACTGCTGTTTCTTTTCTATCACCAGTTATCATTACAACTTGAACACCAGCATTTTGAACTTCCTCAATAGCTTGCTTTGCTTCCATTCTTACATCATCACGAATTCCAACAAATCCAACAATAACTAAATCATCTGGAAGAGTATCCTCTACTAGTCCACTTTCACTATATGCAAATGATAAAACTCTCATAGCTCTTACAGCTAATTCATCTATCTTATTATTAATTTTATTTTTATTTATCTCAACTACATTTCCGTTTTCATCTAACATTTTTGTAGCCTTTGCAAGTAATCTTTCTGGAGCACCCTTATATACTGTTTTTCCAATTAATTGACTTGCTGAATATTTATTAGCTGAGTTAAATCCTTGTGATTTTTCAACAACTATATCTGTTAATTTTGACATCTCTTGTTGTGTTAAGAAATTAAGTAATGCCTTATCAGTAGCATTTCCTCCAACAACTTTACCATTTGCATCAAACATTGCTCCTGTATTTTTACCAATACAAAGATTCATCATTTCTTTTACTTTAGAACCATCTTTATAAGTATCTTTTAAATTACCATCAAAAAATTCTACAACTTCTAATTCACCTTTAGTAATTGTACCTGTTTTATCTGAGAATAATATATTTAATGAACCTGCTGTCTCAATACCAATCGGCTTTCTAACAAGTACATTATTTTGTAACATCTTAGAAGTATTTCTCATAAGAACAATTGCAATCATAAGAGGTAACCCCTCTGGAACAGCCATAACAACAATAACAACAGCTAACATAATTGCTTCTAATACATCTTTAAATATTAATACACCACCGATTGAGAAATACTCTGCAAAACCACCAGCTACTATTACCTTATGTCCTAATAATGCTAATGCAATAACAACTGAACCAATATATCCAAACATAGAAATTTGCTCTGCAAGCTTAGTAAGTTTAACTTTTAACGGACTTGCTACTTCATCATCAGCCATATCTGCAGCCATAGCACCCATCATAGTTTTCATACCAACTTTAGTAACTTCCATAACTCCTTCACCATTGAATACTACTGCACCTCTAAATAAAGAGTGAGCATCAACAAAAGTATCTCCAGTTACATCTGCTGTCATAGCACTTTCTTTATATGCTTTAGAATCTTCTACAGCAAACTTTTTACACTCTTCTGCTTCACCATTAAGAGCTGAGTTATCTACTCTTAAATCTCCTTGATAAAGATACCCATCAGCAGGAATTTTATCCCCACTTTGAAGTATTACCATATCTCCCACAACAAGATCATTTACTTCAATTTCAACAACCTTACCATCTCTATATACTTTGCATACTTCCTTTTTAGTTGAGTCTTTTAATTTTCTATACTCATTATCACTTGCAATTTCTGTCTTCGCTGAAATTCCTGTTACTAATAATACAGATATTGCTATACCAATTAACTCTCCAAACTCAGCATATCCCATGAATGCCATTACTGCCATAATTGCTGCAATTGCCAATAATAACTTAATCATTGGATCATCAAATGCACCCTTAAATTTGTCCCAAAATGTTTCTGGCTCTGCTTCATGGATTATATTATCCCCATAGAGCTTTCTACTTTCATCTACTTGCTTTTTATTAAGCCCTTTAATCATTCCATTCTCTCCTTAAATAAAATTTACATATTTTAATATAATAATCAATATCTATTATATTATCATTTATTTTAACATTTTAAAAATATTACAATGTTAAATTTTTTAAAAAATATACATGCAAAAGCAACTTTATCTTTTGCATGTACTTCTTTAACTATTGATATAAAGCTAATACTCCATTTAAATCAGCAATCTTCCCTTCTCCAACAGCTTTAAACTGCCATTCTGATCCACTCCTATTAAGTTCTGCAAATATTACAGATGTAGCAGTTGATCCATTTTCCTTTAAGTTAAATCTACATAACTCTTTTCCATTTTGATCTAAATCAACTAATCTAACATATGAATTATTTATCATTCCAAAAGTTTGTCTCTTAGCCATTGCTTCGTGAATTGTAACAACAAAGACTATTTTTGCTATGTTTGAATCAATCTTATCTAATTCTATATTTATTGTTTCATCGTCACCTTCACCAGCACCTGTTCTATTATCACCAGCTAAAGCAATTCCTTGACCCGCTCTATTATTAAAGAATATTACATTCGAAACAGTATTAAATTTATTATTAGCATCTAATAAAAATGCTGCTATGTCTAAGTCAAAATCTGAACCATTATTTGAAATATCCCAGCCTGCACCAAGCATTACTCTTTTTAAGCCTGGATTTCTTTTTGTTAAATCTAAAATATCATTTTTATTTAAATTTAAAATCCCACCAGCTGGTGTACTATTATTTGTATTCCCTGTTAAATTTCCAAATCCTGAACCTAAATTAATTCCCATAATTAATTCCTCCTCTATTTATACATATCTGCTAAAGATTTAACTGTAGCTTTTAATAATTCTCCCTTAGCTTTAAATTGCCAATTTCCACTTGCTCTTTGTAATTCCGCAAAAAGTAATGCTGTATTATCTCCTCCATCTTCTGATAGATTATATCTACAAATTTCCTTATTGCCTTTATCCTCATTTAAAATTCTAATATAAGCATTTTTTATCTTAGAAAAAGTTTGTTTTCTTGATACTGCATCATAAATATTAAGAGCAAATATAACTTTTTCACATTGAGCTGGTAATCTATCTAAATCAACTGATATTTTTTCATCATCTCCATCACCAGCTCCTGTTCTATTATCTCCATGTAAGTATATTCCATCCCCTTTTAAATTTCCGAAGTATATTACACCTCTATTTATTAATTTATCATTGTTATCTAATAATAATGCTATTAAATCTAAATCACAATCTGGCCCTATATTAAAGAATCCCTTCTTAGCAACATCCCATCCAGCTCCTAGCATAACATGCTTTAACCCTGGTTCTGCCTTTCTTAAATCTAAAATATCATTTTTTTGTAAATTTAAAACTCCTGCCATATTATTCATCCTCCAAATCTCATATTCCTTACATATATAATCCTAAAATTCCATTTAAATCGGCAATCTTTCCTTCTCCAATTGCTTTAAATTGCCATTCTCCACTTACTTTATATAATTCTGCAAAAATCACTGAAGTAACTGTTGAACCATTTTCCTTTAAATTAAATCTACAAATTTCTTTTTCATTACGCTCCTCATCTAAAATTCTAACATAAGAATTTTCTACCATTCCAAAGGTTTGTCTTTTTGCTTGAGCTTCATGTATAGTAACAACAAAAACTATTTTTTGAACATGTGATGAAATTGATTCTAAATCTAATCTTATTCTTTCGTCATCACCATCTCCAACCCCAGTTCTATTATCACCTTCTAGATAAATCCCTTGTCCTTGCATATTGTTAAAGAATATCACGTCATCAGGTATATTTTGAACCTTTCCATTTGTATTTAATAAAAATGCTGCTATATCTAAATCAAAATCTTGCCCTATACTCGCTACATCCCATCCAGCTCCTAAGATAACTTTCTTTAATCCTGGATTCTTCTTTGTTAGATTTAAAACATCATTCTTTTTTAAATTTAATGCATTTACTCCATTATCATTTGCATTAGAACGCATATTGTTCATCATTGAACCTAAGTTAATTCCCATTTTTATACCCCCTAACTCTAAATATCTCTTTAAAACACTATTAAAAAATATTTTATGTGATAAATTATACCACTTAATAAATTTATTTTCAACTCTTTTCAGAGTATGTTTTATCAGTTTTTCTATTTATTTTAATTGTTCCTATTTTTCTATTTTTATTCACTATCCTTAATTATTTTAAAACTGAGCTATATTCTTTTTCATAGAGTGTTTAATTTGTTCGAGTTTAGCTGAATTCTCTACTCTTTGTGCTCTATTTGCTTCTTGAATTGCTTTAGTATCCTCAATTCCTTTCATTATTGTTTCAAAAGATTTCTCTAATGTAGAAATAGCCACTGAACTTCCTGATGCCATTCTTGCAATCTCTACTGACTGTCTAGCTGTATTTTGAGCATTTCTCATAATAAGCTCATTAGTCTTATCATCTAACTGCTTAATTGATTTAGCTTGAATTTCTTGTCTTTTTAATATAACAGCTTGTGCTAAGCATTGCTTAAATATTGGCAATGTAACTATAAATGATGAATTTATTTTTCTCATTAAATTAAAATTAGACATTTGTATAGTTTGAATCATAGGCGCCGCTTGAATTGCAACATTTTCTGCAATTTGAAGATCATATACACGTTGTGATAACATTTCTTTACTTATTTCAAGTTTTTGAGTTAACATCTGTTTTTCTTCTTGATTCATCGCAGTATTCATTGATATTTGCTGTATATATAAATCTATTTCTTCTAATGCTAACTCTCCTGCAACAATATACTTTTCTAATAATTGATAATAATGAAGATTAGCATCATATAATTTCTTTAAATTAGCATTTGACTCTCTAATATCATTTTCATATTTCTTTAATAATACATATACCTTCTCTACTTCATACCCCATAGTATCGTATTTTTGAAATAATTTAGCTACACTATTACCTACACCTTTCATAATTTTAGAGAACATAGATTGTTTTTCCGTACCTTCAAGTTCCTTAACATCAAATTTATCCATTATTTTAGTTAAGTTTACTAGCATTTCACTAGCTTCTTCTGATTTTACAGACTTCATTGATTTTAATAATTCATCGGAAACCTTAGATATATTTTCACTTGCTTTTTGTCCAAACATAACTATAGAGTTAGGATTTTGAATTTCTACTTCACTAGTAAGATCTTGAACTTCTTTCATTCCTCTTAATCTTTGTTTATATTCTGATATAGTTGCCATATCAAAGTTATCATTTGGAACTTGTATATTATCATTTGGATACATTCCCATTTGACCTTGGTAATTCATTTGTTGATTTGGATATACTCCTGGTTGACCTTGATATCCCATTTGTTGGTTTGGATACATTCCTGGTTGACCCTGATATCCCATTTGTTGATTTTGATATCCCATCTGTTGATTTTGGTACATACCTTGTTGATTTTGATATCCTATTTGCTGATTTTCATATATATCTTCATTAAATGTTTGTCCAAACATATTATTATCATTATTATTCATATGTAACTCTCTCCTCTTACCTTCTTAAAAATCTTGAAAAAACACCTTGTTTTAAATTCATTAAATTATTATATTTTGAATCATACTTCATAACATCTAATCTAAAATCATTTAATGCAGCAGCCTTTATTACATTGTTAATATTAAATAAACCTGATGGATTAAATATAACTATATCAATACCTATAGTATGAAGATATCCTAAAAGTATCTGCATAGATTCCGGCATGGTATTTTCATCTTCAAGATAAATTACTATTTTAGGAATAGCTGATGTAAAGTCAAAATTATCTATTAACCTAACAATACTTTCATTTAATCCTAAAACTAATACCAATAATCTTAATATTTCTTCTTTGTTAAATGTTCTATTAAATAATTCAGTACTACTTATTGTTTCATTAAACTTTTTTAATAAAAAGTTTTGTACATCTTCACTATATTTTGAAAACCTATATATAGGTAACTTTTTGATTTCATCTATATCAAATGAACCATCACTTAGTTGACAAAACATAAGCTGATACATATCATCTGTAAATTGCACATCTTCTGAAAAATATCTTCCATTAAAAACCAAAGTATTTGGTGATGATGTACAATATTTAACTAACTTTTGATATTCAAACTCATCATTGTATATTCCATCTATCTTTTTAAAGAAACATGGAACTTGAACAGTATTACCTTCAACCTTAAATCCACTTCTCAATTTACATGGTTCATTCCAATAAATATAAATATCTTCTAATATTGTGTCTAATAAAACGCTTTTTGTATATCCTTTTCTAAACTGCCAAGGCTTAAACATTCCAGTATTTGAAAAAAGCTGCTCTTCTATATCTCTTTGAATTTGCTTAGTAACAGTTTCAAAATTATCAATTATTTTTCCACTATTAGCCCTTTCCTTAAAAGATTCAACACTTAAAATTTCCATACTTTGTATACATTCACTTAAACCTGCATCATCAATTTCATCCCATAACTCTTCTTTCAGCGGATTAATATAAATAACATCAAACCCCATTTTATAGAGCATAATTAGAAAATATATTTCATGTCTTTGAATATTACCATAATAAACACACTTTGGATTAATGCTATCATCATATTTTATATCTTTAGCATAAGTATAAGTCCAAACAATTAACTTGGTTATAAAATTATTTCTCACATTATCATTAAAAAAGTTTTCTTTGCTACAAGCAATTGGTATAACATATTCTAAAGCACTTAAAAATTTAAAATTCACTTCAAAATCATCAAATATGGTTATATCTTGTGCAGTCATTTTATAAACATCCATTGAAGAAAGTTCATTAAAAATATACTGAATTAACTCCATTTCACCACTTAATGGAATAGAGTTATCAAATATAATACATTTATCTTTTTCTTCTACAAACTTACTTTCAATTGTCTTAATACAATCATTATATTTAGAACTATCATCTACACCTATAAATCTATAAAAATATGGCTTAAACTTATTATATGTATCTTCTCTTTCATAGATAGTCCTAAACATATAATTTGTTATATTTTTCAAACTTACAGCCATTTTACAAATAAACCCCTTACTTTCTTAAAATAGACCTTACCTCTAAATTTTAACCTATTTAATACTTTCCTTTCAACATTTTCCTTACATTAGCACATTAATTTTACCTTTTATTCAATAATCTCTTCTATATAATCTAAAATTTCTTCTGTAGCGTGTATTTTGTTTCTTTCTGTTATTATAGCTTTTTCATGCTTGAAAGAACTATGCTTAGGTAAAATTGCTATTCCTCTACTTGTAAATTCTTTATCAACATCTGTATCACCAGATGTAATTAATTTCTTTATATTAAACTTTTCAATAATATAATCCACAGCATATACCTTATTTATTCTATTATGAATAATAAATATTTTAGCTTCTATTTTTAAAACATTAATACTTTTATCAAAGCTATTACTTATTATATTGTAAAATTTATCTGCCTCATGTGAATCTACGCACTTTACAGTAATATAAAAATCTTCAATATTCCTTACTTCTATAATCCCTATAAGTTCCTTATATTCTTCTTTTAAATTTTCAAGATATCTAATATTTTTATTTAATTCATCTTTATCACATAAAGCTTTCATTTGCTTGTCCCAAACTTCATCAAGCTTTCCATCAATGTAAATTTGAGCTCCATTTGTACATATTATAATTTTGGGATTATAACTTCTTATAAAATCAACTCTTAATGTTTGATTAATATTTCTCATAGTGCACGGTATAAAAATAAACTCTTCTCTCTTTAATAACTCATGTAACTTCTCATAAGCATAATCAGTCATATATGTTATTTCTCTATCACCAAGTTTTTCAACACATTTATAGCCTATATGTTTAGAATGTATTATTGTTCTATCTAAATCTGTAATAAAAAATATCTTATCCATTTATTTTTCATTAATTATTGAAATACAATTATAATCACTATCTTTATATTCAATAACTTTTACTCCTTTTTCCTCTGCTAATTTAAGTATATGCTCTACATTTTTATCATTCTTATTTTTAACTAATATAACTCTAGGGTCTCTTCTTAATAAAACTCTAGCTGATTCTCCTACACTTAACTTAATATTATTTATATTATTAACATCATATAGTTCTCTTATCTTATTAGCAATCTTCATTGAATAATCTTTATCTTCAATTTCTAAAGTCAAATCCTCATAACCAATACTTATATTCTTAAATTCACTACTTATTTCATCAATAAAATATTGTGAATAATCTTTATCTCTTAAATAATTTAGAGTCTTGGCTCCATGAAAATCCTCCTTACCAATGTACCTGTCATTATGAATTGTTCTACTTATCAATCCACTTACTGTTGAATTTAAACAACATGTAGCTATTCCAAAATCCTCTCTTGTCCCACATACTTTACATAACTTTGCTGGATCTGAAATAACAGCTAACGAACTATCTATATTAACTTTATTTTCATTGTTAAAAATCTCTACAGATTTATTTAATTCTTTTGTTATAGAACCTTTTCCAGTCCATCCATCAACAAACTGTATATTTGCTTCTTTATGTTGACTTAAAATATATTTTAATGCATTAGCATCTATTCCCTTTCCTCTTATAATAGATATACTATAATGTGTTATATCTACTTTATATTTAAACTTCAAATATCTTTTAATTAGTATTCCATAAGGGGTTCCTGCTCTAGCTAAAGAAACAATTACCAAAGCATTACCTTTTTGCCCATATATTATTTCTGCTATCTTTGCAACATAATATGCAATTACCTTCTTATCCCTATTTAAAATATTAAGAAATATATTTTTAATGTCTTCACTTGGTATACTTTCTTTCGAAATAATCTCCGAATAATTTACTCCACTTCTTATTAATTTTTCTTTTTCTTCTATTGTAATTTCCTTTATTTTATCAGTTAAATCTTTAAGTAAAAATATACAATCTTCTTTATAACTATGCTTAACTAAATTTATATTCTCCATAATCTCTAAACCCTTACTATAATCATATTGTTTGTTAATTTAATATTTAAATCATCTTCTGTTATTAAGATTACCTTATCATACTTTTCTTCAATTTCACTTTTATTATAAAAATAATACTTTACTCCTTTATGATAAAATACATGTTTTTCTTTTATAGGATAACCATCAACATCTTCACAATAAATTGGACTTCTTGTAGTACTCTTAAAATAAACATCTCCATTTATATAAGATGCTATTCTACAAGGAATATATATATTTTCTCCATGCCCTAATACTAATATTTTTTTATTACTTTCAATCAAACTTTGAAGTCTATTAGCTATATCCTTACACTTACTTTCTAATGCTTGTATTTCATTAAATTCAATTCCAAACCTTCCTGTATGTAATAAATAGCTTTCAACCTCTTTTTCATAGCTTGTCTTTAAGTCAATTCTATCTAAAACATTATAATTTAAAACATCAGCAGTATCATTTATTACTTCATCATTAGTATCTATATAGGTAGTTGTATCCTTTACTTTTATATCTCCTGATATTAAGGATAAAACTTCTACATTAATATTTTCTTCATTAACTAGCTCATCATATGCCTTTCTATACTCTTCATTTCTCCAATCTAAAATGCTTAATATAATGAATTTTTTTGCATTAGTAACCTTTTTTAATTCTTTTATTATATTTATCATAGATTTACCAGTTGTTATTTCATCATCTACTAAAATTATTTTTTCTGAATTAACAATCTTGTCCTTATCTAGTGGAAAGCATTTATGTGTTGTTGCATGGGAATGCTCTTCCTCAAATTTTAAAATAGATTTTAACTCTGTTATACATTCCCTAGTAGTAGTGATATAATAACAATTTTTTATATACGATGCTACAGCCATTCCTAATCCTGTTGCTGTTTCAGCAAATCCTATTACACATATTTTTTCATTATTTTTATAGCTTTTTTCTTCTTTATCAAAAATTAATCTAGCTAACTTCAAGCCTATTTCTTTACATACCTTCGGCTTAGCTTCAATATGCTTTCCTAATACCTTACTTATAAATAAAAAATTTCTTTTATTATTGTTAATTCTTTTTCCCATTATTATTAAATCATTTAAATTTAAATTATATTTATTTTCTCTTATATTAATATCTACACTCATAGTTCTATCCTCTTTAATATCCTTTTTATAATACTTCTATAGATTTACTACTAAAATTATCTTCCTTATATAAATCCTCATTTGATACTCCTTCTTTTAACACCCCAAAGATTTCAGCTCTACTCATAACTTTCTTAGCCCAATTAAAGTGTGGTTTTACCTCATTCATCTTATTTCCACCGTAACCCTTAAATACTCCTCCATCTTTATGAGAATCAATTATAACCTTAGCATCTATATATTCCTCATAAGTAACTGTATATAATGAATTTACATATTTAATTTGACTTGGATGAATTATTGTTTTACCACAAAACCCATTTTCTTTATCACTTTTTATTTCATTTATCAATCCACAAACTTCTTTAGATTTTATATCTTCAGAAAAATATTCCCAAACTGGTGCTGAAATAACATATTCCTGTCCATCTCTTAAAAACATATTTATAATATCAATTAAACAATCACAGACTACTCTTATATTATAAATACTTGAATCAATACTTCTCCTCAATCCAAATTTAGAAGAAAAATCAGTACCCCCAACTCTAATATTTAAAATAATATCTGAATAATCATTTATTACTTCTTTTATATTAATTAATTCTTGAATTCTAGTTTCCTTATAAATAATAGCCTCACTTTCTAAAATAGGCATAGCATATAGAACTTCATTATACTTTTCTGAAAGCTCCTTTGTGTATTCAAGATAAGCTATTGAATTTTCTGTAGTAAACTTCGGAAAAATAAATCCAGTAATGTATTTAAAATGATCAGCTTTTAATTTTGAAGTGAATCTAAGAAATTGATTATAATTTCTTACCCTAAAAAAAATAAGTGGAATACTATTTATAACATCTATCTCATTAATATACGTTGTTAAATTATCTAGCATTTTAACCACATTATCCTCAGCACTCTCAACCTCACTATCTTTAGTTGCATCCTCAAAACAAATAGAAATTGTACCTAACTCATTAAAATCTCCATTAATTATCTTTTCATAAAAATTTTTTTCTCCATTCATATATAAATTAGCGCCTACTGCATATTTTAATATATCCTTATTGGAATTCTTATTAAACTCTATTGGTTCTTTATAGAATAGATCTTTTTTATATTCATTTAAATATCTCAATTCTTTATACTCCTTTATAATACCTGGTAATTACTTTTCTATAATAGTTAATTATTCTCTAATTATAGCAAAACAATTAACATTTTGTGTAAATATAATCTTAATATTTTATTATTTTCTTTTAAGAAAAAGAAACTCTTAACTTACATTCTTATTTTACTTTCGACATATTTCTTATTTTTTTATTATTTTTATGCTTTATTTTTTAAAATTATTATAATATAATTATATAACTGAATACAAAAAAGGGGCGAGCTTTTAAATGTATTTAATTATTTCTATTTTAGCACTGTTAATATCATTTCTTATAACAACCATAAAACCAAAGAATAGAAAAATATTAATAATTGTAAATTCTATTATCTCAATTATATATATAATATGGAGATTCTCTGTTATACCTATTAACCATGATATTACAAGTTTTATATTTGGAGTTTTTTTATATTTAGCTGAAATTTTAGGATTAATATCATTCATAAATTTTCAATACTTATTTAGTAAAAATTACAAACTCGAAAGTAAATCCTTGAATAATTATCCTCCAGAGAATATTCCATCTGTGGATTTATTAATTTGTACATATAACGAGCCATTAGATTTACTTCAAAAAACTATAATAGCTAGCAAAAAACTAGATTATCCTCAAAATAAACTTAAAGTTTATGTTTGCGATGATGGTCATAGAAATGAACTAAAAAATTTATGTATAAAATATAATGTTAATTATATTACTAGAAATAATAATGAAGGTGCAAAAGCAGGAAATATAAATAATGCACTAAATATAATAACAGGTGATTTATTTGCTGTTTTAGATGCAGATATGATTCCAAAGAAAAATTTTTTAACTAAAACTGTAGGATATTTCTCCAACGAAAATATGGCTTTTGTACAAACCCCTCAAGTTTATTATAATCAAGATATGTATCAATATAATCTAAATAGAAAAATTCCTAATGAACAAGATTTCTTCATGAGGGATGTAGAAGAAGCTAGAGCTGCTAACAATGCAGTTTTACATGTTGGAACAAATGCCGTTTTTAGAAAGAAATACGTAATGGAAATAGGTGGATATCCAACCTACTCAATAACAGAAGATATGGCTGTTGGTATGTTGCTACAAGCTAAGGGTTATGATTCAGAATTTATAAATGAAGAACTAGCTTTAGGTTTAAGTGCCACAACCTTTACCGAACTTGTTAAACAAAGAGATAGATGGTGTAGAGGAAACCTACAAGTAATAAAGAAATTTAATGTAATATTTAATAAAAATTTAACATTAGGACAAAAAATAGCATATTGGGATGGTGTAGTATATTGGCTTTCTAGTATTCAAAAACTTATATACATAATTTCACCATTATTTTTTTTATTAAGTCATAAGTTAATTATAGATGCTCCAATAAAAAGTTTATTGACTATGTTTATTCCTTTCTTATTAGGACAAATACTTATATTCACTATACTTTCTCCTAGGACAAGAAGTTTAAAGTGGTCTCATTATTATGAAGTGGCTATGGCGCCTCATATAACTCTTTCCATATTACGAGAGCTATTTTGCATAAGATTAAAATTCAATGTTACATCTAAAGATATAACTACTAATAAAAAACAATTTCAGTTTAAAATGGCTTCATCTCACATTTTAATTGTAATTGCTACTATACTTGCTTGGATATTAGGAACCATATATTTATTAACTAATAAAATTAATTTAGGTGCTTACTTAATTAATATTATCTGGAGTATATATAATTTTTGTGGTTCAATAATTTGTATTAAAGTTGCATACCAAAATCCTATATATAGAAAAAGTGAGAGGATTTCAATTAAGGAAAATATAAGTATTTTTATTAATACAGCTCAAGGAAATTTAACAGGCTCATTAATAGATATCTCAGAAAAAGGAATGGCCATAAGTTTAGATGATCCTTTAGATGTTAAATTAAACACAAAACTTAATGTACATATTAATGATAATATTATTCCATGTAAAGTTGCTAGAAATAAAGACAAGCTATTTGGATTATCTTTTGATTCATTAACTAATGATCAACTTGATTTTATAATGAATATATACTTAAATAACTTAAAACCTTATTATAATACTAAAAAATCTTAAAATATGTAGAGGATAATTTTCCTAAAAAAGTATTTTTCATTTAGTAACTGATAAACATTAATTACATAAATCTTAACTATCTCAAAATTATATTTTATAATTTTGAGATAGTTATAATCTTATATTTTCACTAAAATTTCATTTATATCTTCGCTAACTCTAAGTCTTTCTGAATATACCCAATCCACATCGAACTTTAGGTTAAATATCTTAGAAAAAGAATAATACATATTAATTTTTTGATAATAAATCTCTAAATCATCAAGATTTCCTGTAAAACATGTTGGTTTTGTTATTTCATCTAACTTAGCAACAAATACCTCATCTACATATTCTAAGAATTTATTCATAAGCTCCTCACTTGAAACGTCAAAAGGCACTTTTAATAAATCCCATTGATCTTCTTCTTTAAGCTTATATCTCTTTATTTTCTCTAATATTAATAGATATTCACTTATATCCATCTTTGTATAGTATTCTATCTTTGATTCTCTAGTTTTCCACAATACTAATTTTTCATTTAGTGGTAAACTTTTTATAGTTAAAATTGCTTCTGATGGACCTATTACTGCCTGCTTTATAATCTCATCCTTTACCTCTAATTTTCTACTAATAAAATTGTGAGTATCTGAAACGCCTGCAACATATCCTGTATCATATATTCCTTTTCTACCAGCTCTTCCCGCAATTTGTTTAACTTCTTGAGATGTTAATTCTCGTACCTCTTCTCCATCAAACTTTCTTATAGACATAAATATTATTCTTCTTATAGGTAAGTTAACCCCCATTCCAATAGCATCTGTCGTTACTAAAACTTTATTTTCCTTATTTATAAATTGTTCATATTGCATCTTTCTAACTTCTGGTGGTAAATCACCATATATAATACTAGTCTTTATATTTTTATTAGAATAATCCTGTGCTATTTCTAATACTCTCTTTTTCGAAAATACTACAATAGCATCTCCTTCTTGAACATCATTATAACTAAAATTTTTGCTTTCAACTAATAAAGGTATATTTCTATGATACTCCTTAATTTCATAATCATCTTCGCAATCCTCTAATATCTTAATTAACAATTCCTTAGCATTCATTGCACCACAAATATGAATTTCATTACATCTAAGTCCTAAAACAGCTCTACTCCATGCAATTCCTCTTTGTGTATCACTAATCATTTGAATTTCATCGATTACAGCAATATCATAACTTTGCTTTAAATTAACCTTTTCTATAGTACAAGAAACATGTGTTGAATTTTCTTTTATTATTTCTTCCTCACCTGTCATTAAATCACAAACTATACCTTCATTATTTAATTTATCATAGTTCTCTAATGCTAAAATTCTAAGTGGAGATAAATATACACCTTTTTTAGCTGTTTTAAGTCTTTCTACTGCATTATAGGTTTTCCCTGTATTTGTATCTCCAAGGTGAATATATATTTTTCTTTTCATTCTTCTTGTTATAATATATTCATCTTTTGGATTATCTGGAAATGCCTCTTCAAAAGCTTCTCCAATAAGCTTTGGTATATGTTGCTTAGTAAGAACTGTCATAATACCTGAATTTAAAAAAGTATTGTAATTTCCCCTAACTACTTCATAAAAATTAAAATCAGTATTATTTTTTTTATTATAATCTTCAAGTATTCTCTTAGAAGCATCTTCTAGTATTTCTTCATATCTATCACATACATCTTGATACTCCTTAAATCCTTCTTTCTCCATTTCTTTAAGTAATCTAATCTTCTTTCTAATAGAAGTTTCTTGTTCTATTAATGCTCCTACCTTAGAATGATGTACTATTTCTTCTATTTGATTTATTTGACTTTTTAACTTTTTAAATTCTCTTAATGCTGCATTCTTTTTCATATACTTCCTCCAATATACTATTAATTCTTTTTATCTCATAATTATTTTCTTATTTCAAAATCTATAACATCTATATTTATAGCCTTTGCTATTCCTTATGCTCTTAATCATTTTCTTCTAACAAATAAAATATTACTAAATATCTTAGTTAATACTGTTTTTTTATATTTCTTAATATAAAAATATTATAAATCACTTTACATTATTACCCAAGCACAATTACTATATTAATTTAAACACATCAATTTCATTAAATTGAAACACAATTGACAAATTTCTATACTATACTTTAATCATAAAGTATTAAATAAATTTTTCCCCTATTAAAAACGTTCCTAAAAAATACCTTCCCCCGGTATATATTCTAGGAACGTTTTTATTTTTATATTAAATTTTAACTTTAAAAATAGAGTCGGATATCTCCGACTCTAAAAATATTATAATAAATTTTATTGCTTATTTCTAACTATTTAATTATTTTAAAAACATCTTTAAATCATCTTCAACATTAGTAATACCACCAATTCCAAAGTTTTCAACTAAAACTTTAGCTACATTAGGTGAAAGGAATGCAGGAAGTGTTGGTCCTAAATGTATATTCTTAACTCCAAGATATAATAATGATAATAATACTATTACAGCCTTTTGTTCATACCAAGCAATATTAAATGCTATTGGTAATTCATTAATATCTTCTAATTCAAATACTTCCTTTAATTTTAATGCTATTAATGCTAATGAATAAGAATCATTACATTGACCTGCATCTAAAACTCTTGGAATTCCATTTATATCTCCAAGCTCTAACTTATTATATTTATATTTAGCACATCCTGCTGTTAATATTACTGTATCCTTTGGTAAAGCTTTTGCAAAGTCTGTATAATAATTTCTTGATTTAGCTCTTCCATCACATCCTGCCATAACGAAGAATTTTTTAATAGCTCCAGTTTTAACAGCTTCAACAACTTGATCTGCTAATGCTAATACTTGTGCATGAGCAAATCCCCCTATAATTTCTCCTTGTTCTATTTCTGTTGGTGCCTTACACTTCTTAGCTTGTTCAATTATTGCAGAGAAATCTTTAACGCCATTTTCATCAGCTTCTATATGAACACAACCTTCGAAGCCTGCTGCTCCTGTTGTATACATTCTTGATTTATAGCTTTCATTCTTTGGTGGCACTATACAGTTAGTAGTCATTAATATTGGTCCATTAAAGCTTTCAAACTCTTCTCTTTGCTTCCACCATGCATTACCATAGTTACCTACTAAATGCTTGTACTTCTTTAAGTTTGGATAATAGTGAGCTGGTAACATTTCTGAGTGGGTATATACATCTACTCCTGTTCCTTCTGTTTGAATTAATAATTGTTCAATATCTTTTAAGTCATGTCCTGATACTAAGATACCTGGATTTTTACCTACTCCTATATTTACTTTTGTTATTTCAGGATTTCCATAAGTTTCAGTATTAGCAGTATCTAATAATGCCATACCATCTACCCCTACTTTTCCTGTTTCTAATGTTAAAGCAATTAATTCTTCAACAGTTAATGAATCATCTAAAAGCTTAGCTAAAGTCTCTTGCATAAATGCATCTATTTCTTCATTATCATATCCTAAAGCATTAGCATGTTTTGAATATGCTGATAATCCTTTTAATCCATAAGTTATAAGTTCTCTTAATGATCTTACATCTTCATTCTTAGTTGCAAGAACTCCAACCTCATCACTATTTGACTTTTTATCCATTTCTTCATTTGAAAATGCCTCCCATAAAGCAACTTCTGATAAATTTTCTTTATTATCTAATTTTTCTATTAACTCTCTTTTTACTCTTAAAGTTTCCTTTACTCTACCATAAAATACTTCGTTATCAAAATTTGCATTTGTAATAGTTGTAAAAAGGTTTAATGTAATAAAATGATTTAACTCTTTATCAATCTTTTTTCCTTCTTTTCTTATTCTTGTTGTTACTTCTGATAATCCTTTAGTAGCATATATTAATAAATCTTGCATATTTGCAAGTTCTGGACTTTTTCCACATACACCAAACTTAGTACATCCTGCACATCCTGCAGTTTCTTGACATTGAAAACAAAACATCTTATTTTCCATATTTAAAATCTCCTCTTAAAATGTATTTTTTAATCTCTATGTGATTATTCTACATCTATACAAAAAAAGAATCTGTAACATATGTTACAGATTCTTTTTCTAATTAAATAATTCTTCTTCTAAACTTTCTATATCTAATATAGTTATTTTTTTTCTATTAAACTCAATATAATTCATATCCCTCAAATTAATTAATTCTCGTGATAATGATGGTCTTGGAATACCTAATAATGATGCTATCTCCTCTTTAGTATTCTTTAATATAATAGAATTGCTTTTTTGCCCCTTTACTTCATTTAAAATGTAGTTTATAACTTTTTGCCTTATACTTTTAAAAGATATGCTTTTTATTTTGGAATTTAAAATAAAAACTTTATCACTTAATAACGAAACAAAATTTTCCAATATTTTTTCTTCATTAGAACATATTTTTAATACATCACTCTTATTTATAAAGAGTACTTTGCATTCACTCAATGCTATTACAGTTGCAGGATATGTCTTTGCTTTTGAAAATACTAAGGCTTCTCCAAATACATCGCCTTCAAATATTCTGCTTAATACTATATATTTTCCATTAGAATATAATCTTTGTATTTCTACAGTTCCATCCAATACTAATGATAAGCTTCTACATTCATCATCTTCATTGGCAATTATTTCACCTTTACTATATGTTTTTATATAATATTGGATTTCTTTCAAAACATTTTTTATACTTTCATCACTTAATCCAATAAATAATTGATTTTTCTTTATTATTTTAACCATTTCTTCCATAGAATACTTCCTTTTTTATTGTATAGGTAATATAATAATAAATTCACTACCCTTTCCCTTTTCACTAACTACACTAATTTCTCCATCATGAAGATTAATTAAATTTTTAGTTAATGTTAATCCTAATCCACTTCCACCTAATTCTTCAGGTTCATCACTATTAACTTGCCCAAATCTATCAAAAATACTATTATGATACTTTTCATCTATTCCTAATCCAGTATCCTTAACACTAATTTTCACATTTTTGTCTAACTCACTTATAGTAACTGTTATTGTTCCCCCAGCTTCAGTAAATTTAATAGCATTTCCAATTAAGTTTATTATACACCTTTCTATATCTAACTTATCACAATTTATAAATAACTCCTCAATCTCTGGGTCAACTATGATTTCTAATCCCTTAACCTCAGCAAGTTCAACCATAGATAAAGCTGTATCTTCAACAAGATTTACTATATTAACTTGAACCTTATCCAACCTATAAAATCCTGAATCTATTTTAGATGTATCAATAATATTATTTATTAAGTTTAGTAATCTTTTTGAATTTCCCTTTAAGGTATTCATATAGGTTTCCATTTTTTCATTAGATATTTTAGTACCAGCTTTATTTAAAGAACTTATTAATTGTTCTATAGATAGAATAACATTTAAAGGTGTCCTAAGTTCGTGAGATAAATTAACAAAATAATTATTTTTATATTTTTCTAATTGTATAAGCCTTTTATATAAATTTTTATTTTCTTTTAACTTATTATTTAGCTCTTGAGTTCTTTGAATCACTAATGCATCTAATATTTTTACTTGATTATAATATATATATATTATAACTAATATAATAATAATATATGTTATATACGCTATAGGAGTTTTCCAAATAGTATTCTTTACTTTAATACTTATCTCTGATACATCAGACCAAACCCCATTATAATTTCTTCCTTTTATTAGCATCTTATATTTTCCTGGAGCTAAATTAGCATACCTTGCATAGTTCTCATTTCCTGCAAATATCCAATTACTATCCATTCCCTCTAATTTATATGCATATTGCATTTGATTTATATTTTTATATTCAGGTATAAAAAACTTTATATATAACTCTCTAGAATTATACTCTAAAACCACATTATCTTTTGTATTTAGCTCAATTCCAGCACTTGTTTTTATACTATCAACTATTACATTGCTAACCTGCATTTTTAGTTGAATATCCAATGGATTAAATTCTGTTAATCCATTTACTCCACCAAAATAAATATTTCCATCTTTGTTTTCATGATAAGAAAATCCATTGTATTCATTAGTTGCAAAACCATCAGCTTCATAATATCTTATAAACTTGTCCTCTTTTTGATTATACATTGATACTCCATAATTAGTGCTAACCCAAACATTATCATTACTATCTACTATTACTCCATAAATAAAATCATTAGATAATCCTTCACTATCTGTATATACTGTAAACTTTCCAGTTTCCTTATTTAATTTATTTAATCCACTTTGAGTCCCTATCCATATATTCCCCTCACTATCCTCGTCTATACTTCTTATATTATTATAACTTATTGAATTTATATCTTCATCATTATATAAATAATTTATAATTTCACCTGTTTCTTTATTATATTTAACTAGTCCCCCATCATTTCCTAGTCCAAACCACATTATTCCTTCACTATCTTGATATATACTACTAACCGTTTTTTCATAGATACCATTTTGCTCTAATATACTATTATATGAAGTAAATTTGCTCTTTCTATCAAATGTACATATTCCGCCCCTAGTTCCTATCCAAAGAACTCCTTCCTTATCAATATACAACACTCTTATCTCATTATTTACTATACTATTTTCATCATCCAACTTTTTGTAAACAGTAAACTCTTCTGTACTTTTATCATATTTATTTAAACCATTATCAGTAGCAATCCAAATTTCATTTTCTATTCCTGTTATATCCTTTATTCTATTACTACTTAATGAATTATCAGTACTATCATCATTATAATATCTTGTAACTATATCACTTTCCTTATTTATTCTATTTATACCAGAATTAAATGTTCCTACCCATACCACTCCTTCATCATCTTCATATATTCCACAAACACTACTATTACTCAATGAGTTATCATCTATTGGATCATTTCTATATACCTTAAAATCTTTATTAGATGAGAATTTACTTATTCCATTAAATGTTCCTACCCAAATTACACCTGATTTATCCTGATATAAATCTATAATATTATCGTCACATATACTATATTTATCTGTGTTACTTTTATATGTATAAAACGCCTCATTTTCCTCATTAAAACGAACTAAACCTTGATCTGTAGCTAACCACATTGTACCATCTTTATCTCTAAGCATGTCTCTTATAAGATTACTTGGTATAGAGTTAGAATCATTAGAATTATGCTTATATACCTTTATGCTATAATCTTTTAGATCCATTACATTTAATCCAGCTGTTTTAGTTCCTATCCATAACTTTCCTTCATCATAATAAACTGAAAATATATTATTTTCACTTATTGAATTCTTATCATTTTCATCATGAAAAAATTCTTTTATAGTATCATTCTTAGGATTATACCTATATAACCCCTCCCTTGTAGCTATCCAAATATTGCCTTCTTCATCTTCGTCAATAGCTTGAAGCCCTTTATTTTCTAGGTATTCACTTGCTACTTTTACAAATTTATCATTCTTATTATCATATAAATTTAAACCATTTGTTGTACAAACCCAAAGTCTCCCCTTTGAATCTAATAGTAGTTCATCTACAACAGTATTAGAATGAGTTTTATCCTCATCTGAAACTAAGTATCTTGTTATATTTCCAGTGACTAAATTCATTTTATTTAGTCCACCATCAGTACCTATCCATAAATTTTTATCATTATCTTCTACTAATGAACTAATCATATTATTACTAATACTATTATTATCATTTTTAATATTTTTATATAATTTAAATTCATTTCCATTATATCTATTTAATCCATCATTAGTTCCTATCCATATATATCCAAAGCTATCTTGATATATATACTCAGCTAAAGATTGTGATAATCCATCATCTATCGCTATACTATTAAAGTTAATATTATAACTCTCACTAGCATAAGCCTTATTATAAAATATAAATAATAAAATAAATGCAAACATTATACTCTTTTTTATAGCCTTTTTCATTATTTCACCTAATCCCCTATTTTCTCGCTTCTACATATTATAACAAAATTATTTAAAATAAGCATTTAAATTCTTATTATGTATTTATTTCACACGAAATTTATACTTATACAAATTCACTACATCAGTTATTTATGACAAAAAAGAACTTATATTTTTTATTAAATTTAAGTATTTTCATATAGCAATAGAGATATACTAAATTATACAGAATTATTTATTCTTTCTATTTTAGGAGGTACATGATGAATAGTAAGTACACTGATCTGTTTGATATATTAATAAAATCTTATTATGATGGTAATTTTGATGAGACCCTTAATAAAATAATTACTTGCCATGAAAATTCTCCACAAGAAACCTTTGAAATAATTACTTCATTATGTGGAGTAAAAGTTGATTTTGATAATAATTATGTTTATAACTTAAAAAAAGCAATAACTAATTATAATGTAAATAAAAAAATAGTAGAAAAACTAGAATGCTCCTGTACAAACTGTAATCCTGATGAAAATAATACATATGGCTGTCAAAGAGCATGCCCCTTTGATGCCATAAAATTTGATTCTGATAATAATACAACATTTATTGATAATAATGTTTGTATTGATTGTGGTATTTGTGTTGATTCATGTAATAATGGACGTATTTTAGACAAAATAGAGTTTCTGCCAATATTAGATTTATTGAAAAATAATAAAACTGTAATCGCTGCTGTTGCTCCTGCCATTATAGGTCAATTTGGTAGTGATGTTACTATGGATCAATTAAGAGCTGCCTTTATTAAAATTGGGTTTACAGATATGATTGAAGTTGCTTTTGCTGCTGACATGTTGACTATAAAAGAAGCCGTTGAATTTAATAAACATGTAAAAGGTCCAAATGACTTAATGATAACTTCTTGTTGTTGTCCTATGTGGGTAGGAATGTTAAAGAAAGTTTATAAAGAACTTATTCCTAACCTTTCACCTTCTGTTTCTCCTATGATTGCAGCTGGTAGAGTAATTAAATCTTTAAACAATGATGCAAAAGTTGTATTTGTAGGTCCTTGTATAGCTAAAAAAGCTGAAGCAAAGGAAAAAGATGTTGCTGGTGCAATTGACTTTGTTTTAACTTTCCAAGAACTTAATAATATCTTTGAATCTTTAGAAATTCACCCCAAAGACTTAAAAGGAATTCCATCTATAGAATATACATCTAGAGGTGGAAGATTGTATGCTCGTACTGGAGGAGTTTCAATTGCTGTCTCAGAAGCTGTAGAAGAACTTTATCCAGATAATATTAAAAATTTTAAAGCTAGAAAAGCAGAAGGAGTTAAAGAATGCAAAGCAGTACTTAATGATGCTTTAGCTGGTAAAGCAAATGCAAGCTTTATTGAAGGTATGGGTTGTGTTGGCGGCTGTGTTGGTGGTCCTAAAATTTTAGTTCCTCCTGAAGAAGGTAAAAAAGCAGTGGATAACTTTGCCTACGATGCTTCAATAAAAGTAGCTGTTCACAGTAAAATTCTTGATGATGTCTTAGATAAATTAGGAATAGATTCACTAAAAGACTTTGAAGATCCTAATAAAATAAGCATTTTAGAAAGAGAGTTTTAATTGTTTTATTAATTTTATATAATATAAAAATGAGTTATGCCTAATTAGCATAACTCATTTTAAATAATAAAATTCTCTTCTATTTTTATGTTTTTTTAAATCTTCTACAAGCAACTTCTCTAGTTGATTAATTATTAAAATCTTATTGCATTTTCCAACAATTCAATTGCCTCTTCTCTAGATAAATCCTTTGATTGGCTTATCTCTTCAACTACTAAAGACTTTGTTGAATTTAAAACTTGTTTCTCATTAGCATTTATATTACTAAGCTTCTTAACCTGAGTAAGATTGCATATAACATCTAAATAATCATTTAATGTTCCTTCTTTTATTTTTTTAGTATTAGTAATCATTCTTTCCTTGGCTGTAGATGTTTTTATTTCCTCTTCATTAACAATAAAATCACTAAAATTATTTAAATCAGTATCTATTTCCTTACTATTGCTTATTAATCTAATATTAGTAAATTCTACTCTACTAACTGGTAATTTAAGTTTCATAGTACTATTAACAATATCTATTTTATAATAATTTTGCCTCTCACCTTTAAACTCCATCTCTTCAATACAATCTACAACACCTATTCCTTGACCTGGATAAACAATTTTATCTCCTGTATTAAACAAATAATTACCTCCTTATATGTTTATCTTTTCATTATAACATATAAATAGGCCTTTTGGGGTAATTAAAAATTTTATCATATTTTTTTCTACAGGTCAATATTAATTAATACTATAAATATCTCTTTAGAAAACCATAATCTTATGAATTTCTTTTTATATTTAATTAAATCTTTGTTCTATATTAAACAAAGTTTCAATCTTGTTCATATACTGTAATATCAATAACAAAATTACCACACAAATGATTACGAGGTGAGTTACTATGAGTATAAAATCCAAAGAATACTTTCCACATAATTCAAATTCAATGTATATTTATAGAGGTTTTAATAATAATTTAATTAACTTCAAAAGTTCAATAGATTATTTTAATAATAATAAAATTCAGGTTAGATTTGATAACGGTACAACCAATAACGTAAATATTTACGAATATACTGATAATGGGATTAAACTTTCCTTTCAAATTAGAAATGCTTGTCATCATCAAAATTTCTTAGATGAATCTAATAATATGGATAATTATTTAATAAGGGAGCCTGTTGTTAAAAACAATATGTGGCTTTTATCTGATGGAAGCAAACGTTGTATCACTAACGTAGATATAAAAGTTAAAACTCAATTTAACTTATTTCCTTCAGCCTTAGAAATTGTTACTGTATCTAAAGATAACTCTGAATTTTCTGTAGATTACTATGTACTAGGCATAGGTCTTGTTAAAAGTATATATTATATAAAAAAAAGAGGGTTATTATATTGTGAGCTTGAAGAGATAATAGAAAATTCCTCTTTCTCTGAAAATGTTAAAATATATTATCCTGATGAAAATTTAAATACTATTTGGTATTCAAATAAAACTTTAAACTATAATACTAATGAAGATATAACTTTAGGCTTTTCTAAACTCCTCCAAACCTCTCCTATAGGATTACTTCCATTAATAAATCGTAATACAAAAATTAATAAAATGTATTATAATCATAAAGATAATTTTGCTCATATAGATTTTCACGAAAGTATTATGAATATTCTAAAAGAAAATACAATTAAAACAAAATCTTTCTTTGATTGTATTTATAATACATTAAAAAATTATTATAAAACTGAAAAAATATATATAACAATTAACAATCACCCTTATACGGATTATTTTAATCCTATTATCCCAACAGATGATGTTAACATTATCCAGTGGAAAATTCAAAATTGTAAATATCCTTTTACCTATGTAGTAAAAGATAACGATACACTAATTAACATCTCTAAAAAATTTGATATTAGTTATAAAAAAATTGCTAAATTAAACAATATAAAAAATCTAAATAGACTTTCTAAAAATCAAGTACTTCAACTTTATTCATCTGGTATATATACAATAAAAGAAGGGGATTCCTTAGAAGCTGTTTCTGAAATGTTTAATTTAAGTATTAATAAAATAATGGAACTTAATAATATATCTGATTTAAATCTTATTACAGTAGGTCAAAAAATTAAGCTATGTTAAAAAACAAGGTGGGTTTTATAATCCACCTTGTTAAAGTTTAATTAATTCTATTTGTCATTTTACATAGTTAACTTTTATGCCTCTGCACCTTCAAATTGGCTATTATAAAGATTTGCATAGAATCCATTCTTAGCTAATAGCTCTTCATGATTTCCTTGTTCAACTATATCCCCATCTTTCATAACAAGAATAAGGTCTGCATCTCTAATAGTAGATAATCTATGTGCAATTATAAAACTAGTTCTTCCGTGCATCAAATTATCCATAGCCTTTTGAATTAATACTTCTGTTCTTGTGTCAACAGAACTTGTAGCTTCATCAAGTATTAATATTTTAGGATCTGCTAGTATTGCACGAGCAATAGTTAATAATTGCTTTTGACCTTGTGATACATTGCTTGCTTCCTCATTAAGTTCCATATCATAACCATGAGGTAATGTTTTTATAAAGCTATGAACATGAGCTGCTTTAGCTGCTTCTTTAATCTCTTCATCTGTAGCATCTAATCTACCATAACGTAGATTTTCCATTATAGTTCCATTAAATAACCATGTATCTTGAAGAACCATACCAAACATTTTTCTTAAATCATTTCTTCTAAACTCTTTAATATTATGACCATCAATTAAAATAGCACCATCATTAACATCATAGAATCTCATAAGAAGCTTAACCATTGTTGTCTTACCAGCACCAGTTGGTCCTACTATAGCAACTCTTTGTCCTGGTTTTACATGAGCTGTAAAATTGTTAATAATAGTTCTTTCTGGATTGTATCCAAAATGAACATCTTTAAAGTCAACCTGTCCTTCTATATCTTCAGTACTTATTGGATGTTCAACATCTAAACTTTCTTCTTCTTCATCTAAAAATTCAAACACTCTTTCAGCAGCTGCTGCAGTTGATTGAAGTACATTTGCTATTTGCGCTGTTTGAGCAATTGGTTGCATAAATGATCTAATATATTGAACGAAAGATAAAATATCACCAACTTCAATAACCTTTTTAATAGTTAACCATCCACCAAGTATTGATACTATTACATATCCTAAATTACCTACAAAAGTCATTATAGGCATCATCATACCTGATAAAAATTGTGATTTCCATGCACTATTATAAAGTGTATCATTAAGCTCATTAAATTTATTAATTTCTCTTTCTTCTGCATTAAAAGCTTTCATTACATTATGGCCAGAATAAACTTCTTCAACTTGACCATTAACATATCCTAAATACTCTTGTTGAGTTTTAAAATATCTTTGAGACTTCTTAACAACAAAAGCAATTAACCCTGCTGATACTGGAATTACAATTAATGAAGCCAATGTCATTATCCAATTTATAGAGAACATCATTATAAGTACACCAACAAGTGTAGTTGCTGATGTTAACATTTGTGATAAACTTTGATTTAAAGTTTGGCTTACAGTATCAACATCATTTGTTACTCTTGATAATACTTCACCATGAGTTTTAGTATCAAAATACTTAAGAGGCATTCTATTAATCTTTTCTGATATTTCTTTTCTCATATTATAGGACACCTTTTGAGCAATTCCTGACATTACCCATCCTTGTATTAATGAGAAAATTACGCTAACTAAATATAGTCCTACTAAAAATAAAATTATTTCTCCTATACGAGTAAAATTAATTCCTTCTGCATTAGTAGTTGTAACTTTTTTTACTAATCCATTGAATATTTCTGTAGTTGCTTCCCCTAATATCTTTGGTCCTACAATTGAAAATGCAGCAGAACCAATAGCAAATATTATAACTATTATTATTGATAGGCTATAAGGCTTTAAATACTTCCCCAGAGTTTTCATAGTCTTTTTAAAATCTTTAGCCTTTTCGCCACCTCTTGCCATTCCGCCCATTGGACCTCCACCCATTGGGCCTCTCATTTTATGTTTACTCATTTGAAAGCTCCTCCTTTGAAAGTTGTGATAGAGCTATTTGTTGGTAAACTTCACAGTTTTCCATAAGCTCTTTATGAGTTCCTTTACCAACAACCTTACCTTCATCAAGTACTATAATTTGATTTGCATTCATTATAGTACTTATTCTTTGAGCAACAATTAAAAGTGTACTTTCTTTTAATTCAGTATTTATTGCTTTTCTAAGTTTAGCATCAGTTTTAAAGTCTAATGCAGAGAAACTATCATCAAATATAAATACTTCTGGCTTTTTAGCTATAGCACGAGCAATTGCTAATCTTTGTTTTTGTCCACCAGATACATTTGTACCACCTTGAGCAATCTCTGTATTAAATCTCTCTTCTTTACTGTTTATAAACTCCATTGCTTGAGCAATTTCAGAAGCCTTTATCATATCCTCATCAACTATATGATCTCCACCATACTTTAAATTACTTTCAATTGTACCAGAGAATAAAAGTCCCTTTTGTGGAATAAATCCTATTTTTTCTCTTAAGTCATATTGGGATACATTCTTTATATTTACACCATCAATTAATATTTCCCCTTCTGTTACATCATAAAAACGAGGTATTAAATTAATTAATGTTGATTTACCACTACCAGTACTACCAATAAATGCAGTAGTTTCTCCTGGGAATGCTTTAAAGCTAACATTACTTATTACATCTTCATCCGCACCAGGATACCTAAATGAAACATTTTTAAATTCAATAGTTCCTTTTTCATTTTCGTTAAACATTTGTAGCTTTTCAGAATCTTTAATTGCCACATCAACATTTAAAACCTCAGATACACGTTGAGCAGAGACCATTGCTCTTGGTAATATAACTGAAACCATTGATATCATTAAAAATGCCATGATTATTTGCATAGTATATTGCATAAATGCCATCATTGTTCCAACTTGCATAATACCTTCATCAATTCTATGTGCTCCAACCCATACAATTAGTAATGTTATTGCGTTCATAATGAACATCATTAATGGCATCATTATTGTCATAACTCTATTAACAAAAAGATTTGTTCTTGTTAAGTTTTTATTAGCAACTTCAAATTTTTCTTCTTCATACTTTTGAGTACTAAATGCACGAATAACAAGCATACCAGTTAAACTTTCTCTTGTAACAAGATTTAATCTATCAACAAGCTTTTGTACACTTTTGAACTTTGGCATAGCAAAACTGAATAATACAATTACTAAAAGTAATATTGATATTACTGCAACTCCAATTACCCATCCCATTGATGCTCCAGTATTAATAACTTTAATAACACCTCCAACACCTAAAATTGGTGCATAGAATACAATTCTTAATCCCATTACAACAAGCATAAGAATTTGTTGTATATCATTTGTTGTTCTTGTAATAAGTGATGCCGTTGAAAATTCATCAAATTCAGTATTTGAAAATCCTACAACCTTTTTAAATACATCTTTTCTTAAATTTCTACCTAATGCGGCACCAACTCTTGCAGCAATAAAACTTACAATAACTGTAGCTACCATACTAATTAAAGCGATACCTACCATTTTTAATCCAGCCATAATTACATAGTTAGATTGAAGCTTATCAGTATTGATTCCAACTTCTTTATATTGATCCTTCACATAACTAGTAGCAGCTTGAGTTATCATACTTTCAGGCATATCTGCTAATTTCTCATCCACATTTGCTAACATATTATCTATCTGTTCTTTAGACATAATACTTAGCATTTGAAAAGGATCCATATTAGATAAGTCCATACCTTGCGGTAACATACCATCAATACCTGGAACTCCATTTAAGCCTTGTGATTCTAACATTGAAACAATAAGCATTGGTTTTCCAAATATATCATTTAACTTGTTTATTTTTTCCTCTTCATTAGTATTTAACTTATAAATAGTTTCATTTTCTAACTCTGGATAATCTTTTAGATACTTATTATACTCATCTATAGTAAGGTTATCTTTATCTAACAAAGTATAATTGTTCTTGATATTATTTTTTTCTTCATCACTCATGAAAATAAATAACTTTTCCATTTCTGATGATTTAATAACTTTAGGAACAGCATTTTCTACTCCACCTTGTTGTATTCCAACATTAACTATATTGGACATATAGTCTGGCAATGATAAATCACATATAGCTTGAACAAATAAAAGTGCTATTGCAAGTATCATTGAAGCAACGAAAGGCTTTAAATGTTTTAATAAATTAAGCATAAGCTCTCCTCTCCTTATTTAAATTTAGTATATTTCTATTTTTATAATAATTATATTTTTATAACTATTCTCTGTCAATAAAAATTGTTACTTTTTTATAATAGTTATATTTTTATAACTATATATTGTAAACTATTTTTTAATAGATTATAATATTATCAATTAGTATTGTAAGGAGGCTAACATGACTACTTTAAATTTAAATGATATATCTGATAATTTATATCTATTATTATTCTCTCTAAATAAACATATTTTTAACCCTAATATTCTTGCAAAAAAATTTAATATTCCTCATTCACATATAAAAGTATTATTTTATTTAGTTCATAACGGACCACTTCCTATTTCTAAAATGGCAAAAGAACTTTGTATATCTAAACCTAATATGACACCTGTAATCGATAAATTAGTTGAAGATGGCCTTGTTACTAGAGATTATAATCCTACTGATAGAAGAGTTATATTAATACAAGCTACGCCTAAAGCAATAGAAGTTTTAAAAGAAGGTAAGGAATATATTAAAGAAGTAATAAAAGAAAAACTTTCTCCTTTAAGTGATGAAGATATAAGCAATTTATCTTCTTCTTTAGATACATTATTAACTATAATAAAGAAACTTTAGAATTATCTTTATACTATATTTTTAAATATAAGAAATTGTTCTAAAAAATAAAAGCTCACTTTAACTCTTAATTAAAGTGAGCTTTTAAAATTTAATTTTATATAAATATGAACTTCATTACAAATATTATTCCAACTATTACTGTAGGCCAAGTGACCTCTTTCCATCTTCCAGTAAATACTTTTAATATTATATATGATACAACTCCAAATACTATCCCATCTGAAATTGAATATGCAAATGGCATCATTATTATTGTTAAAAATGCTGGAATTGCTTCTGTATAATCTTCTAAATTTAATTCCTTTATATTTTCAATCATAAATAATCCAACAACAACTAAAACTGAAGCTGTTACTGCTGAAGTAATTACTCCAAATACTGGTGATAAAAATAATGCTAAGAAGAACATAAATGCTGTAGATAGCGCTGTTAATCCTGTTCTTCCACCTTCTGCTACACCTGCAGCACTTTCAACAAAAGTACTAACTGTACTTGTCCCAAGACATGCTCCTACTGTTGTTCCTACTGCATCTGCTAAAAGAGCCTTTTTAATATTAGGAACCTTTCCATCTTTATCTAGCATATTTGCTTTAGTTGCAACACCTACTAAAGTTCCTATAGTATCAAACATATCCATAAACAATAATGTAAATAATGCTATTGCCATATCTATAGAGAAAATATTACTCCATTCAAATTGCATAAATGTTGAACTGATTGATGGTGGCATACTAAAGATTTTATTAGGCATATCTATTATGCCCATTGGTATACCTATTACTGCTGTTATTATCATTCCTAAGAATAATGCACCTTTAACTTTTCTTGCTACTAATATCCCTGTAATTACTATACCTATAATTGCTAAAAGTCCTGTTCCTGACGTAATATTACCTAAAGCAACTATAGTTCCTCCATCAGCTGGATGAACAACTACTCCAGCTCCTTCAAGTCCAAGTAATGCTATAAATAATCCTATTCCTACAGAAATAGCTCTTTTAATATTTACTGGAATTGAATCAACAATAACTTCTCTTACATTAAATACTGTTAATAATACAAATATTAATCCTTCTAATAAAACTGCAGTTAATGCAAATTGATATGAATATCCCATTGATAGAACTACATTATATGCAAAGAATGCGTTTAATCCCATACCTGGAGCTTGAGCAAAAGGTAATTTTGCATATAACCCCATTACTAACGTTGCAATTATTGCTGACAATGCAGTTGCCGTAAATACAGCTCCTGAATCCATTCCTGCAGCTGCTAAAATTGAAGGGTTGACTATTAATATATATGCCATAGTCATAAATGTAGTAATACCAGCTATAAATTCTGTTTTAACATTTGTATTGTTTTCTTTAAGCTTAAAGAAATTATCTAAAAAGTTATTCATTAATATAATCTCCTTTATATCTTTTGTTAATTAAATCTACCGGTTTCTTTCCTAAGAAACGAGTTTACTTTTATATAATAGCAGAAATTTTTAAAATGCCAATACCTTTTACGAACATTTATTTATTTTTTTATTTATTCGTTCACAGATAATAACTTTTTATATTTTATTGTCGATATATATAATGTTAAATAGAAATTAAAATAAAAATTTTAATTTACTTTTTCAATAAAAGTAGTATAATGTTTATTATAATTGCAAATTATTATCATTTGACTTTAGGAGGACAAGTTATGAAATTAAAATTACCAAAACTACTGACACTAATTATTGCAACATCATTCTTATTTATAAGTTGTAATAATAATGTGGATTCAAATAAAACTAATGAAGATACTTTAAATATAGTAACTTCTTTTTATCCACTATATATATCAACAATTAACATTACAAAAGATATTCCAAATGTAACTGTTACAAATATGACTAAATCACAAACAGGATGTCTTCATGATTATCAGCTTACACCTCAAGATTTAAAAACATTAGAAAAGGCTGATATTCTAGTTGTAAATGGTGCTGGAATGGAGTCTTTTTTAGATGATATAATTTCACAATACCCTAATCTTCAAATAGTTGATGCAACTAAAGGTCTCTCTCTTTTAGAAGATGATACTCACAGCCATGATGACCACGATCATGATCACGATACTGAAGATGAACATTCTGAAGATGAACATTCTGAAGATGATGGGCATGATCATGAATATAATGCTCATGTATGGGTTAGTGTAACAGGCAACATAGAAGAAGTAAAAAATATTTCTTCGCAACTTGAAGATTTAAATCCTGAGAACAAAGAAGCTTATGAGTCAAACACTAACACTTATGTTTCTAAATTAGAAAACTTAAAAAATGAAATGCATGCAGAATTAGATAGTTTAACAAATAGAGATATAATTACATTCCATGAAGCATTTCCTTACTTTGCTAAAGAATTTAATTTAAACATAGCTGGTGTTATTGTAATAGAACCTGATTCTGAACCGTCAGCAAAAGAAATTGAAGAAATAATTAACACTATAAAATCAAAAAATATAAAAGCTTTATTTACTGAACCTCAATACTCTTCTAAAATTGCTGAAACTATAGCAACTGAAACTGACGCTACAGTTTATGAGTTAGATCCTATAGTAACAGGAGACTCTACTCCTGATGCTTATGATGATTATATAAATAAAATGAAAGAAAATCTTAATGTATTAAAAGAGGCATTAAAATGATAAAAAAAGCTAACTTCAATAAAAATAATATCTGCAATAACTTTTGTTGCACAAAAATCGAAAACTTTTCAGTTACTATTGGTAATAATGAAATACTTAAAGATGTAAATCTCCATATTCATTGTGGAGAACTTACATCTATTATTGGACCAAATGGGGCTGGTAAAAGCACATTACTTAAAGCCTTACTTGGAGAAGTTAAACATTCTGGAAATTTAAACTTTATTGGACAAAATGACAATAAATATCATCAACCTATAATTGGATATGTTCCTCAATATTTAACCTTTGATAAAGATACTCCTATTAGTGTTCTTGATTTATTTGTCTGTTGTAAGACTTCTATGCCTTCATGGTTAAAGCCTAAAAAGAAAATCCGAAAAGATGTATTAGAAAGCCTAAAAAGAGTAAAAGTTCCTCATTTAATAGATAGACGTCTTGGAGCTTTATCTGGTGGAGAACTTCAAAGAGTTTTACTTGCATTAGCACTTGATCCAATTCCTAACATATTACTATTAGATGAACCTGTATCTGGAGTTGATCAAAATGGATTAGAATTATTTTATGAAATACTTATGGACATCAAAAAGAATTATGATTTATCAATTATCTTAGTTTCTCATGATTTAGATTTAGTTTATAAATATTCTGACCGTGTAGCACTTGTAAATGGTACAATAGTTTGTTCTGGTAGTCCAAAACAAGTTTTTAATAATCCTGCTACACAAAAAATATTCGGATTATCATTAAATAATTCTAATGAAGACTCATCTAAAACAGGAGGCATTTAAGATATGTTTGATTCTATATATAATTTTATTTATTCAATATTACCATTTCAATGGCTATCTTTTGATTTTATGAAGAATGCCTTTTTAGCTATTTTAATAGTTACTCCCCTTTTTGGACTTTTAAGTACTATGGTTGTTAGCAACAAAATGTCCTTCTTTGCAGACTCCTTGGGACATGGTGCTTTTACAGGAATAGCTATTGGAATTCTTTTAGGTGGAATTGATCCAATGTGGGGAGCAACGTTATTTTCAATTTGTTTTGCAATATCTATAACAATTATAAAAAATAAAGGAACTTCATCAACAGATACAATAATTGGTGTTTTCTCATCTACTGCAATAGCTTTAGGATTAGTACTTATGAGTTTTTCTAGTAGCTTAAGTAAGTTTTCATCTTACTTAGTTGGGGATTTACTTAGCATAACTCAAAAGGAGATTATTTTGCTATTTTTTGTATTTATTGTGGTTATTATACTTTGGGCTTTAATATTTAATAAATTACTTATAACAAGTTTAAATCCTTCCCTTGCAAATAGTCGTGGTATGAATACATTATTAATAGAAATTATATTTACTTGTACCATAGCTGTCATAGTTACTTTAACTGTAAGATGGGTAGGTTTATTAATAATAAATTCCCTTTTAGTTTTACCAGCTGCTGCAGCTCGTAATATTTCTAAAAATGTTCGTCAATATCATTTGTTTTCAGTATTAATTGCTGTATTCTCTGGTATTACAGGACTAATAATTTCATATTATTTAAATACTGTTACAGGTGCAACAATTGTTCTTGTATCAGCAGTAATATTCTTTATCACTTTAATTATTAGGCGCAAATTTGTATAATATAAATAAATAATGCCTGGAGGTAGTAAATTGAATAATGAAATTAACTTTAGTGATATACTTAAATCAAAAGGATTAAAAATAACTAAGCATAGAACTTCTGTACTTCAGGTATTATCTGAAAGTACACAACCTCTTAGTGCTGAAGAAATATATTCAAAATTAAAGGAAAATTCAATTTCTATAAATTTATCATCAATTTATAAAATACTAGATTCTCTATCTAATAAAAATGTGATTTCTAAATGTATCTTAGGAGATGATAATAAAACCTCTTATGAAATGAATACTTCCGAACATAAACATCACTTGATTTGTAAACACTGTAAAGAAGTATTTCCTATAACCGATTGTCCTCTTTGTGTTTATGAAAAGCATCTAAGAGATGATATGGATTTTGATGTAACCGAACATCGTCTTGAAATATATGGTTATTGTAGAAACTGCAAAAAAATGACTAAGGAGTAGAATTCTCTCTTAGTCATTTTTATTTATTATTTATTAACAGTGCTCATTTTATAAATTGTAGTATGTTTATATTCTTGTCCAGCTTTTAATATTACATTAGAAAAACCTGAATGATGTAAGCTATCTGGGAAATATTGTGTTTCAAGGCACAATCCTTGTCTCTTTTTATACCTTACTCCACCTTTTCCAATTTCATTCCCATTTAAGAAATTACCTGTATAAAATTGTATTCCCGGCTTTGTGGTAAATACCTCCAATAACCTTCCAGTATTATCCTCTATAACTTCTGCAGCCTTTTTAAGATCTCCTGTATACTCATCAATAATCCAGTTATGATCATATCCATTCCCATTAATTAATTGATCATATTCTTTATCTATATCTGCTCCAATACACTTTAAATTAGTAAAATCCATAGGTGTTCCTTCTACATTTCTTATTTCACCGGTAGGTATACTTTCAGAATCTGCAGTAGTTATATTTTTTGCATAAATTCTAACCCTATGATCTAATACATCTCCTGAAGCATGACCTTTTAAGTTGAAATATGAATGATTAGTTAAATTTAAAACTGTACTTTTATCACATTTCCCATAATAATTAATAATCAATTCATTTTCTTTTGTTAACTTATATTCAACAGTAACCTCTAAATTTCCTGGATACTCTTCTTCACCATCTTTACTTAAGTATGATAGCTTTAAATACTCTCCATCTTTATCATTTAAAACTTCAGAATCCCAAACCACTCTATTAAAGCCTTTAACACCACCATGAAGATGATTGTTACCATCATTTTGAGCAAGTTTATACTTTATCCCATCTACATCAATTTCTGCTTTTCCAATTCTATTAGCACAACGTCCAATAATAGCACCAAAATATGTTGTGGTAGTCTTATAGTCTTCGAAATTATCATATCCTAAAACAATATCATCTTTTGCTCCAAATTTATCTGGTGTAATTAATGATAATATAATACCTCCATAGTTTGTTATTTTTACACTTGTATTTTCATTATATAATGTATACACATAAACTTCTTTTCCATCAATTCTATTTAAAAGCTCTTCTCTTTGTATTCTCATTATGCCCCTCCATTAATCTGTTTATATAATATCATATTAATTATAACAATATCACCCATCATTGTAAACATTATCAATTCAACTTATTAAATTTTCACTTTTAAGAATTATATCTAACTTAATAACAATTTCATTAATATCTTCTAATATTACATTATCACATTTAGAAATATCTTCAATTAATTTCTCAATATCTGCTAATGCATTATTAGGTAACTTCTTACACATAATATTAACTATGCTTAAAAGCCTTTTTTCTCCTGGATGTGGAATCTCATTTATAGCAAATATAATATCAAAATAACTATCTAAAAAAGCAGCTACCCTATTATTTAAATTTACTATATCATTTCTATTTATAGCTTTCTCTATTTGATTATAATATGATGAGAAATTTCTTTTTAATATAGGATAATTTTTACTAACTATATTTCTTTTAAGCTCTATTGGATATTTCATAGTATACTTTTCCTTAAGTTCTTTGAATCTTTCCCTTTTATCAAAAAATATTAATGCATTAATTACATTATGCCAAAAACATGTGCTATATCCAATAGATGCATTATGCTTTTCCAATATATTTTTTAATCTATCTTCCAACCAATACAAATTAAAATAAACTATTTTAATTTGTATTGATGAATTTCTTAGTACAAATTCATCCGATACTCCCCCAAAATTATTATTTATCTCCATCAAATCGGAAAACTTTTTTACAATACTTTCTCTTTTTTCAATGGATATATCCCTTTCTGTAATTATATTTATATCAATATCTGAAGAATTATCCTTTCTACCAGTTGCACATGATCCAGCTAAAGTTATAGCAACGACTTCACCTAATCTTTTAAACTCATTAACTATCTGATAAACTATCATATTCATTCCCATAAACCTCACCCCTTTTTATTAATTTAAAATAAAACGCAGAATGTAACTAATTAATTTTCATATTAAGTTACATTCTTCTATTTATATATTTAATCTATTATTTTATTAATACCTTTATTGATTTTGGAGCAATGATAACTATATCACTATTTAAAACTTCTATAACTTCATTTCCTGATTTATCATTATTAACAAATACTCCCCAATCTTTTTCTTTAAGATTTACTTTTTCTTCTGTTTCATTTGCATTTATTATAACTGCTATTTTAGAACACTTATCATCTATATTCTTAGCATCTATTATATATGCAACTAAATTATCACCGTCAAAATCTTTACCTTTTTCTAGAAAATGAATGTTTTTTTGTATCTCTTTATTGCTATTCATTCTAAAAGCTTTATATTCTTTTCTTAATGCAATTAATCCCTTATAATATTCAACTAAATCCTTATACTCAATTTTTCTATCCCAATAAATTTTATTTACCTTATCAGAAGAATTAAAACTGTTTTCTACTAGGTTTCCATTTTCATCAACCTTAGTTCTTGCCATCTCTTCTCCAGCATGTATAAAAGTTATTCCTTGTGAAGTTAATATTATACCAGCTATTAATTTATTAATTTTTATTAATTCTTCTTTACTCGCTTCTGGTGATACTATTTGAAGTTTATCCCATAAAGTATAATTATCATGTGCAGATGCATAAGTTACTGTTTGATAAGGTTCATTAGCCCAAAATCCATCTGAATACACTATATTAGTTTTATCTACTTCTTTATGTGATGTTGATGCAACAATAGCAAATTTTATTGTTTCTTCAAGTCCATCCTTTCCATTAGCAAATCCCGCCTCTTTTTCATAGAAAACATGCCCCTTCACTCCATCTCTACAATCATCACTAAAAGCTGCTATTTGTAATTCTCCAAATTTATAAGTATTTTTCTTTAAAGCCGCATCATCTTCTTTTAAAGGACTTGGACCTCCCATCCAGCCTTCACCATAGACTATTATACTTGGATCTATTTTATTTAATTCTTCTCTTATTAACTTCATAGTCTCTATATCATGTATACCCATTAAATCAAATCTAAATCCATCAATATGATATTCTTTAGCCCAATATACTACTGAATCTATCATGTATCTTCTAAACATATACCTATCTGAAGCTGTTTCATTACCACAAGCTGAAGCATTGCTATAATTTCCTTTTTCGTCTTGTCTATAGTAATATTTAGGAACAGCTTTATTTAAACATGAATCTAAACTAAAAGTATGGTTATAAACTACATCCATAACCACTCTTATTCCAGCCTCATGTAAAGCCTTTATCATCTCCTTAAACTCTCTTATTCTAACATCACCTAAATATGGATTTGTTGAATAAGATCCTTCAGGAACATTATAATTTTCTGGATCATATCCCCAGTTAAATTGTGATTTATCAAATTTTGTTTCATCTACTGATGCATAATCAAAAGATGGTAGTAAATGAATATGTGTGAAGCCCATATTTTTAATATGATTTATTACAGTCCTTATATTAGTCTCTGGAATATAGCTATTACTCTCAGTAAGACCTTTAAATTTGCCTTTAAACTCATCCTTTATACCTGAAGTTTCATCTATAGTTAAATCCCTTATATGAGCCTCATATATTATAGAATCTGTAGGTGCCTTTAGTTCTGGCTTTTCATCTTCTTCCCAACCTTTTGGGTTAGTGCTATCCAAATCAATTACCATCCCACGTTTACCATTAACACCTACTGCTTTAGCATATGGATCAACAACTTCATTAACTTTTCCATCTATAGTAACTAAATAATTATAATATTGACCATTTAAATCTTCATTAATTTCTACCATCCAAGTTCCATTAATGCCATTATTCATATTGTAAGTTTTAACCGGCTTACAGTTATAATCATATCCATCATCACCATATAACACTAAATCAACTTTTTCTGCTGTTGGTGCCCATAAAATAAACTTACTTTTTTCTTTTGAATATAATACTCCTAGTTCTCCATCATAGTTATATAATCTTTCAAATTCATTATTAAATATTAACTCTCTACTCATGTCCTCATCTCCCATTAATTTAAGTTTACTTTAGATAAACATAACTTTGGAATCGTTACCAAATATATGTTTAATATAATTTTATACCAAATCTATTTTTATATCTATAAATTTTTTATTTTTTCTTATATATTCCCATAAAAATATATATTTTACCCAAGCTTAAGCTAACTTTTTTGCATATATTAACCTTAATATCAATAATAAATTAAAGATAAAATAAGTTTTCCCCTTATTTTATCTTTAATTTCTAATGTTTCATTACAACTTCTCAATTAAGTTTTATATTGACTTATTCCCATTCTCCATTAATATATTCATCATCATCTTCATATGATTCATTATTCTTTTTATTTTTTTCATAATCTATACTATTATTTGAAGTACTATTTTTATAATCACTTTCATAGTTATAAATCCATTCACCTGTTTTATATTCATTAAGTGCTTCGCTTAAAGAATTATAATCAAATTTACTTTCATCTGGCTCTATACCATTAAATATGAAATCATTCAAAATCTCTGTATTTTGCTCTCTATCCATTATAAATACCCATCCAACTTCTCCGCCATAATTCATATCACTAGCTAATTCTGTAACTGGTATATGAACTTGTTTTGTCTCTAAACTTGGAAATTTATAAATTGTATATGCCATATTTAAAGCATCTAAGATATCTATATTAGTATTTATATAATCAAGCATACTATTCATAATCTCAAAATATTTTGTTGGTTTTGTTTTTCTTAACTTTTCAGCAACCTTAAATAACACCTCTCTTTGTCTTTCAGTTCTCTCAAATTCATCTCCTACACCTTTTCTTATTCTTGCATAAGATAAAGCCTGTTTTCCATTTAACACTTGCAATCCACTGTCTGTAACAGGACAATCATTTCCTCCTGTAGACTCCCCTATATACTTATTTAATTCATCCAATTGATAATCTTTAACATCAATTTCTAATCCACCCATTTGATCAATTATAGCTTCAAATCCCCAAAAATTTATTATTATATATTTATCTATACTTATATTATATGTTTCTTGTATTGTATTCTTTAATAAATTTATTCCACCAAAAGCCATAGCTGCATTCAACTTATAAGGTCCATATCCCTCAATATTAACTAGGGTATCTCTAAATAAGGAGGTTAATCTTATTTCTTTCTTATTATTATCTAAAGTTGCAATTATAATAGAGTCTGCTCTAGCACTTTCCTTTAAATCCCTTGCATCTGTTCCAACTAATAATACATTAGTAATACCATCAACTTCCTTATAATCCACTTCTTCTTCATTTTTCTTCTCTACAGTCTTAACTTCTATTTCATTTGGCTCTGTATATATTTTACTTTTCACGTAACTATAATATCCTATACTCACTCCAACAACAACAGCAAGTATCATAAATATAGCTGAAGCTATTATTCTATTTCTTAATGAATATCTTTTCTTCTTTTTCTCATTTTTCTTCTTATTTTTATCCATTCTTACCGCCTCCTAATATGTTGGATCGCTTCTAACTTTCTTATTTTACCATATTTTCTATAATTTATGTAGTCTGTTTTATAATAGTTAACTATATATTTATATTTATCTTATTTCTTTATAGATATAATCTAAAAATTCAAATGAAAAAATATTTTTATATATCAAAAAAGATTGTAAGAAAAATTCTTACAATCTTATAATTTCAATTACTTTCTGTTGTTTTGTTGAGCTTTTCTTGCTCTTCTGCAATCAACGCATCTTACTGGTTCGTTATCAAAGCCTTTTTCTTTGTAGAAAGCTTGTTCCCCTTCAGTAAATAAAAATTCTTTTCCGCAGTCTCTGCATACGATAGTTTTATCTGCCATTATAAATTCCTCCATTTTCTTAAGATTTATCATGGTTAATAACATATCTCTTAAATAGGAGAAATTTTATTAATCTACTTTAAATCTTTTAACTAGTCAAAATTTGACTTCTTCTTAATTATACCACATATATTATTTTTTACAATACTTTTATAAACTTTACTAAAAATTTTTTCTCATTCTGTAATATATTGTTTTTTATAAATCTTAACAATATAATTTCATGAATATTTAAAATTAATTTTAATCCCCTATTATTAACTCACCATCAATAAAAGCTTTTTCCCATTGTTCTACATAGCTTCCACTACACCACTCCGACATTATTATTTCATCATCTTCACCTATAGGAATTGTAACTAAAGGCTCTGTTATTAGATTCCCATTTTCTATTTTATAAATTGCTATATAGCTATCAAATTGAACTAATATAATATTGCATAAGGGAGATATAAATGCATCTTTAAAAAATCCTAATTGTTGCTTTAGAGTCTTCCATGATATATAAAGAGAATTATAATTTATAAATCTACTATCCGGCAGTATTGAGATTTTAAAGCTTTCTCCTGCATCACTCATATCCTTTGGCAACAAATTTGCAACAAATCTCCATCGACCTACACTTCTTTCAATAGCTAAATTATTGTAATCTATTGAAGAAATATTTAATTTATCAATTTGCTCTTTAGATAAACTATTAATTTTATTTTGAAATTCTTCTAAATATTTTTCTTTTTCAGAACCAATAAATATTTCATCTGTTTGTAGTCCATTTTTAATATTAATGTTATTTATAGGTATTATTTGATAAATCGGATAATTCCCTTCAAAAGAATTCCCTTCATATTTTCCTATCGCTATATAATCATTTCCAACAAATTTTATAGTTTTATATTCACTTTTATCTAAAATTAAATATTCAACTGTATTATTTCCTACTTTTTCATCATATTTTCCTACTTGAAATTCATCATATTCAAAACCATTCATATTCTTTTGATTTACTTCTAACTTCCATATTCCATTTAATCTTGGAAAAATAATATTAGGTTTTTCATAGATACTTCCTATTTTCCAGTTATCATGAGATATCCATAAAGTCCTATACTCATCGCTACTATACACTCCATCATCAATCTTTTTACCTGGAGTTTTAATTCCTAACATAACTCCCTCTTTTACATCAACATGCTCTTCGCCAGTTTGATTTCCTATAGAATTTGTATTTTTAACATCATCAAAATTAGTATTTTCATTTATTTTACTTAATTTAAACAAACTACTTTTATATAAAAATATCATCTCAGTATCAGAATTTAAAAAGAATTCACCTATTATTTGATTTTTATCAATAATAGATATTAAATCTACTGTCTCTCTTCCATTCATAAAAGTATTCATAGTCAAGTTTTTCTCATAGGAAATAATATATTCTCCCTCAACAGCCTTTAACTTATAATGAATATTAGATTTATAATTATCTGCAATATTAATTTTATTATTACCTAATTTTATTTCCTCTCCAATAAAAGAATTATTCTCTTCATCACTATCATCTTTCTCTCCTAATTGTTCTACTGAATCAATTCTCCATGTCCCAGTAAAGTTAAAAATATCATTGCTTTCATCGTTACTAACCTTTGATTTATACACGAAAAATAATATTATAACAAGAGAGAATACTATCAAAAATTTTTTATTCATATTATGTCTCTCCTTGATTTAAAGGAATTTTAATTATTATTTCTGTTCCTTCATTTTCTTTGCTTATAATTTCTAAAATTCCTCTATGCAAAGTTACTATTTCATCACATATAGATAAACCTATTCCATTTCTCGATTTGCTATTTTTCCCCTTATAAAATTTATCTTTTACCCTTGGTAAATCTTTGCTACTTATTCCACTTCCATTATCCTTTACTCTGAACACTAAATATTCTTCTTCAACCTTAGTGTTTAAGCTTATTTTCCCATTTTCTTCGGTAAACTTAAAAGCATTATCTATAATATTACTTAAAACTTGTTTAAGCCTATTTTCATCAAAATAACCTTTTCCAACATTTTTATCTATAGTTATACTAAATTCTTTTCCTTCTCTCTCAGCTCTTGGCCTCATATAATTTTCAATATATTCAATAAAGCTTTTTACATCATGCTCTTTTATATTTAAGGAAATAACACCATTTATAAGCTTAGAAAAATCTAATAATTCTTCTACCATCTCAGTTAATCTATCACTTTCTTTTTCAATAATATCAAGTCCTAAAGCTACTGTATCCATATCACTACAATCATACTTTAATGTTATAGCCCACCCCTTGATTGATGTTAAAGGTGTTCTTAATTCATGTGAAACTGAAGATATAAATTCATTTTTCAATTTTTCTCTCTTTTCAACCTCACATCCCATATAATTTAAAGTTTTTGACAATTGAGCAATTTCAATATTATCAGTAACATCACTCCTAATATTTAAATTTCCCTTTGCCATTTCCCTTGCAACATCTGTTATCTTTTTTATTGGAGATACAATATCTTTAGCTATTATTAAACTCATTATTATTCCTAATACTATTACAATTATTGAAATAAATAAAAATAATACACTAAAAGAGTCTATTACTTTATGTACCTCCTTTAATGAAAAAATAATCCTAACTATACCTATAGTTTCATTGGGATCTAACTTTGATTTAATTGCTTTAGAAACTACCATTATTTTGTCATTATAGCTGCTTACATCTCCAGTCCATACACCAACTTCTCCTTCCTTAGCCTTTTGAATGTCAGGAGTAGTTAAAAGATAAGAATCTCTTATACCATATGAATCCATTAACAATTTCCCATTTGGATCTAATATCTCAATCTGCTCCTGATTTGTATTCCAAAAGACATCCATATTTTCATATATATTATCTATTAATTTATTGTTAGAGAAGTACTTCTGATAAAAATTAATATATCCTTCTAATTGATTAACTAAAGTATCTTGAGTATTTTTATAATAATATCCCTTTAAACATAGTAAAGCTAATATATCTAATATTACAACTGTTAATATTATAACTATAAGAAAATTTTTCAACAGTTTACTTCGTATACTCTTCACCTGCTTCTCCTCTCCATCTATATCCAAATCCCCATATTGTTTCTATATATCCTGCTTTAAATGAGTAATCTTCTATTTTACTTCTAAGTCTTCTTATATTCACATCTATAATTTTAGAATCTGCAAAATAATCTTTTCCCCAAATTAAATCTAATAACTCATCTCTTGAAAAAGCTCTATTAGGATTTTCTATAAATAATTTTATAATTGAATATTCTTTTGGCGTCAAATCAATCTCTTTATCACCTTTAAATATCTTTTTCCCATATGTATCCACAGTAAATATTCCATTTTTTAAGACTTTTTTCTCATCATTTACACCAATTCTTCTTAATATAGCCTTTATTCTAAGTAATAGCTCCATTGGATTAAAAGGTTTCACCATATAATCATCTGCGCCATATTCAAGGCCCATTATTTTGTCCATATCCTGCCCTTTTGCAGTTAACATTATAATCCCTATCTTATCTTTTTTTTCTCTAGCTCTCTTACAAACTTCAAATCCATCTATACCTGGTAACATAACATCTAATATTATCAGAACCGGATTTTCTAAATCTAATATTTTTAATCCCTCTTCTCCATTATCAGCTTCTAAAACCTCAAAACCATTTCTTTTTAAATTTATTTTTAAAAAACCTCTTATACTATCTTCATCTTCAACTATTAATATTTTCTTCATATACTTTCCCTTCAAATCTATAAAGCTAATGTTTATTTATTTTTTCTAAATCTACAAACAAAATACCGGATAAATATAACCATTCACCCAGTATATCTTAATACCATTTCTACTTTAATGTTCTAAATTCATATCCTAAAGACTTTAAGTAATCTATAATTTCTTGTAATGATTGTGATGTTGTTTTCTTTGCATTTGTATCATGCATTAATATAACTAATACATCATCATTTCCAGCTAAATCTCTTATAGTTCCTTTTAACCTATTTACCAATTGCTCAACAGTTCTGTCATTGCCTTCAGCATCTCCATTTAATGTGTTCCAATCTATATAACTATATCCATTTTCCTCAAGAACCGGATCTAACATTTTAGTATTCCATGACATATGTCCTCCTGGTAACCTAATAACACTAGTTCTAAAGTCATCACCTAAAACAGACCTCATTACATATTCTGATTTTTTCATATCATTTACTATCACTGTTGGATTAGCAACTCTACTTGGATATAAAATACTATAGTCATGACAATATCCATGATTGCCAATGGCGTGTCTTTCTATAACCATTTCTTTCAACAATTCCTTTTGTATATTACTTTTTTCAACATTACTACCTAATACAAAAAAAGTAGCTTTTATATTATTAAATTTAAGTGTTTCTAATATTTGTTGTGTTACTTCAGTTGAAGGCCCATCATCAAATGTTAGATATGCAACCTTTTTTCCATCTTCCCTTAAGTAATTCCACTTATTAAGCATATTTTCTACATCCTTAGCATTATCTGCATATAAATCATTTTCATAAGAAGTATATATTAAGTTTTGCTTAGTTGTAGCAGTATTAATATTTTCTCTATTCTGTAAATCTCCATCATTACTTTCCTCACCAGTATTTTGGGAAACTTCATTATCAATAAAACTTATATTTTGATTAGCTATAACTTCCTTATCCTTATTATATATCTTATATTTTTTTAAAGTCTGAATTCCAAATACAAAAGATAATAATAAAATTACTATTAAAACACTATTTCTTATTATAACTTTACTTAATTTATACATTTTCAATTCTCCCTAACTACTTCTTATATAGCTCTATACTTTATATTATACCTATATAAGGTCAAATTAATTTACAAAAGAGTTACAATAAAATTATAATTTATAGTACTTATTTTATTATTTTCTTTATTTGTATTACTTTACCAAATATTATTAATATAAAAGTTAGTACTATAACACTTTATAGTACTAACTTTTAATTTTCTTATTAAATAAATGGATTATAGAAACGTCCCTCATTTATTATTGTCGCAAATATAGCAATTACTAATATAACACTAACTATAGCTATAGCTATATAATCACCTTTTTTAAATGGTCTTCCATTATACCATGTACGTTTTTTATTACTTCCAAATGCTCTAAGCTCCATAGCAGAACTTATAGTTTCTATTCTATCTAAACTTGAAAATATCAACGGCATTAATATAGAAGCTGAATTTTTAATTCTTTTTGTTAATTTTTCTTTTTTAGACATATCTATTCCCCTAGCTTGTTGTGCAAATGATATATCTTGATAATCACGTTGAACATCAGGTATATATCTTAAAGCTATTGAAACTGAATATGCAATTTTATAACTTACACCTATCTTATTTAATGAAGCTGCAAACTCACTTGGATTAGTAGCAACCATAAATAATAATGCCATAGGTATTATTGAAAAATACTTTAAAGTTATATTAAATTGATAGAATAACTGTTCACTTGTTACAGTATATGGACCTGCAATCTTAAATAAATCTGTTCTACTTCCATATATATTAACACCTTCATATGGTGAGAATATAAATATTGCTAAATTATTTAATAACAAGAATATTAATATAAAGTAAAGAACAAATGAAACTTGTTTAAATTCTACCTTTGAAATCTTAAACACAATTATACTTACAACAAACATACCTAAAAGCACACGAGTATCATATGTAACCATAGAAGCTAAAGCCCAAATAATTAAAGCAATTAACTTTGCTGCTCCTGTTAATCTATGAATAGGTGAATCTATATCTGAATATCCAATCATTGTACTCATATTCCTCTAATCCTCCTATCATAATCAATAAATTTCTTAACAAACATTCTTGGATTATCTAAGTTAGCCTTTATAGCTAATTCATATAATGATGTTTCCTTTAAGTTTGCTTTATTTATTACTTCTTCATCTGTAAGAACATTAGCTGCTATATCATCAGCTAATTTTACTCCATCAGATAATACAATTGCTCTGTTAGTATATTCAAGCATTAAATGCATATCATGAGTTATCATTATTATGGTTACACCTTTTTGATTCAATTCTCTTAAGAATTCCATAATCTCTGTGTAATGTTTAAAGTCTTGACCTGCTGTAGGCTCATCTAAAATAATAACTTCAGGATTTAATACTAGAATTGATGCAATTGTTACACGTTTCTTTTGCCCAAAACTTAATGCAGAAATTGGCCAATTACGGAATTCATATAATCCACAAATCTTTAATGTTTCAAAAACTCTATTCTTAATTTTCTCCTCAGAAACTCCTCTAACTTTAAGTCCTAAGGCTACCTCATCAAAAATCATAGTCTTTGATATCATTTGATTTGGATTCTGCATTACTATTCCTATTTTTTCTGCACGTTCTTTAATAGTATCATTAACTAAATCTCTACCATTAAATAATATTTTTCCTTCTGTTGGTTTATAAAATCCACATATTAACTTAGAAATAGTTGATTTACCGGCTCCATTTCTACCTACAATACTAACCATTTCACCCCTATTAACTTTAAATGAAACACCATGTAATATTTCCTTTCCTGATTCATAGGAGAATTTTACATCTTTCATTTCAAGAATAGCTTCACTATTTACTTGTTGTTTATCTTCTATAGTATCTTCATACCACTCTTTTAATTTATCTCTACAACTATCTATATTTAATGTATCAATATGTTCTGGATGCATTTTAGGTGTAATATTGCATTCTGCATATTTTAATGCTGTAATATATAGTGGTTCACGTATTCCTGTTTCAACTAATAGATTTGAACTTAATAACTCTTCTGGAGTTATATCAGCAGCTATTTTACCATTATCAACAACTATTATTCTATCTACTGGACAATGTAATACATCTTCTAATCTGTGTTCTATTATTAATATAGTCTTATTAGTTTTCTTTTGAATTTGATCTATTAGTTCAATAGCACTTTTACCAGTTGCAGGGTCTAAACTTGCAAGTGGCTCATCAAATAAAAGAATATCTACGTCACCTACCATAACACCAGCTAATGTTACACGTTGTTTTTGCCCTCCTGATAAACTATAAGGTGCAGAACTTAAATGAGTATCTATTCCTACAATTTCAGAAACAATTTTAACTTTTTCTTTCATTTCCTCTTGTGATACACAATCATTCTCTAACTTAAAAGCTATATCTTCACCAACTGTTAATCCTATAAACTGACCATCTGGATCTTGAAGTACAGTCCCCACTGAATTTGACAATTCAAATATACTCATTTCCTTAGTTTCTTTCCCTTTAACTTTTAAACTACCAGAAATTTCACCTTCATTAGAAAATGGTACAAGGCCATTTATACAATTTGAAAGAGTACTTTTTCCTGACCCTGATGGTCCTACTATAAGTACTTTTTCTCCTTCATATATAGTTAAATTTATATTATTCAATGTTGGCTTTGCTTGAGCTCTGTATTGAAAAGTAAAATCCACGAACTCAATTACAGGTTTTTTCATAGCAAATCTCCTCGTCTTTTTGTATATAAACTTCAATAATATTAATCTATTTTTATTAATTGCTTTAAAGCTTAATAGATTGTCTATTAAACAACTTTTTCTAAGTTACTTTATTAAAACTTTATCATTAGTAAAATTTTAATTAATAACCTCCATTAAAGATAATACTATATTTTTAATCATATGTATATTCTGAAAAAGATTTTATAATATAAAATTTTCTTTAATTATTAAAAATACCAGAGACTTAAAGACTCCGGTATTTAAAATAGACATTATTCTCTATCTAAGCTTCCTTTTTTAACTCTAGTCTTAGAATAAGTGTATAATAATATAGTACCTAACACTCCAACTGTAATTGCATTTGAAACCGCTGCTACAGCTCCTTGTGCATAAACTTTATTAGCTGGTTCTGCATATATAGCTATATCTAATATTGGAGCAACTAAAAGCCATGCTATAGCATTAGCAATTATTTGATAGATATTGAAAATTATCATTTCCTTTTTATCAAATTCACCTTCATTGACATTTAATTTTTCGCAAGCTAATCCTATAATAAGCCCAACAACTGCCGATGCAATAACCCAACTAAACCAAGGTGAACCATAAAACACTAAATCTTTTAACGCATGTCCTATAAAACCAATAGCAACACCTGCAAATTGTCCATATAATATTGCCATTAAAGCTAAAAATGCATAACATGTTTCAATATTAGTATTTGGTATTCCTGTAGGAATTGAACCAAAACGTCCTAATATCATAAATACAGCTGCTCCTATACCAATTGCAACAATAGTCTTAATAGATAATTTATTACCCATTATGTCTCCTCCTTTTCATATACATTATGATTAATTAAATTTAATTTTATTCGTAAACTACTTTTGGAGCCTTTCTAATAGAAATTATCCAATTAGTTCCAGTTTGTATGTTATATGCCTTAGAGAATGAACCTTGATTTATAGCAACAGCTAAATTATCTAATGAATTAACATAAACTAAAGTTTCTCCAACATGAACATCTGCAAATGATTTTGCATATATCATTATATTTCTATAAACTTCTCTTGTATCATTTTTTATTGAAACTTCTACCCTATCTCCATAGTTTATCCCTAAACTAGTAAATAGTTCTCTACCAATATTTGTCCAAAGGCTACCAAATCTAACATCTAAAACATCGATTGTTCCAGTTACTATATCATTATTTTTACTTGATTCAACTACTGGTAATTCAATAATTTCATCAACTGGAATTTCTGGTCCAACTTGTTCAAAGCTTATAACACCTGAAGCAAGTCTTGCACCTGTATATGCATATATATCTCTTCCATGGAATGTATAAGATGCTCCTGAATTAGGTAATCTATTTATAGTTTCATCTATTTCCCTTGCTTCTACAATTCCACACATACGCTTAATATGAGTAAGTGTTCCATTATCAGGTGTAATTATGTACTGACCTTTTACAGTCTTAACTGCTATACTCTTTCTATGTGATCCAACTCCTGGATCTACTACAGAAACAAATACACTTCCTTCTGGCCAATAAACTACAGTTTGAATTAATCTATATGAAGCCTCCCAAATATTATACTGTGGTATTTCATGAGTTAAATCAAATAATTGTAATGTTTTATCTACAGAATATGCAACTCCATACATTGCACTAACTGCACCATCCGCTATACCAAAGTCTGATTGAAATATTAAAGCATTTTTCATAAAATAAGCCTCCTAAATAAAATGTCACATCCCTAGTATAATAACGAACATTATATTAGTCAATATTTTTTCAAATTCGACATTCAACGAATATTAATTTCATTCTCTTTTTTAATAATACTTTAAAATTATACTTTTATATCAATTTATAGTCAATATTATATATGAGTAAATAAAAGCTACTAGAAGAAAATACATGTAATTTCTAAAATAATAATTTAAAATATAAAATGACTGTCCACAATCATTTCAACCTTATCTTACTTCTCTAAGGCTAACTAATTATGAGACAGTCATTTTTAATTTTATAGTACGTGAGTTCCCTCACCTATATTACTTGTATAAAATGATGGTGTAATTCCTGTAACCTTTTCATATGCTCCTGATACCTTTTCTTTAAATTCTTCAACCTTATTATCAATTACTAGAGCAATTGCACATCCACCAAATCCAGCTCCTGTCATTCTAGCTCCTATACAACCTTCTATCTTTAATGCTTCATGTACTAATGTATCAAGATGAAGCCCTGTAACTTCATAATCATTTTCAAGAGACATGTGAGATGCTGTTAACAACTTACCAAATCCTAATATGTCATTATTCTTCAACATTTCCATACTATTTTTAACTCTTTCATTTTCAGTAACAACATGATTAGCTCTTCTTTTTAAAGTTTCATCAGTAATAAATGATTCTATATCATCTATAGTTGCTTGACAAAGATTATCTAATTTTTCAGATTTATTTTCATTTATAATTTCAAGAGCCTTCTCACACTCTGCTCTTCTCTCATTATATTTTGAATCTGCAAGTTCTCTTCTCTTATTAGTACTCATTATAACTAAACTATATTCTCCTAAATTTAAAGGTGCATATTCATAATAAAGAGATGCACAATCTAAAAGTATTGCATGATCTTTCTTTCCTACTGCAACTGCAAATTGATCCATAATTCCACAGTTAACACCAACAAATTCATTTTCAACTTTTTGGCAAATCTTAGATACTTCAACTCTATCAATTTGCTCTGGATTTTCTAAATAAAGTATTATATATGCCATTAATACTTCAAGTGCCGCTGAAGATGAAAGTCCTGCTCCATCTGGAATATTACTATATAAAACTATATCCATTCCTGGTACTTTATGACCTAAATCCTTAAGTGCTTTTATAACTCCCTTTGGATAATTGCCCCAATCATCTTCTTTTTTATAAACTAATTCTTCCTCTAAATTAACTATTACTTCCCCAGCAACATTCTTCGATCTCATTCTTATCTTATTATCATCTCTTAATGATAATGCTGCATAAATTCCAACTGTCAATGCTCCTGGGAACACAAATCCACCATTATAATCTATATGCTCACCAATTAAATTAACTCTTCCTGGAGATAAGAAAGTCTTTATCTCTCTATTATCTACTCCATATTCATTTTTAAATAACTCTATCATTTTCTCTCTATTCATATTCTTTCTTAACCTCTCTACAAATCTATTATTTCTTAAATTATCATTTACATAATATTAAAGAACAGTGCTTAAGAATTTTTCTAACCCTGCTTGTCCTTTTTCATTTCTCTTAAATACTCCTGAATCTTCAAGGACTTTTGCAAATATATCTCCTACTTCCTTCTTTAATAACTCTTTAGCTTCATCATAAGTTAATGAAGAAGCTTCAGACATCATTTTTTCTATCCATTGTATATGCTTATTAATTTCATTATTCTTTTCTGCTTCTAACCTATTGTAAGTTAACTCCCCACAAAGAATTTTAGCTATAGTATCTAATTCTTTTTCTAATCTTCCTGGTAAAACAGCAAGCCCCATAACTTCAATTAATCCTATATTCTCTTTCTTTATATGATGAAGCTCTTTATGAGGGTGGAATATACCATCTGGATGCTCTTCTGAAGTTCTATTATTTCTTAAAACTATGTCTAATTCAAAAGCTTCACCTTTTCTTCTTGCAATTGGAGTTACTGTATTATGTGGTGTATCTCCACTAAATGCTACTATATCATTTTCTTCGTCAGAATAATTTTTCCATGCTTCAAATATCTCCATAGCTAAATCTATAACACTATTTTTATTATTTCCTTTTATTCTAACTACAGACATTGGCCATTTAACAGTTCCAATTTCAAGATCCTCATATTTTTTACTTTCATAATATTTTTCTACAATAGCCTTTTCCATAGGGAATGCATGTCTTCCCCCTTGATAATGATCATGAGTTAATATTGACCCACCTACAATAGGTAAATCTGCATTAGAACCTATAAAATAATGTGGTAAAACCTCTGTAAACTCAACTAATCTTTCAATTGAGTTTCTTGTTAATTTCATTGGTTCATGTTCTCCACTAAAAACAATACAATGCTCATTATAGTAAACATATGGTGAGTATTGTAAGAACCATTCTTTATTAGTTAATTTCATAGGAATAATTCTATGATTTTGTCTTGCTGGATGATTTATTCTTCCTACATATCCTACGTTTTCTTTACAAAGTAAACATTTTGGATATGTTGCTTGTTTCATAAGTTTTGCTTTTGCAATTTCCTTTGGATCTTTTTCTGGTTTTGATAAATTAACGGTAATCTCCAAATCACCATATTCAGTTGTAGCTGGCCACCAAAGATTTTTAGCTATTCTCTCAGTCATTATATAATTTGAAGCTTTACTCAAATCATAAAACCAATCTGTAGCTCTTTCCTTTGATTCATTTTCATATTTATCATAAAAAGTTTTAACAACTTCCCCTTCTCTTGGCATCAATAATCCCATTATCTTTGCATCAAATAAATCTCTGAAAGTAGTACTATTTTCTTCTATTAATCCTGCTTCAGATGCATAATCTAAAATATTATTTAATATTTTAACTGCACTTTCTTCTAACTCCTCTCCTACTTCTCCCTCAAAAGGCGCTTCTACTTTTAATAAGTCCATCAATGCATTTCTAGTTGGAATTACATCCCATTTAGAAATCATTTCCCTTTTTAAAGCAAATTTCAAAAGCCTTTCAATTTCATACCCAATCTTAATCATAAATTTCACCATCCACTCTTAAATTTAATACTATTTAAAACATATTTTAAACTTAATACTATAGTTTACTTTATATTGCTACAGTTAAATATTTCTTGAATAACTAATGTTGATGCTCCAACCACTGCAGCATCTCTACCTAATAAACTTCTAATTATTCTTACATTTTCACTTGATAATTTAAGCCCTCTATTTTTAACTATTTCACTTAAAGTTTCAACAGTATGTGTTGTATTTTCAAATATCTCTCCAACAACAACTATTGCTGTAGGATTTAATATATTTATTAAATTTGTAATAGCTATTCCAATATATCTGGCTGCTTCCTTTAATATTGTTATAGATAGCTCATCACCATTATTTGCAGCTTTACATATATCTTCTATTGATAAATTGTTTATATCATCTATATCTTTGCTAAGAGAACTATTTACACCTTGCTTTATGAGTTTAATAGCTTTTCTAGTTATATTGTTATTAGATGCAACAGTTTCAAGACAACCATAATTTCCACAGTTGCACTTATCACCATCTGCTTCTACTACTACATGCCCTATTTCTCCTGCACTAAAATCAACTCCATAATAAGGCGTATTATTTATAATAATCCCTGCCCCTATACCATTTGATATATTTAAAGTCACAAAATTAGCTATATCCTTTGTTGCCCCAAACCAACTTTCCCCTAATGCCATTGCTCTTACATCATTATCTACATATACAGTCAATCCTAGCTCTTCTTCTAACTTTTCTTTTATATATTTGTTTTTCCAACCATAGTATAAAGAATGTATAGATATTCCTGTTCTTGCATTTACTATGCCATGTAAAGCTACCCCTACTCCTAATACCTTATCTTTATCTATTTTACTAGATTGTATCACTTCATTAATTAAATTAACTAACTTCTTAAAAACTAAATCATAATCATATCTTTCCTCTTCTATTATCATGGACCTCTTTATTATTATATTAGCTGAAAGGTTAGTTATAACTACATCTACTACTCCAACTCCTATACCTACACCTACTACATATCTAGCATTTGGATTAAGTTCTAATATTATTGGTGGCCTTCCGCCACTAGATTCCCCTATCTTACTTTCTATAAGAAAATCATCTTCAATTAAAAGTTTTGTTATATTAGTAACACTAGCAGGAGTCAACCCTGTTAATTTAGCAATTTCTGCACGTGATAGGCTTCCATTGTCTTTTATAACTTTAAGTACGGCTGAAACATTTAATTGTTTCATCAACTCAAAACTACCTCTTAATATTTTACTCATCTTATCACTTCTTTATTAATTATTTTAATAAAGTCTACAAAAAAATTTTTCTCTTTTAAAGACTTCTGAAATTGTTTTCTTAATTCAATGTTATCATATCTTTATTTTTTGTCAATATATTTTCATTCAACTTATTATAAAAGCTAGTACAAAATTTATACTAGCTTTCTCTCTTTTCCTTATTAACCTTATTATTTAATAACCTTATATATTTTAAAAGACAATTTATCTAACTTTATTTCTCTTAAATCTTCAACACTTTCTGTAATTAAATTTACTGCTTTTAATTCTGAATTTATATTTACTAAAACACTCTCATGACTATTATTAAATATACATAGAACTTCTTCATTATCTAAAACCCTCTTAAAAGCTATAGTATTATTTTTGCAATAAACTTCTTCAAAATCCCCATATATAAAAACTTTATTATTCTTTCTAATATTAATCATATTTTTATAAAAATTTAATAATTCTATGTTTTGCTTTTTTTCATCCCAAATCATACATTTTCTATTTTCAGGATCATCTCCCCCATCTAGCCCAACTTCATCTCCATAATATATATATGGAACTCCTATATACAAGAACTGATATGCTATAGCAAGTTTTATTCTATTAACATTTCCAACACATTCATTATAAATTCTTTTCGTATCATGGCTTCCTATCAAATTCCACATTTGTTTAGTTATACTATCCATATATAACACTCTATTTTCTGCCATTATGTCTAGAAACTCTCTCCCATTTATAATCCCTTTTGCAAAAAAATCTATAACAGCATTTTTAAAGGGATAATTCATTATTCCATCTAACTGGTCTCCCTTTAAAAAAGAATTAGCCTCATGCATTATCTCTCCAATTATTATTGCATCACTTTTAGCATCTTTAATTCGTTTTCTAAATGCTCTCCAAAATTCATGTCCAACTTCATCACAAACATCAAGTCTCCATCCATCTATTCCAACTTCCTTAATCCAAAACTCTCCTACCTTTAATAAATATTCTCTTACTTCTTTATTATTAGTATTAAGTTTAGGCATATTATCACAGCCATTAGCAAAAGTATAATATTTATTTTTTGATTTTTTTACTGGCCATGAATCTATAAAATACCATTCTTTATATTTAGATTCTTGTTGATTTTCTATCAAATCTTTAAAAGCAAAGAAATCTGAACCTGAATGATTGAATACAGCATCAAAAACTATTTTTATACCCAATTTATGTGCCTTTTCTACAAGCTCCTTTGCATCTTCTAATGTTCCAAACTGAGGATCTATATTAAAATAATCTTCAGTATTATATTTATGATTAGTATCAGATTTAAATATAGGTGTAAGGTAAATTAAATTAACACCTAATTCTTCCAAGTAAGATAACTTCTCTATTATACCTCTTAAATCTCCACCATAAATACTTCTTCTACGAACTTTACCCCTTCCCCATTGAGTAGCTCCCTCAATATCTATTGAAGGATTCCCATTACGGAATCTATCTGGAAATATTTGATACACAATAGCTTCTTGTAACCACTTAACTTCTTTATACAAATCTTCTTCTGCTATATAAGGAAACTGAAAGGAATTCATATCGTTATACTCAAACTCTTGATTTACAAATCCTCTTTCATTATATTGAAATCTTTCTTTATTCATATCAATAAATTCAAAATAATATCTATATCTATTTCTAAAAACTGATATTTCTGTTTGATAATATGTGAAAAATTCAGTTTCTGCAACTACATTCATAGCTTTTTTATTATATGGATTTTCCCAATCATATCTATCTTTATAATAAATACAACATTCCTTAACATCATTTCTTGCTACTCTAACCCTTACAATCAAAGTATCCTTATCTTTTCCATAAGAATACGGGGTATCTAATATATGAAAAATAGCATATTTATTCATAAACTTCACCTCTAACTCTCAAAACATTTACATAATTATTATAGAAATTTTTTATATTTTTATTTGTATATTTGTAATATAATATATACATATTTAATATAACTTTCTATATTGAGGAGGAGTTGTTGTGTACGAAAGTTTTATTTCTGATTTAAATATTTTTAGTAATGAATTTTCTTCTTTTATCGATACTAGTAATAGACCTGCTATTCTTTATAAAATTAAACAAAAGCATATTGGCGAATTAGAAGATGATTTAAATATAGAAGATAAAAAAATTGATTTATATATCTGGAATGCAATATTCTCTAAAGAAATTATAAGACATGGTATTTCTAAGAAATATCTTCATACTCTTTATAATGAATATTATATTAAAATACCAACTCTTAACGATTTAAAATCCCTTCAAGAATTAGAAATAGAAATGGCTGAAGCATATCTTGAATTTTTAATTAGTGATATAGAAGTTAAAGACAACTTTATAGTAAACAAACTTCTTCAACACCTTCATATGAATATTGAAAGTTTTATGTCACTTGAAAAAATATCTGAACATCTTGGAATAACACCTGAATATGCATCAACTTGTTTTAAAAAACATATGGGAATCTCCCTTATGAAGTATTCTAAAAAAATTAAAATAGATAGAGCTAAAGTTTTATTGCTTACAACAAATAAAAGCATCCTTGATATATCAATATCATTAGGGTTTTATGATCAAAGCCATTTCTCAAAAACCTTTAAAGCATTTGAAGGGATGTCTCCCTCCAAATTCCGCAACACACATTATAACTAAATTGTTCGTTACGTGTAAGTGAAAAAATGAAATATTTATTTTCCAGGAAACGTGAAATTTTCACCTAGAATTTATATAATTGATTCCATAAAGCTGGCTAAAGTTTTTAAACTCGCTATCGCTCAAACA
>URGW01000018.1 GCA_900547475.1 uncultured Clostridium sp. | reverse complement strand
AAAATAGGAATATTATAGAAAGTCAGTATTGACCTTCTTTTTGTTGTATCTTTAAATAAATAAAATGGAAATATATGCACAAAAAAATATGAATAATAATAAAAAATATTAAAATAGGCCGTATCTATATTGAATTTATAAATTCAATATGATACAGCCCCTTAAAAATAATATATAATATAATAAATATTGAAATAATTATAATATTATAGGAGCTGTTATGAATAATGAAAAACCTCATGAATATTTTGCTTTAAGGGATACAGGATATATGACTATTAACTCCGTAATAGATTCAAGTGGTATAGTTGATAATGATATACCAATACGTGATTTTTTTGAAAATATAGATCTAAATTATCCATCAAAAATAATTATTGAGAAATATACATTAGAAGGTGAGCCATCATTTAAAATAATAGAATTTAATGGGAAAAAGATAAAATATATTTATGATTTAAGCAAAACTATAGATAAAACAATTAAAACTTATAAAGGAAATAATTATAAAATAAGACATGAGTCAAATAGTATTTATTATGATCTATACAATAATAATAAATTTGTAATAAATATGATTTATTATCAGATAAAGAAAATTTAGTTAAATAAAAACTAAATATTAAATAATAGAAATACCGTATTGCTCAAAATTAATATGCGGTATTTTTTAGTGCGCAATTCAAAATTATTATGAATATATAAAAATAATAAAACAGGAATTTTAAAAGGATTAGTTTTCCAAAGGTTGGGGATTAGGGATTAACAGAGAGACTTAGTGTCGGTTTGTTAATCCTTATTTTTTTTATTTTTAGGAGGTAAGGTATGAAAGGAAACAAGTATATAATAAATGATAATTATGCTGAAATGATAATAGAGAGCAAGGTTTATGGAATAATAAGAGTTAAAATAGATAATGATGACTTAGAAAAGTGTAGTAAATTAACATGGCATTATGCAAAAAATAAAGATAGCCAATACATACAAACAAGAATAAAAGGCAAAATGGTAAAGTTACATAGATATATTATGATTATAAATAATAGTAATTTAGTAGTAGATCATATAAATAGAAATCCATTAGATAATAGAAAATCGAATTTAAGAATATGTAGTTATAAAGAAAATAGTTTTAACAAAAGCATAAGAGTAGACAATACTTCAGGAATTCCAGGGGTAAGCTTTCATAAGATTAATAAGAAGTGGAGAGCAAAAATAAAATATAATAATTTAACAATTCATTTAGGATACTTTGAGGATATTAATGAAGCTTTAATTAATAGAAGAGTTGCAGAAGAAGTATTGTTCGGAGAATATAGTCCTAATGAAAAGTTAGATAATGTTGAAGAAGAGTTAATTCAAAAAGCTAGAGAAAATGTAATGAGAAGAATAGAAAATAAAGTTGCTTAATTGTATTTACATTAGGTCAAATAGATGTTAACATATAAGTATAGAAATATAGGCAACAAATATATATAATGTAAAGCAACTGATTAAGTTGGTCTTTTATGTATTTTTGTTGGTCGAAATTTATATTTGTTTTAAGTTATAAAAAGTTATAGAGGCATTGAAAACACTCAAATTGAAGCTATTAATAAGTTATTTGGATATACTGTTCATAATGATAAAGGTAAACCAACTAATAGTGAATTCATTGCAATAATAGCAGACAAGCTAAGACTTAAGAATAAAGTAAGCTAAGGCTATTAATTGAGCCAAAGCTGGGGAAATTATAAGACGATAAAGATATAAAAATAGGCGTGGATAATCGTAAATTTTAACAATAAATTTAATAGAATAAAGTAGTAAAATACCTTCTGTTTATTGGGTTTAAAAAACTTGATAGATAGGAGGTATTTTTTATTAAAATTTTAACTATTGATTTATATATTTAAATAAAATCATCGTAAATGATAGTAAATAATTAAAATAACTTATAGAACAATTTGAAATTATTTAGATCTAAATGATATTTGAAAATTGAATAGCACGGTATTTGAATATATATGTAAATAATGATATTATTGAATTATATTGTAAGTGGTGAATTGGAATTGAAAAGGAGATATTAAATGAGAGTATATAAAAATAAAGAAGAATTAAAAGGTGAAATTAAGAAAACGTATGAAAAATATATTTTAGAATTTGATAGCATTCCTGAAGATTTTAAGGATAAAAGATATGGAGAAGTGGATAGAACTCCTGCCGAAAATCTTGCATATCAAGTGGGGTGGACAACTTTAATTTTAAAGTGGGAAAATGATGAAAAATCAGGATTAGAAGTCAAAACGCCAACTGAAATGTTTAAATGGAACCAGTTAGGTGAATTGTATCAATGGTTTACAGATACATATGCTCACTTATCTTTAAGGGAATTAAAAAATATGCTCCATGAAAATATTGATGATATTTATAAAATGATAGATGGTATGACTGAGGATGAATTATTTAAGCCTCATAAAAGGAAGTGGGCTGATGAGGCTACCAAAACAGCGATATGGGAAGTATATAAATTTATTCATGTAAATACAGTTGCACCATTTGGGACTTTTAGGACTAAGATAAGAAAGTGGAAGAAATTAGCATTGTAAATCTGGATTTATACAGTAGATAAAATAAACATAAAATTAATAATATTAAATTAGTCAAAATATCGTATTATTTTAAATAAATATGCGATATTTTTTTATGTGCAATTTAAAACTATTATGAGTAGTTTGAAATTATTTAGATCTAAATGATATTTGAAAATTGAATAGCACGGTATTGTTAAAATATGTTATAATTAATTCGTAATTGTATTAAATTATTTATTAAATTAGGGGAGGGTATATTGTGTGGGAAGAATTGGGAATTAACGGTGGAACTGCTATTATAATTTTAATTGCAGTATATTTTGTTATTAAATGATCTGTTAAAAATGGAATTAAGGAAGCATATAGAGACATTACAGGAAGGAAATTACCTGAAAATGAAGTATGGATATTTTCTTCTAAAAATAATAAATATAAAGATTCAAATATTTAAAAAACTAATATTATATAAAATGAGTTAAAGATACTTTTAAAAATTTTAAAGTTATACGAGTTAGTTTATTGTTAAATAATTGTGTTAAAAATAATTTTAGGGGGAATTTTATGGATTTTTTATATTTTGGAGGTGTAGGGATTATTTTTTGTGTAGTCCAATTTTTGATTTTAAGTAAAGTAAAAAAGGCTTGGATTAAGTGGTTACCTATGGGAGTAACCATTGCTGGTTTTTTATTTTGCTTTGTGTTATATCTTAATCTTTTTTGGACAAACTCTCCAAGTGTAATTGCTGAAAGTCAACTATTGGCATTAGTTCTTATAATACCAGTGAGTTTTTCGTTCATGGGTTGTTTGTTAGGTTATATTATTTATAAGTTATGTAATACATTTAAACAATTACACGTAAAAATTTAAATATAAAAAGGATAGAAATTTATGAGCAAATAAATTATTCTAAAAAATTTGGTATAGGAAGTATTTCATATTTCACTAAGTTTATTTCAAATATTCCATTTGGAAGTATACATATACCTTTCATATTAGATCAAAGTAGTCTTACTTTTGTTCAAATTTTTATATCATTAATTCCTAAAATGATTACGCATATTTATTTTGTAGGTATATATAAGGTTGAGAATAATAGTATACTATAAGCTACTATAGCTCATGGAGCAAATAATTTTATTGCAACTTTATAATAAAAAAATTGCAATAAACTTTCAAATGATTCAGTAAATTGAATAAACAATCTTAAATTATTGTAAACCAAATAATCATTGAAAAGTGAATATCAATATATTATTTATTAGATTGAGGAGGTATATATGTTTGAAAAGAAGAATAGTTATAATCGTTTTGAAGTAAAAAGAGTTGGAGAAAAGAATCCAATAGAAACATATATTCTCACGGATAAAAAGACTGGAGTTCAGTACCTTTATGCTTGGGGAGGAGCTGGTGGAGGATTAACACCATTATTAGATAAGAATGGAGAAGTAATAGTAAAAAATATAATTAAATATTAAGTTATTTGAAATACTGTATTATTCAAAAGGAATATATGGTGTTTTTTGTTCGCATTTCAATACTTTTTGTAAATGTAGAAAAATAGCTTGTAAGATCATTTGCATTCATATACTTTACTATATATGTACTTAGCGCTATTCCTAAAAAGAGAAATATAAAAACCATTAAATTTTATTCAATAAAAAGGCTCAAAATCCCCTTTAGTACTTCTAGCCTTTTCTTCACATTACTTTAAAATTATTCATCAGATTCAATATAAAAAACACCCTAAATTATAAACAATATATCCACAAAAAATACAAGTTGCAAGGTATGATAGAAGTATAACAACTCTTTTTGATGGTTTCATTTCCTTATAATTAACCTTATAGTCAGTAAGAAGAAAAATTAGTATAAACAATAAAGTTAAAATTGGATATCTTTTTAAAATTTCATTATGAAATAATCCTATATGAAGAGCAATAGGCAAAATAATCCACCCAACTGCACGAATAAAGTATACATATAATTTTTTATAGCTATCTTTCATATTATACACTCTCCAATCTCTAATAAAACATTATATTGAACTTACTCTAATTCTAATATACTATTAAATAATTAAATATCATTTTAATTTGTAATATAATACAATTATTCATCAAAATTCTTAAGTATCATTATAATCTATTAACCATAAAATAACAATTTCATTTAACTTCATATAATCGTAAAACTGAAATTTATGGCTCTAATTCTTTTAAGAAAAAACGTAATGATATTACTGTTTTAGATATCTTATATTTACTTTCTAAAGAAACTAATTCAGGATTTTTCACTAAATCATTTCTTGACCATATAGGTACCACTGTAATTTTCAATTATTAATTCTGTTTCAGCTAATGTATTGGTTGATTGCTTTTCTTCTATTTTTAGATTAAATAATAAAATATTGAATATTAACAATTAGAATTTCAAATAATAAAATTGATAAAAGATTATTTGGAGGTAATATTAATGGCAAATTTAAATCAAATTGAATTACAAAATTTACGTCATTTAATTGGTGCACATTGTACTATTGAAAAAAAGTTGGATTTTTACTCTAAACAATGTACAGATCCAACATTAAAAAACATGTTGGCTAAAGATGTACAAGATGCAAAAGTTAATAAAGAAAAATTAATGTCTTTTTTAGATTAGGAGGAGAATAGTATGCAAGAAAAAGAAATGATAAGTGATTATCTAGCTGGTTTAAATTCAAGTTTAGCAGGATATGGTAGCATAATTTCTCAATGTGAAAATGAAGAGTTACGTTCTACAATTCAACTTATGAGAGATCAAGATGAAATTCGTCAATATGCCCTTTTTAAAATAGCTAAAGAAAAGGGATACTATATACCAGCTCAACAAGCAACAGCTACTGAAATTTCTACAGTTAAGCAACAACTTTCACAAGGATAATAAAAAATATTAGTAAATAAAAAAATACTATTTTTTTAAAAGGAGTAACGGGGTGACTTAATGTCAGTTTGTTAGTCCTTTTTTAAGGTATAAGGAATTATAAAAATTTTCAAAGTATAAATATAGTTAATTAATAAAATTTACTAAAAGAAAAGATATATTCTATAATTAGTATAAAGGGGAAAGTGATATGGAAATGGAGGAGTTATCTATACATGCAGTAAATTACCTGTTGTAAGTAAAAACATAATTGAAATAACTGATAATATTAAAGATATAAGTGAGGTTGCTACAGGTTTTATAGCTGATGCAATTGTAACTAAAGAAAATATTATTAATAAAATATTAGAACTAAAATGTGTTTTTTTATTTTTAGGAGGTAGGTTATGAAAGGAAACAAGTAGATAATAAATGATAGTTATGTTAAATATCTACTACGTGATTAAAATATAGTAATATTGTTTAAAAAGATAGTAATGTTGTCAAAAAGCTTTAAATAATAGAAAACGTTTTATAAAATAAAGTAAAATTATAATATAACTATACAAAAAAGAGATTATGTATAATGTGGTTAAGTTTTTATTAAATTAATAATATTACTTCCTAATCATTTGGTTTATTTAGTATGTACTAAATAAACGAATTAAATTATTTCTGGGGGAAAATTTAAAAAATCAAGTTTGTAAAACCTTACCAAAACAAATTTTTGGGGGGATGCAATAGATTAAATTAATAATATCAAATGGGGGGAGAGATATATAACTATGAATGGATTGCAAAAAAAAAGTTTGGCTGTAGCAGTTACAATGGCACTTTTTGTTAATTTAGTGCCAATATCAGTGAATGCTGAAACAAAAGAAACAGCAAATTCTGAAACCGTAAATGTAGGATTTATTAAGGATGGAGAGCGTTCAACTTTATTTAATCAAGATTGGCGTTTCTTTAAGGGGAATCCAGCTGGAGCTGAAGGAACAGATTTTAATGATTCAGCCTGGAGAAATTTAAATTTACCACATGACTGGAGTATTGAAAGTGAATTTACAGTTCAGGGGGAAGCTGAAAGTGGATTTCTATTAGGTGGTACTGGATGGTATCGTAAACATTTTGTAGTTCCAGAAAAATTTGAAGGTAGAGATTTTACTTTAAATTTTGATGGTGTTTACATGAATGCTGAAGTTTATGTAAATGGACAAAAGGTAGGAGAACATAATTATGGATATACAGGTTTTGCTTTTGATATTACAGATGAATTAGTTTGTGATGGACAAACTGAAAATATAATTGCAGTAAAAGTTTCTAATCCTGTACCAACAAGTAGGTGGTATTCAGGAAGTGGTATTTATAGAGATGTTACATTAAGTGTTACAGACTCTATACATGTTTCTCATTTAGGAACAACTGTTACTACTCCAAATCTTCAAGAGCAAAAAGATGGTGCTGTAGATGTAAATGTAGAAACAGTTATTGAAAATGAATCTTTAGATAATTCGAATGTTACAGTTAAGACTACTATAATAGACACAGATGGACAAGCAGTTAGTAAACCAGTAACAACTACTGAAAATGTTGCAAAAGATGAAACTAAAACTGTTGAACAAACAGTAGTGGTTAATAATCCAAATCTTTGGTCTGTTGATAACCCTAATATGTATCAAGTGAAAACAGAAGTTATAGTAGGAGACAAAGTTGTAGATACTTATTTTACTGACTTTGGATTTAGATATTATAACTTTGATAGAGATAAAGGATTCACATTAAATGGTGAAATGATGAAACTTAAGGGGGTTTGTATGCACCATGATCAAGGGTCTTTAGGGGCAGCATCTTATTATAGAGCTGTAGAAAGACAAATGGAAATAATGAAGGAAATGGGAGTTAATGCAATACGTGTTACTCATAATCCAGCTAGCGAAACATTATTAGAGATTTGTAATCGTTTAGGATTATTAGTAATTAATGAAGCATTTGACACCTGGACAAATTCTAAGAATGGTAATGGAAATGACTTTTCAAAGTACTTTAATGCAGAAATTGGTGAAGATAATGAAATCATCAATGGTAAAACAGGTATGACTTGGGGAGAATTTGAAGCTAAAGCAATGGTTAATAGTTCAAAAAATGATCCTTCAGTAATCATGTGGTCAATTGGTAATGAAATTTTTGAAGGTATTGGTGGAGACTCTTCTAATTATTCAACAATTGCTCAAGATATTATAGATTGGATTAAGGAAGAAGATTCAACAAGACCAGTTACTATAGGAGATAATAAAAGTAAATCAAACTGGGAAAATGCTCAAGAAATCAATGATATAATAACTGAAAATGGTGGTATAGTTGGATTTAACTACACAGATATGAGTCAATTTAATAGCTTATTAGATAAGCATGAAGATTGGATAGCATATGATTCAGAAACTAGTAGTGCTGTTCATAGTAGAGGTCATTATAAAACTTGGGGAAGAGATAATAGTAATCTTCAAATGGCTGAATATGATAATGATGAAAATAGAGTTGGATGGGGACATTCAGCAAGTAATGCATGGAAATATGTTATAAAAAATGATAGAAATGCAGGTGAGTTTGTATGGACTGGATTTGACTATATAGGTGAACCAACTCCTTGGAATGGTGTAACAGCAGGTTCTGTAAGTGGTCAAGGCCCAGCTCCTAAATCAAGCTACTTTGGTATAGTTGATACTGCTGGTTTTGAAAAAGATATTTATTATTTATATCAAAGCCAATGGAATGATGAGGTAAACACATTACATTTATTACCTACATGGAATAGTGAAGATATATATTTAAACAATGGTGTAGCAACAGTTCAAGTATTTACAGATGCTTATAGAGTTGAGCTATATTTGAATGGTGAAAAAATTGATGAAGCAACTGCTAAAGAGAATACTACTGAAGCAGGATATAAATATTATACATTTGGTAATGATCAATTATATCCAACATTTAATATAACTTATGAAGAAGGTACATTAGAAGTTAAAGCTTTTGATAAAGATGGCAGAGAAATAACTAATACAGAAGGTAGAAGTTCTGTTACAACTACAGGAGAAGCTGTTACTGTAGATTTAAGTGCAGATAATACAACTATTGCTGCTGATGGATATGATTTATCTTATATTACTGTTGATTTAGTAGATAAAGATGGAAATATTGTTGGTGGTGCTAATAATGAATTAACTTATACACTTGAAGGAAATGGAAAAATTGTAGGTTTAGATAATGGTGATGCTACTGATACAGATTCATATAAGCCAACAACTGATACAGCTGGTACTAGAAGTGCTTATAATGGTAAAGCTTTAGTAATAGTTCAATCTACTAAGGATGCAGGGGAAATGAAATTAACAGTTTCAGGTGAAGGTCTAGCATCTCAATCTATAACAATTAATACTGAAAATAGAGCAGGAGAAGATAAATATTTAGAATCATATGATATAGTTAAGAATTATTATGTTGCTTTAGGTGAAAAGCCAGAATTGCCAAAAACTGTAGAAGGAAGATACAGTGATGGAACAACAGCTAACTTTAATATTGAATGGAATGCTTATGATGAAGAAATATTAAACACTCCACAAATAGTTAAGTTAACTGGTAAGTTAGAAGGTACAGATATAGCTGTAGTTGTTAATGTTCATGTTATAGGTGATGTAATTGCTATGGAAAATTATTCAACTTTCACTCACTCTGGAACAGTGCCATCACTTCCTAAAACTGTAAAAGGTTATTTAGTAGATGGTGGTGATAGTGAAGATTTCGTTGTTACTTGGGATTTAGAAGGTAAAGATTTCACAAATGTTGGTGAAACTGTAGTTATTAATGGTAAAGTTCAATTGTTAGGTAAGGAGTATCCTGTTACTGCTTCAGTACGTATTGTTGAAGCATTAAAAAATGCAGCTAACATTTCAATAAATAATGAAACAAATAATGATATTCCAAAACTTTCTCAAAGTTGTACTAAAACTTCTGACAACTTAGATTCTATTAACAATGGAATTAAAAATAATAGCTCTAATACAAATGAACGTTGGACAAACTGGGGAGAACGTGACTTAACTGTTGATGGAGAACCTAAGGGAGCTTATGTTCAATTAGATTGGTCAAATAAGCATGCTATTGACCGCCTAGATTTATGGCTATTCACTGATAATGGAGCTGCTAAACTTCCAAAGAAAGTTGAAATTAGATATAAAAATGATGCTGGAGAATATGTTGTTGTTCCTCATACAAATACAACAGAAGTATCATATTTATCAGGAGAAACAACTTATCGTTTAGATAATGTAATAAATACAGATAGTATTCGTGTTTATATGCAACAATCTGCAGTTGGTAAATGTATTGGTTTAACTGAAATAGCTGTTTATGAATATGTTCCAAAGGTAAGTGCAAATATATCAGCTGTTTTATCTGAAATTAAGTTAGATGGTCAAGCTTTAGCTAATTTTGCTCCAGATAAAATGGAATATACTGTTGAAGTGGAAGAATTACCTACAATAGTAGAAGCTATAGGGCAAAGTAATGCAGCTGTAACTGTATTACCTATTTACAACAATAAATCATTAATAGTAGTTCGTTCAGAAGCTGGAACAAAAAATGTGTATACTATAAACTATGTATTAGGTGATGTAGAACCAGAATTAATTTTAGATATTAACGGAGATGGAGATATAACTATAGGAGATTTATCTATAGTATCTAAGAATTTTGGAAATATAGTATCAGGAAATGAATTAAGTGAAAAATCTGATATAAATAAAGATGGTGTAGTAAACACAGATGATTTAAAGCTTATTACTGATAATATATTTGGAAATTAATATAGAATTAATTTAAAAAGATAAACAAAAAATATAATTATACAATTTAATGATAAATGGTATAGTAAGCATAAAATTTAAAGATATTGAGGGTTTAGTTTAATTTTTATTTGACATATACCATTTATCTAATTTAACAGAATATTTTTTTTTAGTAAAATAAAAAAATAGGGGGATATGAGAATGATTAGGAGAAATAAAAAATTATGTGTAATGATTTTAAGCATGATGATGGCTGTTAATTCATTTAGCTATGTAAAAGCGGAAACTAATATAGTAAAGACAAATCTTGCATTAGAAGATGGAGTAGTAGCGACAACATCTGATGATGAAACATCAGATTTTACGGGAAGTAAAGCAATTGATGGAATAGTTGATTATGAAAATTCAGGAAAGCAATCTAGATGGGCTAGTAATACAACATCAGCAACTGCAGAAAATAAAAAGTGGTTAAAAATTGATTTAGGTGAAGTTAAAAACTTTGATGAAATAGTAATCGATTGGGAAAGAAAAAATGCAACTAATTATATAATTGAAGTAAGTAATGACGATACAACTTGGAGAACTATTAAAGAATTTACAAGTGCACCAAGTGAATATAGACAAGTAGTTGCACTTGATTCATCAGAAACTGCACGTTATGTTCGTTTATCTATTTCAAATTATTCAGAAACAGCAGATAAGAGGGATATTGATGGAAGTAACAAAAGTATAACTTGGAATACAGTATCAGTATTTGAACTTGAAGTAAATCAATATCAAGAAGCAGAAAATCTTGCACTTAAAGGTACTGCAACAGCTAATGCATTTGAAGGTGGAGAATTAACAGCAGATAAGGTTAATGATGGAAATGATACTACTAGATGGGCTAGTGAAGTTAGAAGTGCAACATCTGAAAATCCACATTGGGTACAGATTGAATTACCAGAAGCTAAAACAATTCAAAGCTTTGTTATCAATTGGGAGAGAAATAATGTAATTGATTACGAAATTCAAGTTTCTAATGATGGACAAGAATGGGAAACTGCATGGTCAAGAACTTCTAAAAATGATAATTGTAGGGTAGCTGCTAACTTTGATCAACCTAAGACTGCTAAATATGTTAGAGTTAAAATAAATAATTTTGACCAAACAGGTACAAATGCGTCTGGAGTAACTAATAAATGGAATACAGTTTCAATATATGAATTTGAATTATATTCTAATAAATTAGATTTACCAACTTACACAATTGATGATGTTGTATCTGAAATAACAGCACCAGTTATAAATAAAGGCGATTCAAAAATGCAAATGCCAGAGGTTCCAGAAGGGTTTGAGGTAGAGTTTATTGGTGCAGATTACGAACAAATTATAGGTGCGGATGGCACTATATATGAGCCGTTAGTTGATACAACTGTAGAAGTTAACTTCAAAGTTAAGAAGGGTAAAGAGGAAAGAACTACGGCAGCATTACAAGTACTTGTTCCAGGTAAATATGAAGCTAATGTTGGTAATGAAAAGCCAAAAGTTATTCCAGAGTTAGCTGAATGGTATGGAACAGAAGGAAATTTTGAAATTTCAGATAGCACAAAGATAATTGTAGATAGCAAGTATAAAAATGAATTAATGGAAACAGCTAATAAATTTGCTGCTGATTATGAAGATATTTTAGGTAAAGAAATAGCTGTTGAAGAAGGTACTGAAGCGACAGCAAATAGTTTCTTCTTAACTTTAGAAACTGAAGATGCTGGTCTTTGTAATGAAGGTAATATTATAACAATAGGGGATTCTGTTAAGATTGAAGCTAAATCAGCTCAAGGTGCTTTCTATGGAACTCGTTCTGTATTACAAGTATTAAAACAAACACAGTCTACATTACCACAAGGTATTGTTAGAGATTATCCGAAATATAAAGTAAGAGGATTTATTTTAGATGTTGCAAGAAAATCTTATGAATTAGATTCTTTAAAGGATCTTGCTGAAACAATGGCATGGTATAAGCTAAATGACTTACAAGTTCATTTAAATGATAACTATATATTCTTAGAAGATTATATAAATTCAGATAAGTCTAACATAGAAGATGCATATAATGCATATTCTGCATTTAGATTAGAATCTGATATTAGAAATGAAAAAGGGGAAGGTATAACATCTACAGATGTATTCTATACTAAGGATGAGTTTAGAGATTTTATTCAATCTTCAAGGGAATTGGGAATAAATGTAGTTCCAGAAATAGATACTCCAGCTCATGCTTTAGCATTCACTAAGGTGTTTAGAAATTTAGCATTAGATGGATGGAACCCAAGAATAACTAATAGACCAGTTTTAGATCATTTAGATTTAGGAAATCCAGAGTCTTTAGAATTTGTTAAGACTTTATTTGATGAATATATGGAAGGTGAAAACCCAGTATTTGATACTGAAACAACAATTCATGTAGGTACTGATGAATATGAAGCAAATAAGGAGCAATATAGAGCATTTACTGATGCTGTTCTTGGACATATTCAAGATAATGACAGAACAGTTCGTATGTGGGGTGGATTAACTTGGCTTAATGGAACAACTCCAGTTAGATCTGAAGGAGTTCAATTAAATGTTTGGTCAAGAGATTGGGCAGAGCCAACTCAAATGTATAATGCAGGATATGATTTAATCAATACGCTTGATTCAAGTCTTTATATAGTTCCAGCAGCTAATTATTATGCAAACTATTTAAATGCTCAAAATCTTTATAATAATTGGGAGCCAAATATAATGGCAGGAAAGGAATTCCCAGCTGGAGATGACCAAATGTTAGGTGCTGCTTATGCTATTTGGAATGACCAAATAGATAAAAGAAATCAAAAGGTATCTGAATATGACGTATTTGATAGATTCTTTAAGGCGCTTCCAGCACTTTCAGAAAAAATGTGGGGAGAGGGAGAAGATAAAACATATGCAGAATTAAATGAATTATCTGCAATTACAGGTACAGCTCCAAATACTAACCCATATTACACTGTAGAATCAGATACTCCTAACTATGTAGAATATGATTTTGAAGAAGAAGAAATATTAGATAAATCAGGAAATGAATATAATTCAATTTCTAAGAAAAATGTATCACTTGAAGTAGGAAAGAAAGGACAAGCTTTAAGACTTAATGGTGGAGAAAGTTATGTGGAGACTCCAATTAAGAGAGTTGGACTTCCAAACTCAATTTCTTTCTGGGTTAAGAAGGATGGAAATGCTCCAGAAGGAGAACAAATCCTATTTGAATCACCATCTAAATTTGATAATTATGCTATAAAAGCAGTTGATGCTAATGGTAATATTGGATTTACAAGAGAAAGAGATAATTTCTCATTTAATTATCAACTACCAGATGATGAATGGGTATATTTAACTATTTCAAGCCAAAATGAAAGAACATCATTATATGTTAATAATGAATTAGTTGATACTTTAGGTAATAGACCAGTTGCAACTTTACTAATTCCATTTGAACGTATAGGAAGTACTACAAATTCATTTAAGGGATTAATTGATGGAATAGTCCTTGGAAGTGAATTACCACAAGATGAAACTGTTATAGACTCAACTAACTTTACAGTTACATCTGATAATGAAAATGCACTTGTAAATGGAGTTGAAGGACCAGCATATTTAGCATTTGATAATGATTTAAATACTATTTGGCATTCAAGCTATAGTCCATATAAAGCATTGCCAGCAACAGTTGAAGTGGATATGAAGGAAGTTCAAAATATAGATAAAATAACTTATATTCCAAGACAAGATGGTAGTGCAAATGGAAGAGTATTAAAGTGTGAAATATCAGTAAAGGTTAATGCTGATGATGAATATACTAGTGTTGGCACATTTACTTGGGATAATAATATGTCTAATAAACTTGCCAAGTTTGATGCTGTAGATGCTAGATATATTAAGATAAAGGTTACTGATGGAGTAACAAATAGTACAAATAAATTTGCTTCAGCTGCAGAATTTACTATTCATAAGGTAGCAGAAGAAAAACCAGAAGAAGCTCAAACTGGAATTAACATGACTGTAGCTGAAGAAGTAACAGTTGGAAATGACTTTGATGTTAATGTTAACTTAAGTGATATAAAAGAAAATATGTATGCTATGGAATTTGAAGTTGATTATGATGAAACAAAGGTAGAATTTAAAGAAGCAACTTCTAAAGATTCAGATAAATATTTTGTACAAGCTAAAGCTTCAGATGGAAAAGTAAAAGTAGTAGTAGCTGGAATTGGAACTGCCTTAGAAAATGCTAAGGATATTGTTAAGTTAACATTTACAGCTAAGTCTAGTGGAGAAAATGTAGCATTTGAATTAATAAATGGTAAGGTTGCAGATGGAGAAGGTTTTGAGGAACAAACTAAAACTTCAACTGCAAAAACAAATATAAAAGAAGCTGTAAATAATGTAGATAAGTCAGCACTTCAAGGGTTAGTTGATAAAGTAAAAGGGATAGATTCTACTAAGTATATTCCATCAACATGGACACAATTTGCAAATGCACTTGAATCTGCAAATACAGTGCTTTCAAATGAAAATGCTACTCAAGAAGAAATAAGTGAAGTCTATGATATTTTATTAAGATCTTACTTAGGTTTAAGATTAATTCCAGATAAGTCTTTGCTTGAAGAATTAATTAAAGAAGTTGAAAGTATAGATTTATCTAAATATACAACTAAGAGTGCGAAAGCAGTTGAAAAGGCTTTAGAAAAAGCTAATGAAGTATTAAAAAATGAAGAAGCTACACAAGAAGAAGTAGATATGGCATTAGCAAATCTAAAAGAGGCTAAAAATTCTTTAGTTGCAAGTGAATCAACTTCAAATAGTAATAATAGTGGAGTTAATGGAAGTTCAAATAGCAATAATAATGGAGTTAATGGAAGTTCAAGTAGTGGAAAATTACCGAAAACAGGAACAATAGGAGGAGCAGGCACATTAATTAGTGGTATTATTGCTTTAGTTGGTGGATTAGGATTAAGTAGAAAAAAGAATAGAAAATAAGTAGTTAAATAACTATAATTTAATAATTAGTTGTATTAATAGATGAAAATTTGTTAGTTATAATTTATTTGACACCTCTCATTAATTTATTTAATGAGAAGTGTCTTTTTTACTTTCTTCTATCTGTATTTCTTTTTCTAACACAAATGTCATAATTATTCTTATAATAAACACTGATGCTAATATTATAACTTCATCCATACTTTTTATAGTGACAGTTTTTAATATTTCTGAAGCTAACTTAAAATCTAAAGTTGTAATCATAACATCTGCAAATTCATATTTAATATTAACGTTCTTCTTAAAAAACCTTTTTTGAATATAGTGATAAAAGGCTGTAAAAACTCCTAATGTTAATATTAAAATTCCCATAAGTTCAAATAAATGAATAAGGATAGGTAAATATTTATTAAATAATTCTTCCAAAACAATTACACCTCAAATAATAATATATTTAAATTACCCTAAAATTAAAAATATTATTACAATAAAATAATAAATTATTGTAAAAAATAATTTGTTTTAAAATATGATAATTTAGGAAAACTAATTATAAAAGAAATATATGAAAAAATATAAAAAAGGAGAAAAATATGGAGGTAAATAAATTAAAAGAAATACAAGAAAATTTACTTATTTATGATACACCATCAATTTATTTAGAAGAAATAAAAAGTTCATTAAAAAATACTCCTTTAGAAGTATTGATAAATTTAGAGAAAATAGAGCAAAATAAACAATACCATCCCGAGGGGAATGTATGGAATCATTTAAAGCAAGTAGTAGATACTGCAGCTAAAATAAAGGATTTTGCAAATGATAAAGCAAGTTTGATGTTAGGTGCTTTATTACACGATTTAGGAAAGGGTGTAACAACTAAAAAAAATAAACAAGGGAAATTAATATCATATAATCATGATATTGAAGGGGAAAGAATAGCAGATAGGCTATTAACATATTATGATTATAAAGATGATGAAAAGAAAAGAATTTTAAACTTAATAAAATATCATATGCATCATCTTTATATAATTAAAAACTTACCTTTTGCTAAAACAAATGAATTAGTAAAAGAAGTAGATATAAATGATATGATTCTAATGTTTGTAAGTGATAGATTAGGAAGGGGGCAAGTTGAAAAAGAAAAAAAGTTAAATGAAATTGAAGATGTTCAGAAAGTTATAAAAATATTAGAAGATAATTATGATTTAAAGTTAAATGAAATAAAAGAAAAAATTCAAAAAATAAAAAAAATTATATAAAATTATAATTTACATATATTCACTTATGAATATACTTGAAAGTACCATCATATTATTAAGATATAACAATATGGAGGTGTTTTTAGTGAATATAATAAGTAAATTAAATTTAAATAAAAAGGAAAATAAATTTTTTTATTTAATGGTTTTTATATTTTTCTTTGTAGGAATAGCGTTAGGTACATATATAGTAAAGTATATGAATGCAAATGATGCAAATGATCTTACAAGCTATTTTTCTACATTTACAGAAAGTATTGTTAAGGAACCAGTTAATAGTAAGGTTTTATTATTAGATATAATTAAGAAAAATTTGATACTTATAACAATAATAATAGCATTATCATTTACTATATTTGGTACACCAGTAATTTTACTTGTAGATCTTATTAAGGGATTTACATTAGGATACACTTTCAGTTTTTTAATTTCAACTTTTGAAGGAAAAGGATTATGGCTCGCTTTAGCTTCTACAATACCACAGAATATTATTTATCTTCCTTGTTTTATTGCATTAAGTATAGTTGGGATTGAATTTTCTTCAACAAAACTTAAAGAGAGGTTCTTTAATAAAGGTAAAGTAAATACAATAGTAGAGAGAGAACTAATTTTAAAGATAGGGGTATTTGCATGTATATTTATTATCGGTACTTTTATTGAAGCATATATTTGTCCAAATATCATTAAGTTCGTAGTAACAAATGTTTATAAAGTTGTTTAATAAATAGATAATTATAAAAGGAAATTAAAAGCAAGTGTCGAATAATAATAAATAAGGTGGGAATGGGGAGAATTATGAAAGAAATAGTAAATGAATATAGGGAGTCATTACTTGAAAGTCATAAAAGTGATAATACTGTTTATGCTTATGTAACTGATGTTAATTTGTATATTAAATATCTCAATAGTAAAGATATATATTTAGATGAAACTGATAATGTAACAGTTAAAAATTATATAGATCATCTTTTAGAAGAGGGAAAATCTGAAAGGTCTATAAGTAGAATTGTTATTAGTTTAAGAAGTTTTTATAATTATTTAAAGGATCAAAAAATAATTAGAGATATACCCAAGATATATTATAAGAGCACGGATCAATCTAAAAAGCTTCCAGAAATACTAACTGTGGAAGAAGTAGATAAGATAATTAAGATAGTTGATAAAGATTGCAATAAGGGTGTAAGGGACAATGCTTTATTAGAGTTAATGTATGCAACTGGTATGAAGGTTTCTGAAATAATAAATCTATCAGTAGAAGATGTAAACCTTGATTTACTATATGTTAGATGTCATGATAATAAAAATTATGAAAGACTTATACCAATAGGCAGAAGTGCGGAAGCTGCATTAAAGGAATATTTATCTGTAAGAGATATAATTGCTTCAGCTGGAGTATCTAATTTATTTGTAAATTTAAATGGTAATCAATTAACTAGGCAAGGTGTTTGGAGAATAGTAAAAGAGTATTCTCATAAAGCTGGAATAAATAAAGATGTTAATTTAAATACATTTAGACATTCTTTTGCTGTACATTTATTACAAAATGGAGCAAATGTAAGGGCAGTACAAAAGCTTTTAGGAAATCAAGTATTAACTTATATGGATACTTACTATGAAATAATAAATAATGATAAAATAAACTTAGTTTATAAGAACTCCCATCCAAGAGCTTAAGAGCTTTGAAAAAGGGGCTTTATATACGAAAGGAGAAAACAATATGAAAAGAGCTATATTAATAGTATTAGATAGTGTTGGAGTTGGAGAATTAAAAGATGCCAAAAACTATGGTGATGAAGGAAGTCATACATTAGACAATGTATATAAAACATGCAAGGGTCTTGAGATAAATGAATTAGAGAAATTAGGAATAGGTAATATAGAAGGTGTAAATGCTCCTAAAAAATGTGATAATGCAATAGGAGCTTTTGGTAGATGTGAGGAAGCATCTAAAGGAAAAGATACAGTAACAGGCCATTGGGAGATAAGTGGGGTTATACTTGAAGAACCTCTAAATACTTATCCACAAGGATTTTCTGATGATATAATAAATGAATTTAAGAAAAGAGCAAATATTGAAGGTATATTAGGTAATATAGTAGCTTCAGGAACTCAAATAATTGAAGATTTGGGAGAAGAGCATGTAAAAACGGGTTATCCTATTATATACACTTCTGCAGATAGCGTATTCCAAATTGCAGCACATGAAGATGTTATTCCGGTTGAAAAGCTATATGAAATGTGTGAAATAGCAAGAAATATGCTTGTTGATAAGTGGGCAGTAGGAAGAGTTATTGCAAGACCTTTTATTGGTGAAGCTCCAAACTTCAAAAGAACTTCTAACAGAAGGGATTATGCATTAGACCCATTTAATAAAACTATGCTTGAATATTTAAAGGATGCAAACTATGAAGTTGCAGCTGTTGGGAAAATAGAAGATATTTATAATAAAAAGGGTATTACAAGTGCGGTTCATACTAAGAGCAATATGGATGGTGTAGATAAGACTTTAGAATATATGGACACTGTAAAAGAAGGTCTTATCTTTACAAATTTAGTTGACTTTGATATGTTGTATGGACATAGAAATGATCCAGCTGGATACGGAAAAGCCCTTGAAGATTTTGATAATAGATTACAAGAAATCTATAGTAAAATGGACGAAGAAGATATACTTATAATTACAGCAGACCATGGCTGCGATCCAACTACTAGCAGTACTGATCATTCAAGAGAACACATACCAGTTCTTGTATATGGTAAAAATGTTAAACCAGGTGTTAACATTGGAACAAGAGAAACATTTGCTGATATAGGAAAAACTATATTAGATTTCTTTAATGTACAAAATGAATTAGTAGGTAAAAGTTTCTTGAATGATATACTAAAATAGCTAGAGGAGGAAAGACTTATGAGAATGTATGATCTAATTATGAAGAAAAGAAAAGGTGAAGAATTAACAAAAGAAGAAATAAACTTTTTTGTTGATGGATTTACTAAAGGAGAAATACCAGATTATCAAGCATCAGCAATGCTTATGGCAATTTTCTTCAATAAGATGAATAAGAGAGAAACAGCAGATTTAACTAATGCCATGGTTGAATCTGGAGATAAAATAGATTTAAGTAATATAAAAGGTGTAAAGGTAGATAAACATTCTACAGGTGGAGTTGGAGATAAAACTTCAATTTGTTTAACTCCTTTAGTAGCATCTCTTGGAATTCCAGTTGCAAAAATGTCAGGAAGAGGACTTGGTCATACTGGAGGAACTATTGATAAGTTAGAAACATTTAAGGGATTTTCAGTTGAACTAACTGAAGAACAGTTTATGGAAAATGTTAATAAAATCAATATTGCTATAATGGGGCAAAGTGGAAACTTAGTTCCAGCAGATAAAAAATTATATGCATTAAGAGATGTTACTGCAACAGTTGATAACATGTCATTAATTGCATCAAGTATAATGAGCAAGAAGTTAGCGTCAGGTGCAGATGCAATAGTTTTAGATGTTAAAGTTGGTGATGGTGCATTTATGAAAACACCAGAAACAGCTAAAGAACTAGCACAAGAAATGGTTGATATAGGAAAGCATTTAGGAAGAGAAACTATTGGAGTTATATCTGATATGGATCAACCTTTAGGATATGCTATTGGAAATAGTTTAGAAGTTATAGAAGCTATAGAATTATTAAAAGGTAATGGGCCTAAAGATCTTTTAGAGTTAACATTAACAATCGGTTCAAATATGTTACTTTGTGCTAAGATGGCAGAAAGTGAAGAAGAAGCAAGAAAAATGCTTATGGAAAATATAGAAAATGGAAAAGGTTTAGAAAAGCTTAAGGATTTTGTTAAGGCGCAAGGTGGAGATATTAGTCCAATTGATGATTATAGCAAATTCCCTCAAGCAAAATATGTAGAGAAAGTTACTTCACCTGTAGATGGTTATATAACAAAGATTCATGCAGAAGCATTTGGTCTTATAGCTATGGAATTAGGAGCAGGTCGTGCAACTAAAGAAAGTGAAATTGATTTAGCTGTAGGTATTGTTTTAAATAAGAAAAGAGGCGAAAAGGTCAATAAAGGAGATGTTCTAGCATACATACACTCAAATAGTGAGGAGAAAATTGAAAAGGCTAGAAAAAGTATTTTAGAAAATATAGTTATTGAAGATAATTATGATTTAAATATACCATTAATATATGATATAGTAAGATAGTTTTATTAAATGATTTTTATATTTAAGTTAGAATTATTGGAGGGGATTCCAGTAATCTAAATAAGTTTTATAATAACTTGATGTTTATAAAATATGATAAAAAGAATGTTAAATTCTTTTTATCATATTTTTATTTTTTTAGGAAATAATAAGCTTAAAAGGAGGAGAACAAATGAAAAAGAAAATATTTAACAAAATCTCTATTATTCTTTTATGTTTATTATGTTTAAATACAGTTGTTCCAATTGCTGCAGTTAAGGAAGCTTCAGAGGAGGAATATCCAAATGATATTTATACTGCATGTTTAGAAGAGGGAATGAATGTAGATGCAAAATCTGCATTACTTATTGAGCCTATAAGTGGAGCAGTATTGTACGAAAAGAATCCAGACGAAAAATTTGCGCCAGCATCTGTTACAAAGATAATGACAATGTTACTTGCAATGGAAGCTGTAGATAGTGGAAAAATAAGTTTGGATGACAAAATTATTTGTAGTGAAAATGCAAAGAAAATGGGTGGAAGCACTATGCTTCTTGATGTAGGAGAAGTTAGAACAGTAGAAGAAATACTAAAAGGTATAGCTATTGCATCAGGAAATGATGCTGCTGTTGCTATGGCAGAATTTTTAGCAGGTTCAACAGAGGAATTTGTAAAGGCTATGAATGAACGTGCTAAAGAATTAGGTATGACAAATACAACTTTTAAAAACTGTAACGGTTTGCCAGAAGAAGGGCATGTAACAACTGCAAGAGATATTTCTATAATGTCATTAGAATTATTAAAGCATCCTACTATATTAAAATATAGTGGTACATATATGGACACTATATCTGAAGGAAGAAAAAGCCCAATAGAATTAGTAAATCATAATAAATTAGTTCGTTTCTTTGATGGCTGTGATGGATTAAAAACAGGATTTACACAAGAAGCTAAATATTGTATAAGTGCTACAGCAGTTAGAAATAATGTTAGAATGCTTGCAGTAATAATGGGAGCTCCAACATATAAAGTTAGAAACCGTGATGCAAGTATGCTTATGAATTATGGATTCTCTAAATATGAAGGAAAGAAATTATTTAATAAAGATGATGAGGTAGAAACTGTTTATTTAGGTAAGAGTAATGATAGATTCTTTATAGCAAAAGCAAAGGATGATTTAGTCATTGTTACTTTAAAGGGTAGCGATGGAGAACCAATAAACAAAATAGTATTAGATGAAATGAAAGATAGCTACACAGAAGGTGAAGTTGTAGGAAAATGTGAAGTATATCTAGGGGATCAAAAAGTTGGAGAAGTTGATTTATATTGTGATAGAGACGTTGAAAAAGGCGGATTCATAGATAACTTAAAGGATAATATGAAAAATTTATTTAAAAAAGGTGTTTAAAGAAAATTAATATATTTAAAGAGATTAAAACATTTATATAATGGATTAATCTCTTTTTTTATATTAAAATGTAAATATGGGAAGGTGAGTGTTTTGAAAAAAAAGATAATATGTGCCATTATTATGCTGGGATTATTAACTGGTTGTTCAAGTAATAATAACAGTAATGTAAATAGTAATGATAATATAAATAATGAAGTTGTAGAAAATGAAAAGGAAGTGGAAGAACCTAAGGTTTATACACAATTTACTGCACTTGGGAAAATATACGAATCTAGTAAAGATATAAATATGCTAAATAATGGAGATTTAATATATCATGATTATGGAGACATTCCATATGTTGAAGGTGAATATAAAGAAGTAGATTTTGGATTGAATTTATTAACAGAATATTTAGCTAAAAATCAAGGTGTATATGATTTTATTGTAAGTGATTGGGATAGTACAAGTGATGAAGTTGAACTAATTTCAGGTGAAGAAAAAGAAAGTATTATGGAAAATGTACAATTTTTAGGTGAGCAATTTGGAATAGGTGAAAATGATCCAGTTTACTTTAAAATAGATAAAGTAATTTTACAAGAAAAGTTGGAAGATCAAGTAACATTAGAGTTTAGAGGATACTTATCCGCTACTAATGGAAATTTTAGACCATTAGGAACATTTACTATTACTGTATATACCAAAGAAGATAAATTATATGGATCAATATTATAAGAGTTATAAAAATAGCTTATTTTTCTATTAAAAATAGTTTTAAATTATATATAATAATGAATTTTGTTTTAAATTAAATAATAGTAAAATATAGTTATATAAATAAGGGAAATGAATTTAGGAGGAATATGTATGTCAATATTAAAAAGATTCACTGACATAATGTCATCTAATATTAATGCTTTATTAGATAAGGCTGAAGACCCAGTAAAAATGATAGATCAAGTAATGAGGAATTTAAATGATGATTTAAATAAAGTTAAAGTAGAAACTGCATCTATTATGGCAGAGGAAACTAGGGCAAAAAGAGAAGTTGATGAATGTCAAAATGATGTAAATAAGATGTTAGATTATGCAAAAAGAGCTGTAGAAGCAGGAAATGACGATGATGCAAGACAATTCTTATCTAAAAAAGTATCATTAACAGAGAAATTAACAAATCTTAATACTAAATATGAAGTAGCAAAAGCTAACTCTGAAAAGATGAAAGAAATGTATAATAAATTAAATATGCAAATAGAAGAGCTTAATGAAAGAAGAAGTACCATTAAAGCAAAAATGGCAACAGCAAAAATGCAAGAAAGAGTAAATAAAATGAGTTCTTCAATTAATAATTCTGATTCAAGTATATATTCTTTTAGTAGAATGGAAGAAAAGGCTAATAGAATGTTGGATGAAGCTAATGCAATGGCTGAATTAAATACTAAACCAACAGATAGCATAGATGATTTAATAAGTAAATATGATACTAAAAATTCTTCAGCAGAAGATGAATTAGTAGCTTTGAAAAGTTCTAGTAGTGTAATTGAGGATGAATTAGCTAAATTAAAGGAAAGCAAACAATAAAAAACAATGCTAGTATAAATAGCAGGAGGAATAAGAAATGGGTTTATTTAGTAACCAATTTTTAGATGTAATTGAATGGAATGAAACAAGAAATGACGTTGTTTTTTGGAAATGGAAAAATAGCGAAATAAAAAAGAATAGTAGATTAATTATAAGACCTGGTCAAGATGCTATATTTCTGTACAATGGAAAAGTTGAAGGGATTTTTACTGAAGAAGGTAATTATGAAATTGAAACAGAAATAATTCCATTTTTATCAACATTAAAGGGATTTAAGTTTGGTTTTAAATCAGGGCTTAAGGCTGAAGTTTTATTTATAAATACTAAAGAGTTTTTAGTAAAATGGGGAACTAAAAGTCCAATTAATATTCAAGCTCCAGGAATGCCAGGAGGAATGCCAATAAGAGCTTTTGGTTCATTTAATGTTAAAATAAGTGATTATATGACTTTAATTGATAAAATTGCAGGAATTAAAAATCAATTTACTGTAGATGATGTAAAACAAAGAGCTTTAGCTGTTGTTGATCAGCTTTTAATGAAGTGGATTGTTAAAGAAGGAAAGGATATGTTTAATTTACAATCAAATTCCTTTGAAATAGCAAGAGGTATAAAAACAGATTTAGATATGGAAATGATAAAAATAGGTCTAACTGTAACAACTTTAAATATTGAAAACTTTAGCTATCCTGATTCAGTACAAAATATGATTAATAAAAATGCTGCCTATGGAATGGTTGGTAATATTAGTCATTATCAAAATGTGGCCATGACTGAAGCTATGGAGAAAAATCCTAATAGTAGTATGGCTAATATGGCTCAAGCTGGTATGGGAATGCAAATGGGGATTCAAATGATGAATGAAATGAAGAAAGATATGGCATCAAGTTCATCAGTAAATAATAATACTTGCAAAATTTGTGGTGAAAGTTTAAGTGAAGGAGCAAAATTCTGTAGTAACTGTGGAACAAAGATTGTAACTATAGAAAGTACAGAAAAGAAAAATAAATTCTGTAGTGAATGTGGTGCAGCAATTAAAAGTGATGCAAAGTTCTGTGGTGAATGTGGTGCGAAGGTTAAATAAGGAAGTATTTTAATAGTTAGTATAAGAAATAATATTAATTATAATAACTATTAAAATTTAGGAGATACACAAATGATTATAATTAAAGATTTTTATAATAGAAGTGCCCTAGATGTTGCACAAGATTTACTTGGGAAAATACTAGTTAGAGAAGTTGATGGAAAAATTTTAAAAGGTAAGATTGTTGAAACTGAAGCGTATATAGGATCAATAGATAAAGCTTGCCACGCTTATAATGGACGCAGAACTAAGCGTACAGAAATTTTATATGAAGATCCAGGAGTCTCATATATTTATTTTATATATGGATTATATCATTGCTTTAATGTTGTTACTAATAAAAAAGATGTAGCTGAAGCTGTTTTAATTCGAGCTATTGAACCAATTAATGAACTAGATTATATTTCAAATATAAGGTATAATAAAAAATATGATGAACTTACAAAAGCTCAATCAAAAAATTTAACTAATGGTCCATCAAAGTTATGTTTAGCTTATTTATTAAATAAGGATTTAAATGCAGTAAAGCTTTATGAAAAGGGAGCCGTATATATTACTGATAATAATAATGAAGATTTTGAAATTGTTGCAAGCAAGAGAATAGGAATAGATTATGCTGAAGAGGCAAAAGATTTCTTATGGAGATTCTATATAAAAGATAATATATATGTTTCAAAAAAATAGTTATGTTATAAATTAAAATTTATATAAAGTTTAGAAAAAGAGGGAGAGAGTACAAATGAGAGTAGCATTAATTGCACATGATAAGAAAAAAGATGAAATGGTTAATTTTGCAAAAGTAAATAAGGAAAGGTTATCTAAATTAGAACTTTATGCAACAGGAACTACTGGTCTAAGAATAATGGAAAACACTAATTTAGAGATTCATAGATTAAAAAGTGGTCCACTTGGTGGAGATCAACAAATAGGAGCATTAGTTTCAGAGCAAAAGTTAGATTTAGTTATATTCTTAAGAGATCCATTAACATCACAGCCACATGAACCAGATATTAATGCATTACTAAGATTATGTGATGTATATGCAGTACCACTTGCAACAAATGTTTCTACAGCTCAATTAGTTTTAGATGCTTTACACAAATAAGAATAATAAAATACAATTAAAAAGGAGTTGCTAAATAGCAGCTCCTTTTTGTTGTATAACGTTCACTGATTAGTAATACGTTTACAATATTATTATATGTATAAGATAGATTTAATATTCAATCTTTCTTAAGAAATAAACTTTGCATAAATATTAAATATAAATCATAGAATTTTTTGAGAACAATAATAAGGGAAAGCAATGAGTTATGAGTGTTAAAGTAGAGATTTTTTCTGGATTTCTTGGAGCAGGAAAAACACAACTAATTAAAAAGCTTATAGAAGAGGATTATTATAAAGAGAAAATTGCTATAATTGAAAATGAATTTGGAGAAGTAAGTATTGATGGTGAAGTTTTAAAAAGAACAAATACTTTAGTAAAAGAGATAAATGCAGGATGTATTTGTTGTCAAGTTACTGGAGATTTTAAAGAATCAATACTAGATGTTGTGGAAAATTGCAATGTAGATAGGCTATTAGTTGAGCCAACAGGGGTTGCTAAATTAAGTGACATAAAAAGGGTATTTACTGAAAAAGAATTGAAGGGTATAGCAGAAGTAGAGAAAGCTATAACTGTAGTAGATGCAGAAAAGTTTGATTTATACTTAACTAACTTTAAGAGTTTTTTTATTAACCAAATAAAAAATGCAGATATTATAATTTTAAGTAGAACTCAAAATATTAGTAATGAAGAAGTGCGAAGATTGCAAGTTGAAATAAATAAATTAAATTCCAAGGCAATAATAATGGGAAAACAATGGGATAATACAAAATCAGAGGAGTTAATTCCAAGGGTATTTTTCTTTAATGATAGAAGTAATGTAAAAGAAAAGGCTAATTTTAGAAAGAGTAATCTTAATCATAGAAATATTAAAAAGGAAAAAGGTGAAGAAAACTTATTTGAAAGTTTTGCTTTAAAAATAGATAGGGATGTATCTAGAGAAGAGTTATTAAGTAAGTTTAATTTTATAAAAAATAGTTTTGAATTTGGTGAAATAATTAGAGCAAAAGGGATTGTTAGTACTAAAAATGGTAAGGAACAATTTGATTACACCTTATCTGAAATAAATATGCAAAAGATAGTATATAGAGGAGAAACTGTTATTTCATTTATTGGAACCAATTTAAATAAAGAGAAAATTAAGAAGTTTTTCTTGTAAGTTATGTTTTAAATTTTAATTAGTTAAGAAGGTAGAGAGATGAAGGTTGGCATAGAGGTAGTTACTGGATTTTTAGGGGCTGGTAAGTCAGCCTTTATTAATTCTTTAATAAATAAAACTATTGCAGATAAAGAAAAAATAGTTGTTGTTACTTGTGAAAGTGGAAATACTCAAATAAATGAGTTTAATGAAAATGGACAAAGTGTAAATCATATTAGTTTTATGGATAATAGTTTAGGACTTAATAATGAAATTTATGAAATAGTAAAAAAATATGAACCTCATAGAATAATTATAGAATATAACGGAACAGATACCTTAGAGAGTTTATATAAGTGCATATTTGATAATGAGACAGGTAAAGTGATAAGGCTTGATACTATTTATTTTATTTGTGATGGAAGAAATATTGAGTTCTATGTTATGAATATGGGAGAAATATTACTACCATTTATACAAAATAGCGATGTAATTGTAATTAATAATTATAATGTAAAAAAAAGTTTAGAAGTAGAAAAAGGTATTAAATTATTAGAGGGTTTGAATCATAAGGCACAAATAATAAAGGCAGAAAGTAATAATAATTTTAATTTAGCCTTAGAAAATAGTAAGTTGCTAGAAGAGAAATTAGTGAGAAATATTAGAGTAAAATTAATAGATTATATGAGAAAGTAAGATAGCGGGTGAGAAAGTGAGTATAAGTAAATTTGAATCATGGATGTGGAGTTACTTGGGGATTATCGTTGAAGCATTACCGTTTCTATTAATAGGAGCAGTATTATCAGCTTTAATTCAAATTTACGTATCAGATGAATTAATAAAAAAAATAATTCCTAAAAATAGTATCATAGCATATTTTATAGCGGCTATATCGGGAATACTTTTTCCAGTATGTGAATGTGCAATAGTTCCAATTACAAGAAGTTTAATAAAAAAAGGATTACCTATAGGAGTTGGTATAACATTTATGTTAGCAGTTCCTATAGTTAATCCTGTTGTAATTATGTCTACATATTATGCATTTCCTAATGATATTAATATTGTTATATATAGAACAATAGGTGGAGTAATAGGAGCTTTAATAGTTGGAATTATTGTTGGATTTATCTATGATAAAAAGAAAAATATAGAAGTTTTAAAAAGTGAAGAAGTTACTCTTTACTGTGATTGTTGTACTTTTAGTAATAATTATTATATTTCATTAAAAGGTAAAATAAAAAATTTAATTTTAAATGCATCTAATGAGTTTTTAAATATTAGTGTTTATTTTATTTTTGGTGCACTTCTTTCAAGTATTTTTGTAGTATTTCTTCAAGATAGTTTAATTAATAATATGACATCAGGAAAGATAGTTGGAATAGGAATAATGATGCTATTAGGATTTTTATTATCTTTATGTTCAGAAGCAGATGCATTTGTTGCAAAAGGATTTATGGACAACTTTGGGGTGGCTGGAGTAATAGCATTTTTAATATTAGGTCCAATGATGGATTTAAAGAATTTAATATTATCTTTTGGTTTTTTTAAAAAGAGGTTTGTATTACAATCATTTTTAATAATTTGTATAGTTGTATTTGGAATATGCCTAGCAGTAGTATAATTTCAAAAATATTGGAGGAATAAGTTTTTTTAGATTTTGACTAATATAAGAGGTGTATATGAAGAAATTTAATATTGATGAGTTAATATGGTTTATTATATTAATATTATTAGATTTATCTATAGTATTTTTAATAAGAAGTGGAAATATAACTAACTTTGTAAGTAGTGATATGATTATTTATTTTTATTTAAGCATAATAATATTAAGTGTTTTTGCTATGTTTCAATTTGGTAGAATTTTTACAATAAAAAGGAGAGTAGAAACTACAAATAAATTTATTCCTTTAACATTCACATTGTGTATTGGAGTAATATTATTATATCTTTTCCCATTATTAAAAGCAAATGAGGATATAAATGAAAATTTATTACTTAAAAATCATACTGATGCAATAATTATAAATAGTGAAAATTATGATATATTAAATAAAATTGAAGAGCATAGGAATGAATATGAAGGGAAAAATATATTATTTTTAGGATATATTGATAAAGATGAAAATAATTCAGATTTTATAATTGTAACTAGGCAAATGATAAAATGCTGTCAAGCTGATAAGGAAAAAATACAAATAAAAGTAAAGGGTATAGAATCTAATTTAGAAGAAGGGCAATGGATTAATATTTATGGTAAAATATGTTTTGATAGTGGTTTTTATGTTTTAGTAGAAGATTACACACTACAAGATGAACCTAAAGATATATATTTTCATGAGCATCTTTAAGGCTTGTTCTTTTAAAAGAAAATTGTTATTATATAAGTTATGAAACCCTTAAAAGTAGCATAATAAAAACACAAAGGCGGGATGAATTAATGGAATTGCCAAAGATTAAAGTGGCAGATTTTGAAGGACCTTTTGATTTATTATTACATCTTATAAAGAAGAATAAGATGGATATATATAATGTAGAAATATATAAAGTTACAAATCAATATTTAGAGTATCTTAATACAAGAAAAGTTATGGATCTTGAGATAACATCAGAATTTATTGTTGTTGCAGCTACATTAATAGAAATAAAATCAAAAAATCTTCTTCCTAAGATAAAAGTAGAAGAGGAAGAAAATGAAGAAGATATTGAAAAGAGATTAATGGAAAAATTAATTGAGTATAAGAGGATAAAATCAGTATCTGAATTCTTTAAAGAGCGATATATAAATCAAGGTGATGTTTATAGTAAGAAGCCGGAAATAATTGAGGAAGTTAAAAGTGAACCAGTTAATAATGTTGACATATTTAAAAATATAACATTGTTAGATTTATATAATATTTATAATAAAATATTAGAAAACTATAGAGAAAAACAAAATAAATTTAATGTAGTACAAAAGAAAATATACGTAGATAAGTATAAGGTTGAAGATAAAATGAACGAGCTTTTAGAGAGAGTTAATTCAAATAAAGTAATTGAATTTGAGGACTTAATGAAAGAAAGTTCTTGTAAACTTGAAACTGTAGTTACATTCTTAGCGTTACTTGAGCTTATAAAAATTAGAACTATTAATGTTTATCAAGATGAGAGTTTCGGAAATATACTTATCAAGAGGAGGAGAGATAGTGAGTAACATTGATGTTAAGCAGTATGAATTTAAAGAGCTATCTAGAAAGGCTAATATAAAATCAGCTATAGAATCAATGCTATTTGTGAGTGGGGAACCTTTATCATTAAGGGAGTTAAGTAATAATTTAGAGATTAAAGATAAGGTTGTTGAAGAAATAATAAAAGAAATGATGAGTGAATATGAAGATGAAAATAGAGGAATTAGATTAATAAGTATAGATGGAGCTTATCAACTAGTTACTAAAAGTGAAAATTCAGATTATATTCAAAAGTTATTAAAGAAGAATAAAAGACATTCACTTTCACAAGCATCTATAGAAAGCTTAGCAATTATAGCATATAAGCAACCAATTACACGTATTGATATAGATGAAATAAGAGGTGTTAAGTCAGAATCGGCTATTCAAAAGCTTGTTGAAAAGGGACTTATAAAGGATATAGGAAGACTAGAAGTTCCTGGGAGGCCTATACTTTATGGAACCACAGATGAATTTTTAAGACAATTTGGATTAGAAACATTAAAGGAATTACCATCACTTGATTTATACAGTGATGAAGAGGCTAAAAGTTCTATGGATGTTCTAAATCAAGCACTTAAAGATATGAATTCTGAAGAGATTAATGATGAAATGAAAGATGAAAACAATGAAAATTATATAGAAGATACAGAAGTTGCATTAGATAAAGAAGTATAAGAAATATAGCTACTGAAAAACTATTCAGTAGCTATATTTCTTATAATATATCGTTATTATCGACTTTTTTATCACTAAAGAATCCTTTTACCATATCGAGAACTTGAGGTATAGAATCAACTAGTCTATCAACACTGTTATCATAATCAACTGGTTGTAATCTTACCATTCCATCCTTAACAATTAAAAAAGCAATTGGTTTAACACTAACTCCAGCACCAGATCCACCACCAAAAGGATATTTTTCATCCTCTCTTCTTAGTGAAGTATGATTACCAAACTCACTTCCTCCAGATGCAAAACCAAAAGAAACTTTAGAAATTGGAACAATAGAAGTACCATCACTAGTTTCTACAACATCTCCAATTACAGTATTAACATCTATCATATCACGTAAGTTTTCCATAGTGCTTCTCATTAAGTTTTCTAATTCATGTTTATCAGTCATAATAATCCCTATATTTAGGGAGTCACCTCCTATTTTTATGAATAGATTTATAAATAATAAAGAATATATAAATAATTTGAGCTAAATTAACGGTAATTATACTACTTATTGTAAACTCAAATAGTATTTCATCTTTAAATAATGGATTAAAATTATTTTTTAATAATTTAACTTTAAATAATATAGAAAAAATATAAAATAAAATGGGGTTAATATTATAAAATAGACCTAAACATATAGCAGTTTTGCTTGCATCTCCTAGAGAATAAATAATATCACTAGAAAATTTTATTGATGGTTTGAATTTATTTCTGCTTAAACTAATATAGAGGGTTTTTATAAGTGGTTTTAAATTTTTTTCATTAGAATCAATATCCATATAATCTTCAAGTTTTGAATCTTTTATATTTTTCTCTTTTTCCTCTAAAAATTTTTTAAGGATGTAATCATCATTGGATATTATATTAATATTGTAGAATTTTATATAATACCTATCCTTTGAATAATGAAGATTAAACTTTAAAGGTATAGGTATAAATAAAATTAATATAAAAAAAATAATAATTATAAAAAAAAGCATAATTAACCTCCACTAGCTTTTTATAGTATTGCCACAAAAATAAAATATAAATCATAAAAATTTATTATTTAGGTTTAAAATTTTTATAAATGAAAATACTACAAGTGTAAGGAGAAAATAGGAGTGATACTAATGATGAAATTTAAAAAAGTAGGAATAACTTTGAGTTTATTTTTAATAATTTCTCAATTATTAAGCAATTGCGTATATGCTCAATGTTTTGAAGATGAAGATGATAATGAAGTAGCAATACTTGAAGATGATGAAATAGATGATGTAGATATGAACAATATACTAAATAGTATTAGAGTCTCAGCAAGAAATGCAATAGCATTAGATAGTAAAACAAAGCAAGTCTTATTTGAACAAAATGCTGATGAAATAGTACCAATGGCCAGCACAACAAAAATCCTTACAGCTTTAGTTGCAATAACTCATGGAGACTTAGATAGAGAAGTTACCATAAGTAAAAATGCAGCATCTATTAGAGGGTCAAAAGTAGGATATGTAGCAGGAGAGAAAATAAGATTAAGAGAGTTGCTATACGGATTAATGTATAAATCAGGTAATGATGCAGCTATAGCAATTGCTGAAGATATAGGAGGAAGCGTTGAAGGCTTTGCTAAGATAATGAATGATTATTCTATTAGCTTGGGATTAATAAATTCGCACTTTGAAAGTCCACATGGCTTAGATAGTGCTAAACATTATACATGTGCATATGATTTAGCTCTTTTAACTACAAAAGCTATGGAAAATGAGTTGTTTTGTCAAATTTGTGGAACAAAAAGCATAACTAGAGATGCTTCGAACTTTACAAGAGATTATAATAATATAAACAAGATTTTATACAAAATTCCAGAAGCAAATGGAGTTAAAACAGGTTATACAGGGCAAGCAGGAAAATGTTTAGTATCTTCAGTGAAGCATGAAGGAAGAAATATCATTATAGTTGTCTTAAATTGTAGTGATAGATGGAATGTTACAGAAAAGATATACAAATATGTTACAGATAATTATTGCTTTAAGAATGACAATATAAAGGATATTGCAAAATCATCAGAATTCATTAGTTTAGGAAGTGTTATTGAAGAGTGTGATTTTGAATATGGATTTAAAGGTGAAGGTGCTATAGAAGTAGAAGTTTTCAATACGATAAATAAAAATTCAGGAGATATAATTGGTAAAGTAGCCTTAAATAATCAAGGAGAAGAATTATTAAAAAAGGCATTGATTTGTGGTAAAGATATAACAGAAAATGAATTTGAAGAAATAGTTAATAAAGGAAGCACTAATTATTAGTGCTTTTTTCTTTTATTGCATAAATTTATGTTATAAAATATAAATATATAAGTTATAATGATAAAGTAGTTTTAAGATAGTGCTATATAAAAATATATAGCTATAGGATAAAATGGAGGAGAATGTTGAAATGAAAAATAAAGTACAAAATATAGAAGCATTAGCACAAACTAAATTTTTAAGTCTTTATAATGCTAATTATATAAATAAAGGTGGAAATAAAAAGACTTGGACTATTGCCACTAGAAAAAGCAAAGAAGTATTAGAGGATCAATTTTTTTATGGAAAAGAAGATAAAGTTGATGCAGTTGTTATATTAGCCTATCATAAGGAAGAAAAGAAATTAGTTGCAATAAGACAATTTAGAATACCACTAAATAATTATGTTTACGAATTACCAGCTGGTTTAATAGATAATAATGATGATATTATATCAACGGTAAAAAGAGAGTTAAAGGAAGAAACAGGGTTAGACTTAGAAGAAGTTATAGAAAATAAAATTGGACAAAAATTATATTTATCACCAGGAATGACAGATGAATCAGTTTCTTTAGTTTATTGTACATGTTCTGGAAAGGTATCTGATGAAAATTTAGAAGAAGATGAGGATATAGAAACAATATTATTATCTAAAGAGGATGCTATAAAAATAATAAATAGTAGTGAAAGATGTGATATAAAATTCTTTATGGCCTTACAAAGCTTTATTCAAATGGGAGAGGAGATTTTTAAGTAATATTTCAATAATTTGTTAAAAATGTTAAAAGAAAATTGATAAAATAAAAAAAATATAATCTAATATTTACTAAATAACAAATTCATGATATATTTATAGAAACCTAGCAGATAATAGAAAAATTAGCCTTTATTTTCATAGGAAATAAATGAAAAAAATATTCTTAAGAAAAGTTATGAAATAACAATGGGGGGAAGAACATGAAGAAGAACGAATATGGGTTATTTACAGCCATAACTATGATAGTTGGTATAGTTATAGGATCAGGGATATTCTTTAAAAGTGATAATATACTAGTTGCTACGGGTGGAAGTATTGCTTTAGGAGTATTAGTATTTTGTATAGCGGCTATTGCAATAATATTTGGAAGTTTAACAATATCACAACTTGCATCTAGAAGCTCACAATCAGGAGGAATAATAGCATATGCGGAAGAGAATTATAATAAATCTTTAGCATGCTCATTTGGATGGTTCCAAACATTTTTATATTTTCCTACTTTAATAGCAGTTGTTTCTTGGGTATCAGGAATATATATATGTCTGTTATTTGGAGTAGAAGGTACTTTAGAAATACAAATGTTGATAGGTTTTGCTATTATGGCATTCTTATTTATAATTAATACTTTATCTGCAAAGTTAGGTGGATTATTTCAAAATGCATCTACCATTATAAAATTAATACCATTGATTTTAATTGCAATTGCGGGATTAATGTTTGGTGATACAAGCAATATCACATTAAGTCATGTAACATCAATGCAATCAGTTGGATGGATTGCTGCTATAGCACCAATTGCATTTTCATTTGATGGTTGGGTAGTTTCCACATCTATAGCTCATGAAATAAAAGATTCAAAAAGAAATTTACCAAAAGCTTTAATAATAGCACCAATATTTATTTTAGCTATGTATGTACTATATTTTGTTGGAATAAGTATTTACGTAGGACCAGAAACAATTATGGAGCTTGGTGATGCACATGTTGATTTAGCAGCTAATAGTTTATTAGGTCCATGGGGAGCTAAAATAGTATTAGTATTTGTAATAATATCTATAATGGGAACAATTAATGGATTAACTTTAGGGATGATAAGATTACCTCATTCTTTAGCAAAAAGAAATATGTTCCCAAATTCAGAGTTTGTTTCTAAAGTAAATGAAAAAATATTAATGCCTGTAAATTCTGCTTTAGTTGCATTTTTAATATCTTTAGTATGGTTTATTGTTCATTATATAACAACTAAATTTGCAATTCTTCCAAATTCAGATATATCAGAAATATCAATTACAATGAGTTATACTTTATATATTATTTTATACTTCAAAGTATTCCAGCTAGGAAGAAGTGGTGAAATCAAAGGAATTTGGAATTCTAAAATAAATCCAATATTGGCTATAATGGGATCATTAATAATTCTATTTGGTAGTATGGGTAATCAGTTATTTTGGGTATATGCAGGATTCTGCTTATTAGTAATAATATTAGGTGTATTATTTTGGAAAAGTAAAGAAAAAGTAGTTAGTGAAAAATTAGCTGAAGATTAAAGAATATATTTTAGTCACAACATATATAAGATAGGAATTTATTTTATATATGTTGTGGCTTTTTATATTTATAAATTATATTCAATAGATGAATCATTGTTTATTAAATATATAATAATGTTATTTATTAAAAAAATAGTAGAATATTTTATATATCAGAGGACTTATAGTAACAAAAAGAAATTTTTAAAATAATCTATATAGTGTATAGTATTACTTTAGGAGTCTAAATGTTTAAGGAGACAATTGATTGTATAGATGCAGGAACTGAATTTTGTCCTTGTCACTTAGCTGAGAAGGGTGAATGTATTCTTTGCTCACAATTGCAAGGAAGTCATTTTTGTGATTGTTTAAATTGGAAGGGAGTATGTATATATCAAGAGCTTCATGATAATGGAAACAAGGCAAAAGAGCAAAGAAAAACGTATACTTGTAAAGTATGTGAAAAGGTATTATGTCAAGATGATGTATTATTAATTAAATTTGAAGCGCCGCATAAGCTTGTAATAGATTTAGCAAGACCTGGTAGCTTTATTTTTATTAGAAGTGAAGAAAATGTATATTTTGATGTTCCTATTTCGATTTTAGAATCAGATATAGAAACTAATATAATATCTATTATGATAGAAATAAGAGGGATTAAGACTAAGCAATTATTAAATATTGAGTCTGGAGGAAATATAACAATAAGAGGTCCTTATTGGAACGGAGTATTTGGATTAAAAAACATAAGAAAACAAAAAAATAATGAGGCTTTAGTTATTGCTAGAGGTATTGGTATGGCACCTATGATGCCAGTAATTAATAGATTAGTTGAAAATGGTAATACGGTGACACTTATATTGGATAAGCAACCGTTTAAGGAGATATATGTTTCGGAGTGGTTAGATAAATTAAATATAGTACCTCAGGAGATGAATTTAATAGAAGAAGGAGAGTTGTCACCAGAGGGAAAGGTTGCTATAAAATCTATTGTTAAATATAATAATATATCTTTAATCCATATAGCTGGAGCGGATATATTAACTTATAGTGTTATTGATTTTTTAGATTCTTTGGATAGAAAGGATATAGATTTATCATGTTGCAACAATTTTAAGATGTGCTGTGGAGAAGGTGTATGTGGAAGTTGTACAGCTAGATTTTCAGGTCATAGAGTAAAGAGATTTTGTAAAGTACAAGCTAGTCCAAGAGGTATTTTTGAGGGGAGGAGATTAATATGAAGGTAGTAGTTGTTGGGGGAGGTTGGTCAGGGTGTGCTATACATCTAAAATAACAGTAAAAAAGAGCCTAAAAGGCCCTAAAATATAAGAGTTTTATCATTATCGGATATTTCTATACTAGTAATCAATTGATTAATTAATATTTGTTGCTCATCAATAGGTATTAAATCAAATATAACCAGTAATTTTTTTATATTATTGTATAATTCATCTACATTTATAGAGTTAACCGTTAACTCTATTTTTTTTGATTCTAATTCAAATAACATTTCTTTTTTTAGTTCACGCTCGTTTGATATCTGATTAATTTTATCATTTACTATTTTTACTGCAGCACCATCTAGTAGTAAAAGTTTTTCAGTTAAGTTGTTAATATCAATATTTAGCTTGTTTACTTGAGATTTAAGCTTTTTTATATCATTATCATAACAGTCTAAATTTATATTGGAGTTAATATATTCATTAAGTTTATTTTTATCTAATGAAAATTTATATAGTTCACTTAAAACAAACCTCTCTATCTCATCAACTCTTATCCATTTAGCATCACAAGTTTTATTATACTTCTGATTTGTACATCTAAAATAGAGCTTTTTACTTCCATCTTTAAGTTTATTTCCAGAAGCAACAAACATACCGCCTCCACACTTTCCACATTTAACTAAATGTGATAAAAAAGTTCCTTGAGATTTTCGAGGACGCTTTGTAGGAGCTCGATCTGTTAGATTTTTATTAGCTTTTATAAACATTTCAGCAGTCACAATAGCTTTATGTTTACTTACAACAGCTAACATATAATCACTGACAATTTTCTTTCCATTTGATCTAGGACGTTTATTATAAGTCATATAACCATTACCATTTAACTCACCCATTATAGTGTAACCCATATTTTCAAGGAATTTTTTACTAGTTTCATTACTTTCACAATATACTGGGTTTCTTAAAATATTTAATATTGTTTTAGGATTTTTATTTACTTCTTTACCAATAGCGTAAGTAGTACATCCAGCTGCAGATAAATTAAAAATTTTATAAATTATATCTGATTCAACTTCATCAAGTTCTAAATACATTTCTTTTTTTCCAAATTCATTTATATATGCTTTTGGTTTATAACCTGTAGGAGGAGTTCCACCAGACCATCTTCCCATTTTTGCTAATCCCAGCATATTATCCTTTACTCTTTGAGCAATGTTCGCTCTTTCCATTTCAGCCATAGAAGCTAGTACATCCATCATCATTTTACCACCAGGAGTAGACGGGTCAAAGCCTTCAGTAACACTAACTAGCTTTATATTGTATTGCTTCAATTCTTCAAATACAGTTAAAAATTCAAGAGTATTTCTGCTGACTCTATCTATTTTGTAAACACCTAGAATATCAAATTTTTTTAACTTTATAGATTGCATGAATCTTTGAAAATCAGGACGATTTATATTTCCACCACTAAACCCTTCATCATAAAAGATTTCAAACACGCAATTATTATATTGCCTATTAAAATAGTCTTTGCAAATATTAATTTGATTTTGAATAGATTCACCTGTATCTGTTTCTTTAGATTTTCTAGAATAAATAGCGATTTTCATTATTTATTCACTTCCTTCATTCTTTCGATTTTAACTTTAATTTCTTTTCTTAATATTTCTAATAAGATACTTTCTATAGAACTATCAACTGTTCCATCTTCATGTATATAACCTTTTTCATAAAACATTTCTATAGAACTATCTAATACTTGGTATTGTTCAATTTTAATACTATTTATATCATCTATAAAGTACTCGAGACTTTTACCTGATAATTGAGCTAATTTACTTAATATCTTAACATTTGATCCTTTGCTTCTACCTTTTTCTAAATCACCTAAATAACTTCTACTTATTGATAACTTTTTTGCCATTTCTTCTTGTGTTAATCCTAGTTCTTTTCTGACTAATTTAATTTTATCATTTAATAACATAAAATTTATTTCCTTTCACACTCTTAATTTATGAATATAATTATACTACAAAATGACGTAAATTACAACAAAATTGAAGTGAAATAACGCTTTTTTTAGTAATAGAGTTACTATTTAATTAGATAGCTAAATATGAAGAAATACGAAGAAATATGAAGAAATATGCAATTTGAAAAATGACGAGATTAACGTCATAATTATACATGAGGAGGCGAAAAAATGTTAAGAGAGTTGAGGAAAAACAGAGGAATTTCATCAGTATTTATTGCTAAAAATTTAGGAATTTCAAGAGATAGGCTAAGAAGAATAGAAAATGGTATTAGTGAATTGCCAGTAGATTTTCTGCCTAAAATGAGTACGATGTATGGAGTAACATCAGATGAAGTTATTGAATGTTATTTCATAACTAGGAGGAGATGTAATAATGACAAAGAATGAAAAAGAACTATTAGAAGCTATTAATAAAACAATATTTTTTTTACAGCTAAATGACGTTGAAAACGTCAAAAGTAACAATTCCAATTCAAAATCATACAATAAATAATAGTAATTTTAGGGGAGTTAGTTATGAACAAAGTAATAATTACACCTGGATCAATAGAAAGAGTAACAAATGTGCTAATTCATATGTATGAAAAGTATAAATACTTAATTAATGAAAATGAAGAGCTTATAAAACAAAGGCTAGAAGAGATGGGAAAAGAATCATAAAAATACTAACTAGGCTGAAAAGCCTATATGATTTAAATGAACATAATAAATAATATGGAGGATGTATAAATGGAAAACATAAAACACAAACATAAAGAAGGAGTTCAGCTATTTGTTAATAAAGAGTTAGAACTTGAAGTAAGAGCAGTAGAAATTGATGGAGAAGGTTGGTTAGTTGGTAAAGATATAGCAGAAGCTTTAGGATATAAAAATTCTAGAAAAGCAATTTTGGATCATGTTGATGAAGAAGATAAAATTTTCAGAGATGGGGTAACGATTCGTGACTCCATAGGAAGATCACAAAAAGCAGTATTAATAAATGAAAGTGGATTTTACTCTTTAATACTTAGAAGTGATATGCCAAAAGCAAAGCAGTTTAAAAGATGGGTTACATCAGAAGTATTACCACAGATAAGAAAAACAGGTGGGTATATTCCAATAGAAGAAGAAATGTCAGAAGCAGAAATAATGGCAAAGGCATTGATTATATCTCAAAAGACTATAGAGAAGAAAGATGAGTTATTAAAAGCTAAGGATAAAGAGATAGAGGTTTTATCAGAAGACTTAAATCAAAAGAATAGATTTATTAATCAATTAGCAGCAAGTGAAAATACTTTATTAGTTAGAGAAGTAGCTAAAGTTGCATCTAAGGCAGATGTAGTAATAGGTGAAAAAAGATTATGGTCCAAGCTTAGGGAATGGGGATTAATTTTTAAGAACTCAACAGAACCAAAGCAATCTGGAATTGATAAAGGGTACTTTGAAGTTAATGAAGGTACTAAAGAAACTAAAGGGAAGGTATTTACTTATAGAACTACAAGAGTTACTGGTAAAGGACAAGCTTATATCATAGAAAGATTACTTAAGGAAATTTAATAGGTGTATATATGGAAGGCTTAAATATATGGGGCATATGTACCTTTGTAATGCCAATAGCTTTAGCAATAATAATTGGCTTAATAATTATAATTGCATCCATTTTAGATGGAATAGATAAGTTAATAAAGAGATTTAGGAGGTAAGTATGAAAGTATTAAAAGAAAAGCTTTATAAAGCTATTGATGAATACGGCATGACAGATGAAAGAACCGTTGCTATTAGTCAAGAATTGGACAAGATAGTTTGTAAAGAGCAAAAGAAGCTTATGAAGCCTACAAAGAAGGTATTAGTGTGGATGGCAGTAACTCCAGATAAATTTGAGTTACCAATTGTAGTTAAAGATACAGCAAGGGAACTAGCTGAATACTTAGGTATATCTGCAGAAACAGTATATAAGTCATCTAGAAGAGTAAATGGAGTAAATACTGGTCGAAGAATACTAAGTGTAAATATTGAATTGGAGGGGATAAGTTGAGTTTAAATGAATTAGATGAAGTTTCAATATTAGCACATATTTATGTTGAAACAGAATATCTAGATTATGAAATTGCTAAAAGAATTGATAGGATCTGAAAGAGTTGGCGCTCATTTAAATTCAGATTCAATCAATTCAAAAGTAAACAAGAACAGTATATCACTAGATAAAGATATACACAAGGAAATCTAATAAATATGGAGGGTATATGAAATCTTTTAAAGTATTATTAAAGATTTTAGTAGCTATTGTAAACATACTGAATGAAGAAGGTTTTAAACTTTATGATTCTGATAATACAGATTGGTATATATCTAATATTAGATATGATGGCAATGCTGATAGATTATATTTTGATACAAAGGAGGATAAATAAATGGATAAACTTGAATGGCTTAAGGAAAGGCAATGTGGAATTGGTGGAAGTGATGTTGGAGCAATAGTAGGAGTTAATAAGTATAAAACACAGTTTGAAGTATATATAGAAAAAACAGAGCCTATAACAGAGGTTAAAGAGCAATCAGAAAGTGCTTATTTTGGAGATATATTTGAGGATATAGTTGCTAAAGAGTTTGAAAAGAGAACAGGCTTAAAAGTAAGAAGAGATAGAAAGCATTATAAACATAAAGAATATCCTTTTATGGTAGCTAATATAGATAGAAAAATAGTAGGACAAAATGCAATTCTTGAGTGTAAAACAGCTAATCAGTATTTGTTAAAAGAGTGGGAAGATGAAGAAATACCAGCAAGTTATTTGCTACAAGTTCAACATTACTTAGCAGTTACAGGAGCAGATAAAGGATATATAGCAGTCTTAGTAGGTGGTCAAAAGTTTATATGGAAAGAAGTACCTAGAGATGAAGAATTAATTGAAATGATTATTCAGCTAGAGAAGGACTTTTGGAGTTTGGTTGAAGCAAAAACACCACCTGCTTTAGATGGATCAAGCGCAGCAGAAAAATATCTTAGAGAAAGATATAAAGATGTTGAAGAAAATAAAGCAATAGAATTAGGTTTTGAATATAAAGATAAGATAAAAACTTATTTAGATATGAAAAAAGAATTGAAAGCTTTTGAAAATAAGATACAAGAATTAGAAAATCAAATTAAATTTGAAATAGGAAATGCAGAGTATGCATATGCTCCTGGATATAGCTTAAGTTGGAAAAAGGTTTTATCTAATAGAGTAGATAGTAAAAAGTTGAAAGCAGAATATCCAGAAGTTTATGAAAAAGTTATTAAAGAAAGTATTAGCAGAAAATTTAATATTAAGGAGGATAAATAATTATGGCAACAGCAAGTAGTTTAAAAAATCAATTAGCAAAGAAGGAAGTGGTAGGACAAGCTCCTGCAATAGCAAATAATGTTAAAGGGCTTATGGATAGTCCAGCAGTTAAGAAAAGATTTGAGGAAGTTTTATGTGAAAGAGCACCTCAATATATGAGCAGTATTGTTAATTTAGTTAATTCAGATACTAATTTAAAGAAATGTGAACCTATGAGTGTAATTGCAAGTTGTATGGTAGCAGCAACAATGGATTTACCAGTAGATAAAAATTTAGGATATGCATGGGTAGTACCTTATAAGGATAAAGCTCAATTTCAAATGGGATATAAAGGATTTATTCAATTAGCTTTAAGAACAGGACAATATAAAGCAATAAATGTAGTTGAAATTAGAGAGGGAGAGCTTATAAGTTGGAATCCTTTAAGTGAAGAAGTAGAAATTGATTTTACTGAAAGAAAGTCAAATAAAGTAATTGGATATGCTGGATATTTTAAATTATTAAATGGATTTGAAAAAACAGTTTATTGGAGCAAAGAAGATATGGAAACTCATGCAAAGAAGTTTTCAAAAACATATAATTTTAAAAATGGTGTATGGCAAACAGATTTTGATAGCATGGCAAAAAAGACAGTTATAAGAAATTTACTATCTAAATGGGGAATCTTATCTATAGAAATGCAAAAAGCTTACACAGCTGATAATAATACAATCAAAGAAAGTATTTTAAATGAAGATACTATGGAAATAGATTTTGAAACTGGAGAAGTAATAGAAGAAGTAGAATATACAGAACCAGTACAAGAAGTTGAAGAGTTAACAGAGTAGGTGATTTTAAATGGCAAGACCACAAAAAAATGGATTAGATTATTTTCCTTTAGATGTAGATATGGATCAAGATGACAAAATAGCACTCATAGAAGCTCAACATGGAGTAGTAGGTTTTGCTATAGTTATAAAACTATTAATGAAGATTTATAAGAACAGTTACTTCTATGAGTGGACAGAAAAGGAACAATTACTCTTTTCTAAAAGAGTTAATGTTGACATTAACTTAATTAATGTTGTCATTAATGATTGTATAAAGTGGGGGTTATTTGATAGAAATCTCTTAGAAAGCAAGAAAATACTTACTTCTAAGGGGATTCAATCAAGATATTTAGAAGCAGTAGGTCGTAGAACTAAGGTTGAAATTAAGAAAGAATACTTACTTTTAGATGAAAAAGCAGTTAATGTATACAAAAACTTAATTATTGTTGACATTAATCACGATAATGAAGAAGTTTCTAATGACATTAATCCCAAAAGTAAAGTAAAGAAAAGTAAAGTAAAGAAAAGTAAAGAAAATAATAATGAAATAAGTGGTTGTAGTGGTGATTTTAATATTTATCTATATATGCAACAAAGAGGATTTGTATCTATAAGTCCTATAATTGCAGAGCAAGTACAAGCAGATATAGAGATGTATTCGTTAGAAGAAGTAAAGCAGGCTATAGATATAGCAGATAATAATGGAAAACATAGTTATAGCTATGTAAAAGGAATATTAGAAAAAAGGAGAGCAAATGGAGTAGATGGAGGCATTAAACAGGATATTAAGCCAAGTGAGAGCAAATGGAGCCAATACAACTTTGAATGATTATAAGTGCAATAAATGCCATGATACAAGCTGGATAGAAAAAGAAGGTTCATATGTAAGGTGCTCATGTTATACAGAAGATTATTTGAATAGGCTATGGGAAAACTTTGGAGTGAAAATAAAAGATATTAAGCTGCTAAGAGAATATAAGCCATACAATGATATAACTGAAAAAGCTAGAGATAAAGCAGTAAATTATATTACTAGCTTTGATGATATAAAAAGTTGTAGAGAAAATAGTTTTTGTTTAATGGGACAACCAGGAGCAGGAAAAACTCATATTGTTTTAGCTATAGGAAAGGCTCTGTTAGATAAAAAAATATCTGTAGTATATATGCCTTATTTAGAAGTTATTAGAGAATTGAAAGCATTAGCTATGTATCAAGAAGATTATGATAGGTTAGTTAATAGATATAAAAAGGCTAAAGTTCTTATTATTGATGATTTATTTAAAGATAAAGTTAAGAAGGGAAAAATATCATATGAATTAAATGAAAGTGATATTAAACACATAAATCCAATTCTTAATTATAGATATCTTAACTACATGCCAATGATAATATCAACAGAATGTACACCAGAAATGTTACTAGATTTGGATGAAGCATTAGCAGGAAGAATATTAGAGTCATGTGGCAAAAGATTTAGTGTTGTTTTTAAAGAAAATTGTAATTATAGATTAAATAAATTTTTAAATTAAAGGAGAAGAAATATGGAAAAGTTTATAAATTTAGAAACATTTGCAGATGGAGCATTAGCAGAAAAGGTAAATATGGCTTTAAGAGAGGTATTAGCTAATATAACAGACCCTAATACTGATTGGAAAGTAAAAAGAAAGTTAACAGTTGATATGACATTATCTACTGGAGAAGATAGAGAGCTTACTGAAGTAACTATAGTTGCAAAGACTAAGTTAGCACCAAGTAAGGCATTAGCAGCTAAAATTGTTATTGGTTCAGATGGAAAAGGTGGAGTATTAGCAAGTGAATATAAGAAGCAGGTACCAGGACAAAGTGTGATGAGAGTAGATGAAGAAACTGGAGAAGTATTAACAACAGCAGAAGAAAAAGAAATAGATTTAGAAGGTATTAGATTAGTTAAATAATTATTTTTAAATATATAGCCATGGCAAGGGGCTTAAACCTTGCACATTAATAAAAAGGTGGAATAGAAAATGATAAACAAAGAAGCATTAGAATACTTAGTAGAGTTAGGGGTTAAAGAAAATCCTATAGTAGATTTACCACAAGGAACATTTACAAAAGAAAGATTAACTAGAGTAACAGAACCAAAAGCAGAAACATTAACAGTATCAACATTAACAGGATTAGTAGATTACATTAAATCAAATATTGATACGCTTCCAGAAAAATTATTAATTCAAGTAAAATCACATAAGGAAGTAGCTTTATATAGTCCATTAAATGTTGATAGAGATAGAGAAGAGTATATAAGAGCAGAAGCAATATTACCTAACAATGTTGTTTATGATAGATTCTTAAGCACAGAACAATTTAATATTATGTTACAAAGTTCATTTGTTGATGTAGGTACTAAGTCAACATTATTAAAATATACAGGATTAGTTCAAGATGAAGCAGTTAAGACTACTGGTGATGATGGAGTAAGTCAGCAAGTAACAGTTAAAACTGGTGTGGCAAGTTTAGGACAAGCTATAGTACCTAATCCAGTAGAATTAGCACCTTATAGAACATTTCCAGAAGTAGAGCAACCGATAAGTAAGTTTATATTTAGAATGCAAGAAGGACCAAAAGCAGCATTATTTGAAGCTGATGGAGGATCATGGAGAAATAAAGCAATTCTTAACATAAAAGGATACTTACAAGAACAGTTAAAAGAATTAAAAAATATTGAAATAATAGCTTAATTGAGAGAGGGGATAATTCCCCTCTAAATAATAAAAGGTGGACCATGAGTAAATATTTAAGCCATAAAACAGTAGTAGATGGAATTAAATTTGATTCTAAAGATGAAGCAAAATATTATGAAGCACTAAAGATAAGAAAGTATAGAGGAGAAATAGAAAATTTTGAATTACAACCTAAATTTACTTTAATAGATTCATTTAAAAAGTTTGGTAAGTTATATAGAGCTATGACATATACACCAGATTTTCTTATATATCATAATGATGGATCCATTGAATACATAGATGTAAAAGGAATGACAACGCAACAGGGAGAGTTAAGAATAAAGTTATTTAATTATTTTTATAGAGATTTAAAGTTAAGTATAGTTGCAAGAAGTCTAAAATATGGTGATGAATATGGATTCATAGATTATTATGAGTTACAGAAAATAAGAAGAAAGAATACTAAGAAAAAATATGAATGAGTTAATACTTTAATAACAAGTTATTGATGCTTAATGCATTTATATAAATAAAAATATTAAGAAAGGACCTTTGGACAAGCTATAAGATGTGGTGGGGATTACAAATTTAGATGTTGTTTTAAATGGTCCTTTAATAAATGATCTTTGAAAATTGAATAGTACGGTATTTGATATATTATAATAAACTCATATTATACTATAAAAAATAGTTGATTTTAATGTATATTTATTACAAGTTATTACAAAAGTTTTCAAAGTATGTTATTATAAATATATATTATTTAAAAAATTACTTATATTTTTAGGAGTTTTAATTTTATGATCAATGTATTTTTAGATAGTAATATTATATATAATAATCCTTTTATGGATAGTGGATTTAATAAAAAATTATTAAATAAAATTAAGCAAATTAACGGATATGTCTATATTACAGATATTGTGTATAAGGAAGTAATTCATAATTATATAAGGAAATTAGAAGAATTAAATTCTGAGATAGATAAGTTACAAACTAAAATAAATAAAACAAATATTGAAATGAGTTTTAAAAATATTGATGTAAATGTAGAGCAAAAGAAATTAGAATCTAGATTTAATGAGCTAGTAGAAAATAACTATATAACTATATTAAGTACAGATTCAAATTTACTTAATGAGGTAATAGAAAGAGCAATTAGAAAAATAAAGCCATTTAGCGATAATAAAGAAGAATTTAGAGATTGCTTAATTTGGTTAACTTATGTCAAAAAAGCTGAATTAGATGAGCTTGAAAATTGCTTTTTTATAACCAATAACGTATCTGATTTTTTTGATAAAGATAAAAAATCTCTTCACCCTGATTTATTTAAAGATAGTAAAAGGTTCAAGATTTATAAGGAATTAATAGATTTTTTTAATTCAGAACAAAGATTATTTGATTTAGGAAATTTCAAAAAAATAAAAGAAAATTTTACCTTTAAATTTGGTGATTTATATTCTTATGATATGATAGAAAAATTTGAATATGAATTAAAAGAATATATAAACAAAAATAATAATTTATTGAGCAAGTATATTTTTGATTTGGAAGAACCTACAGATATTAAATTTGAAGATTATACAATAAGAGATGAAAATATAATATCAACAGATTTAAATATTGAGAATAAAACTATAGATATTACTGGTGAGTTAAATATATATCTTGAAGCAAGTATAAATAAAGTAAATGAAATGATTTATAATGTTATGAATATAAAAGCAAAGTTTTATTGTGTAAAAGAAATTGAAATTAATCAAAATAAAGATGAGTATTTATTAAAGGATGCCTTTTTAGAATTTAATATTGAAGGTTTAGATTGCACTAAACTTAGTTCTGATGATATAGATGATTATATGTATGAAAAATATTATTATGATGAATCTCTTGTAGAAGCAGAGAGAATGGATGCGTTAGAAAATTATTATTTACATTAATAAAACTTATTTAATTATTTTGATAGGAATCTAGTATTAAATATAAAACATATTTAAATAGATGTAGCATTAAAATCATTTACATAAATATATTTTCTAGTTGTTCTAAACTTTTAAGTATTAAGAATTAAATATAAATCAATTAAAATACCGTACTATTCAAAAATGAATATGCGGTATTTTTTATTTTAAAGTTTAAAAAGTCAAGAGGCAATTATGAGAGTGAAAATATTAGAGATAAATCCAGGAATACCATTAGAGAAAGAAAAAAGTTATAAGGTTAATTTTGAAACAGATGAACATTATATTATTTTTAATAATGCTATTTGGTGTGGAGTATATAAGAGTAATGCAGAAATAATAAATGAATATATGTATCTAAATAATGGACAGTTATCGTTTAATTTAATGTAATAACTAGGAGGAAGAATAGATGGACAAAGATTTAATTAGAAAGACAGAAGGAAGGTTATATAGATATTTTGAAAATATAAGTAAAATATTTGCTCTTGAAAAAGAGATAGTAGAATTAGATAAGAGATATGACAATGTTGAAGATATATTAAAAAATAGCAATTTTGATTTTGATATAAGCATAGTATCGCTAGGATTTGAAGAAAGGGTGCAGACTTCATTTAGTGGAGAAAGTGCTATAGAAAAGCAAATATTAAACCAAGCCGAGAGGTTACTTAAAGAGCAAAGGCTTATAAGAAAAAAGCAACTCAAGAATAAAATACAGATTAATGAGCTTGAGAGAAATAATATAAAACTTAGAGTAGCAATAGCAATGCTGGAGGAAGAGGATAAGAAGTTTATTTTCTATAAGTACAATAAAAAGTTAAGTGTAGAGGCTATATCGGAAGAATTTAATTTATCAATAAGAACAACTTACAGATTAAGAAAACGGATCATAAAGGAAATAATGAAATTGATTTAGGAGTTTTAATATGGGAATCAATAATATAATTAATTATATTGAAAAATAAAGTGGTAAATTGTAAAATTTTAATAATAAAGTATATTATTAAGGAGGAAAGGGAATGCAAGATATTTTCAAAAAATATTTAGAGAAAGCAATGCTGGTTGTTTTAAAAACTAAGGTTATGCAGTATGTATCGGATAAAGGGAGAGAATGGATAGTAAATAATACAGGTAGATGTGGCATTAATTGGATGGAAACTGATATTGATATTCAGCCTATGAGAATAGAATCACAATTTAAGTTTATTGATGGAATAAAGGCATCTATTTGGGAATATTGTTTATGTGATTTAATAATAATATGGAATGATTTTTTAGAAGAAATAATAAATAAATTATTAGATGAATATTTGAATGGAACTATAAACATAGAAAAAAGCATTGTTGTTAAGTATAAAGCAACAATATCATTAGAAGATATTGTTAGCAATTCAAAAGATAAGTGGAAAGAATCATTTATAAAAGATTTTAATTTTGAAACATATAAAGATAAAATAAAAATTATAGAGAAAATTTCAGGAAAAAGTTTACCTTTAGATATTAAACTTCAAATATTTAAAGCAATAGAAATAAGAAATTGCATTCAACATCATAATTGTATATTGAATGATGATACTTTAAAAAAGTTAGGTTGTAATCAAATAAAAATATATAATAATGATGGGACCAAAAAAGTTATAAGTTTGAATAGTAAAATAGAATTAACACAAGCAGAAATAATGAGTACTAGAAATGCGTTAATAAGTGCTGTTGCTTACTTTTGTAATTTAAAACATACAGATTGGAAACTTGATAAATTTACAGATTCGATATAATTATATAAATAAAAATATTAGTGCAAAAATATCAATTAAAGAAATTAAGTATATTTTAAATTGGCACAAATATGTCATTAAACTTCTATAGAATATAAAAAATATATATAATATAATTAAATTATATTATTTGTATAATCTAGCAAAGCATTAATGCAGTTATTGGATTAAGATTATTGACCATATAACCTCTGATAAATTCTCATATCCTTTTATACCAAGAAAGCACTTAGTAGAAATATTAGGTGCTTTTTTGAAGGAATTTGAAATTTTGTGTAGAAATATATATGTGGAGGGGTTAAGATGGCAAAAAAGAAATTACAAATATTTATATCATCAACATTTACTGATTTAGTAGAAGAGAGGCAAGCTGCTGTAGAAGCAATATTAGGCTCAAGGCATATACCAGCAGGAATGGAATTATTTAAAGCTGGGAATAAGAGTCAGCTAGAAACTATAAAAAAATGGATAGATGAGTCGGATTTATATATGTTAATACTTGGTGGAAGATATGGAAGTATAGAGCCTGATACAGGCAAAAGTTATACTCAAATAGAATATGAGTATGCTATAGAGAAAAATATACCTGTATTTGCAGTTGTATTAACAGACTCATTTCTATATAAGAAAGCATCAATGAAAGCATATGAGGTATTCGAAAAAGAAAATGAAACTAAATATAATGATTTTAAAGCTTATGTTATGAGCAAAATTATTAAAGAGGTTGATGACTGTAAAGATATAAAAATAGCGATAAAAGATTCAATTGTTGAATTAGAAGAAGATTATGAATTAAATGGTTGGATAAAGGCTAGTGAAATAGATGCTGATAATGAACTTTTAGAAGAAAATAGAAATTTACTAAAGGAAAATAGTAAATTATTAAAGGAAAATAATAATTTAAAAGAAAAATTAGATAAATTCATTTTAGAGGATAAAATTGGTAAGTATAATTATAACGATTTAAAAAGTAAATTGTTAAATGAAGAAGTTGTATTATCAGCGAAGTATTTTACAGAATTAGAAGAGGATATTACTTCGAATTATTTTGAAACTTTTATGAAAGTGAAAGATGATTTTATAATAGGGATAGAAAATAAGGTGGGGATGGACCTTTATGACAAATTTTTATATTTCAGATTTGCACCATATTTAATTACTTTTGGGCTATTAGAAATAAATAAAGTGGCAGGTGTAAAGTATAGAAGATGTGAAATGACAAAACAAGGATTAGAGTTTATAGCTAGGGTTGAGTTAGAGAATATGAGTAAATAGATTTTAATAATAATGAGAGAGCAAATTATATTGCTCTTTTTTTTATTATGTAAAATGTAAATAATAGTTATTAATTTTTAAGGGGTGGCATAAATATGAAGCTGACACAAAAACAAAAGGCTTTTGCTGATTATTATATAGAAACAGGCAATGCCACAGAAGCTGCAATAAAGTCAGGATATAGTAAAAAGACAGCAAGAGTAATAGGACAAGAAAACCTTACAAAACCTGCTATAAAAAATTATATTGATGAAAAAATGGAGCAATTAGCAGATAAAAGAATAGCAAAAGCAGAAGAAGTACTAGAATACCTAACTAGAGTTATTCGAGGGGAAGAAACAGAGCAAGTAGTAGTTACTGAAAGTGTTGGTGACTTTATGAGTGAAGCTAGAGTAATTAATAAGGAACTATCAGCTAAAGATAGAATTAAAGCAGCAGAGCTTTTAGGTAAAAGATATAGGTTATTTACTGAAAAGATTGAGGCTGATATAAGTGCAACTGTAGTCTTTGAAGGAGAGAATGAACTTGAAGACTAACAATCTTAGAATAAGTTTACCGAGTAAAATTGGTAAGGGATATGGCACTTTTTGGAGGTTTAAAGGAAGGTATAGAGTGTGTAAGGGGGGGAGAGGGAGTAAGAAATCTACTACTACAGCAATGTGGATAATTTATAATATGATGAAGTATCCATTAGCTAATACGTTGGTAATTAGAAGAGTGTTTAATACTCATAAAGATAGTACTTATACACAACTTAAATGGGCAGTTAATAATTTAGGAGTAAGTCATTTATGGCATTTTAGTAAGTCGCCATTAGAAGCTACATATAAAGTTACAGGACAGAAAATATTATTCAGAGGACTTGATGATCCAATGAGCATTACATCTATTACAGTAGAAGTTGGGCATTTATGTTGGTGTTGGTTTGAAGAAGCTTTTCAGGTAATGAGTGAAGATGATTTTAATAAGATTGATATGTCTATTAGAGGAGAGCTTCCTGATGGTTACTTCAAGCAAATAACATTAACTTTCAATCCTTGGAGTGAAAAGCATTGGTTAAAGAAGAGATTTTTTGATAATCCAGACAATAATACTTTAGCTATTACTACAAATTATACTTGTAATGAGTTTTTGGGTGATGATGATAGGGATATCTTTAATGCTATGAAAGAAAAGAATTCTAGAAGATATAAAATTGAAGGGTTAGGAGAATGGGGGATAGCAGAAGGTCTTGTATATGAAAGTTGGGAAGAACTTGATTTTGACTATAAAGAAGTATCAAAGAGAAAAGGAGTTGTTTCTACTTTTGGACTTGACTTTGGTTATACTAATGATCCTACTGCATTTATAGCTTTATTAGTTGATGATATTAATAAAGAGATTTATATATTTGATGAACATTATCAAAAAGCTATGAGCAATAGTATGATAGCAGAAATGATTAAATATAAAGGCTATTGTAAAGAAAGAATTATAGCAGATAGTGCAGAGCCTAAATCTATAGATGAAATAAAAAGGTTAGGTATTCCAAGAATTAAAGCAGCTGCAAAAGGTAAGGATAGTATATTAAATGGAATACAGTTTATACAAAATTATAAAATATACATTCATCCAAAATGTTCAAATACAGTAGTTGAAATATCAAATTATGTATGGAGTACAAAAGAAGGTATAGTAATAAACAAACCTATTGATGAGTACAATCATCTTATGGATGCATTAAGATATGCTTTAGAAGATATTAAGAAGCCTAAATGGCTAGTTTAGGAGGTGAGTAAAAATGGATATTTTATCGGATAATAAAGAAGTAGCATTAAAAGCACTTGAAAAGGCTATAAGAGTTGATAGAAGTTCAGAAGTTAAGAAAAGAGCTAATGAAGGATTAAATTATTATAAAGGAAAACATGAAATATTAAACTATAGACTTTTCTATTTTGATTCTAATGGAATATTAAAAGAAGATAAGTTTAAATCTAATATAAAAATACAACACCAATTTCATACGGAGCTGGTGGACCAAAAGGTACAGTATTTATTATCTAATCCTTTAGAGATAATTACAGAAGATGATAAGTTCAATGAAAAGCTTAAGGAATATATCAATGAGGACTTTCAAGAATTACTTCAAAATTTAGTAGAAGGTGCTAGTAATAAAGGTGTTGAATATGTTTATTCCTATAAGGATGAATATAATAAGATAGCATTTCAAATAGCAGATAGTTTAGGGGTTATACCTATTTATGATGAAGTAGATAATAATAAATTTAAAGCTATAGTAAGATATTACGAATCTAAAGCTTATGATGAAAATGATAAAGAAATAATTATTTTGAAAGCAGAGATATGGACAGATAAACAGGTAACATATTATAAGCAAGATAAAAATAAAAAAAGCTTTGAATTAGATAATGATATAAAACTTAATCCTAGACCACATATAATTTTGGAAGATGATAAAGCTATTTATGATGGTGGTAGTTTTGGATATATACCTTTTTTCAAATTGGATAATAATAAATATCAAAAAACAGATTTAGAGCCTATAAAATCTTTAATTGATGATTATGATTTAATGGCTTGTAGTTTATCAAATAACCTTCAAGATTTTCAAGAAGCTATATATGTAGTTAGAGGATATCCAGGAGATAACTTAGATGAACTTACAACTAATCTTAAGACTAAAAAGACTATTGGGGTAAGTGACGAAGGTGGAATTGATGTTAAGACAGTAGATATTCCAGTAGATGCAAGAAAAGTTAAATTAGAATTAGATAAGAATAGTATATATAAATTTGGGATGGGATTTGATTCTTCACAAATAGGTGATGGTAATATAACTAATATAGTTATTAAATCAAGATATGCATTATTAGATCTTAAATGCAATAAAGCAGAAACTAGATTAAGAAAATTAGTAAGACAATTATTAAAGGTTATAGTTGATGATATTAATTCTAGATATGGAACTGCATATAATTACAATGATGTAGAAATTAAAATAGTTAGAGAAGCTATGGTTAATGAAAATGACATAGCTAATAATGAAAAGTTAAAATCAGAAACTAAAAAAACTATTATAGATTATATACTATTATCAGGACAAACTATATCAGATGATTCTAAATTAAAGCTTATATGTGATGCTTTAGAATTAGATTATGATGAAGAAAAGAAAAAGATAGAAGAACAAGGACCATATACAGATCTTAATCAGCTTAGTGATGATTTATTAAATAAAAATTTAAATAATACTGATGGTGATTTAGATGAGTAAGTATTATGATGAGCTTTTAGAGTTAGCTGAAAAAGAAGAAGAGAAAGTTAGAAAGTTATTAATACAAAACTATGTTAGTGTATTAGCTGATATTAAGAGAAAATTAAAAGTATATATTATGGATAATGAGAATTTAACATTTGCTAAACAATTAGAATTAAAAAGACTGGATAATCTTATAACTCAAATAAATATAGTATTAAATAAACTATATGATAATAATTATAGGATAATAACAGACTATGATAGAGAAACAATGGAAAGAGAATACTTTGGAGTATTTTATGAAGTTGAAAATCTAGCTAAAATAGATATTAGTTTTAGTATGCTAAATGAAAAATATATACAAGAAGCAATAGAGTTTCCTGTGGATGGATTTAAGCTTTCTGAAAGGCTTTATGATAAGTATTTAATGGATATGAAATATAGAGTTAAAGGAGCAGTTACACAAGGATTAATAAATTCTAGTGGATATGCAGCTATTGCTAAAACTATTTCTGATGTAGGATTTACTAACTTTGAACACGCTATGACTATTGCTATTACAGAAGCAGGAAGAATGAAATCACTTGCTAGACAAAAGGGGCAAAAAGAAGCTTTAGATAAAGGAGTTAAGCTTGAAAAGAAATGGGTATCTGTTTTAGATAAGAAAACTAGACATTCACATCAAAAATTAGATGGACAAATAGTACCTATAGATGGAGAGTTTGAAAGTAATGGCCATAAAGCTCCACAACCTAGATTATTTGGTGTAGCAAGTGAGGATATAAGGTGTAGATGTGATACTATAACAATAGTTGAAGGAATATCACCAAAACTTAGAAAAGATAATGAAGATAAGCAATATATAAAATATAAAAATTATGAAGAGTGGTATAAGAATAAATATAAAAATATTTAAGTGGTATTTCGTAGTTAGAATAGCGAAATAATATAAATTTTTTTAAAAGTTTATTTATATTAAACTCAAAAAGGTATTTTTATATAAAATTTATAGTTTATAAATGGCTTAAATACGTTATTATTAATCTTTTCGTGAAATCAAGATTTAGCGAAATTATTTAAAGTTACTTACTAAGTAAATAGTAAGTGCTTTTTATTATATTTAAAATTAAGGAGAAAAATATGAAAAAGTTATTTATATCTCAACCAATGAGATTACTTTCAGATAAAGAAATTTTAAAGTCTAGAGAAGAAATTAGAATTAGAGCAGAAAAAGTAATTGGAGAACCAGTAGAAATAATAGATTCTTTCTTTACTGAATATCCAGGAGAAGTGTGTAAATCAATACCTATGTGGTATTTAGGGAAATCTATTCAACTTCTTTCACAAGCTGATATTGCATACTTTGGTGGAGATTGGAGAAATGCAAGAGGTTGTAGAATTGAGCATGAAGTTGCAAAAGAATATGGAATAGATAGGATAGAAGAATAAGGAGAAAGAATAATGAATGAAAAACAATTTATAGAGTGGTGTAAGAAAGAAGTATGTAATTATACTAATAAACATTTGGATAAAAAAGATAAAAAGGAAATCACACCAGATGATGTATATATGGTGTGGTGCTGTAAAACACTACAAAATAATAAAGCATTACTTAGTACTACTTTATCTGATGGAATGTATTATGAGTGTACATACAATGGAGATAAAAAAGAAATGTATGTAGATGCATATAAGAAGTGGGAAAATTATAAAGTTATAAATGGAGATGGTATTTTACTAAAAGGTGGATTGCTATCTGCAACTTAAAGTCTTAGGAAGAAACTAAGGCTTTTAATTTTGCTCTTTTTTAAAGGTTGCAGAGCATAAAGAACAACGAACTCTAACAGGTACAGACCTGTATAAAAATGTATTGGAGGAATAGAAATATGGAATGGTTAAGAAAATTATTAGAAAATGCACAAATTAAAGATGGAAAATTGGATGTTGAAGCTTTAATGACTTCAATAAATACTGAATTTCCTAAAAATGCAGTACCAAAGGACAAGTACAATGATGTTAGTAATCAATTAAAAACTGCTAATGATACTATTAAGGATTTAAAGAAAAACAATGCAGATAATGAAACTCTTCAAAATACAATTAAAGAGCATGAAAATACTATAGCTACTTTAAAAGCAGATTCATTAAAAAAAGAAAAAGAACTTATAGTAAAAGGAGCGTTAGAAAAAGCTGGTGCAACTGATGTAGATTATCTTTTATATAAATTAGGTGGAGTTGATAATCTTGAAATGAGTTCAGAAGGAGAAATAAAGGATCTAGATAATAAAATAAAAGATTTACAAACTAATAATTCAACTCATTTTAAAATTGAAAAAACACAAAGTAGTAATGAACCTAAAATTATAGAAAATAAATTATCAGGAGGAAATCCTCCAACACCAGGTGATGATATAGCAAGTGCTTTTGCTAATGCATTAAAAGGTAACTTTTAAAAAATAAAATAACTTAAATAAGGAGATTGATAAAATGACAAATACATTAGAGTATTCAAAAATATTTCAAACAGAATTAGATAAAATGGCAGTTCAAGAAATGGTTACAGGTTGGATGGACGCTAATTCTGGACAAGTAAAATATAGTGGAGGAAAAGAGGTTAAAATACCAAAGTTATCTGTAGATGGACTTGGTGATTATGGCAGAACTGGTAATACTGGTTTTGTTGATGGTTCAATAAATTTTGAATATGAAACTAAGACAATGAAACAAGATAGAGGTAGAGCTTTCTCTATTGATGCAAATGATGTTGATGAAACTGGATTTGTAGTAACAGCCGGAGCAATTATGGGAGAGTTCCAAAGAACTAAAGTTATTCCTGAAATAGATGCATATAGATTATCAGCTTTATCAGCATTAGCTCCAGAAGATAATAAAAAGTATTCATATACTCCAGCTAAGGATACAATCATTAATGAAATAAAGCTTGGTATTAAAAAAATAAGACAACAAGGTTATAATGGTCAATTAGTAATTCATATTACTTATGATGCATTAATGGAAGTTGAACTTGCTATGTTGGGTAAATTATCAAGTGTAGATTTTTCAGTTGGTGGAATTAATACTAAAGTTCCAGCAATAGATAGTTGTCCATTAATAGAAACACCTGAAAATAGAATGTATTCAGCTATTCAATTATATGATGGTAAGACAGGTGGACAAGAAAGAGGTGGATATGTAAAAGCTAGTAATGGAATTCAAATGAATTTTATTATATTAGCAAAAACAACACCTATAGCAATTACTAAACAAGATAATATGAGAATATTTGATCCACAAACTAACCAAAAAGCAAATGCTTGGGCTATGGATTATAGAAGGTACCATGATTTATGGGTTAAAGATAATGCTGCTAATTCTATTTATATAAACTATAAGGAGGCTAAAGCTGACTAATGTTTAAGTTAAGATATTTAAATATAGAGCGTATTGTAGAGAGTGAATATGATAGAGATAAATTATTAAAAGAAGGATATAGATTAGTAGCAGAAAAAGAAAATAATATTGAAGAAACTTCTAAAGAAGTATTATTGGAAAATGAAGATAATAATGAAGTTTATAGTGATTTAAATGATTTAACAGTAGAGCAATTAAAAGAAATTGCAACATCTAAAGGTATAGAATTTAATTCTAAGATTAAAAAGAATGAATTAATAGATATGATAGAGGAAAGGGAGTAATTCCTTTCTTTTATTATATAAGCAGGAAGTGATTACATGATAATTACAGTTCAAGAAGCTAAAGAATTTTTAGGAATTACTGATAATTCTAAAGATATGCAAATAGAAAAAAAGCTTAAAGCTTTAGAAATAAAAATTAGGAATCTTACTAATAATAAGTTCCAAGATAAAAAGGTTAGAACAATAGGAAATTATTTAATTGAAGGAAATAAAGCAAAAGGAATAGACTTTTTAGCTTTAGGATTTAGAAAAGATAATACTATTGAAATATCAGGAAGTATATTGAATGATGGAATCTATGAAATTATTGAAGTAGACAATAATAGTATAACTTTAAATAGAGAGTTAGACAGTGAAAGTACTCTTCAAACATTAATTACTAAGATAGTTTATCCTTATGATATAGTTGAAGGAGTTATTAAGCTACTAGATTATGATTTTAAAATGTCTGATAAGATAGGAATTAAATCAGAAACTATATCTAGATATTCAGTTACTTATTATGATGTAAATTCAAGTGAAAATATAGAGGGATATCCTTCAAGCCTTATGAAATTTTTAAATAAATATAAAAAATTGAGGTGGTAATATAGATACTTCAAAAGCACCAATATATGAAATATGGGGTATAAGTCAAGTTGATAATTTAATTGGTGGATTTATTGAAACACCAGTTAAATTATTTGAAGTAAAAGGCTATATGGATTTATTATCTGGTGATGAAAAGACAACTAATAATTCTTTTATGGAAGAATCTACCCATATTCTATTAACTGATTATAGAAGTGATATTAACTCTAAAGAACATTGGCTAGTAGATGAAAATAATAATAGGTTTGAAATAACATTAGTAGATGATCCTGTTAATTTGCATAAGCATTTAGAAATATATCTTAAATTTATAGGAGATAAAAATGTTTATAGATAATTCACAAGCTTGTAAGGAAGCTTTAAAAGATGCACAAGAAAAATGGTTGTATGCAGTAGGAGAATTATTGGTAAGTGCTATAAGACCATTAATTCCAGTTTATACATCTAATCTTAAGACATCACTAGATTATAAGGTTGATATAGATAAAATGGAGGTTACTATTGGAGTTGGAGAAGAGTATGCAATTTATGTTGAGTTTGGAACAGGAGAATTTGCAGAAAATGGACAAGGTAGAAAAGGTGGATGGACTTATACTGATAAAGTAACAGGGGAAACAATTTTTACTTATGGACAATATCCTCAACCATATATGAGACCAGGTTTTAGAGATAATAAAAATAATATAAAGAAATTACTTGAAAAATATTTAAAAGAAATAGGCTATGAAGGTATTAAAGTATCTGTAAAAAGGAAATAAGGTGATAATATGATACCTTTTTTACAAGAATTAAATAAAGAGTTTAAAAAGGTTTGTTCTGAAAGTTATCTTGAATATAATACATCTAAAAAAGTTATATATCCTTATCTAACTTATAATTTAAATAGTGAATATTTAGAGAATCAAGAAGGTTTTTATATAGATATAGATATATTTGATAACTGTGGAGCAAATACAATTAATTTAGAAATAGTATTACATGATATTAAAAAACATTTTAAAGAAACTGTAATATTAACTGACGATTTATTATTGCAGTTTCAATATCAAACATCTAGGAATATTCCAACAGGCTCTAATACTCTTAGAAGAAGGAATATTCAATTATATTGCAGAGTGGATTGGAGGAGATAGAATGAGTGTAACAGAAGTAAAAACAAGTGGTTATACTCCAGAAACAGCTAAAAGATATTTGCTTAATGCAGGAGCATTATTTAAGAATGTTAAGTATAATACTTCTAGTAAAAAGTATGAGGGAGAACCACTAGGGGCAACAGTAGGAGGCTCTAAGTGTAATATAACAATTAATTTAAGACAACCAGAAGTAGATGGAGTATTAGTAAAGATAAAAGGTAATGATCTAATAGAAAGTGTTGAAGCTACTCTTGAAGGAACTTTAAAAGAGTGGAAGAAAGAAAATATTACACAAGCTTTATTTGCAGATGTTGCAGCCGGGAATGGAACAGATGATGCAACAGAATATAAAGTAATTGAGGGTAGAAATGAAGTATTAAATACAGATTATGTAGAAAATATAGCTTATATCGGTAAAATATCAGGAGAAGATAAACCGGTAATAATAATATTAAAAAATGCTATCAATACAAATGGATTATCTTTTGAAACTAAAGATAAAGATGAATCAGGAATACCATTTAAGTTTGAAGCAAGAGCAGATGCAGACAAACCAGAAGATGTTAATAAGATTTGGAAAATATTATACCCTGAAACAGTAGCTTAAGACTAGGATTTATTCCTGGTCTTTTTTAGTAGGAGGAATTATGGAAGAAGTAAAAAGATTAAAAATGAGAAAATTAAACGGACAAGATTTATTTCCAATGCTCAAAATCTTAAGCAAGGTAAAAGTTAAAGATATGGTTTTAGATTTTTTAAAAAAGAGAGATAAATTGAGTAAGTCAAAAGAACTTACAGAAGAAGAAACTAAAGAAATAGGAATGGAAGTTTTTGCAGATATAATTGATACTGCAATGTGTAATTTAGATTTAGCTAAAGATGAAATTAATAGATTATTAGCTATTTTATGCAATGTAACAATAGATGAAATACAAGGTTTAGGGATGATAGAATACACAACATTAGTTATGGAATTCTTTTCAAAAGAGGAATTAAGTGATTTTTTCAAATGTATTTCTTCATCCAACGCGTTCAAGAATTTGTCATAAAAGATCTATTATTTAAAAGATATTCAAATGTAAATGAATTATTAAGTACATTTAATGATTTTAGCGAATTAAAAGAATATCTTATTTCTTTATTAGATAAATCAATGGATGAAGAAATTTATGAATTTTATCTTCACAAATCTTTTTTAAGTGATATGAGTTATTCTGATTTTAAAGATAAAGTAACTAATCAAATGGAAGCAGACCAAATGACAGATAAAAAGGTTAATGAAATCATGGAAGAATCATTTAAATATATAACTCCAATAAATATATAAATCCAAGGAGGTGAGAATGTGGAATTATTCACTCTGTTTGGTAGGATAGCAACTAATGCTGATGAAGCTAATAGAGATATTGATGATGTTACTGATAATGCTGAAAAATCAGAAAGCAAAATGAGTGCTGCTTTTAAAAAAATTGGAACAGCAATAGCAACAGCATTTGCAGTAGATAAAGTCATAGAATTTGGAAAGAATATGATTGAAACTACTGCAAAAATACAAGCTTTAGATAGTCAATTTGAACAAACATTTAAAGGAAATCAATCAGAAGCTTTAGAACTTATATCTAAACAAGCTAAGGAGCAAGGAATAAATGTTGATAGATTAAAAGGTACTTGGGCGAGTTTTTATGGAACATTTAGAGGAAATGGAGCAGATGCAAATCAGTCATTAGAGCTTACAAGTAAATATATGCAGTTGGCAGCAGATGGAGCAGCTTATTATGATTTATCACTTGAAGATGTATCTAGTAGACTTAAATCTTTAGTTATGGGTAACTTTGAAGCTGGAGATGCAATAGGTGTTAATATAAATGCTACCAAAATGGATATTAAAGCAAAAGAAGAATACGGTAAGGCGTGGAAAGATTTAAATGATACAGAAAAAGAATTTCTTTTAATAGATACAGTAGGTAAAATATATGAAAATTCAGGAGCAATGGGACAAGGTGCTCGTGAAGCTAATAACTGGAGTAATGTTACTGAAAATTTAAAATCAACATGGGAGAGATTTCTATCAGTTCTGGGAAGTCCTGTTTTATCAATAGCTACTAATGTAGTTCAAACATTAGGTCAAATAATTGAACAATTAACAGCCAAAGTTCAAAGTTTTAGTGTAGCAGAATTTATACAAAAACTTTCTGATTCTGGAGGAGCTGCAGGAGCTTTAGGAAATACTATTAATTTATTAAAAGATATATTTATTATACTAAAAGATAAATTTATAGAAGTAGTTACAGCAATAGTTCAAAAGGCGCAAGAATGGTATTTAAATAACCAAGATACGATTACTAAAATAATAGATACTTTTAATATTTGTATGACCTATATAAAAGATATTATTAGTGGTGCTGTAGAAGTAATAATATTTTTATGGGATACCTTTGGTCAATATATATTTGACTCTATAGCTTTTTATATACAATTAGTTTTAGATAGGGTGCGTAACGTATTAGGAATTATTAAAGGTGTATTTGATGTCATAACAAGCTTAATTAAAGGTGATTGGAATGGAGTATGGGAAGGAGTTAAAACAATTCTTTCTAATGCTTTAGAATTTGTAGTTAGATTATTGATAGAGCAGTTACTAGGAAATTTTATAAAGAAAATAGGAGAATGGGGAAGTTCACTTTTAGGAAGTATAAGAAATATATTTTCTAATATAACAAGTAGTGTTAGTGGATTAGTAGGTTCTATATCTAGTGCAGCTAGTGGAATACTTACAGCTCTTACAAAACCTTTTTCAGGAGCATTTGAAAGTATAACAGGATGGATTAGTAAAATACAAAATGCAGTATCAAATATATTTAACACCTATATAAAAAGACCTAGATTTAGCTTTACAGGTTCATTAAATCCAGTAAATTGGGCAACACAAGGATTACCTACTTTAGGGATAGAATGGTATGCAAATGGTGGTATATTAACTAAACCAATGCCATTTGGAATAAATCCTGCAACAGGAAATATAATGGCTGGTGGAGAGCCAAGTACTGGTGGAGAAGCTATAATGCCTTTAAATAAGTTACCAGGTATTATGGCAGAAGCTATGAAACAAATAGGCTATAATCAAGCTCCAGTATTGATTTTAGATGGACAAAAAGTTGCAACTATATTAAATCCACATAACGATAAAATAAGTGGTACAAATATGAAATTAGTAGAAAGAGGGTTAAGAGTTTAATGGTAGGAATAACTTATAAAAATAAACATAGTTATAAAGAATTTGGATTAACAATTAAATCTAAAGATATTAGCCCTCCTAAAAAAGTTAAAAATAAATCTACTATACCTTATATGAATGGAGCTTATGATTTTTCAGAGTTATATGGAGAGCAAACTTATGAGGAAAGAACATTGAAATATATATTTAATTTAAATTGTAGATCAAAGATAGAGTTAAATAGTAAGAAGATATCCTTATTAGATTGGTTATTAAATTCTTTTAAGATAAATTTAAGTGATGATACTATTCCAGGATATTTCTTTTTGGCTGAATGCGAGGAAGTTAACTTTAAAGAAGATGGTATAAATGCAGAAATATCGGCTACTTTTATAGCATATCCTTTTAAAATTTCAAACTTACAAGATGGACATGATATATGGGATGAATTTAACTTTGAACTTGATATAACACAGAATACTAAATTCGAAATTAATGGAATTGAAAATATAAATTTATATAATAATGGAGCTATAGGTATCAATCCAACAATAATATGTAGTTCTTCTATGGAAATTATAAAAAGAAACATAACATATAAAATTAATTCAGGAGAATCTAAGTCTTGGTCATTTAAACTTGATAAAGGATTAAATGAATTAATTATTAAAGGAAATGGAATTATAGAATTCAAATGGAATAAGGAGGTGCTTTAATGTATGAAGTTAAAATAATTAATGATGGAAATGAAACAATTATTAATGCAGTAAGTACAAGTTTAGAAGCACCACGATTATTAAGTGGAGTTATTAAAAAGGGAATTAATACAATAGATAGCTTTAATTTTAGTATGTATATGAATAATCCAGGTTATTATTTAATTAAACCTAGAAAAACTTTAATAAAAGTATTTAATGCTAAAAGAAATAAATATGAATTTATAGGAAGAGTGTTGTTGCAAATTCCTAGTATGGATTCTAATGGTATATTTTTAAGTAACTTTATATGTGAGAGTGAGTTAGGATATCTCCATGATAGTAAACAAAGATATGGTGAGTATCATAATATTTCAGTTAAAGATTTTCTTAAGTTAATGTTAGATACACATAATTCATGTGTAGAAGATTATAAGAGATTTGAATTAGGAATAGTGGAGGTAACTGATAGTAATGATAGTCTTTATAGATATTTAAATTACGAAGATACTTTTGATATGATAAAAGAAAAATTAATTGACCGATTAGGTGGAGAATTAAGAGTACGATATGATGAAAATGGAATAAGGTATTTGGATTATTTAAATGCTATTGGTGAAAAAAAGGAAACTGAAATTAGATTAAGTAAAAATCTTATTTCTATTGAACAAGAGAAGGACCCAACAGATATAATAGGAAAATTAGTTGTTTTAGGTTCTAAACTAGAAGATTCAGAAGAAAGACTTACTATAAAAAGTGTAAATAATGGTTTAGATTATATTATTGATGAAGAAGCTATATCTGAATTTGGAATAAATGAAGAAACAGTAATTTATGATAATGTAACAGATCCAAATAATTTATTGAAAAAAGCTAAAGAGTATCTGAATGAAACCAATAGAATTAAAGTGAAATATAAGATAAAAGCATTGGATTTATCAACTATAAATTTAGATATAGATAGTTTTGAAATTGGTAATGTTCATCCTGTTTCAAATATGTGTATGGGAATTGATGATAATTTAAGGATAGTTGAAGTAAGCATAGATATTAATGAGCCACAGAACTCTGATTTAAGTATTGGGGATAAATTTGAAGATATAAAAACTTATAATTTGAAAAGTTTAAATACAGCCAAAGAAGTGGAGGGGGTTAAAACTACACTTAAAACTTCTATAAATGTTATGAATTCTATATCTAATGAATTATCAAATACTATAGAAGTTTTAGATAATACCAATAAAAATGTTGGAGATATAAATGAAGCAGTATCTATTAATATTGAAGTTACAAAGGAGTTAGCAAATAATATAAATATATTAAATAATAATATAGAAAATATAACTTTAATAGTAGAACAAAATAGTAATGCTATTTTAACAATTAATGAGAATTTAAAAAATATAAATAATAAATTAAATAAAATAAATACAAGACTTATAATGGGAGATTTTTAAATGGATGAAATTATAAGAATAAAGGCTGGTACTTTAAGTGATGTAGAAGAGCAGATTTATAATGATGTGAATGGAGCAGTAATAAAAACTATAATATTATATAACAATAATGAGAGTAAAAAAGAAGTAACACTAAATATAGATGGTGTTGCTTTTTTAATTTCTTTAGAAGCAAAAGAAACTAGAATAATAAATAATTCAATAAAGGTTAATTTATTAAAGGTAAAAGGTGAAGGTGTAAATGCTCACATTACTGCAATACAATTATAGGAGGTAGTTATGAGTATACAAAATTATTTAAATCAAATTAAAAATGCTATATTTGGTAAAGATGTAAGAAAAGCAATCTATGATGCAATAAAACAATGCTATGATGATGCATCAGTTGATCATGATAATGCTAATATGGAAGTTAAACTTGCAAGAGGATCACATAGTACATTAAATGATAGAATAACTGAAAATGAGAAAAATCAAGAAAAGTTAAGTTCGGACTTGGATAATAAGGCGAAGAAAGAAGAAGTACAAAATGTGCAACAGCAAGTTAATAATTTAGTTTTAGGAGCAGTTGGTGACGGAAATAATCCTGAAGTACTACAAGCAAGGGGAAATTATTCTGTATTGAATGAAAGATTAAATGCTAATGAAAATGACTTTAATGATTTTACAAATAATATAGGTGTAACAACGGTTGCTAGGGGTAAAAATATTTTATTTTTAAAAGACCAACATTTTGAAAGTAATGGACTAACTGTAGATATAAAAGACCAGTTAATAACAGTTAATGGTCAAGTTCAAAGTACAGGTTCACATAATTTCTTTGAATTAAATGTAGATATGCCCAATGAACTTAACGGTAATTACTCTGTTTATGTTACTGTAACTGATGGGCAATCTATAACGTCTAGAAATGATGTATTAAGACTTAGATTTTATGATAGCAATGATAATCAAATAGCTGAAAAGATAGCATTTAATCATTTAAGTCTTACAGATTTAACTTTTACAAATGTTACAAATTATAAAGTTAAGTTGATGATACAAGCACAATACACATATACGCAAACATGGAGTTTTAATTTACAATTAGCTAGTGGGCATGATGGTGTATACGAAAAAGCATATATTAATAGAAATTATGAATTAAAAGCTGATAAGCAAATTAGTGAATTAAAGAATGAGGTTAACAATATAAAGAATGAAATTGGGATTGGTAATAGTATAAATCCGTTATCTAAAATAATAACTGATGGTGGGTTAGCAGGACTTATTGAAAGCTATGCTTGTGGTGGAGATAGTTTAACACAAGGTGTATTTGACAGAACAAATGGTGTCGCTATGGATTTTGAAACAACAAAATATTATTCTTATCCCTCACAATTAAGTAGAATAACAGGAAGTAAGGTATTTAACTTAGGTAATGCAGGTGCTACTGCTTGTAATTCACAACAAGCAATTTCAGATTGGCATAGTTGGTTGCAAACAGCTACTCAAAAAAATTGGTTTTCTGACAATTTTAAAGCTAAAGCATATATATTTGCTGTAGGAACGAATGACATAGGTTATTATGGTTCATTTACTGGAAATGTTGAAACCGATATAGATATAAATAATTATAACAATAATAATACAACTACATCTGTAGGCGGACTTGCCACTATGATACAAAAGGCAAGAGAGTTACAACCAAAAGCAGTAATCTTTATTGAAACAATAGATAACACGAGAAATACAAAAATAACAAGAGATGAAGCTAATGAAAAAATTCGTGCAATTGCTAAAAAATTAGATTGTTATTTGATTGACATGGCTAAATATTGGATTTCAGAAGAAGAAGCTAAGGAGTGGATGGCTAAATATCAAAATGGTGGACATTTAAATGCTATGGGATATTTATTAAAAACTCAAGCGAGAATAACATATATAGATTGGATAATAAGAAATAATCCAGAAAAGTTTAAAGAAGTACAATTTATAGGAACAACTATGGAATATAAATAATTCGCAATAGTAAGATATTGTTCGTAAAATTAAATAAAAAAATATTAAGAAGTTAGAGTAAAATCTAGCTTCTTTTTTAATATAAAAATTCCAAGCGTTTTGAGAAAGGAAGGTGTGTAAATGGAAACAATAAGCATTGCATTAGCTTGTACAATCGTAGGAGCTGTTATAAGTTATGCTACATTTCAAAGAAATAGAGGACATGATATTAGAGCAGATACGAGGGAGGAAGCAGATACAAAAGCTAAATTAGATTATATTAGTCGAGGAGTAGACGATATTAAATTAGATAATAAGCAAAGAGATAGAGAAATGCTAAAAATGAATGAAAGGCTTATTAGAGTAGAAGAAAGTGTAAAGTCAGCGCATAAGCGTATTGATGGAATAGAAGAAGAAAGAGGAGTGTGTTAAAAATGGAAAACTTAATGACATTTATACCAGAAAATTTATTAATACTTATTGCAGCTATATATGTATTTGGGATATGGCTTAAAAAATTAGAAAGTGTTAAGGACAATTATATAACTGTTATATTAATGGTATTTGCCATTACGTTTGCGGTTTTACTTAATTTAATTAACAGCCAGTATAAAGTTATGTATGAAGCTATAGTAAATGCAATACTTCAAGGTATTCTTTGCTGGGGAGTAGCTGTTGGGCTTAATCAAACATATAAACAATTAAATAAATCAGAGTAATTTAAAGGGCCTATATGGTCCTTTTTTAATACAAATAAAATAATAAAAAATAAGGAGAGATATAAAATGAAAATTGGAGTAAATGATGGACATACTTTAAGGGGGGCTGGAACTGGAGCAGTAGGAATTATAAAAGAAGGAGAACATACTAGATTAGCTGGAGAAGAAGTAAGAAGATTATTAAAGGAAAGAGGAAATACAGTTTATAACTGTACTGTAGATTATGCTTCTACTACATCAGAAAGCTTAAGCTTAGTAGTACAACAAGCTAATAGAGAAGATTTAGACTGGTTTATTGCAATTCACTTTAATGCTGCAAGTGGACAAGGAAGGGGAGTAGAAGTCTACACATATGAAGGTAGACAATATCAAGATGCTTTAGATGTTTGCACTAACATAGCAGCTACTTTAGGTATTCCAAATAGGGGAGTCAAAGCTGGTACTGGACTTTATGTAATTAGAAGAACTATAGCTAAATCTATGCTTATAGAGGTGTGCTTCGTTGATAGTGATGATGCAAACAAATATTTATCAGTTGGTCATAAAGCAGTTGCAAAGGCTATAGTAGATGCTTTAGATAATCATGTAGCAAGTAACCCAGTAGTAAATAATCCAGTAGTTGAAACTGAACCTGTAGTAAATGTTGATGAATGGGTTAGAGAATTACAACAAGAATGTAACAATCAAGGTTATAGTAAACAAAAAGTTGACGGTGTAGGTGGTCCAGCTACATTAGCAGGTTGTCCTACTGTAAGAAGAGGGGCAAAAGGAAATATAACTAGATTAATCCAAAAAAGATTATTAAGTTTAGGTTATAAATTACCTAAGTGGGGAGCAGATGGAGGATTCGGTGATGAAACTGTTGAGGCTGTAAAAGCATTTCAAGCAAATAACGGACTTTCTGTTGATGGAATTGTTGGGCAAAACACTTGGAGAAAATTATTAAATTTATAGTATAATTATTAAGGCTGGTAAGCAGGAGAAATCTTGTTTATCAGCCTTTTTTTATTTTAATTAAATATATTTTATAAAAATATACCTATACACAATATTTGTCGAAAATATTGATAAATATAAGTACAAGCTATAAAATAATAGAAGCTACATATATGATTTGGAGATCATGTAGCTTCAAAAGAATAAATTGTATTTCATTAATATACCTTTATTATACTTGGTTTGTTTTTGAAGTGCAAGAAGTAATGGAGGGGAAATAAGTATGGATGAAAATATTCATATAGAGAAAGCAATCGTACATATTTTAAATCAAAAAGTATCTCTATTTTTAAGTGATGCTATATTGGAATTAGATGATGATATATTAAAATTAATATCTAATCATATAACAAATGCTTATGAAAACCAAGGAAGAGTATTTGCGAAATTTAAAAGTTCCGATAATGTTGTGAGAATAGCAACTATTGATATTTTTTCAGATGATACTAATTTTATAGAAAAATCAAAGTCAATTGCACGTAAACTATATGGTGCCATGGCTAAAAAAAATGCTTCACCTGCAAATCTCTTAATAGTTAAATATTTAAATGGCGAGAAAAAATCTTTAGCTATAATAAAATTAGATTTTAGTGAAAACTTTCATACTGAAAAAATTGAGAAAGATGGTATAACAACAGTGAAGTTAAAGGTTACTAAGGATGGTTTTAATAAAAATGATAAATTAAGAAAATGTGCCATAATTGATGCTGATATTATAGACGATGTTGAAGCTAAGATTTTAGTATTAGATACTCAAAATAAAGAAGAAATTAGTGGGTATTTTAGAGATGATTTTTTAGATACAGACTTAATTAATAACAATAAAATGAATACCACTAATATGATAAGAGAGTTACTTTCATATATAAATGAAAAATATAAAGATGATGAAAAACAGATGATTGAAAAAACATTTCAATTAACTACGTTATTAAATGAAAAAGAGGAATTTAAAATAGATGAAGCTTTACCAGCAATATTTTATGAAAAAGAAACACAAGATTCATTCAAAGAACATGTTAGAGATAAAGGTATAGATTTTACTTTTAGACTTCATAGAGATACTGTAATTAGGAGATTAAAAAATAGAACAATTGTAACTGGCAATGGAATCTCTTTAAAAGGGAAAGCATCATTATTTAATACTAATGATATTGAAATAAATGATAGAGAAGATGGGTTGTGTGATATAATAATAAAGGGAGTCAAAATAGAAAAAAATAAATTGTAAAGTAAGGAGAATTTATATGGATAAATTACTTCTATTCCTAAATCAACTTGAAAAATATAAAGCTGATGTAACTCAAAAGGTGGATATTATAGAATTCTCATTAAAGTATAATAATAAGCTAGACTCACTAATTTCTTATAATAATATTGAGGAGTTAAATAGTTTATATCCTAACACAATAAATTTATATATAAGAAATAGTTGTACTGAAGAAATAGATTTAATTGACTATGTAAATGATAAAAGTGACTTTGAAGATGAATTAGAGCAACTAATACCTGATAAATCTTTAATATTAATTATTATTAATTTCAGGGAAATTATAAGGACTTTTTTCAATGAGTATGAAAAAGAAATCATAATATATTATTCTGATTATGAATTTTTAAGAGAATTTAATGCTTCTGTTAATTATACAGATATAGAGAATAAATTTTTTAATTACGATAAAAATATAGTTCTTATTATTAAATCAGATTTATATTTATTTAATAATAGGATATTAATAACAAATCTTAAAAGAAAAAATTTAAAAAAATGCTTTGAAGAGTTTATTAGTAATCCGATAAATGATACAAGTAAATCAATACAATTAAGAAATACTTCATGCAATTGGATTGGTGCACCGAATAGAATTACACCAACAGATTTGTATATAGATTTTAATAATGAAAAATTTTCATTATCTGACGAATTAAAAGAAATATTAATAGAATTAAATTGTAAATTTATAATAATCTCTTTTAGCAATTTCACATCTGCAATTAACGGGAAATATGAGAGTGTAATTAATGGAAATAAACGAATAGAAATTGATGATTTTGAAATTTCATCGCACTATACTGAAACTGCTTATAAAGAGTTAATGACAATTTATTATTGTGTGTATAATGATGGATCTATTGATAAACTTTCAATATGTCGGAATTTAATTTCTGCTTTAATTTCAGCTAAATGTCAAGGTAGTAAGCTAAAAACTATAATAGATAATACAGACTTATTATTAAAATCATTACATGATAATTTAGAGGCATATGCATCAGGAAATGTTGGCAATTATTTCAAAGAAAGAAATACATTAAAAAAAGAAATGTCAAAAGATATTAGTTCTATTAATTCTCAAATTGATAATATTATTAAATTATTATTATCGAATTTTACATCCCTTATAGGAATAAGTATTGCAGGGATGGTTGGATATATTGCAAAAGGGGATATATTCTTTATAAAAATTTTAAGTATTTTATATGTTACTCAACTAGATATAAATTGCTTATTAAATATACCAATTAATATTATTCGTTCTTTTGAATATCATAATGATTTTAATGCCAAAGTAAAAGAATACAAGGAATTATATTTTGAAGATAATACATTAGAGAAATTTAAAAGACGAAAAAATAAAAATACTAGTATTTTATGTGGTTACTTTATTATAATATTTTTAATTATTATAATAATTAATTTTTTTGAGTATAAACTACTTTTTGATATTGATTTTATTAAAAATATTTTATCAATACTTGATTAAATTTATTAATATGATGAAAATAAAAGGGAAGTTACTAATTATTAGATGAAGTAACTTCCTTTTTTAATAATTTATTTTATTTATAGAAAAGCATGTGAACTTAAAAGTGTCAATTTGAACCACAATCTATATTTACATATTAGATTTGAAATTATTTAATTAATAGTATTGTATTTACAAAATATGATATAATTGTATTATTAGGTTCGTTAAAAATTGGGGAGGATTTATGAAAAAATATTTAACCAAAATAGCACCATATATAATAATTACTATAAGCATTATTAATACCATAATAAATTCTAACTTTAACAGAGAAGTAGGGCGTATAGCATCAGTAGGTTTAATAATATTTACTTTAATACTATTTATTTTTATTGCTTATATTAATAAGCCCTTAGAAAAAAATGATAAAATTATATTTGTAGTTACATTAATAATTATAGGGTGTGGACTGATTCATATAGCATTTTAGAAGGTAATTTAATAATATATTATGAACAGTTTTTATATAATAACACTACATTTGAAAAATATGTTACTATTAAATTATAATTGTATTAATTTGGTTATCATAAATAATAAAAAGGGGGATAAATATGAAAAAAGTAAATATCAGTAAAGGAATTATGATAAGTGGAATAATTTATGCATTAACATTATTAGTTGGGGTATTAATACAGATTATGAGTTTAAGTTCATTGAATAGTGAGCTTATTGTTATGAATATTTATCTTATATCATTAGTAATAAGACCTATTTCTCTTATAGTATTTATTATATTTGCTTGTAAAGCATTGGCTATAATATTAAAAGCATGTTCTATATTGATTAATGAAAAGAAACAATCTTAAATAATTAAGCACCAAAATCAACTTGGTGCTTTTTATTATATTAAAAAAAGACAATCCTTATTTTAGGGGGATTGTCTTTTGGGTAATAATAACAATTTAAAGTATATATATACTTCTGTATTATTTATACCATATAATACAAAATAAGTCAATAAAATCAAAAATAATTCCTATACTTAAAAAGTTAAAATGACGTATTATTCAAAAGAATAAGACCAGTTATATCAACTGGTCTTATGGTGATTTATTAAATTGTAAAAAGTATATTAATTATATTTTAATTATAGACAATAAAAAGTAAAATAATCATCTATAGAAGAAAAAATAATAAAAAATGCTAGGTACTAATAAGTTAGTATCTAGTATTTTTTTATAGTATATTGCCATATAAGTACTAGAGTTTTAAGGAAAAAATAGGTTGAAAAAAGAACATATGTTTGCTAAAATTAAATAAGAACATTTGTTCTTTTATAAAGTTTTTTTGGGGGAGAAAGGTATGACAAAAAACGAAAGAGAATTATTAAAGTTATTAGGAAAGGTTATTAAAATAAAAAATAAAAGAATAACAATAATAAATAATAAATAATAAATAGATGTAATTTTAGATGGTTAGGATGTGCTGCTGCAATAACAGCCAAGAAAGCTGGCGCAGAGGTCCATATCTATGAGAAGACAGATCTTTTACTTGGGCT
>URGW01000017.1 GCA_900547475.1 uncultured Clostridium sp. | reverse complement strand
TGGAAGCATAGCTCAGCTGGGAGAGCATCTGCCTTACAAGCAGAGGGTCACAGGTTCGATCCCTGTTGTTTCCACCATCATATGGCTCAGTAGCTCAGTTGGTTAGAGTGCCGGCCTGTCACGCCGGAGGTCGAGGGTTCGAGCCCCTTCTGAGTCGCCACTTTATTTGCTTTCTTGGCTCAATTGGCAGAGCAGCTGACTTGTAATCAGCAGGTTGTGGGTTCGAGTCCCACAGAAAGCTCCAAAAACTCCACAAAAGTGGAGTTTTTTTGTTTATAAAAAAATATAATGAATATAAAAAAAAGTCGGTTCGTACCGACTTTTTTATAAGAAAATTACTTATCTTTGTCTTTTTAAATTAAGTTGTATTCTAATATCTTCAGCAAAAAATTTAAATAACTTAAAATCACCAATTATTCTTGAAGAAATTCTTTCGCTATATCTTTTTGAGATAAGTGGTAATGTAAGATTAGTAGAAATAATCATTTTTTTATTTTTTAATATTTTTTTATTTATTAATGTGAATAATTCAGAAGATGAAAAGTCTGTTATTTGCTCTGAACCTAAATCATCTATTATTAATAAATCACAGTTAATAAGTAAATTTTCTAAATCAGTATCATTATTAAATTTTATATCTCTTAGTGCTCTTAAAAGATCATCTGCTGTTTTATAAACAACTAAAAAGCCCCTATCTAATAATTCCTTTGAAATACACCAAGATAAAAATGTTTTCCCTGTTCCTGAGTTACCATAAAATAAAAGGTTAGTATTACTGTTTTTAAATGTAGGAAGATATTCTCCAGTTATATATTCTAAAATATCTTCAATATTTTTTCGTGGAGTATATCTTTCATCATTTAATTTATGATTTGGGTATAAGTTTATATTAAAGTTTTTAAAATTATTATTTTTAACAGCTTCCTCTAATTCAGAATCTTTATAATAAAGTTTAATTAATTTTGATTTAAAACAAGAACATTTTTCAATTCCTATGAAACCTGTATCCTTGCATTTTGGACAATTATAATGTAAATTTAAATATTCAGGACTATATCCATGAGATACTAGCATTTCATATTTTTTTGCTCTTAGATCAGTGATTTCATCTTTAATATTATCTAATTCTTTAGGGTCAGTAATTCCCTTTAAAGCAGCCATAGATAAGTTTAAACAAAGTTTTTGTATTGTAGTATCTATTTCTAATATTTCTGGGTATTTACTTTTTATTTCTTCACGTCTTTGAGTTAGTTTACGGCTTTCTTCTGTACGAGTTTTTTCGTACATATCCATAAGCTCTGCTTGATATCCTTTAATCATCTTTATCCCATCCTAACAATTTCTTTTCTAATGAGTCATAATCATATTCACGAGCTTTAAAGTTATTAAATTTAAGTGGATTAACTTCTTGTTGTTTAGAAGCAAAGTTTCGATTTGATTGGTTACTCTTATAACTAGCTTCCTTTTTTTCTATAGCCTCTAGTGTTTTTAAATTACTTTTATTCCAACTAGATAAAATACCATCTATATATTTAAAATCAGATCTGTTTAAACGTTGAAAACAGATATTACAGGCTTTTTCTATTACTTCTAAAGGAAATGCATAATCAATAATCCACTTTTCTAACATTTCTTCTTGAGGTTTCATTAAATCAGGATTTTTAATTCCTAAATAATTTAGTACATGACGAATTTTAACCCATTTATCTTCAGTTTTCTTTATATAGTTTTGTGCATCATCAATAGTTGTAATGTTCATATTGTGCCAAGCAATAGCTACTTTTTCTATATATCTATAATCGCTTTTACCTTTTGAAACACAATATTCAAGTAAAATTAGTATTAATTCAGAAGAAAAATTAAAGTCTTCTTGCCATCCTAAATAAGTTGTCATCTCCTTAGGGGATAGAGGTCTACCTAATAATCTTTCAATGTCATTAAGCATATCCTTAGTAGAGGTTTTATTTAATGCCTCTAATAAATTTACTTCTTTATTTTTAGGATTTGAGTCTTCTACTAAGTTTACAAACTCTATATTATAGTTTCCCATTTTATCTATTGGAATAAGCTTTAATACCCCTTCATCATTCCAATAATTTAAGGCATTTAATATATCAGATTCAAGTAAGTTTAGAGAGGATGCTAAAATTGAAGAACTTGCGCCCATCTCTCCAGAATTGTTATATTTAAGCATTAGTAAATAAACTTTAATAAATTCTCCACGAGCTTTTGGCATATATTTTTCAATAAATACATTGCTTACAGGAGTAAAGTTTAATGAATTATTTTTTAGCATAAAAGTGCTCATATTATTTTTCGACCTTTCTTAAGTTAGATTCTAAATCTTTATTTAGTAAATCGAAGTTAACTAACATAAACAACTTTAAGTATTAGAAAAGTTGTTTAATGCTATACATGTAAATTAATTATAGCAAAGGCTTTCTGAACCCTCAACATAACAATTAAATAATAAATATGTATAATATAGCTAAAGTGGGGTAAATTAATTGATGTGCTTAAAAAATAGAACTAGGAGGAAAATGAAAGAATGGACGTGAATGGGCAGAATAACATAAGTATATGGTTAAAAATATTAAAAAAAATTTCAGTACTTATGTTTATGACTTTAATTTTTATGGTACCTGACAATAACGTTTATGCAAATTTCAATAAAAACAACTTAGAAAAAAATGAATTAATTTTAAAGGATAAAGCAAATAATGAAAATAGCGTAGAAAATTTAATTTCAGATAAAAACATTGATAGTAAATTAAATACAACGGATGTATTTAGCTCAAATATGAATAATGTTTTTACTATTAATTTAAAAGGTAATTCAATAAGGTTAGTAGATAACACTGTTGGACTTACATCATTAATTGAAGATAAGTACTCAATGTTAGAAGAAATATGCAATTCTTATGTAAATGAATTAGGAATTGATGTTAATAATATTACAGCGATACAGGTTATGGGAACAATTAGTTCAGATATAGAAAAAAGTAGAATATCAAGTTTAAATTTAAGTGGTGAGATAGCAAAAGAGGTATATGATGCTTATGTAATAAATGAAAATTTATTGGGATTAGACTTTAAAATAGATTTAACTGAATCTGAAGTTATTGAACCAAAAACAGTAACAGAAGAGTGTAGTGATTTGTATATAGGGGAAACTGAGACTGTTCAAGGGGTAAGTGGTATTAGCTTAGTCAATAAAGAAATAATTTATGATGGATTAAATAAAAATAACGAGAAAGTAGTAAGTAAAAAAGTTGTTAAGCCAGCTGTTAATACTGTAGTAAAGGTGGGTACTAAGAATCCCTATTATGCAGGAGTAGCATTTTTATCTAATCCAACTAAGGGTGGATATTTAAGTTCTTATTTCGGAGAAGTTAGGGCAAAATCAGTTCATAAGGGAATAGATATAGCTAAAAATTTAGGTGAAAGTGTAAATGCAGCTTTAGATGGTAAGGTAATTAGTGCGGGATATAATAATGGCGGATATGGTAACTTAATAGTAATAGAACACCAAAATAATATGAAAACTTACTATGCACATTTAAATGAGATATATGTTAATGTTGGTGATATGGTAAAAAAAGATGATATTATAGGCGCCGTTGGAAGTACTGGAAATAGTACAGGACCACATTTACATTTTGAACTTAGAGTTGATAATAAACCAGTAGATCCGATTAAATATATAAAGCAATAAAAGAAACACCATCAGTGGTGTTTCTTTTATTGCTTTAAAACTTTATTTATATCTATTTTACCTTCACCTTGTTGATTTTTAGGAATATCTAATGGTATTGAAGCTACTTTTAATAATGATAAAATATCATCAAATGTAAAATTAGGATGTTCCTCAAATAAAAGAGCACATAGACCAGATACATATGCAGCAGATACAGATGTACCAGTAAAGCTTTTATATGAGGTGTCTAACTTGGGGGCGTGCATTTTGGTATTATTTTTATATGATATATAGGATGTATTAGAATTTAATGATACTATATCAACACATGCGGCACAGAAATCAGGTTTCTTGTCCTTTTTTATTGCACCACAAGATGAATATAAGTAAGATTTTATTTCGGATGAAGTAGTATCTATACCTGAAACAGTAATGCAATTAGAGCTTAATGCAATTCCTATAATAGATCCATCTATATTTTTGTTGCTACCACTAGGAAGTACACAAACTATAGAGTGAAGTCGTGCTTTTTTAAATAGAATATCAAATTGTGTAAAAATAAATTTGTTATAATAAAGAGTTTCAAAGGGCAAACATATAACTTTAATATTATACTTTTCACTGATGTTAATTAATTCTTCTAATGAAAATAAAATATCAGAAACATATCCTTTTCCTAATTTGTCAAATGCTTTGAAACAATGAATATTAGCTTCTGGTGCAACACCAGTATATATTTTATTTGAAGCGCCTCCATTACCTGCAATTATTCCACATGTACATGTTCCGTGTCCATTATCATCATAAGGATAAGGAAGTTCATTAACTAAATCAACAAATGTACTTATTCTATTAAGGGGATAAGTTAAATCTCCATGAGGATATACTCCAGAATCTACTACACCAACACCAATACCACGGCCGTATATAGAAAGTTTATTTGAAAGCCTAACTTTGTTAGCGGCAGGAATACTCATACCACATAATGAAAGGTATTGATCTAAACAAATATAGTGTACTTCTGGATATTCTAATAATAGTTCTATTGATTTAGCTTTTACTTGAGCACATATTATATTACATGATTCAATTTTTCTTATAACTGTACCCCGATAGGAGTTTATTTTTTTTGAAATTGAATCTGGAAAATTTCTATATTTTATTAAAATTCTATATTCTTTAATACTACTAGATGCTAAAAGACTTTTAAGATTAGGATCTAGTTTTTTAGTTGAAGAAAACATAAAAAACTCCTAAAATTATTCACATTACTATAATATATGAATTAGGAGTTTTTTGTTAATATAATATAAATTAAAACTTCCACTTAAAAAATATGAATGAAAAAAGCATTAGATGTTTTTATGAATCATCTTAATGCTTTTAATAATTAATATATAAATGAGTTAAAAATTTCTTCTTCTGAATAACCTAAAGTAATACCTAAACTTAATGTATCTTCAAGGAGTGTAAAAAAGTGATCATTAGAAGGTGATATTATTAAATCGTTTATATCAATATATAAATTTAAAAATTGATCGCTTAAGCAGTAATCGTTAGGTCTAAGTACCACTTCATAACTATCAATATAATGCTTATCAATACCTAGATTAATTATATGTGCAATAAAATCTGTATATTTAATAAATACATTTTCTTTGTTTAAATTTAAGCCGTCGTCTATCCAGTATTTATAACACTTAGTTTCTTCTGCTAATGAGCTTAATTTAACTTGTAATTCAAGATGTTTTCTTGCCCAAAGCTTATATTGTGAGAGATTTTGATTAATTAAAACTTCATGTCTTCTTTCTTTTTGTAATTCCACAATTGGTAAAATATTCATAAGTGTCCTCCCCGTCTACTAGGATTAATATAATATATTTTACAGAAATAATTAAGTATTGAAAAGTGGAGTAAACGAATACAAAAAAATAAAGTTTAAAATTTATTATTACAAGCCTTAATATAAAAAAAGAGCAACTAGAAAAATAGTGCTCTTTTAATATAAAAAATTATTAAATTGTTTTTAAAGGATATGTTTGAATTAATGTTTCTCTTCGATTGTTAGATATTTTCCAAAGTTCTAATCTATTAACTTTTAATGTTGAAATACTAGGTTTATATTCAATTTCTGTATCAATCTTCTTATTATCTCTATTAATGTAGTTAATATTAGCTAGAGAAAGATGAAGATCAGTATTATCACTTTTTACATTAAAGCCATGTAGTTTAAGATTATCACTAATTAGTCGATCTAATTTTTTGATATATCCAATTTTTTCGATTTTTAAGTTGAGAGTTTTATTTGAGTCGCAAAGAGTTACAGTTGATGACAGCTCTACTTTAAAGTTTTTATATGGTTTTAAAATCTTATCAATAACAGTATTAAGTTTATCTATATTAGGATTCTCTATTACCTCTAAAGGAATATAAGGAATTGGAGAATTTCTATTTGCTCTATACTTTTTAGATAAACTTCTTTGAATTGGATTTAAATTTTTATAAGATACATCATCAAATAATGCTACCAAATAATATTTCATGTTATAACCTCACAAGTTAAATTTTGTATAATAAGTTTATATTAAATTATATCACATATAAGCTTGAATTGACAATTTGTATATTTAAGCAATATCTTATGGTAAAGTTAAAAAATAAGGCGTTTTGGAAGAAAAAAACGCTATTAACACATACATACTTTATGATATAATCAATGGTGTTGACCAAAAATTTGTAAGGTAAAAAGAAAATTTACCTTATGAAACAAAATTTGGATAATTTTTGTGCTAATAGGATAGATTAATATATATAAGTTTGGATAAGGGTGAATAGGATGGAAACATTAATTATTAATGGAGGCAAAGTATTGCAAGGTTCTGTAGAAATTAACGGAGCAAAAAATGCAGCTGTTGCCATTTTGCCAGCAGCGATTCTAGCTGCTGAAGGTAAATGTATTATTGATAATATACCTGATATAGAAGATGTACATTGCCTAGAAAGAATATTAACTAGTTTAGGGTGCAAAGTAAGTAAACTAAATAATAATACTTTAGAAATAGATGCTTCAGATATAACAACTGTAAATGCTTGTACTGAAGATGTAAGAAGAATGAGAGCATCATATTATTTCATTGGTGCTTTACTAACTAGATTTAAGAAAGCTAGAGTTGAATTACCTGGTGGATGTCCTATAGGGGTAAGACCTATAGATCAACATATAAAGGGATTTGAAGCTTTAGGAGCTAAAGTAACAATAGAACATGGCGCTGTAAGCGTTGAAGCAGAAGAGTTACATGCAGCTAATATATTCTTTGATGTAGTTTCTGTAGGTGCAACAATAAATGTTATGATTGCAGCAACTATGGCTGAAGGAACAACTATATTAGAAAATGTAGCAAAAGAACCTCATGTAGTTGACGTTGCTAACTTCTTAAACACTATGGGGGCAGACGTAAAAGGTGCTGGTACAGATGTTATAAGAGTTAGAGGTGTTAAGAATTTAGTTGGATGTAATTACAGTGTTATACCTGATCAAATAGAAGCAGGGACATTTATGATAGCTGCTGCGGCTACAAAAGGAGATATAACTGTAAAAAATGTAATTCCAAAGCACTTAGAATCAATTTCAGCAAAGCTTATTGAAATGGGTGCAATAGTTGAAGAAGGTGACGATAGCGTAAGAGTAACTGTTGATAAGCCGTTAAAAGGTGTAAGTGTAAAAACAGCACCGTATCCAGGATTCCCAACAGATGTACAACAACCTATGTCGACTTTATTAAGTATCACAGAAGGAAGAAGCTTAATAGCTGAAAGTATATGGGAAAATAGACATAAGCACACAGATGAATTAAAGAAGATGGGTGCAGAAATTAAAGTTGAAGGTAGAACAGCTATAATAGACGGTGTTAAATCATTAAATGGTGCAAAAGTAACAGCTACAGATTTAAGAGCTGGTGCAGCAATGGTTATAGCAGGATTAGTTGCTAATGGAGAAACCGAAATATCTGAAATTGAGCATATTGATAGAGGATATCCTCATATTGAAGATAAGTTTAGATCATTAGGAGCAGATATAAGAAGAGTAGTAAAATAAACTTGGGGGAATATTAAATGAAATTTTGCTCATTATATAGTGGGAGTAGTGGAAATAGTATTTTTGTAGGGTCTGAAAAGGCTAAAATATTAATAGATGCTGGATTACCTGGAAAGAAAATAGATGAAGCATTAAAACACATTGGGCAAAATCCAAGTGAGATAGATGGAATTTTTATAACACATGAACATATAGACCACATTAAGGGTGTAGGAGTTTTATCAAGAAAATATGATATTCCTATATATGCGCCTCATGATACTTGGGTTGCAATGGAAAGTACTATTGGAAAGATAAAAGGGCATAATATAAAGGTAATGGATAGAAGAACTGTTGTATCTATAAAAGATATTGATATAAAATCTTTTATTATTCCACATGATGCTGCAGCTCCAGTTGGATATACTATTAATTTAGATGGAAAAATGGCAAGTGTTGCAACTGATTTTGGAACATTTACTAAGGAAATTGAAGATAGTATAAAAGATTCTGAAGTTATTTTAATAGAGAGCAATTATAATCCACAAATGTTAGATATGGGTCCTTATCCGTATAGTTTGAAGCAAAGAATTAAGGAAAGTTATGGACATTTATCTAATGAAGATTGCGGAGAGGCTATTGTTAAGATATTAAAAAGTGGCTTAAGAAAGAATATTATATTAGGTCATTTAAGTAATACGAATAATACTCCAGATCTTGCAGAGTTAACAGTAAAAGATATATTAACTGCTAATAATATTGAAGTAGGGTCAGATGTATTTTTAAGTATGGCTAATAGGCATAATCCTAGTGAAATTATAACTCTATAGAGAATTTAATTTTAAAGAATCGAAGGTGATTAGTATGGAATTGATATATGCATGTGAAGGACATATAGACGAAGCAATGGATGAAGTTATAAATGAAAAAGAAACTTTTCCTGTAATAAATGAAGTTACGGAAAAGAAGTGTAGTTATTGCAATAATCAAGCTAAATATGAAGTAAAAATGATATAATAATATATATTGAAAAGTGTACATAATATTTAGTATAATTTTTATATAACCTTAAGATATGAAAGAGGAGAAATGGATATGAGTTTATATAAACAATGGACAGATATGGTCGTAGAATATGTTAAGACAAAGGGAGAAGCAGCTTTCTGGAATGAATACACTAAAATAGAAACTGCTATATATAGAGATTTATTAGCTAATAGTAAAGAATCTGTAAAAACTACTATTGCTGATCTTGCAAAGAAATATGAAACTTCTGAAGAATTTACAATGGGATTCGTTGATGGAATCAATGATAGCTTAAATAATTCTTATGATTTAGAAGCTTTAACAGCTACTGATGAATTAGTATTAGATATAAATTTAGAAAAATTATATTTCAATATGTTAGAAGCTAAGGCTGAATACTTATACATGTTACCACAATGGGATGCAATATTCTCACCAGAAAAGAGAAAAGAAATTCAAAAAGCATACAGAGAATCTTGTAGCGTAAGAAACGAAAACAAGGTTGGTAGAAACGATGCTTGTCCTTGCGGAAGCGGTAAAAAGTACAAGAAGTGTTGTGGAAAATAATTTTAAATTAAAAGAGCTTTGATTTCAAGGCTCTTTTTTTGATGATTAAGTTAAAAATATACTTAATAGAGTGTCAAATAGTAAAGTTTATAAATAAATTATAAGTAGTTATAAATATTAGAGTGGAGGATTATATGTTTAATATATTTCCATATATATTTTCAACTACTTTAAATGCTGTATCTAGTAATTTTGAAGTTATAGATGAGATAGTTGATAAATTTGTAAATAGTAATTTTATGAATAATTTAATAAGTGAAATAGATAATATATCTTCAGTTAATATTAGTTTTAAAGATCATAAAAGAGCATATACATTAGAGTGTTATCTTCCCGGAGTTAAAAAGGAAAATATTGATTTGGAGTATGATAATAATTATATAACTCTTAAGGTAAAGAGAAATATGGTATATACTAATAATAAGAATATAGCAATGGCAGTAATACAATCTGGTGGAGATATAGAAGAGGACTATTATGTAGAAAATGCTGATGCTGATAATATAAAAGCTGTTTTTAAGAATGATATTTTAAGAGTATTGATTCCTAAAAATACTTATATAGCAGAAGATACTACTATAATTGACGTTGATAGTTATAAAATTTGATATAGAAGATTAATATTAAAAGTTAAGTTTATAAAAAGTATTGATAACTTAGGAGGAAAATTAATGAACATAACAGTTATATCTGTGGGGAAATTAAAAGAAAAGTATTTAAAACAAGCAATTGATGAGTATTCTAAAAGATTAACAAGGTATTGTAAAATTGACATTATAGAATTACCTGATGAAAAGACACCTGATAATGCATCAGAGAAGGAAGAATTACAGATTAAATATAAGGAAGGGCAGCTTATTTTATCTAAGATAAAGGATAATATGTTTGTTGTAGCAATGGATTTAAATGCTAAGCAAATGACCTCAGAGGAGTTCTCTAAATTTATTGAGACTCAAGGGGTTATGGGTAACTCTAACATAACTTTTGTTATTGGGGGTAGTTTAGGATTATCTCAAGATGTAATTAAAAGGGCTAATTATAAGGTCTGTTTTTCTAAGATGACTTTTCCACATCAGTTGTTTAGAGTAATGTTATTGGAGCAAGTTTATAGAGCTTTTAGAATAATGAAGAATGAACCGTACCATAAATAAATGAGGTTTTGGATAGAATTGGATATATAAATGGACGATAGGTGTGCTTTAATTTTTGCAATGAAACTTACAAAAATCTAAAGTTTGAATTTTTGTTGGGTATTTTAATTTTATTTATAGATTCTTCATTTTTCACTACTTGAGAAAATTAGAATTTGTTTTTCAGAATCTGTAGCATTGAAAAAATTTTTAAAATTATATATACTATAATTATACTAAAATATAAGCATAAAAAATATAAATGTAAAGGTGTTGTAAATATGCGCAAAGAGGTAATTTTTAATTAAATTAACTGAATAAGGATTATTTTTAAAAGTATATGAAAAATCTTGAATAACTCAAGGTTTATTTGTGGTAGAATCAATTATTGATAATATTGATATTACCATGTTTATTTGTGTACTCTAAAAATAATTAGTATTATAATGAGCATGTTACATCTTTATTTGCAGGATAGGAAAACCGTGTTCTAAACACGGTATTTTTATGTCTATTTTTGCTATATATAGATATGGTATAAGATTTTAATTTGAATAGCTTAATCATAAGTTATATAATTAAAGTTCTATATTTTATGTTTATATTTAGGTTATATGATTATGAGGCTGTAAGTGAATTATGTTCATTTACAGCTTTTTTTGTTTAAGGAGATTATTTTGATGATTTATATATTTAAATATGAAGATTATGAAAAACAAACAAATTTTTTAAGAAATACTAGGATGGTGATGATTAATGGTTAATAAACTTTCAGCATATAAAACTTATTTATTATTTTCAGCTATTACAGCAATGTGTTTTTCGTTAGTAGCTACAGTTATGATAGTGTATCACATTGAAATAGTTCATTTAAATCCACTTCAGCTTATACTTGTTGGAACTACTTTGGAATTAGCATGCTTTATATTTGAAATTCCTACAGGTATAGTTGCAGATGTGTATAGTCGTAAACTATCTATTGTTATTGGGGGAGTTTTAACAGGAGTGGGATTTATTTTAGAAGGTTCTATTTCTAGTTTTGTTTTCGTACTTGTAGCACAGATTGTATGGGGATTAGGGTCTACTTTTATCAGTGGCTCGCTTGAAGCTTGGATTGCGGAAGAAGAGAAGAATAAAGATTTAGATGAAATTTATATAAAGGGAGCACAAGCAGGGCAGATAGGAGCATTTATTGGAATAGTACTAAGCACTGTAATAGCTAATTTCTCTGTAAGGCTTCCTATTATAGTTAGTGGAGTTTTATTTATAATTCTTGCATTATTTTTATGGTTATATATGCCAGAAAATAATTTTAAACCATCTGCTCCTGGGGATTTAAATACATTCAAAAAGATGGTATATACATTTAAATCTGGTCTTAAATTTGTAAAAAGTAAATCTATAATTATGATTTTACTTGCAGTAACTTTATTTTATGGATTATCAAGTGAAGGTTATGATAGACTTTCTAATGCGCATTTTTTACAAGATACTACACTTCCTAAACTTGGAAACCTTAGTTCAGTGACTTGGTTTGGAATTTTTGGAATTTTAGGAATGATATTGAGCTTCATAGTAATGCATTTTATGGCAAAGAATCTTAAGAATGAGGATAATAGGAAAAATGGAAAACTATTATTATGCATAAATATACTTTATATATCGTCTATGTTGATATTTGCTCTTACAAGAAACTTTAGTTTAATGTTAATAGCTTATTTGGCAACAAATACCTTTAGAATTATAAATGAACCTATATTCAGTGCGTGGTTAAATGGGCATATAGATGATAATTCTAGAGCTACTGTGCTTTCTATAAATGGACAAATGAATTCCTTAGGTCAAATTTTAGGTGGACCGATTATAGGAATCATAGCTACAAATATTTCAGTAAGTATTGGTATAGTATGTACTTCATTATTAGTAGCACCAGTATTAGTGTTATATATTATTTCTATGATAATGGATAAAAAAATATCATGAATATAAGGGATTAAAAATGAAGATAATTTGATTGAACAATACAAGAAGGTTCGTAAATTTTTTGTAGAAATCTTCAAAAACACTTTTAAATTACAATATTAGAATTAGGTTAATTACTGTATTAAAAGATAAATTAAATATATATTATTAACTTAGAAAAACAAACTTTTACTTGTATTTATGTATACAAGTAAAAGTTTTTTACTTTCTTAGAAGGGAGAAATTTATAATGAAAAAGGTTTATTTAAAAAATCAATTAAAAGGATATCCTATAGAAGTAATCAGTAATGTTTTAGACGTCATTAATGTATTAGGTGAAAATTATGGAGCTAATAGAGATATAGAGAAAGATTTAGGAGGATATATAGTTATAGCAGAAAATATCGTTGTTATCGAAATGTTAAAGAAAGATAAGTTACAAGGTTTAATACCAGAATATACTGATATTATTGAATGTAAGGAAGGAGTTAATTGGACTTCTTCCTTATTTTTGCTTTCAAGTGATTATGCAATTGTAGTAGTAACAACAGAAGAACTTTCTAAGTTCCTATTAGAATAAATGGAGGTTAATTTAATGTGAGTAAGAATATAAAAGAGGATAAGATAATCAAGGAAACTAAGTATTGTAAGATAATAAATCAAGGAAAAGTTGGAGATGATGAATATACATATACAATAGAAAAGATATATATCAAGGAACTAAAAAGGAATGAAATAAGATTCTGTGTATATAAATCTACTAGAAGAGGTGATGAGACTTATATTCCAAGAAGTCTTGATGTAACTGAATTAGAGTTAATGGAGTTAATAAAGAAGTCCATTAAAGAGAAAGTATTTTCAGATGAATTCATAGAAATGTTGAAGCAAGAATTAAAATAGCTACTTAATTACAAGAAAAGTAATTAGGTAGCTTTAATTATTTTTAGGAGGATTAAGATGTTTAAGAAAGAGAGCAGATATATAACAAGAGGAGCTAATGAAAAGTTAGATTTAAGATTACAACTTATACTTTGGAGTATGATTGATAAGTTGAATGAAGAGGGAAAGGAATTAGACTACTTACAAGTTTTCAAAGTAAGAAAATGTAAAGAAGGAATTGTAATTGAACATAGTCAAGAAGTTCCAGAGTATAAAGAAAAGTATGTTATAGATTTAGAAAATATAGAGGTTAATGGAAACATAAAAGTTTTCGTAATAGATGATAATGAATACTCAACTATGATGTTAGCAGAAGAATATTAGGAGGTAATAAGATGAAAGAACTAAGTAAAGAAAAGTCTTTTGAGTATAGTTCTAAGGAACTACTTGGAGTAATGCGTTTTGATTTCTATGATGGAGGGCTTGCTAATCAATGGAATCCTAGAGATTTAATAATTGAATTAAATGATAAAAAGGAAATAGATTTAAAGAAGCTACAACAAGAACTTAACTACATTCAATTTGATTTAATAAAGAGTTTTGATACTGTAGTAAGGTTCTGTAATGGTAGAGGATATGATAATGAAACATTAGTCTACATAGATTTAGAAGTTGCTAAGTATGTAATCAAATTAGTTCCTGTAAGAGATAGTTACTCATATATTTATACATATTTAAAGGAGGTGAAATAGATGGATATTATAACTGTAATAAAAGTAGTTGGTACTATATTAACAGTTGTTGCTACTTCAATAGAAGCAGTAAATAATAAGTAAAAATATAAGATAAGTTAAAAAAGCTATATGATGATAGAGAGAAATTGAGCAAAAAGCAACAAAAACATATCAGAAAACAGAGATTTTTTAGATAGTGAAGAAAAGTAGCCATTAGATTAAAAAAGCTCAAAAAAGAGCTAAATAAGTTGCTTTTAAATTGAATAAGTAGATAATAGAAAAGTTTTAGGTCACTAATTTTACTTAAAAATAAAAAAATGAAAAAGATAAAACATATAAATAATGGAACTTGGAAAGAGGGAACTCGGAACTCTAAAGGAGTGACGGGGGGATAGGGGGGCTAAAGCCTTAATAAAAAAATAAATAAAAATAAAAAAATATAATCAGAATAGAGAGAAAAAAAGAATAAAAAATAAATAATAAATATATACAATTAATAATAATTAAATTATATATAATACCAATAAATAAAATTAAAAGAGTTAATGTTTCTATATTTTAGGAGCATTAACTTTTTTTATATTAAATTTAAAATTAATTTTCAGTAAGTTTTTAATGATTTTTTCAATGAATTATTCGCATGAATAATCATTTTAAAGTAGCTATTATTTTTTATGGGAGGTGAAGTTAATATATGGATATTCAAAAAGAGCATTTTAATGGAGTGTATTCTACTATTTTTGAACATATGGGTGAAAAAGTTACAAGAGAAATACATAGTGTATTTGGAGGTCAACAATTTAATTTTCCTAAGAAATTATACTCTAAAGAATATGTAATTAAATATTTACAAGAGAATTACAATGGTAAAAATGTAAGAAAATTAGCTAAAGAATTAGATTATTCAGAGAGATGGGTTCAATCAATAATAAATAGAAATAATATTAAATTTAGATAAAAATATTTAAAGATTGATAAATTTCGACAAAAAATAAAATTAAAATATAGTAATATTGTATTAAATGAAATTGCTGGAATGAGGGAGGTAGTTTAATGAATGTTTTTGATGCTGGAGGATTAACAGCGTTAATTGCACTTATATTTACATTAATATTAGGAACAGGGTTTTTTATTCTAATTAATAATATTTTTGAGATATGGTATTTAGGATTTGGAGCAATGGTTGGTGAGTGGCTTCTATGTTGTGCTGTAGGTGCTTTCATAGTTAATTGGATGAGTGGATTAATTGGAGGAATATTTACAGTATTATGGATTTTGATAAAACTAGCTATAGTTATAGCAGTTTTATTTCTAATAGGTTCTTTTATTTATTCTAAAATTAAAGGGGAGAAATAATTTAATAAAGGGGGAGATAAGTATATGAATAAGAAAAATAAGTCTATAATAATAGGATTAGTTGTTCTTATACTGTTATTTATAGTAGGAATTATAGGTAAAAGAATCAATGAAGAAAATGCAGTAATAAAGAAAGCCGAAGTAGCTATTAATAATGGTGATTATGATAATGCAAGGGATATATTATATACTGTTGTTGATGGAAATAATAAAAAAATAGATAAATTATGGAATGTGGTTGTTAGTTACCAAAAGGCTCAAAGTTCAGGAGTAGATTCTGGATTGAAATATCTTAATGAAATTGATAGCAGTTATAAAAAATATGATAGATTAAAAGATGATGTAGAAAATCTAAAAAAAGAATTGTTAAATGTTAAAAAAATAAGAAAAGAATTTTTAGTAAAAATAGAAGAGGTTAAAAGCTTAATTGAAAAAGGAGAATATGAACAAGCAGAAGAATTAAGTAAAGAAACATCAGAATGGCAATATATAGAACAAGCAGATATAAATACTATGTATGACTTACACGTAAAAGCTAGTGAATTGTTATCTAATCAAAGAAAAGATAATTATGCTAAAGAAGAGGCTGAAAGAAAAGAAAAAGAAGCTTTAGAAAAAGAGAAACAAAATAAGTTGAAGATTGAAACAGACGAGAATAACTTTTCAAAAACAGTAGCACAAGAAATGTTAGATAAAATGAATGCTGATAATGGAAATACACGTAATTTCTATGAGCTATCATCAGATTTAAATATAGATGAAACTGGTAAAAAGTATTTTGATGTTGTAGCTAAAGATAAGGATTGGATAAAGTTTGATGATAATACAATATTAGCGAAATATAGATTGTATTCTAATGGAGAGTTAGTAGAAATACAACAATAAAAAAAAAAGAGGGTTGAACCTCTTTTTTTTTTACAAAAATGAGAAATATCAAGTAAAACTGCGAAATTAAAAGTTGGAAGAGAATTTCCAATAGTATATTTAAGGATTATTTTAAATAATAAATACAAAAAAGTAATAAATTAGGAGGTTTTTAAGCGAGGAAGTCTAGGAGGAAAAAAGATAAAAAATTTTAAGCCTAGACTTCCTAGACAGGATAAAAATTTAAAAAAAGTAAATTAAAGTTAAAAAATAAAATTCATAATTTATTGGAAATAGCTGAAAATGGCTTGAAATAGCCAAAAATGATTTTGGCGTTTTTGGTTTGTTTAGTGTATCATAACAAACGTAGAAGCGATTCATTACCTTACTTAATAAAAATAAGTGAGGAGAAAATGTATGTTAGAAGATGAAAAAATCATAGAGTGTGAAGAAATGGGAATAGAGTTTTCAAAGAAAACTGGAAAGGTAAAATCCTTCAATCCTAATAAATTTGCCACTTTTACAGCTAAAAAATTACAAATTATCTATAATAAAGATTCATTTTATGTATATAACGATGGTATATGGAATAAGATTTCTGATATGTACTTATTTCAGAAATTAAGAGGTAAGCTACAAACTTATTCGGATAATATATGGTCTTTGAAAAATGAAAAGGAATACATAGGAGCTTTAAAAAGAATAGTATTTTTTGAAGAGGAACTTAACTCTAACAAAAGATATATAAATCTTAGAAATGGTATGTTTGATTTAAACACATATAGCTTAATGGAACATAGACCTGAGTTCTACAGTAGTATTAGAATACCTGTTGATTACAATGAAGAAGCTGAATGTCCTAATTTCATTAGATTTCTTAATCAATGTTTTAATGGTGATGAAGAAGCTATAAATCTTGCACAAGAATGGGTTGGGTATATTTTAACAGCAGAAACAAGAGCACAAAAAGCACTAATCTTATACGGTCTAGGAAAAAATGGTAAAGGAATTTTCATTGATATCATTAGTGAACTTATTGGTCAAGAAAATATTTCAAGTATACCAATGAATGAACTTAGTAGACCATTTTCTAGAGTATGTATATATGGAAAGTTAGCTAACATTAGCAACGAGAACGAGTTTAATGGGGCTTCTCTTAATACTCAATATTTTAAGGCTATAGTTGGTGAAGACATAATAACTGCTGAACAGAAAAATCAACCTGTAATTCAGTTTAAGCCTACTGCTAGAATGGTATTTTCAACAAATAATCTACCTCATACAAATGATGGAGGTTATGCGTTTATGAGAAGATTATGTATGCTTCATTTCAAAAATGTAGTTAAAGAAGAAGATAGAGATTTCTATTTAAGAGAAAAACTAAAAGAAGAACTTAATGGAATATTTAATTGGGCTTTAGTAGGTCTAAGGAGATTAAAAGAAAATAATTTTAGATTTTCTGAATGTAACAGTTCCAATAAATTACTTAAACAGTATGAAATGGAACTTAATCCGATGATACTATTCTTTGAGCAATGCGTTGAAAAAGAACATAGTGACCATAGAGAAGATAATAGAATAATCTACAATACATACAAAAGCTGGGCTAGAGCTAATGGAATGGAAGGACAAGCTAAAATAAGTGTTCAAAAGTTCTGGAGGAAATTTGATGCTTATGCTAAGTCATTAGGATATGAATGTGAAAGTAAGAAATCAAATTCATTTAGATACCATACTGGAGTAAAAATAGTTGGATGTTTTAGGATTTCATTAGATGATTCTAGAATATTTGGACAACTAGGTGGCTAATTGGTGGCTAAGATAAAATGCTGAAATTTAGATGTACCAACAACTAGGGCTAAAGGACTAAGAAAATTCATGAAATATCAAAAAGAAGATGTTTCATGAATAATAAACTGAAAGAAGGTGGTAACATATGCGTCCATACGTCCTAGACTACATAAATCAATAGAATAGACTTGAGACTAAGAGACTGAGAAAAGGACTGAGTGAGTCCTAAAAGTGAGGTAATGAATAAATCAAGTAATAAGCAAAAGGAGATTAAAAAATGGCAGTAGTAAAAAGATGGTCAAAACCGAAGGTTAAATATGAAAATATGAGAGAAGAATATGAAAACAAAGAAACAATAGAAGAAACAGTAGAAGAAATTGAAGAAGTAACCCAAGAACAACAGTACAATTTAGAAAACTTTAAGGCTTCTAAGTCTAAACAGAAAAGTGTAATAAAAATCAATCAAGGAGTAGCTACTATAATAAATACTGAAAAAAGTGGTAAAAGGATTGTCTTTTCAAATAATGTCATGGAGGAGTTAGGTAATCCACCTAAAATACTAATTTCATGTTCAGATAATGCAATTGCTGTAGGAGAAAGATTACCAGACAATCAAAACTTTTTAAGTATAAAATACTCTAAAACAAAAGGGACTATATATTCTGCTGGTATAGTAAATGAGCTAACCGAAATGTATCAATTAGATTTTAGCAACAGAACTTCAATTACATTTTCAGAAGTTAATTATACTACATACGAAAATTATAAAGTAGCGATAATAACTATAGATTAAGTGGAAGGTAATAACATATGAATGAATTAACAATAGACGATATAGTTGAAGCAATAACAGAGATACTAAGCCTATACATAATAGCTTCAAAAATAGATGGGGTAGAAGAAAATTAGAAAATCTACTAATCATTGAACTTATATAGTTCGGTGCTTAGTGAAATTAAATGATTTAGGAGGAGTACATAATGGAGAGCAATAGAAAAATAGAAAAGATAAGATTAGAAGATTCAATAATTCAAATATGTGAGAATAGGACAAGCATAAAAGAACAAGAAGAAATAATGAATAGTGAATGGTTCATAAATTGGATTAAAGAAAATAATCAATAAAAAATAATCAATAAGTAAGCAGAAAATAGAAAAATAAAAGGAGAGATAAATATGGCAATCATAAAGAAAGATGGAGTAAGTGTAAAAATAGAAGAAGGATATAAGAAATGTAAAATAGTAAGCTGTGAATTTAATGACAAAAAGATTGTTAAGGGTAAAGTTTTTGAGCAAGGATATATAACTTTTGAAATAGAGAATGGAACATCAATAAAACAATACATGCTTATAGCCCCTTGGACTACATACTTATTTTATAAATTAATTAAAGCTATTAAAGGAAGTGATTTTAATGTATATGATGAGTATGAAAAATTTAATATGAATGAATTAATAGGTGCTGAAGTTGTAATAGAATTAAAAATTGAAATTAAAAATGGTGGAGAATATATGAATGTTACTAATGTTTATAATATCGAAGATGGTGAAATTATTATAGAACATGACAGAAAGTTAAAAGAAGAGAGATATTCAGAAATGGAGAAAAACAACATGATGAGCATGGAGTACATAAATAACAAGGTAGATTTGCTTTAATCAGAATAGAGCTTTAAAAATTAATAAAGATTTAGAAGTTATCCTATAGTGGGTAACTTCTAAATAATCTAATTCTTAAATGATATAAAAATAAAAGTTAAGTATATATTATAAATTTGATTAGAGATTAGGAGGAGTTCTATGGGATTTAAGAAATTGGTTAATGATATAAAAGTTGAGAAAAGAAGGAAATTAATTGCCATATATTGCCGGGTGAGTACTGAAGAACAATCTGAGAACGGTTACAGTATAGATGAACAAGAAAGATTACTAGAAGAATGGTGTAAGAAGATGGGATATGTAATCTATAAATGCTATTCTGATAGAGGAATAAGTGGAAAAAACATAAAAGATAGACCAGCATTAAAAGAACTTTTAAGTGATGCTAAAGCAGGAAAGTTCGATATGGTTATATCTTGGAAGATAAACCGTGTAAGTAGAAAGTTAGAAGATGTTTTAAAGATTGTAAATCTATTAGAGAAAAACAATATAACATTCAAATCTTATTCAGAACCTTTTGAAACAGATACACCAGCAGGAAGAATGCAATTTCAAATGATGGCTTTAATAGGAGAGTTTGAAAGGGGGACTATTGCACAGAATGTTAAGATGGGGATGATTGCAAAGGCAAAATCTGGAAATTGGTGCGGTGGACGAGTCTTAGGATATGACTTAGTACCTAATAATTCACCAGAAGAAGAAAAAAAGGGAAAAAATAAACTAAAAATAAATGAAAAAGAAGCTGAAATAGTAAGGTTTATTTTTAATGAATATAGCAAAGGAAAAGGATATAAAGCTATAACTAATCAAATAAATAAGTTAGGATATAAAACTAAGAAAGGAAATGATTTTTCAGTAGGAAGTATAAGAGATATACTAACTAATCCAGTATACATAGGAGAAATAAGATATAATGTAAGACAAAATTGGAGTGAAAAAAGAAGAAGAAATATAAATCCTAATCCAATAAGAGTTAAAGGAAAGCATGAAGCTATTATAGATAGAGAGCTATGGGATAAAGTTCAATTAATTTTAGAAAGCAAGAAAGGAAAGCCTTCAAGAATATATGATGGAGAATATCCATTAACAGGGATATTAAGATGTCCTAAGTGTGGAGCTGGCATGGTGATTTCTAGGACAACCAATACATTAGCAGATGGTAGTAAAAAGAGAATAGCTTATTACTGTTGTGGTAATTGGAAGAATAAAGGAACTTCAGTATGTAATAGTAATACAATAAGAGTAGATAAAGCTAATGAATATGTGTTTAAAAAGATTGAAGAATTAGTATCTAATGAAGCAATGATTAAAGCAGTTGTTAAAAATATTAATAAGGAAAGAAAAGATAAAGTTAAACCAGCTAAAAGATTGTTAGGTGACATAGATAAAGAGCTAGAAAAACTGGACAAAAGAAAACGAAAAATCTTTGAAGCATATGAGGATGACATTTTAACTAAAGAGGAGTTTCAAACTAGAAAGAATGAACTAAATGAGAAAATCAGAATTTTAGAAGAAGAAAAGAAGCCGTTACTAAACACAATTTCTGAGGAGGTAAGTGAAGAGATACCATATGAGTTCATTAAAGATATACTTATGAATTTCAGTAAGATATTAAATAGTAGTGTAAGTAGAGAGCAACAGAAAAAGTTACTACATATGATAATATCTGAAATAACGATGAATGAATCAAGAGAAATAGAATCAATAAAACTTAATATAAATGATAAGCTAGTTGAATATCTAGTAAAAGAAGGAGGAGTACCTATTAAAGGTATTCCTTCTTCTTTTATGTTAATAAATGTTGGATTGAAGGTATTGAATTTAGATGTTGTTATATAGATTATTATTCAATTAGCATTAATATAGTATAATTATATTAATACTAATTATTTTGAGGAGTGTATTGTAGAATGAAAGATGAGATGATTGAATTTTTGATAGAATCAGGTTCAGAGATAACTGGAGCAACTACTGGTGCAGTCATTGGCGGAGTTGTTGCTGGACCAGCAGGAGCTATGCTTGGGATAGCAGGAGGAAAAGCTGTAGAAAAAGTATTTTCAAAGCTAGGTTCAGAAATAAAGAATAGGGTATTATCAAAAAGAGAGAATAATAAAATAGGAGCAACAGCTACATATGCGTTAGAGAAAATAGATGAAAATATAAAAAGTGGTAAGAAGTTAAGAGATGATGGATTTTTTGAGAATGATGATACTAATAGGTCAACAGCTGATGAAATTGTAGAGGGTATAATGTTTTCAGCTCAAAGAGAACATGAAGAAAAAAAGCTAAAGTATTATGGTAATTTAGTAGCTAATATTGCATTTGATAAAACTATAAGTAGGGAACAAGCTAATCAATTAATTAATATATCAAAGAGGTTAACTTATAGACAAATAAAATTAATAAATTTATTTGCTATAAATCAGCAGTTACCAATTCAGATATTAAGAAAAGAAGACTATACGAATGGTGGAGTAAGTGGATGTACTTTGATATCTGTATTACAGGATACACTTGAATTGTATAATATTGGGCTAGTTGGTGGAAATGGTAGTGTTATTTTAGAAATGCCATATATAGCGCCAGCTGATATTAGAGTTCAAGGTATGGGAGCTATGTTATATAATTTAATGGAGTTATCAAAGATGCCGTATACAGAATTAGAAGATTTAATAGAGGTACTAAAATAGAAAAAAAACCTCACTTAATACTGATACGGAGAACCGTATCATAAATAAATGAGGTTTTTACTGAAATTGTAAATAGATAAAAGTATTTATAAGATACTGAGACTCCTACTTATATTCATACATAGGTAGGAGTTTTTTACAATATAAGAATAAAGTTTATTGATATATTTATTAAAAATAGAATATTATGGTATAATGAGAGATGTAAAATGATTAAGAAATGTATTATAAGTCGGGGTAGTTTGATTTTAAAACTACTGTATAAATATGAATTAATTAGATAGAGGAGCAAATATGAGATGATAAATGAATATAAATATCTGACTATATTTTTAGTTCTTGGATTTGTTACTGGTGCTTGTATAGGAATTCTATTATGGATGATTTTGAAGTTTAATGCAGGATTTAGTATTGGTATTAGTGCGGGATTTGGAATGTTGCTTGGAATTTTGATTGGTTCTGTAATAGATTATGAAGGCAAGAAATAAAGCAGATAAATTAGAATTTGAAAGAGAGGTATAAAAATGAAAAAATATAAATATGTAGTGTTTTTTATAGTTTTGGTTATGGTGTTAGGTGGATGTTCTAAAAATCATATGACTTCTATTTATAATGATAATGAGAAAATTTCGAGCAACACCAATAGTTTCAACCTAGATGTTGAGAAACAAAATATTGAGGGACAAGAATTTAATGGTGTAATAAAAAAAATAGAAGGAATGGATACAATTTGGACTTATGAATCTGATAAAGATATTGAGGTGGATATGACGTACTTGTTAAATGTAACAAGTGGAAAATTAAAATTAGTGTTAATCGCTCCAGATAGTTCTGTTACAAATCTTATCGAAGCAACTAAGGGTTCAGATGTACTGGATTATGTAACAAATACTTTACAAATTAAGAAGGGTATTAACAGAATAAAAATAGTAGCTGATGAAAATACAAGTCTTAAATTTAATATAAGCATACCTATTGGTGAATTTCAAGAGTTAGGCATATAAATTTCCAATTTATAGGTTAGATAAAATTGTTGTTTTATTGTTAATAGATTATAATGATACTAAAAGATTTTGATGAATAATTGTATTATAAGACGAATTAGTTTGATTTTTAAGATACTAAATAAATAGGTATTTAACGTTTAGATTAAATTAAATGAATCCTTGAATTGAATTGAATAGTTAATTTTGATAGGGTGACAACATTAATCTATTACAAAATAAATCTAAAATATAAATATATATTATAGTTAAGAATAATATGTTGAATAAAAGAGATTACTTATAAAAACTTCTATGTGTAATTAGATTGCATATAGAAGTTTTTATATTTAGGGAGGATTAATGATGAAGAAGATTTATAAAGAAAATCAATTACTAGAAGTAAACAATATACCATCAGAAGTAATTGAAAGCATAAAAGTAACAATAGATATACTGAATGAAAACTATGGAGTTAATAGAGATATAGAATCTGACTTAGGTGGATATGTAGTTATAGCAGAAAATATCGTAGATAGCGAAATACTGAAACAAGATAAATTACAAGGTTTAGTACCAGAATATACTGATGTTATTGAATGTAGTGAAGGAGTTAATTGGACTTCTTCACTATTTTTGCTTTCGAGTGATTATGCAATTGTAGTAGTAACTACAGAAGAACTTTCTAAGTTCCTACTAGAATAAGATAAGGAGGGTGAATTAATATTACTATAAAAGCTTGCAATGATAAGGAGATAAAGAAATATGTTCAAGAAAGATAATAGGTATGTAACTAGAGGTGTAAATGAAGAAGTAGATATAAGATTACAACTTATAATGTGGAGTATGATTGATAAATTTCAATAATAAGTAATAAATAGATACAATAAGATAAATAAAATATAATCAAGAAGATATAATAACTATATCAATTAATACAAATAGAATTAATAAAAAATCAGTAGAATTTTATATAGATAGAGGATTTAAGATAATAAAAGAGCAATTGAATGATGATTCAGGATATAACGAGTATATAATGGAAAAATCTTTGTAAGAATAGTTAAAAAATATAAGTTTATTTTTAATGAAAATTTGATATAATATAAATAAGAAAAGCTTAGTGCGCTAACACTAAGCTAATCCTTAGAACGTTTTTAGTTTTAGGGCTATTAGATTTAAACGAATATGTTAACAAAAATGATGCTAATCTTCGCTGGATGGAGCATCTTTTTGTTTGCTTTTAATTTCAATATCAAGACCAATAAATTTTACTGAAATCTTTACATAATGAACAAAAAGATTATGTTTTAAAACTAATCTAATTATATAAATAACAATACAGCTCTTTATAATCAATTCAACCATATCCAATACCACCCCCTTAAGTTATGATGATAATCACCAATAACCCAAGGTGGGAATACGTACAACCACCGTAGCCATCCTCTACGGTATTTCAAAATATTACTTTAGAATTATACCATAATTATGTAGAAAATAAACAGAAGAATAAAATGGTAAAATTATGATAGTATTTTAATAAGATTCGCAAGTTATTAAATAAGAGGTGAAAAGTTTGAAAAAAATATTGTTAATTGAAGATGATTTAGATGTTTCTAGAGAGTTAGCTTTATCTTTAAGAAAATGGGCTTTTGAAGTAGAGTTAATAGAAGAGTTTAATAATATCGTAAATGAATTTATAGAGAAAAAACCAAGTCTTGTATTGATGGATGTGAATTTACCTTTTTATGATGGCTTTTATTTGTGTGAAAAGATAAGAGAGATTTCTAAGGTTCCTATAATATTTCTATCTTCTAGGGACTCTAATATGGATATTATTATGGGGATGAATAATGGTGGAGATGATTATATTACAAAGCCTTTTTCTGTAGAAGTATTAATATCAAAGATTAATGCATTATTACGTAGAAGCTATGATTATATTACTTCAGATTCACTAATTTATTATAATGATGCAGTTTTAGATATAGAAAAGTGTATTTTTAGATATAAGGATAACGAAATAGAGCTTACTAAGAATGAAATAAAAATATTATCATTACTAATAAAAAATAAAGGAAAAGTAGTATCTAGAGAAAAGCTTATGATGAGCTTATGGAATGATGATGAATTTGTTAGTGATAATACCTTAACTGTAAATATTACAAGACTTAGAAGTAGAATAAGAGAATTAGGATTAGGCGATGTTATTAAAACTAAAAAAGGAATAGGATATTTAATACAATGAGTTTAAAAAGATTTATCAAAGAAAATATAAAAAGTATCTTATTTAATTTTGGAATTTTAGTTTGTATTAACATTTATTTTTTAGTATTAAATTTGCTAAAGGGTCGAATGGGAGAAATATACTACTTAGATGTAATTCTAGTTACACTTTATATTGGAGCTTTTATCATTAAATATATACTTTGGAAAGAAAGATTTAGTACCATATATGAAATTATCGAAGAGGATAATGATATTACTGTAAATGATATTGAGGGTGAGTCTTTAGAAGAAGAAATAATGACATATATAATTAATAAAAAAGAAGATAAATATTCAGAAGTATTAGATATGAAGGATGCACAAATTAAAGATATGGAAGAGTATATTTCAAAATGGGTTCATGAAATAAAATTACCTATTAGTGCTATATCTATGACTTTAGAACGTGTTGATGATGAAGAAATTAGCACAGATATTAAGAATCAAACAGAAAAAATTAATTTTTTAGTTAATTCAGTTATGTATGGAAGTAGAGCAACAGCAGCAGCTGAAGATATATTTATTTCTGAAATTAAATTACAAGATTTAATAAAGGAAGCTATAAAAAATAATGCTTTTATGTTAATAAGGAGTAATATGGAAATAAAACTAGATAATCTTGATTATTATATTTTTACTGATAAAAAGTGGATTTTATATGTTTTAGATCAGCTTATTAATAATGCAATAAAGTATTCTAAAGAAAATGGAAAAATTAAATTTTATGGTGAAGAAAATGATAATTATATTTGTTTAAATATAAGAGATAATGGAATTGGAATAGCTGAAGAAGATATAGAAAGAGTATTTAATAAGGGATTTACAGGTACTAATGGAAGAAATACTATATATAAATCAACTGGAATGGGACTTTATTTTTCTAAAAAGATTTTAAATAAATTAGGAAGTTCATTTGAGGTTGAATCAGTAAAAAATCAATATACTTTGTTTAAAATTAAGTTTAATAAAATATCTGATTTCACTACTATTACAAAAATGTAACATTAGAACTTTAAATGTAATGTTAAGTGAAGGATTAGTTAGTAAAAAACCACTAAAATTAATTTATAAGCTGATTAATAGTTCAGCAAAATAGAAATTAGATTTTGGAGGAAACAATTAATGAGTCAAATATTAAAATTAAATAATTTATCAAAGGATTATGGAATTAAAGGCTTTAAAACTAGAGTTTTAAATAATATATCTTTATCTGTTGATGAAGGAGAATTTTTATCAATAATGGGTCCATCAGGAGCAGGTAAAACTACACTTTTAAACTTACTATCTACTTTAGATAAACCAACTAAAGGTGAAATAATTTTAGATGGCATAGACCTTACTAAGGTAAAAAATAAAGAATTATCTAATATAAGAAAAGATAAAATAGGATTTATATTTCAAGATTATAGTCTTTTAGATAATATGACATTAATGGATAATATAGCTCTTCCATTGGCTTTAGGAAGAAAGAGGACTAAAGATATAGAAGAAAAAGTTATTAAAATAGCTGATGTTTTTGGACTTAAGGATCATCTTAAAAAATATCCGTATGAGTTATCAGGAGGGCAAAAGCAAAGAGGGGCAGCTGCAAGGGCATTAATTACAGAACCAAAGATTATATTTGCAGATGAACCAACAGGTGCTTTAGATTCTAAATCTTCTACAGATTTATTAGAATGTTTAAAGAGAGTAAATGAAGAAAATAATGCAACTATAATAATGGTTACTCATGATGCCTTTAGTGCAAGTTATTCTAAAAAGGTTTATATGCTTAGCGATGGTGAAATAAAGTGTCAGTTAAATAGAGGAAATGACAGAAAAGATTTTTATGGTAAGATAATTGATTTATTAGCAACTTTAGGAGGTGCTAAATAATGAGTGTATTTTCCATAGCTTTTAATAACTTTAAAAATAATATAAAAACATATTCGATGTTTTTTATATCAATGATATTTTCAGTGATTATATTAAGTAATTTCTTAATACTTATGAGTGGGGAAGCATTAAAAGATTTAGGAGAAGCTAATGCTGTATATACAAAAATGATATTACAAATGATAAGTATAATTTTAGGTTTGTTTATGCTTTTCTTTATATGGTATGTCTCTAATGTATTTTTAAAAAATAGAAAAAAAGAAATAGGTCTTTTTACCTTTATGGGTGTAGATTTAAAAACTATAGGTAAAATATATTTTACAGAAATGATGCTCATTGGTATATCTGCCAGTATAATTGGAATTGGTGTTGGTGTATTATTTTCTAAGTTTTTTCAAATGATAATCTTTGCTTTAGCAGGGTTTAATATAGATGTGAAATTTGCTATTACTGCTAATTCAATGATAAGTACCTTTATAATATTTATGGCTATATTTTTATTAATGAGTATTAAAGGATTTGTTAATATTTCAAGAAGTAATGTAATTGAGCTTTTAAATAATAGTAGAAAAGCAGAAAGGATGCCTAAGGTAACAGTCTTTACTTATATAATTGCAATGGTATCTATAGGTTGCATTACATATGGATATTACTTAGTATTTAGTTCTAAAATGAATGCTTTTAAAACTTTAATTTTAGTTTGTATAGGCACTTATGGATTATTTTATGCTGCTATTCCAGCAGTTCTTAACTTTTTAATTAATAATAAAAAGATATTATATAAAGGAGAAAATATACTAACTATTAATAGTTTAGCTTATAGAGTAAAGAAAAATTACACTACTTATGCTACAATAGGGATTTTAACAGCATGTACAGTAACTGTTTTAGGTACAGCAGTATCTATGAGAAGGCTTTATATAATGAGTGAACAAAATGATCAGTTATTTACAATGTCATTTTATTCTCAAAACGAAATAGATACTGAAAAAATAAGTGAAGAGATTACTAAAGTACTAGGTGAAAAGAAGTTTGATTTAAACACTGATGTATTAATGGTTAATAATACATTAGAAAATGTTGAAGAGTTTCAAAAACAAGATTATATAGTGATGTCTTATGATAAGTTTACAGATATTTTGAAGAGCAATGGATATGAAAAAGATTTAGAAAAGATTAATGAAAAAATGGTTAAAGGAAATAATGTTATTTATATTGAAAATCCTAGTACATTGGGAAGCTTAATTAAGCCAAAAGAAATAACTCTTGCTGATAAAACATTTGAAATTAGTGAAGGGGATATAAGATTCAAAGTTTTAGGGTCATTAATTAAATCTAGAACAATTGTTGTTAATAATGATGAATATGAAAAACTTTATAATGATGAACAAATAGTTAATTTTTATGGAATTAAGGTTAAAAACGATTCAGATATTTTAAATGAAGATATTATTAATAAATTAGGCAAAGGATTAGAACCATATTTAAATGATAATACTAAATTTCAAGTTGGAAAATATGAAACTCAAAGTGTTGAATGGTTAAAGCTTGTTTATTCTATTGGGGCATTTTTATTCTTAGTATTTGTACTTGCAGAAGCTAGTATTATTTATATTAAGATATATAGTGATGCATCAGAAGATAAGGATAAATATAAAATTCTAAAGGATATAGGAGCATCAAAAAAAGATTTAGGAAAAGCTATTAGAAAAGAAGTAATGTTGTTTTATGTACTTCCATTATCTATAGGATTAATTCACAGTTTCTTTGCAATACAAGTTTTAGGAAAATTCATATCAGAAAACTTAAATATAACTTTTATTATAAGTATATTAGTATCAATATGTATATTTATAGTAAGTGCAATTATATCAATTAGAAGCTTTAAAAATATTGTTAATGTTAAATAATAGAAGGAACATATCGTTAAGGTATGTTCCTTCTATTATTTAAAGGTTGCCATGCAAATTTTAATTTGTAACGAAGATAAATATTTTAAAAATTATTTATTATGTGGTTGTGGACTATATATACAATTTATGTATAATTGAAATAAGAAATATATATAATCTTATTTATATAAATAGTAAAATGGTATAATAGAGAAATAATAATTAAGAATAGGGTGATTAATATGAAATTAGCAGAAGCATTAAATTTAAGGGCCGACTTACAAAAAAGAATTGCAAACTTAAAAGAAAGATTAATAAAAAATGCTAAGGTTCAAGAAGGTGATATACCATCAGAAAACCCCCATACTCTTATAAATGAACTAAATGATAATATTATTGAACTTGAAAATATTATAAAATTAATAAATAAAACTAATAGTTCTACATATGTAGACAATGAAAGTATTTCAGATATTATAGCTAAAAGGGATGCTTTAGGATTGAAGATATCTATTTTAAGGAGCTTTGTTAGTGAATCTGCTGATAGAATTGATAGATATTCAAATAAAGAAATAAAAATTTTAAGTACGGTAAATGTAGCTGAAATGCAAAAGCAAGTAGATAATCTTTCAAAAGAATATAGATTAATAGATACTAAATTACAAGGATTAAACTGGACAACTGATATTATTTCTTAAAATTTAGATGGTAATTTGCAAGGGTGAACATAAGCTCTACTAATTGAGATGTGAATTAGTGCATAGATTAGCATATACGGAACAATGTGCAAATAATAAAAGATAAGTTCAGTAATGTTACAAGGGTAAAGTTATAAATTAATGTAATAACCATATGTTGACTTGCAAGTGAGGGTGGGATAGGGATTAAATAGATAGTTATCATTAGTTTTAAGTAAGATAAAGGGTGATTATATGTTAAAAAATATTGATAAAAAAGCTTTAAGAGAAAAAATAATAAATGATGATTATATATTAAAAAATGTTGGTAAAAAATTTGTAAGAGAAAAAATAATAAATGATGATTTTTTAGAGATAATACATAGAAATATGATGCCAATGAATGAGTTAATGGCTTATTATAGATGTGCAATTATGGAAGTGGAAACAAAGTTTAAGGTATTAAATGAACAGTTTTCATTACAATATGATAGAAATCCAATAGAAGGTATAAAAACTAGATTAAAGTCTCCTGAGGGGATTATAAAAAAATTAAATAAGAAAGATTTACCTTTTACATTGGAATCAATACAAGAAAATATAAGAGATGTTGCTGGTGTAAGAGTAATCTGTTCATTTCCGGAAGACATTTATATGCTAGCTGATTGCTTATTAAACCAAGATGATATTAAGCTAATTGAGAAGAAGGATTATATAAGAAATCCTAAAAAAAGTGGTTATAGAAGTTTACATTTGATTATAGAAGTACCAATTTTCTTAAAGAATGAAAAGAAAGGAATGAAAGTAGAAGTACAACTTAGAACAATAGCAATGGATTTTTGGGCAAGCTTAGAGCATAAATTAAGATATAAGAAAAATATTAATCCAGAAGAAGCTGAAATTATAAGTAAAGAGCTGTTTGAGTGTTCAGAAATTAGTGCAGCTCTAGATAAACATATGGAAGAGATACGAAATAGAATTGAAAAAAAGTAGATGGATTTGTTTTTTACACAAATCTATCTACTTTTTCTATTACTATTTTACTGTTTTAAACTTGCTCCATTTGAGGCAATAACTTATTTATACCATTTTGACTTTTCATCTTTCCTATATTTACATAAGACTAATATAAAAGTGTTATGTCGAACGAAATTTAAATAAAATTATTAGAAAATACTGGACAATTATACATAAAATAGTATAAAATAATAAAGCCGGCAAAAAGTTACAAAATTCTACTATAACAGACATCTAATTTGGAAAATTTAAGACTGTAATATACAGTCTTTTTTTTAGGAATTTTATGAAAGGAGATATTTTAGTGATAACAGAATATTCAAAAGAAACATTAGAATTACTTTTAGACATAATACCTGATTATATTTTTTATACAGATTTAGATGGAAGAATTATTTATTGCAACGAAAGATATGCTAAAAAGATTATTAAAAAACCTAGGAAGGAGGTATATGGAAAAACACATGAAGAATTAAATTTATTTAAGGAATCCTCTAATATTGAAAAGACTAGAAATAATGAAGTCATAGATGAAAAGAAATCATTAAAATATACGCAAATAGTATATTTAAATGAAGTAAAATATACTATTGCTATTGAAAAGTATCCTACATTTGATAAGCAGGGAAATGTAAGTGGGATATTAAATAAAATAAGAAATATATCTCATGAGGATGAAATAAGTAATTTAAGAGATGGATTTTTTTCTAATATAAAGCACGAATTTAGGACACCAATAAATATGATTATAACATCTATACAATTGTTAGATAATAGATGTAAAATATGTGATTTAGGGAATTGTAAAGATTGTTTTATAAAGGATATTCATAGAATAAATTTAAATGCTTTAAGAATTCTTAAGATATCTAATAATTTTATAGATTTAACTAATTTACAGTGTGGAAATATAGACTATAATCCTAATAATTATGATATTGTAGATGTAGTAGAATCATTATGTAATGACATAAATAATTATAAGAAGTTTAAAAATATAACTATAATATTCGATACAGAAATAGAAGAATTAATTATTGGTTTTGATAAGATTAAACTAGAAAGAATTCTACTAAATTTAATTTCTAATGCAATAAAATATAACCATGAAAATGGGAATGTAAATGTAAATATATCACTAGATGAAAAGTTTGTAATTATTTCAGTTAAAGATACTGGGGTTGGAATAAAGGAAGAAGATCTGAACAATATATTTAACGAGTTTTATAATGTAGAAGATAGATTTACTAAGGTTTGTGAAGGGTTAGGTATTGGATTAAAATTAACTAAATATTTAGTTGAAATACATAATGGTCAAATAAGTGTAAAAAGTAAAATAGGGAATGGCAGTGAATTTGTAGTAAAGATACCTAATAATATATGTAAATATGAATATAATAATGAACTATTAAATAGAGTATATGATAATAGATTAGATAGAATAAAAATGGAACTATCAGACATATATGAATAGAATATATTATTTTGAAATAGTACACCGAAAAATAAAGTTGATATAGAATAAATATTAATATTGCTAAATGGAAAGTATAGATTAGTTTTAAGTGTTTATAAAAAATAATAAAAAAAGGTTGTAATTTAAACTACAACCTTTTTTTGATATTTATTTATAAAAGATTAAAAATTTTTAATTTTACTCTCATTCTTTCTTCATGAAACTTATGAATTAATATTATATAATCAAATTAAAGGTTTTAATAAGAGGAGAAATTAATATGAATAAATATTTAGATAATATAAGAGAAAAAATAAATAGAAATAAGAAAAAATTAATAAGAAAAATTTCTATATTAATAGCTTCAGTAGCAATAATAGGGGTTACAGGTGTTATAGCAGTATATAGTATAGCTAAATCTAATATTAATTATACAGTTGATGAAGCGAAAGAAATAGCACTTCAAACAGTTGAGGGAGAAGTATTAGGTGTTAAGAAAAAATTAGAATTAGACATGTTAGGTTTTGAGTATGAATTTAAAATAAAGGATTCAAACAACATGCTTATTGAAGTTACTGTTGATTCGAATTTAGGTGCTATTATAGATTTAGATAACTATTATGATTAAAATTACAATAGGAAGTAAGTTATAAAGGAGTAGACAAAGTGAAGAGCATATTAATTGTTGAGGATGAACCTAATATTTCTGATTTTATAAAGGGAGAATTAGAATATGAGGGATATAATGTTTCTATTAAAGAGGATGGTAGAAAAGGTCTAGAAGAGGCTTTAAGAAATGAATATGATCTTGTAATACTGGATGTTATGCTTCCTTCAATGAATGGATTTGAAATATGTAGAAGGTTAAAAAGAGAAAAGCAGTCTCCAGTAATAATGCTTAGTGCAAAAGATAGTGTAATGGATAAGGTTAATGGACTACAAATAGGAGCAGATGATTATATAGCTAAACCCTTTGCAATAGAAGAATTGCTTGCACGTATTGAAGTAGTTTTTAGAAGGCAAGATAATTTAAATAATTATATAGTAAAATTTAAGGATATTGTAATTAATAAAAGTTCAAGAATTGTAAAAAGAAATGGAATAGAGATAAGTTTAACTAACAAAGAATATGAGTTATTAACAATATTAATAGATAATAAGGATAAAGTAGTTACTAGAGAAGAGTTATTAGAAAAAATATGGGGATATGGATATGAACCAGAAACTAATGTTACAGATGTATATATTAGATATTTAAGATCAAAATTAAATAATGAAAATAAGGAAGAATATATACAGACAATTAGATCTATTGGTTATATTATGAGGAGTTAGTTATGAAAACTAAAAAATTACCTATATTTTTAGAAATTATGAAAAATTCATTTTTTATAATTAGCTTAATTTTGGTTATATATACAATTGGTCAATTAATTACATTTTGGATATTTACAGATGAATATGAAAGAGACTTATTAAAAGATAGGTATGAAGAGATAACAAGTTTATCTAAGGATATAAATGTAGAAATATCAGAAAGTGGATTTTATGAGTATTTACAACAGTTAACTGATAGTGACGATGAAAGTATAAGAATTTATTCTTTAGATAAAATATATTATGAATCTAAATCAGAAATATGGAATGAGATTAAATTTGATTATGTAAATGAAGAAATTACAACGTACTCCAATTTTTTTGACTTTGAGATATATATGGGAATAACAGGACCAATAGATATAGGTGATTCTCAATATATAGTACAAATAGTTAGAGAAAACGATATGTTTCAGGATTTTATTGAAAACTCATTACCGATTTTAATTTTTACATTAATTTTAGGACTAGTTTTAAGTGGAATAGGAGCTATGTATGTTTCTAAGAATTTTATAAAGAGGCTTAGAAAACTTATAACAACTATGAATGAAATAAAAGAAAAAGGAATCAATAAGAGAGCTGAAATTTCAGAGCTAAATGATGAGGTAGATAAAGTAAATATAGTTTTTAATTCAATGATGGATGAATTAGAGGAGGCATTTCATGAGCAGAGTAGGTTTGTATCAGATGCATCACATGAATTGAAAACGCCTCTAACAGCACTTCATGGACATTTAAGTATGCTGAAAAGATGGGGAAAAGATGATAAGCAGCGTTTAGAAAAATCATTAGATATATGTTTAAAAGAGGTGGAAAGATTAAAAAAATTAGTAAATGATATGTTACTATTATCTAAAGCAGAAAAAACAGAAGTAAACTTAAGTAAATTAGATGAAATTGATCCAATAATAATAGTTGATGAAGTAGTAGAACATTATAAAGTTTTAAACCCTAATGTAAAATATATAATTAATATTGAAGAAAATATAAAAGTTAAAATTGATCCAAATGATCTAAAACAATTATTAATTATATTTATTGATAATTCAATAAAATATAATAATAAAGATAATATAGAAATTCAAATAATAGTAAAAAATGAATTGGGAAAATTAAAATTAGAAGTAAAAGATAATGGAATTGGAATACCAGAGAATGAAGTAAATAATGTTATGAAAAGATTTTATAAGGTTGATAAATCTAGAGTAAATAATAATTCCTTTGGAATTGGTTTATCTATTGCAAATAGAATAGCCAATAATTATAATACTAAAATTTATATAGAGAGTGAATTAGATAAGTACACAATAATAAGAATTTACTTAACATGATTGGAGGATAAAATGAAAAGATTAAAGTTAGCAACAATTATAACGATAATTAGCATTAGCTTAATGGGATGTAGCAATTCAGAGGAATTAAATAATAAAACAGTTACCATTGATGAAGCTAAGGAAATTGCATTGAAACATGCAGGATTAACAAGCGATCAGGTATCATTTGTTGAGGTAGAAAGCGATGTAGATAATAACATAGAAAAATATAATATAGAATTTTATCATGGTGATAAGGAATATGATTATGAGATTAATTCTGCTAATGGAGAAATAATAAAGTATGACTATGATATGGAATATAATAATAATGTAAACAACACAAATAATGAAGTTAATATTTCTGAAGAACAAGTAAAAGAAATAGCACTAAAACATGCAGGATTAACAAATGATCAAGTTTCATTTATTAAACTTGAAAAGGATATAGATAACGGAACACAAAAATATGATATAGAATTTTACTATAATAATGTAGAATATAGTTATGAAATAGATGCTAATACTGGAGATATATTATCTTACGAAAGAGATTAATACTATAAAATAAGTCTATCCTTTTAAATTTTAAGATTTATAAACGAAGTTAAATTCAAAATATTGGATTAATTTTAAGAATTTATAAAAAATAATCAAAAAAAGGTTGCAATTAATAAAATACTATGTTATTATAAGAGGGTAGCAAAGTTGCTAACAAAAAAAGTTTCATTTAGGTAAATAGTTTCTCGAAAATTAGAGATTATTATATCGATTTAGAATCTTTAATTTTAGGAGGAATATTTATGACAGATAAGACAATAACATGCAGAGATTGCGGAAGTGAATTCATATTTTCAGTAGGAGAACAAGAATTCTACAAAGAAAAAGGATTCGATAATGAGCCAACAAGATGTATATCTTGTAGAAGAGCTAAAAAAGAACAAAATAGAAGATAATTTTAGATTGTTAAAGGTTGTAGTTTAAGCTACAACCTTTTTTGATGCTTTATTATAAATTTACAAAAAAGGAATGAGTTATATAATACTTTAAATTACATGACTCATTCCTTTTTTATGAATTATTTATATTAAATTTTATACATTTCTAAGAAAGAAAACCAATAAATCCATATATAATTCCTATATTTATAAAGTCTATAAATAATGATCCTACTATTGGTACTATAAAGAATGCAGTTTTAGAGTATAAATATTTTTCCGTAACTGAATTCATGTTAGCCATTGCATTTGATGTAGATCCCATTGCAAATCCAGTTAAACCTGCCACCATTACAGCAGAATCATAATCTTTACCCATTAATTTATATGATATAAACATACCATAAAAATACATCAGTACACATTGAGCTAAAAGTAAAATTAACATTGGAATTGCTAAATCTACTAAATGCCAAAGTTTTAATGTTATAAGTGCCATACCAAGGAATAGATTTAAAGACACTTCTCCAACTACCTCTATTTCTTCTAAAGGTGATTTAAAAATAGTTGAAGTATCAGATATATTTCTTATAACGGCAGCTATAAGCATTGCACCTATATATGCTGGGAAAGTTACTCCATTAAACCATTTTCCAACAAATGAGTTTAAAGCATCAGTTAGATAAGTTCCAAGAGCCATAGCTATTAGTATTTGGAAGAAAGCCATACTGATTTTATTAGTATCTAGTGTAGTTTTCTTATTGTCTATAATGGATAAATCAAAATCATGTTCATTAGATAATTGATTTTTTTTCTTATTTACTAAATTATTTTTAATTATTAATCGATTAGCCATAGGACTACCAAGAATAGAACCAGAAATAAGTCCAAATGTTGCAGCAGTTAAAGCTACTGTTAAAGCTTCAGGATATCCAAGAGCTTCAATGCTAGGGGCTACAGCTGCTGATGTACCATGACCACCAGTTAAGGATGGTGAAGCCGTAAGTAGTGCTAAAAGCGGATTAATTCCTATAAATTCAGCAAGTCCAACAGCTAATACATTTTGAAGAGTAGCTAGGACTGTTGCTATAAGTAGAAATATTAATATTTTTTTACCACCTACTTTAAGCATTTTTAAACTTGCATTAAATCCAACAGTACAAAAAAACATAGTTTGAAAAAATGTTTGCAATGTTGAATCAAATTCAAATACAGCAATATTACTTTGTCTAAGAATCATATGTACAATTGAAAATATAAGCCCACCAATTACAGGTGATGGAATAGCATATTTTGAAAATAGCGGAATATTGTTTTTAACTGATTTTCCAACTAAAAGGAAAATTACAGCTAATCCGATAGATTGAATCATATTAAATTGAATTGTCATTAAAAGTCCTCCTAAAAGTTATAGAAAATATTTTTAATTTATATTTAGTAAATAAAATTTAATTTTATATAAAAATTAAGTAGGGGCATTATTTGCAGAATTATATGAATAATATAAGATTAGCATATTATTTGGGGCATAATTAGATTTGCTTTAAGATCGATATTATTCTTAACTTATAAAAAGTTCTGTAAAAAATATAAAGTTATATAATTATTGCTAATAAATACTAATTTAGCATATGTACACAAATTGTTCAAGAAGTAGGATATTACGAAAACAAAGAAAAGAATTATTTAATTATGTCAAGATGTTTATGAAATCATTTAAAATTCAGATTTATAGTTTTATATGTATCATGACTTATTATATAAATATTAGAAAATAAATAAAGTTTTTTTAAAATATACATTGACAAATTATTAAATAATAATTATTATTAGTTATAAGAAGTAGTTGATAAAAAATATCAATTGAAAATAAATTTCAGGAGGGGATTAATATGTCATTAATCAATAAAAAAGTTTCAGATTTTACAGTTCAAGCTTATCACAATGGAGAATTTAAGGAAGTAACATTAGAATCAATCAAAGGACATTGGTCAGTATTTGTATTCTATCCAGCAGACTTTACATTTGTTTGCCCAACAGAATTAGGAGATTTAGCAGATAACTATGCTAAGTTTAAAGAAGCAGGTTGTGAAGTATATTCAGTATCTACAGATACTCACTTTGTTCATAAAGCATGGGCGGATGCTTCAGAAACAATTGCAAAAATTCAATTCCCAATGTTAGGTGATCCAACAGGTAAATTAGCTAGAGATTTTGAAGTTATGATTGAAGAAGAAGGTTTAGCTTTAAGAGGATCATTCGTAATTAACCCAGAAGGGGAAATAAAAGCTTATGAAGTTAATGATTTAGGAATTGGAAGAACTGCAGAAGAATTATTAAGAAAAGTTCAAGCAGCTCAATTCGTAGCTGAACATGGAGATCAAGTTTGCCCAGCTAAATGGCAACCAGGCGAAGAAACATTAGTACCAAGCTTAGATTTAGTTGGTAAGCTATAAGATTTGATATTAAGGCTTTATCTAAACTGAAAAAAGTTTAGATGTAGCCTTTAATATTTATAGATAACTAATAGTTATATTATGATAAGTGGTAATTTTTATGTGTGTTTATTTATCACTTATCATAATAAAAATTTAATTTAAAATATTAATAAAATTTTATATGTATAAAGCTTTATTAATATTTTAAAAAGTAATAGGAGGTAGAGAATATGGAAAAAATATATGATTTATTAGTAATTGGTGCTGGTCCAGCAGGGCTTTCAACTGGAATATATGCAGGTAGAGCAAAATTAAATACGTTAATTATAGAGAAGGCAGAGTTTGGAGGACAAGTAAATAAGACTTATGATATTTCAAACTATCCTGGTGCAAGAAATAGTAATGGACCAAAGTTAATGGAAGAAATGAGAAAGCAAGCAGGAGATTTTGGAGTAAACTTTATGTCTGCAGAAGTTTTAGAAGTAAGTTTAGAAGGTGATGTAAAGACTTTGAAAACTGATAGAGGAGAAATAAAAGGAAGAAGTGTAGTAATAGCTACAGGAGCCTCACCAAGAAAGTTAGGGTTTAAAGGTGAAGATGAGTTTACAGGTAGAGGAGTAGCTTATTGTTCAACTTGTGATGGACAATTCTTCGAAGGATTAGAAGTCTTTGTTATTGGAGCTGGATTTGCAGCAGCTGAAGAAGCAATGTTCTTAACTAAATTTGCAACTAAGGTTACTGTTATAGCTAGAGAACCAGAGTTTACATGTGCAAAATCAATAGCAGATAAAGTTTTAGCACATCCAAAAGTTGAAGTTAAATTTAATACTGAAATATTAGAAGCTAACGGAACTGAAATGATAAACTATGCAAAGTTTATTAATAACAAAACAGGTGAAACATTTGAGTATCATGCTAAAAAGGAAGATGGTTCTTTCGGTATATTTGTATTTGTAGGATATGCACCACAAAGTCAATTATTTAAAGGAATTTTAGAACTTGATAAGTTTGGGTATATAGTTACAAATGAAAATATGGAGACTAATATCCAAGGTGTATATGTTGCAGGAGATTTAAGACCAAAGGCATTAAGACAAATAGTAACTGCAGTGTCAGATGGTGCTATTGCAGCAACATCTGCAGAGAGATATGTTATTAAATTAAAAGAAAAGCTTGGAATTAAAGATGAATATGAATCTAAAAAAGTAGAGAAAAAAGAAGTTAAGAGTTCTGATTTAAATAATGTATCAAAAAGAAGTAAGCTTTTAAACGATGGATTAAGAGCTCAATTAAAAGGTGTATTAGCTAGATTAGAAAAGAATGTTACGCTTGTATCTATAGTAGATGAAAGTAATAGCAAATCAATAGAGTTAAGAGATTTAATTTTAGATATTGCAGATTTAGATGAGAGAGTTAATGCTGAAGTATATAATAAAGGTGAAAATGTAGAAGTTGAAAATAAGATACATGCAGATAAGTATCCAGTAGTAGCATTATTAGATAGTGATAACAAATATAGTGGTGTTAAGTTCCATGGAGTTCCTGGGGGGCATGAATTAAATTCATTTATATTAGCTATATATAACCTTGGAAGTGCAGGACAACAAATATCAGAAGAAACTTTAAACAATATTAAGAAGATAGACAAAGATATAAATATTAAAGTTTGTGTATCATTATCTTGTCATTTATGCCCTGATGTAGTAGTTTCATCTCAAAGAATAGCTATAGGGAATGAAAAGGTAGAAGCTGAAATGATAGATATTTCAAACTTTAAGGAAATAAAAGATAAATTTAAAGTAATGAGTGTACCAGCCATAATAGTAAATGATGAACAAATATATTTTGGGGCAAAAAAGATTGATGAGATTATAAACTTAATAAAGTAGTATATTATTTAAAATGAAATTATATTTTTATGAAGGTAAGTTTATGATTGCGCCATTATCGCTAGGTTTGTAAATATTATTAGACTATGATAGTATAAATGATGCAGAAAGTAAAAAGTATTGTTTATTAAAAAGCGAATGGAGGAAATGAAATTATGTTACCAAATTGTCCAAAATGTAATTCAGAATATACTTATGAAGACGGAAGCCTTTTAATATGTCCAGAATGTGGCCATGAGTGGACTGCAGCAAGCCAAGCAGCAGCAGAAGAAGCTAATGTTATAAAAGATGCAAATGGAAATGTTTTAAACGATGGAGATACAGTTACAATAATTAAAGATCTTAAAGTAAAAGGTGCATCATCAGCATTAAAACAAGGAACAAAAGTTAAAAATATACGTTTATTATATGATGTTACAGATGGTCATGATATAGATTGTAAAATTGATGGATTTGGAGCTATGAAGTTAAAATCATCAGTAGTAAAGAAGATATAATAATTCTATACAAAGGAGCTATTAATAGGGATTAATAGCTCTTTTGTATTGAAGAGGAAAATATTTTTATTCACTATTGATATCTTTAAAATACTTTTAATTTAGTTAAATGTAATCTATGATATAATAAGTTAGTACAAATTAATTGTTTGGAGGTGATAATTTATGTTTACTAAAGAGGAACTTTTAGTAATTGAAGATGCATTAAAAATAGCTGATGAAAAATATATTAAACTTCTTGATGAAAGCAAAAATAATAAAAATAAAATGGTTGCATTTAATAGAAAACAAAAAAAATTATGGTTAGTTCAAAATAAATTAAATAAATTGCTACAAGAAAATAAATAAAATATAAATATTTAAAAAAATATCTAGTATAAAAGCTAGATATTTTTTTATTACCTTTAAATTAACTATCCAATAGAAATTATATTATATAAAAAAGTGTTAATAAACGAAAAAAATATACAAAATATATAAAAAAAACAGATTAAACTACAAAAAAATATCAAATACTTTTATTAGAATAAAAGTATAATTTATACATGTAATTAATTGTAAAAATATTTACTCCATCTGTTTCAAAGAAAATATTTCTAAAAATAAAATCCAGAAAAAGTAAAAAGAAATATAATAAAATAAATATTTCTTTTATTGTAAAATTAAAAATATTTTGAATTATAAAAAATATTTTTAAGAAAGATAGAGAAAATCAATTATAGAATAAAAATTAATAAAACAATATTTATATCCATAATTAATAATAAAACAATAAAATAATAGGTAATAATATACTATAATAATATTTTTTAAATAGTTATAACAATTAAGTAAACAAATAAAAAGTATGAAAATATTTTTATGTGTTTTTGAAAACAATACTTTATGAAGGTTACAAAAATAAATATTGCAAACAAAAGAAAAAGTAATTTATTTACAAAAATAATTATTTAAGTTAAAATTATTTTTGTAAATAAAAAATAAGGAGAAAAAATTATGAAAAAATTTTTATTGATAATATCATTTATGTTGTTAATGATTTTTGGAATTGTTTCTTGTGGAAAAAGTGAAGAAAATAATAAGCAATTAGATACAACTAAAAATGAAGAACAACAAACTGATAATAATAATGAAAATGTGGAAGAAGATACTCAAGAAGAAAATAAGGAAGAAGAAAGTAAAGTAGAAGAAAAGGAAGTTGAGTACATAAATATTGCACCAGAAGAAGTTAGAATCCCCATTCTTATGTATCATTCTATAAGTGATGATGATCCTAATAATAATTTATTAGTACCACCAAGTATGTTTGAAGAGCAAATGGCGTGGCTAGAAGCAAATGAATTTACTGCAATGAATTTAGATGAGGCCTTAGAAGCTATGGAAACAGGAAAAGTACCTAAAAGGCCTGTAGTAATAACCTTTGATGATGGTTATTCTGATAACTATACTAGTGCTTTTCCAACATTAAAAAATCATGGGTTAAAGGCTACGTTCTTTGTTATAACGGATGGAGTAGATGATGGATATTATATGTCTTCAGACATGTTAAAGGAAATGCAATCAGCTGGAATGTCAATACAAAATCATACAGCTAATCATTTAGAATTAGACAAGTTATCTAGGGAAGATGCTTACGATGCTATTAAAAGAGGGCAGGATTTCTTAAGAAATAATATAGGATCAGATGCGAGTTATTTATGTTATCCTGTTGGGAAATATAATGATGAAACTATTGAGATTGAAAAAGAATTAGGTATTAAGGCTGCGACTACTACCCAAGGAGGAATAAGCTCTATAGGTGATGGCTTATATCAATTAAAAAGGGTTAGAATATATCCTATGGGGATAGAAAGCTTTGCCTCAATATTTTCTGAGTATATTTATTAGGCATAAGTTATAATATAATAAGATGAACTAATAAATATAATACTTTCGGAGGTAAAGTAATGGCTAAAATAACTAGTAGAAATAATAATTTATTAAGAGATTCTAGAAATAAGGTATCACCAAAAGTATATGATCTTTTAATTGAACTAGTAAATGAAGATAGAGAAGACTTAGCAGAAATGGCATTAAAGGTAGATTATCTAATAGAGTATGCAAATAGTGCTATTAAAGGAAAGGATTCTTCAGAGGCTTTAGAAGCTATAAAAAGAGCAGAAGAACGATTAAAGATGATAAAGAGATCAAACTTTGATGTAAGTCATTTAGAATATTTAATTGAAGGTGTTAAAAAAAAGATAAGGAAGTAGTTACTTCCTTATCTTTTTTTTACTTGGATTTTTTTCTGTTATTACTTCTTTTTTTCTTATTATTAGTTGAAACTTCAACGTTAACTCTTCTCTTGTTAATCTTTCCACCAGTACATTTTTCAAGAACTTGTTTGTGAATTGTATTGTCTACATTAACAAATGCAAAGTTTTCCATTATATCAATATCTCTTATTTGAGATGCCCCAACCTTAGCATTATTCTTTATATAGTTTATTAATGTCTTAATAGTTAAGCCATCTCTTCTACCTGCAGAGAAGAATAATCTAACATCATTTTCTTTGCTTGATTTAGGAGCTTCAAGTTTATCACTTGAATAATCAAAAGATAATTGATTTTTAAATTGACTTTGAAGTAATGAAGCAATTACTTTAACAGAATCATGATTTTCAGTTAATTCAGTAGCAACATCTACAAATTTTGAATAATCTTCAGCTTCTATTATTGATGCAACTTCATTAGCCATTAATTTAAATTTAGCGTTATATATTTCTTGAACTGTAGGTACATTTCTTTTTTCGATATTACCTTTAGTTACATTTTTTATTTGTCTAAGGAATCCAAATTCTTTCGGAGTAATTATACTGTAAGCAGTACCTTCTCTACCTGCTCTACCAGTTCTACCGATTCTGTGAACATAAGATTCAATATCTTGAGGTAACTCATAGTTAAATACGTGAGTTACACCATCAACGTCAATTCCTCTAGCAGCAACATCTGTAGCAACTAAGAATTTTAATGAACCGTTCTTGAATTTAGCAAGAGTTTTCATTCTTTGAATTTGAGACATATCTCCATGCATACCTTCAACCATGTATCCTCTAGCTTGCATTGCAGCAACTAAATCATCAACGCCTTTTTTAGTTCTGCAGAAGATGATACCTGCTGATGGATTATCAAAATCTATTAATCTACAAAGAGCTTCTAATCTTTGAGTACCGTTAACTTCAAAGAAGTTTTGTTTTATTGTAGAACCAGTCATTTCTTTTCTAGCAATAACTATATGTTGTGCATCTTCTTTTAAATATTTTTTTGATAGTTTCTTGATTTGAGGTGGCATTGTTGCAGAGAATAATAAAGTCTGTCTTTCTTCTGGAATACTCTTCATTATTTCTTCCATATCATCAATGAATCCCATGTTTAGCATTTCGTCAGCCTCGTCTAACACTAAAAATTCTACTGATGATAAAGGTAAATTTCCTCTTCTTATATGGTCTAAAACTCTACCTGGAGTACCAACTACTATGTTAGCTCTTTTTAAATCTCTAGCTTGAAGATGAATAGGTGCTCCACCATATACAGCAACGATGTTTAATTTTTCGTACTTAGTTAATTTTACTAATTCATCGTGAACTTGTATTGCTAATTCTCTTGTTGGAGCTAAGATTATTGAGCCAATAGCATTTTTTATTTTTAAATTGTTTATCATAGGTAGACCAAATGCAGCTGTTTTTCCTGTACCAGTTTGAGCTTGACCTATAATATCGTTACCTAAAAGGGCAACTGGAATTGCTTCAGCTTGAATTGGAGATGGAGTAGTAAAGCCTAAATCATCTATAGCTTTTACTAAACTCTCCTTTAAGCCTAAATCATTAAATGTTAATTTCGTCATATAGTATCCTCTTTTTTTCATATATTTTTTATTTATTTCAAATTATTTAAATAATTATTCTAATTAATCGACTTTATTAAGTATATAGCAAAAACATAATTAATGCACTAAGTATTTATTGTAAAATATGAAATACTTGTTTATTTTTGAAATAAGACTAAATGTAAATGTTTTTATGAGGTAAATTTTAAAAAAAATAAAAATACCTTAAAAATATAATTGACAATTAGCGAAAAATAGTTCAAAATATGCAATGGAAATAGTCATTACTTAAATTTTAAATATTGTGTTATTGTGTCATGGAGTATGTGGGAAGTTAGGTCTACCTATGTACTCTATTTTTTTGTAATAGAATAACTCCTTCAGAGGAATATATGTCTATATGATTATAAGATAAAAAAGGTGAGCTAGTTTTTAACTCACCTTTTAAAATTTATTAAGAAATTTTTGAAGCAATTATATTTTGAACCGTTTTAGGTAAAATATCTTGTTCTTCTTTAGTTAAATTTGAAGTTTCAATTGCTGGATGGAAATAAAGATTAACAGTAGCTGGTTTAATCCAAGGGCCATTACCATGTTCCATTACTTTAAAAGAGCCATCCATAGTTACTGGTACTATAGGACATTTTGATTTAGTAGCTAGCTTAAAACTACCAGCTTTAAATTCCTTTATTGGGCCACCCTTACTTCTAGTTCCTTCAGGAAATATTACAATTGAATGACCATTTTTTAGATTTTTAACGCCCTTTATTATTGCTTCACCTGATTTTCTAAGATTACTTCTGTCCATAAAAACACAGTGTAGAAAGCTCATCCAAGTTCTTACTAGTGGTATTTTTTCAACTTCTATTTTTGAAATAAATCCTATTACTTTTGGAATTTGAGTAATGTATATTGGAATATCAAAGTTACCTTGGTGATTACCTACAAATAATACCGTTTTATCCTTAGGAATGTTTTCTACTCCGTGAACATTAACTTTAACTCCAGCCAATTTTAGTAGTGAATTTGCCCATATGTTAGTGCACTTATATATTAAATCTTCACTTTCCTTAATTCTATTTTTCTTAATTAAGTATTTAACTCTAAACATGAATGGTATGCTAATTATCAAGCTAAATATAAACCATATAAACCAAATTATAGTTCTTATCATTGTTTTGTCACTCCTCAAAATTTTAAATATAAATAAAGTATACTATAAAATATACGTTGAGAGTAATATATTTGAAGTATAAAATATTAATAAACTAAATAGGCACAAAGTCATATATTAATTAAAGATAAGAAAATTTTTTAAGAGGTATATATAGTGACTAAGTTTCAGCCAAATAAATTAAATGTAAGTTATAAAGATGAAATAGGAGCAAATAATTTCTTATTACCAAGAAAATACACATTAACACATTCTGATGAAAGTGGTGAGTTATTTTTATCAATAGGGAAGAATTATGATTTAGATCAGATTAATTATAATGTTAGAGATGAAGTTTTGGGAAGCTGGGAAAAAGATGATAAAGTATATTTACTTATTACACTAGAAATTGATAATGGTGACGATTTAGGTAATACAGTTAATAGAGATAAAATATTTAGGCAAGAGCTTACTTTAGCATTAATGGCGATAATATATGGAGATAATTTATTCTTTGAAAATAATAAAGAGTTATATGAATCACCTATTATGGTAAAATTCAATTCAAAATTTAGTGAATATGATACATTAGAAGAATGGGGACAGGTACAAGATTATAAATATAGTTTTGAAAGATGCAGAAATGAATTAACTAACTATAAGTTTAATCCATTTCCAATATTACCACCAGTACAGAATCAAGAATATATGAAGGCTGTGAATGAGAAAAAAAAGAAAAGAGATAGTGCTATAGAAATGGCATTAATAACTATGTTAGATAAATATATAAGTAGTGAAGTATATACTTTGTTTGGAAAGAATACACCTTATTGCATAAAAAGAGCAGAAGTAATGGATGCAAAGGCTGTAAATACTTATGGGCCTTGTAGTGAGGAATATGAAATAGTAGTTGGACTTAAAGTTGGTAAGAGACCGCCTTTCTATAATAATATGATAATAACATTTTTAATTAATGAAAATGGAGTGAAAATAAAAAATGTTAAAAATCCTAGGTATAAGTAGAAAAAATTGACATACACTAAATGTTGTAATAAAATATATATAAAATAACTTATTTTGATGAAGAGAAGTTATTTTATAATATAATTTAAGATGCGTGCTCTCATAGTTTAATGGATAGAATAGTCCCCTCCTAAGGGATAGATACAGGTTCGATTCCTGTTGGGAGTACCATGTATATAAAAAACGACTTACATTATTAGTAAGTCGTTTTTTTATTTAATAAAATATATTAAGGTGTAAAATATGGTTTTTACGATAAAATATTACAAAATATAGTTAAAAATACGAGCTATAACATATAAGAGTAAGTAAATAATAATTATATGACGATAAATTAATCAAGTTAAAACCTATAATGAAATTTAAGTTTTTTAAGGACTTTTAGGGCTTTTTAATTTTTTTCAAAAAATAGTATTATAAGATTGCTTCAGATAAATTTACCAGGAGATGAAAATAATGAGAATAAAAAAAGAGTGGGCAATTTTACTTACAGTATTACCAATGACATTTATGACCACATTAGATAGTAGCATAGTAAATGTAGCTTTACCTACTATGGCCAAAGAGTTAAATACCAGTATGGCAGGAATAGAGTGGGTAGTTACAAGTTATTTAATAGTTATATGTGCAACTATATTATTATTTGGTAAATTAGGGGATATTTTAGGAAAGACTAGAATATTTAAATTTGGGATAGGGGTTTTTACTATAGGATCCTTACTTTGTGGGTTTTCAAATACATTATTTATGCTTATATTATCTAGATTAGTTCAGGCTATAGGAGCAGGAGCTGCTATGGCAACTAATCAAGGAATTATAACTGAGACTTTCCCACCAAATGAAAGAGGGCGTGCTCTTGGGATGACTGGTACAGCAGTAGCACTTGGAACTATGGTAGGACCAACATTAGGAGGGCTTATAGTTTCAATTGCACCTTGGGAATATATTTTTCTTATAAATATTCCAATAGGTATATTAGTTTATATTGGTGTTATTAAAATTTTACCTTTTAAGAAAAAAGCAAGCGATTTTAAAATTGATGTTAAAGGAAGTATATTATTCATGATTTCTATAACATTATTATTTACATCTATAAACTTTGGACAAAGTTTAGGATTTACAAATATGTTTATAGTAATGTCATTTATAATTTCATTAATTTTATTTGCGATATTTATTAGAGTTGAAAAAAATTCTGATAATCCTATGTTAGATATAAAAATATTTAAGAATAGACTTTTTTCATTAAGTATATTCTGTGGATTTACATCATTTATATCAATAGGAGCAGTAAATATAATTTTACCATTCTATTATCAAGATGTATTGTCTTTAAGTCCAAGCGCAGCTGGACTTATGATGACTGTATCGCCAATAATATTAGCAGTAGTAGCACCATTAAGTGGATATTTATCAGATAAAATGGGAAGTGAAAAAATATCTGCATTAGGTTTATCTATTCTGTCTATAGGAATAATTTCTTTAGTTCTATTTAATGTTAATACACCTCTTATAGTAGTGGGAATTTTAGTTGGATTACTTTCACTAGGTAGTGGAATATTCCAGTCTCCTAATAATTCATTAATTATGTCTACGGTTGAAAAAAATGAGCTTGGAATAGCTGGAAGTATAAATGGATTAGTAAGAAATTTAGGAACAACTACTGGAATAGCACTTTCTACAAGTATTTTATATAGTAGAATGAGTAGTAAGTTGGGGTATAAAGTTTCTGGATATGTAGATGGTAGAGCAGATGTATTTGTATATGCAATGCGATTTGTATTTATAGGAATAGGAGTAATATGTTTAATAGGAGCAATTTTAAGTGTAATTAGAGTTGTTAAAAAAATAAAAAAATAAATTTTATAGAATAGGTTTATCTTTAGCTAAAAAGTACCTTAATAGAATAGATTTTTTAGGATTTATTCTATAAGGTACTTTTTTATTATATATTCTTATTTAGATTTTTTCTCTAAAAAGTTCTTTGATTTTTCTAATACTATTATTACTAATCCACCTATAATGAAGAATATCCAGTTAAAGCTTGAAAGATTCATTGCTGGTTTTGGAATTTCTAATGTTGTAGGTCCCATAAAGACTGCGTAGATTGAGCCAAGCATTAGTCCTAAGATTAAGTATATCATTTCAGATCTATATTTATTTAATAAAAATTTTATTATTTTTATAGTACTTAATATCCCTACAATAACTCCTAATCCAAATATTATAAGGACTGGTAAGTAGGAAAAGTTTAAAGATAAAACTTCTTTTATTGCACTTATGATTCCTGTATAAAGTCCAAAAATTAATAATAAAGTTGAGCCTGATATACCAGGTAAAACCATGGCTGAAATTGCAATCATTCCAGCAATAAATACAAATATACCAATACTAAAGTTTAAATGATCTAATGAAAGGTTTAATCCACCGTTAGATCCTGATGGGTTAAAGTATGTAATTAAAGCAACAATTAAAGCTCCAATTATAGTAAAAATAATATTTTTGTATTTACCAACTAAAGATTCCTTTTCTTCTTTCATTATTAGAGGAATTGCAACTATTATAAAGCCTGTAAACAATGAACTTATACTATAAATATGTTCATCAAATATAGAAGATAATAGCAGTACAGATAACACCATACCTACTATCCAACCAATTCCTAATTTGATTAAGAAGATTAAGGATTTTTTCTTATCAGTTATACTATTTTTAGATATTAAAGAATTTAATGATCCTATAAAGTCATCATAAAACCCTAAAATAAAAGCAATAGTACCTCCTGAAACCCCAGGTACACTATCAGCTAGAGCCATAAAAAAACCTCTAATAAAATTAATAATAAACACAATATCACCTCAAAATAAATATGTTAAGCATAAAATAAATATCCTAATATAGATAAGACTCAGTATAATTACATAAAAAATTATATTATAAATAATGCAAAAATACTAAATACTTTTCTGAAAAAATATAAATTTTAAGCTTATTTATTGGTAAATTATATCATACGTTATTACTATTATGATATAATAAAATATCATAATAATTTATTAAATTACTAGGAGCGTGATTTTTTTGGAACCCAGTCAAGTGTGGCAGATAATAGTACTTATAATTTTACTAGTATTGTCTGGATTTTTTTCAATGTCAGAAACAGCACTTATGGCACTAAGCAAAATAAGAATAAGACATATGGTGGAAGATGGAGTAAAAGGAGCAAAATTAGTTGAAAAACTAACAGAAGATCCAAATAAGTTGTTGGGAGCAATATTAATAGGCAATAATATAGTAAATATATTAGCTTCATCATTAGCTACAACATTATTTGTTAATGCTCTTGGAGCAAGTGGTGTTGGAATAGCAACTTTAGTTATGACTGTATTAGTACTTATTTTTGGAGAAATAACTCCAAAATCAATAGCAAAGCAAAAATCTGAGCAAGTATCATTAAAAGTAAGTAAGCCAATAGACATAATAGTAAAGTTATTTAAGCCATTTATAGGTATATTTACTTTTATATCAAGTGGATTTATAAGATTACTAGGAGGAGATCCAAAGGCAAGCGAGCCATTTATAACAGAAGAAGAATTAAGAACCATGGTTGGTGTCAGTGAAGAAGAAGGTGTCCTTGAGGATGTGGAAAAGGAAATGATATTCAACGTGTTTGACTTTGCAGATTCACAAGCAAAAGATGTTATGGTACAAAGAGTTGATATTGTAGCAGTTGACTCTGAGGCAACTTATGAAGAAGTATTAGATGTTATAAAAAAGGAACAGTTTTCAAGAATTCCAGTATATAATCAAACTATAGATGATATAGTTGGGATATTATATGTTAAAGACTTAATTATAGCAGGTCAAAATAAGGACGTATTCAAAGTTACTGACTATATGAGAGAACCTTATTATACATTTGAATTTAAGAAAATCAAAGAATTATTTAATGAAATGAAAAAGACACGAAATCATATTAGTGTAGTTTTAGACGAATATGGTGGAACTGTTGGAATAGTTACTATAGAAGACCTGATTGAAGAGGTTTTTGGGGATATAGAAGATGAATATGATGATTATGATAATGAGATAGAAGTAATTAAAGAAGATGAATATATTGTAGATGGAAGCGCAAGGTTAGATGATATAAGTGAATTAATCGGAGTAAACATGGAGTCAGAGGAGTTTGATTCCGTTGGAGGATTAATAATAGGTGAATTAGGTCGATTCCCAGAAAATAAAGAAGAGGTAAATCTAAATAATATTAGATTTGTAGTAGAAGAAGTAGACAAAAACAGAATAAAAAAAGTAAGAATTTACACATAAATTAATTTTAAGTTATAATGGGGATAAAAAGTGGTGAGTGACAAATATGAGATTGAGGGTAATTTGTCATTTGCCATTTTTAGTTTATATAAAATTAGAAAGATAAACATAAGCAATAATTAAAGGAGTGCTGAATAATGGATTATATGGAAATTGCTTTGGAGGAAGCAAAAAAAGCTTATTCTAAAGGCGAGGTTCCTGTTGGTGCTGTTATAGTAAAGGATGGAGAAATAATAGCTAGGGCACATAATTTAAAGGAAACCCTAAAGTCTGCAATAGCACATGCTGAAATTTTAGCGATTGAAGAAGCGAGTAAAATAATTGGTGATTGGAGATTAAATGGGGCTGAAATGTATGTTACATTAGAACCTTGTTCTATGTGCGCCTCTGCAATAGCACAAGCTAGAATATCTAAATTACATATAGGAACATTTAATAAGGATATGGGGGCATGTGGAACAATATTAAATATTTTGGATTATGATATTTTTAATTCCTATGTAACTACAAATTGGTGTTATAATAATGAATGTAGCGAATTAATAAGTAAATTCTTTTGTGATAGAAGAAAATAAATTTAAATCAAAAGGGGAGAAGGTAAGAAATGAATCCAGTAGCATTTGAAGTTTTTGGAATGCCAATAAGATGGTATGGAATTATTATTGCAAGTGGAGTTTTGATAGCATTTTTTGTATCATATTTACTTGCAAAGAAAAAAGGATTAGATTTTGATATTATTACAGATGGATTTTTGTGGAGTTTTCCATTTTCAATAATTGGTGCTAGGTTATATTATGTTGCTTTTGAATATAAGAATTATCATTCATTTATGGATGTGATAAATATAAGAAATGGTGGTATGGCCATACATGGTGGACTTATTGGTGGATTATTAGTTGCATATATATTTACTAGAGTAAAAAAGATAAATTTCTTTGAATATATTGATGTAATAATGCCAGGAGTTATATTAGCTCAAGCAATAGGTAGATGGGGAAACTTTATGAATCAAGAAGCGCATGGAGGACCTGTTTCAGAGGCTTTTATAAGTAAATTTCCACAGTTCATACAACAAGGAATGCTTATAAATGGAACTTATTATCATCCAACATTCTTATATGAATCTATATGGAATTTATTTGTTTTTGTAATATTAATATTTATTATTTATAAAAAGAAAAATCAACATGGAATTGTTATTGGTAGTTATATGGTTCTTTATTCTTTAGGAAGATTTTTTATTGAGGGATTAAGAACAGATAGTTTAATGTTTTTTGGATTAAGAACAGCACAAATAATTAGTTTAATTGGCATAATTATTGGATCTATAATAATACTTATAGCAAATAGAAATAGTAAGAAAAAGTTTATATAATAACTTAAAAAAGTGGAGTAGCTATTTAAAAATGGTATCTCCACTTAATTCATTTATGGAAAATTTATAAAGAAAATCTTTTTATTGAACTACAATAATATTTATGTTAAAATGAGAAAGTATCAATGATAGATACAATAAAATTATTCTTTTAATTTTACGGTATGGAGAGATGTCCGAGTGGTTGAAGGAGCACGCCTGGAACGCGTGTATAGGGGAAACTCTATCGTGGGTTCAAATCCCACTTTCTCCGCCATAGCCGTGCTAGATGGGGAGTTAGCGGTGCCCTGTAACCTGCAATCCGCTACAGCAGGATTTAATTCCTCACCTAGGCTTTAATCTGTTTGGTCTGCCCTATGCAAGTGATGTTGAGGGCCGGGTCCCACGCGACGTAAGACTGTGAACCTCGTCAGGTCCGGAAGGAAGCAGCGATAAGCAGCCCCTGCGTGTGCCGTGGATCAATCTTGCCTGAGTTAACTACATAGGTAACGCTTATAGATTACTGTCAAAGTGAGGTGCACGGTTTTAAATTATCCTTTCTTTTAGAAAGAAAGGCTTTTTTAATGTTTATAATGAATTTTATTTAAATTATACTGATGATTAAAAATAGAGTAAGTCTAGTTATCATCATAAAATTTTATTAAATTATGGTTACTCTTCAATAGGATTAACAATATAGGACAAAAAACAATAGGACAGAAAAATAGGGAAATTTCGTTAGAAATATCCCTATTTTTCTGTATTTTTTTAGATATAAAGAAAAGAAAAAAGTTTTAAAATATGTGCAAATATATGAAAATATCAATAATACTTTTAATTAATGCAAGTTAAAAGTATAAAAAATTGCATTTTGTGTAGAAAAGTATTGTAAAATTATATAAAAATGAAATATAATAAAAATATAAAATGCAAAAAAGCTGAGGGGGCTATTTAAAATGAGAAATTTTCCAAATTCAATGATGACGCAACATCCAGATAATGTAGAAAAATACATATCAATTCAACAAGAACCTACAGAGGCTATAGAGGGATTAACACCACAAGATAAAGGTGGACTTGGAATAGATGAAATAATGATAGATTTTGAAGGTAAATTAACTCCATATCACCAAACATCACAAGTTGCATTAGGGCTAATTGGTAATGGTGTTATACCAGGAAAGGATGTTAGAATAACTCCTAGAATACCAAATGCAAACAAGGAGTCTGTATTTAGACAATTAATGAGTATAATGTCTATTGTAGAAACAAATGCACAGGCTTATCAGCTTACAGGTGTACAAGCTATTAGAGAAGTTGTAGTTCCAATGGTTGAAACAGGACAAGAAATTTCTGAGTTCCAAGATAGAGTTAATTCTGTTATAGAGCTAGGAAATAAGAATTACCCAGTGAAATTTGAAGAAAATAGTGTTAGAATAATTCCTTTAGTAGAGGATGTTCCAGCATTAGTTAATGTTGAAAAGATATTAGATGAATTTTATCATATATCAGAAGAGAAGGGGCATAATATAGATTATTTAAGATTTATGATAGCACGTTCTGATACTGCTATGTCTTATGGATTAATATCTGGAGTACTTTCTGTTGTTATGGCTGTTGATAAGGCATATAAATGGGGTAAAGAGCACGGGGTAGAGGTAGCTCCAATATTAGGATGTGGGTCACTTCCGTTTAGGGGGCATTTTACAGGAAGAAATATAGATAAAATATTACAGACTTATGCAGGAGTAAAAACTTTTACGTTCCAATCAGCATTAAGATATGATCATGGTGAGGATGAAACTAAACAAGCTGCTAGAGAGCTTAAAGAGAAAGTAGATATGTATGAGCCTAGAAACTTCTCAGAAGAGGATATAGCGTTAATGAAGGAATTTATAGGAATACTATCTAAACATTATTTAACGACGTTCTTAAAGGTAATAAATACAGTTTCATTTGTATCTGACTTTATTCCAAAGAACAGAGATAGATTAACTAAGGCTAAGACAGGATTAGAATATAATAGAGAAGTAGCTAATCTTGATAATATAGCAAACTTAGTAAGTGATGAAGAGTTAAGAAAAGAAATATTAAGTATAGATAATTCTGTTGAGTATGCTGTACCAAGAGCTATATCATTTACTGGAGCTATGTATACATTAGGTATGCCACCAGAACTTTTAGGTATGGGTAGAGGGCTTAATGAAATAAAGGATAAATTCGGACAAGAAGGAATAGATAAATTATTAGAATTCTATCCTATGTTAAGAGAAGACTTAGGATTTGCAGCTAGATTTGCAAATGCTGGAGTTAGTAAAAGGATAATTGATGAAACAGCAAGACAAGAATATAAAGAAGATATGAAGTATGTTAATGAAATATTGGATTTAGGATTAGACTATGAGTTTATGAATGATAATGAGTTCTATCATACTTTATTAAAGACTACAAGACCAATAATAATGCATTTAATAGGATTAGAGTCAGACATAATTCAAAGTAAGACTGAAGAGTTGAAGATTCTAAATGAATGGATTATTAGAATGGGTAAAGTTAGAGGAAGTATTGGATAAAATTAATAATTAAACAATTAAAAGTCGGCTAGGCCGACTTTTTTGCTTTTTAGTAGATATATTATTTTCTTATTAAATCAATAAATTGATATTTTAATCCGCTTTTTTCACAAGTAAATATTTCTGACTGAAAATCCACAGTGAATTCTTCAAAATTTATCTGTGGAAAACTTGTATCTCCATCAAAAGATTTAAAAACTTTTGTTAAAAACAACTTATCCACATTGTGGATAAGTTGTGCGTAAATTTCGCCTCCACCTATAATAAATGCGGTTTCAGATGAGTTTTTATATTTGTTGATAACTTCAGACAAACTGTGGATAATTTCTACATTATCATTATCCACAGTATAGCTTTTATCTCTTGTGATTATAATATGTTTTCTATTAGGCAAGATACCAGGTAAAGACTCAAATGTTTTTCTACCCATTACAATTGAATGTCCTGAAGTAATTGCTTTGAATCTTTTTAAGTCTTCTGGTATATGCCATAAAAGCTTATTATCCCCACCTATAATATTGTTTTCTGCTATAGCAACTATAATGGAAAGCATTAAACGGATACCTCCATTTTTATTGCTGGATGATATTTATAATCTATAAGTTTAATATCATCTGCTGTAAAGTCATAGAAGTTAGTTATTTCAGGATTAATCCAAAGCTTAGGAGCTTCATACTCATCATTAGCTCTAGTTAATTGAAGTTTCATTCCTTCTACTTGGTTTTCATATATATGTGCATTATTAATTACATGAGTAAATAAACCAGGTTTAAGACCTGTTACTTGTGCAATTAAATGAACTAGCACTGCGTACTGTGATGTATTAAATGGTACACCTAGTGGTATGTCTCCTGACATTACTTTCAATAAAGTTCGCTACACTTTATTCGCTTCTAAATATAAATTAAAAGAAGCTGCTATACATTACTGTATAGATAAGACTATATCATAATCTTAAAAATATTCTTTTTAAGATTCCCTGCTCTTCCCGTTTCCTCACTTGTCAAAGTGACCTCCAATCGCATTTGAGGGGTACTCTACTTACTTGTATTAAAGAGCCTATTAAATCTCTAAAATATGCTTTCGATAGTCGTTAGGCGTTTATTGTTTATGAATAAAGATATTTATAATTAGGAAAATTTTTGGACCTTATTCTATACAATATTGTGGATGGAGATAGATTTAGATGGCGTGAAGCTTCTGTGTGACTTCTACCGTACATACCATTTTTAGAACCATTTCTAGCAAACTTCTCAATTCGTTCTTTCTTGGTCATTTTTAAAAGGGATTTTTTTTGAGAAGAAATTCTTTTAGCTATAATTAAATCATAGTTAGGGTTATTGGTAAGCAAGTCTCCGCCACAATTAGCCTCGTTTGATGTATTGTATAAAATATTTTTATAATTATCTATAAAATATTGTTCTAACTCTATACTTTCTTTTTCAGTTTTACATTCTTTAAATATTAAAAATGTAAAATTATTACTACCATATTTATTCCAAGCTCTTTGAAGGTAAAGGCAGTGATGAATTCCTCTAGTTAAATAACTTTTATGAGCATTGAATCTTCTATAAATATCAATTGAATGACCAACATAGAAGTTATTTGTTATTTTGTTAAGTATAAAGTATACTCCAATTATTTTTTTCATTTTATACCACAACCTTTCGTAATTAGTATTGGCTGTAAGTATAGAACATAAACAAATTTAGCACGGGATTATCCTTTCTATTAAAATATTAAGGAATTTCCCCGTTTAACAGGGTTTTCGATAGATATTTCTATCTAAAGGCGCTCAAATTAACGCTGGATTAACATACAATTCAATCTACCATCAGTAACATCCCACATAGTCATGAAACAACATGGTTGAAGTGTCATGTGAGGTAGATCTTCGATATTCCACATAGACATAATCATTCTTCTATCTTGAGGATTTGTTTTTAAGGCATCAATAAGCTTATCAATTTGATTAAATTTAGCTATTTGATATCCATATCCTCTACCAATTGTATTATTTTCATCAACCCACTCATCCCAAATTCTAACATTTTGTTTTTGTAATTTAGTTACGTCATTAGATTGATCTTTATAGATCCATAACATTTCCTTTATAGCAGTTTTAAATGCTACAAATTTAGTGGTTAGAATTGGAAATTCCTTTTCTAAATTAAATTGCATTATTTGATGAGGTAATTTATAAGTTGGCATACCAGTTCTATTGTTGTCATAGTAGCCATTATTTAAAATATCTTCTACTATGCTTAAGTATTTTTTGTCGTATAGACTCATTTTAACACCTCCTAAAATGTATATTATCTATTTTACTACAAAATTCTTATATAAAAAACGAAGAAATGTATATAAAAAAATCATATTAGAGACTAAAAAGTAGGGAAATATCGAATAGTTAAGAAATTAACAAGTAAATGTAAAATAAATACAGTATTTTGTTAAAAAAATAACTAAATATAAGGGGTGGAATAAATAGGCGTGAAAAATATTTGTAGAAGTGTGTATAAGGTGTGAATAAATATGCAGTATGTAAATGCTAGTCTTATTATATTGGTATATGTATTTTTATAAATAATATATCTAGAGTTTAAAGTAATAAAAGGGGAAAAATCTTTAACTATTAATATAATTTGGGTATAATAAAAAAATGAACAACTACGCAAAAGAGAGGTGAGTATAGTGGCATATACGGCTTTATATAGAGAATGGAGACCAAGGACATTTTATGATGTTGTAGGTCAAGAACATATTACAACAACATTAAAAAATCAAATTTTAAATAATAGAATTGCTCATGCGTATCTTTTTTGTGGAACTAGAGGAACTGGAAAGACCTCTACAGCAAAAGTATTTGCAAAAGCACTTAATTGTCTTAATTTAAAGGATGGAGAACCTTGTAATGAGTGTGAAATGTGTAAAAAAATAAATGAAGGTTTGGCTATAGATGTTACAGAGCTAGATGCAGCTTCAAATAATGGTGTTGATAAAATTAGAGATATAATTGATGATGTTAAGTATCCACCACAAGAAGCAAGATATAAAGTTTACATAATGGATGAGGTTCATATGTTATCGGCAGGTGCAGTTAATGCCTTTCTAAAAACTTTAGAAGAGCCACCTAATAATGTAATATTTATTTTAGCAACAACAGATCCGCAAAAGTTACCTATTACTATTCTTTCAAGATGTCAAAGATTTGATTTTAAAAGAATAAACAATAGTGACATAACAGCAAGGCTTAGAAAAATAGTAAACGATCAAAATGTTTTAGCGGATGAAAGAAGCTTGAATTTAATTGCTAGAGTTTCGGATGGAGCGATGAGAGATTCGTTAAGTATATTAGATCAAGCTATTTCTATGGGAAATGGAAATGTTGATTATAATACTGTAGTGAGTATGCTAGGGTTAGTTACGAATGAACATTTATTTAACTTAGTTAATGCAGTAATTCAAAGAAGTGTAGAAAAAAGTATTGAAATTATAGAAGATGTAATATATTCAGGAAAGGATATATATTTATTTATAAAGGATTTAATTGCTCATTATAGAAATTTACTTATGGTTAAGGTAACTAATAATCCTGAAGAAGTATTAGATATGTCAGAGGAAAATATTGCATTAATTAAGGAACAAGGTGCACGTTTAAGGGCAGAAGAGATAATGAGATGTATAAGAATACTTCAAGAAGCAGAAAATAATGCTAAGTTAAGTAAACAAGCAAGATTATATTGTGAGTTAGCTGTTATTAAAATGTGTAAGATAGAGTATGATACATCAAATGAAGTAATGTTAACTAGGTTAAATAAGCTAGAGGAAAGTTTAAGAAATGGTAGTATTAAAGTTGCTACTGCAACAAAAGAAGTTTCACAGATAAGTGCTAGTAAGCCAGTTAATACTATCACTAACAATAAGGTAGTTAAAGAACAGTATAGTAATGTAGGAAATGTTAGTGAGAATTCAGATTCTAAAATTACTATAAATGATGTTAAAAAGTCTTGGAAAGATATAATAGAGAGATTTAAAGCTAGAAGAGAAATGATAATAAGTTCTTTAATTATGATAGGAAAACCAGTAGAGTGTTCTAATGGAGTAATTACTGTAGAATTTGATAGTCAAAATGAATTTGCTAAGAATAGATTAAGTGAAGCTAAAAATAGAGATGTTATAAATGATGTTTTCTTTGAGATATTTAGAGAAAAGGTTAAAGTTAATTTTGTAGTTCAATCTGATTATAATAATGGAAAAAGTACAGAGGATATTTTAAGAGATACATTAGGTGATGATTTAATTGATTTTATAGATGAATAAAAGTATATAATTACTTTATTCTAGTAAATATTAAAGAAATACTATATAATAAAAAATAGATTTAGTTATTTAAAGGAGGATATTTTATGGCAAGAGGTGGATTCCCAGGAGGTTTCGGGGGAGGAAATATAAATAACTTAATGAAGCAAGCTCAAAAGCTTCAAAGAGATATGGAGCAAGCACAAAAAGAACTTGAAACTAAAGAATTTGAAGCATCAGTTGGTGGTGGTGCTGTTGTAGTTAAGGTTAACGGAAAGAAAGAAGTTTTAGCTATAAATATAAAAGAAGAAGTAGTAGATCCAGATGACGTTGAAATGTTAGAAGATTTAGTGTTAAGCGCAGTTAATGAAGCACTAAAGAAAGCAGATGAAGAAACTTCAAATAAAATGGGTAAATTAACTGGTGGGTTAAACATACCAGGAATGTTCTAGAACATAGGGGCTGTTTTTTTAAACAGTCCTTCATTTTTTAAAAAATATTGTTAAGTAATACTTTTTTAGTAAGAAAATAATAGAAAGTGGTGTAATTATGGATTTTTATCCAGTGGCTATAGAAAAATTAATTGAAGAATTTGCAAAATTGCCAAGCATTGGGCAAAAGACAGCACAAAGACTTACATTGCATGTTTTGAATTTGCCTGAAGAAGAAGTTAAGGAGTTTGCTAATGCATTGGTAAAAGCTAGAGGAACTATAAAGTATTGTTCTGTATGTGGAAACTTTACTGACAAGGACCCTTGTGCAATATGCGGAAACCCAAATAGAGATAAAAATGTTATATGTGTTGTGGAACAGCCTAAAGATATTATGACAATGGAAAAAGTTAAAGAATTTAATGGTGTATATCATGTTTTACATGGAAATCTTTCTCCAATGCAAGGTAGAGGACCTCAAGATATTAAAATAAGAGAACTTGTTGCGAGAATGAGTGCAGATGTTAAGGAAGTTATAATTGCAACTAACCCAAATGTTGAAGGGGAAGCAACAGCTATGTATATATCAAGAATACTTAAGCCATTAGAAGTTAAGGTTACAAGAATAGCATCTGGTTTACCAGTTGGTGGAGATTTAGAGTACGCTGATGAAGTAACACTTTCAAAGGCTCTTGAGGGTAGAAAAGAAATTTAAAAAAACTTATTCATAATAAAAAAAGTTAAGAGTTGCTATAGGAAACTCTTAACTTTTTTTATTTCAACTTGAAATAAATTTTTATCATTCTAATAATGATATGCAACACCAATACTTCCAGGGCCTACATGCAAACCTATAATAGGACCTATTGATTGAATTTTTATACTGTCTAACCCTAAAGTGCTTTTAAGTCTATTGGCAAGTTCTTCACCTTCTGATTCGCAGTTTATATGATGAACTATAAGACCTTTTATTGGTGTTTTTGAATTTTGTTCTAAAACAGTATTAACTATTTTATCAATAGCTTTTTTCTTTGTTCTTACCTTAGTAAATACAGTAGTCTTGCCATCTTCAACTGTAAGTATAGGTTTTATTTGAAGTAGTGAGCCGAATAAAGCTGCAGCACCACCAATTCTACCACCTTTTTTTAAGTATTCTAAAGTTTCAGGTACAAATATAAACTTACTATTTTCTATAACATTTTTTGCAATACTTACTACTTCATCTAAAGATTTATTTTCACTTGCTGCTTTAGCTGCTTCTAATATAGCAAAACCAGCTTGCATGCAATTACTTCTAGAATCTATCATTACTATTTTAGCATTTGGATAATTTTCAAGAATCATATTTTTTACTAAATTTGATGTTGAAAATGTACCACTCATATCTGAAGATAAGAATATTCCTACAATGTCATGACCATCTTTTACTAGAGACTCTACTATATTATATAATTCTTCAACACTAGGTTGCGATGAGGTTGGGATTGTTGAAGATTTATCCATTTCATTATAAAACCAATCATTTGATAAATCTATTTCTCTATAACTGTTACCATTAAGCAAAACGTTTAAAGAAGCTATAGAAACTTTATACTTATTTATGTATTCTTGAGGTAAGTAGCAGGTACTATCTGCTATTATTTTTATACTCAAAAAGAAACACCTCCTGGTAAATTTAACATTATTTAAGGTATTATATCAAATAATTAAAATTAAGTACAGAAAATATATGCTAATAATTTGAAACTATGAATATATATAGAAATATATTTTGAATAAGATTCTATTAATGTGGAAAGTATCTAGATAAGTACTTTTAGGAGGTAGGATATGAATATAAAAAATGTATTAAGTTTAATGCTTGTAAAATATAGTAGTGATGATTTGATTAGTGATAAGGTACTAAAAGAAATACAAGAAGCTATTAAGGAAATGCAAGCTGCAGAAGCTATGTTTAATAATGTTGACGATCCAAATCTAATAGAAGCTGCAATTTATAGAGAAGAGGCCGCAAAGAAAAAATTTGATTATTTACTATCTATAGCTAAGGAACAATATTCAAGACGAAAAATAGAACCAAATGAAGAAATGGAAATATAATGAATATTGTTATATAATATAAAATAATATAGTATTGTATTATTTTATATTATATAGGGGGTTACAAAAATGAGTGGTGAAATGATTATTTATGCTCTATTTGGATTAGCACTTTTGTTTTTGATTATAAAGTTGTTAAAGTGGCCTATTAAGATATTGGTCAATGGAATAATAGGAATTGTATTATTATATGTAGCAAATTACATAGGAGAATATTTTGATTTTTATATAACTATTAATCCTATAACTGCGCTTATTGCAGGATTTTTAGGCATTCCAGGAGTTATATTTTTAGTAATTTTTCAATTGTTTTTTTAAATTTTATTTAAAGAGATAGGGAATCTTCATAAAAATGAAGATTCCCTAAATTTATATAGACGGGAGTTAGAAGATTTCATTAATCGCCATAAGCGATAAGCTTCTGATATACTATATATTATTTAAAATGATAAAAAATGTTACAAAATTAAAAAATAAATTAGGGTGTAAACACTACATCCGTTTACACCCTTTATATATAAATGATACACTAATATAATTAATGTATCGTCTATACTATTAATATAACCATTTGAAATATAAATATGTATACGAATTTAATATTAAATTAAATTTATAACTTTACTTATAGGAGGAATATATTATGCCAGCAGGAAATGGGGTTAATTGTAGATACTGTCCAGAGTTTGAAAAGAAAAGATGTAATGGAGATGACAAGGGATGTTTATGTTATAAATGTCCAAGACATTTAGGTCAATGCAAGTGTGTTAAATACTGTAGAGAAACAGAATCAATTTTAATTTTTGATGAGGATTATAACGAGGGCTATTAAATTAGTCCTTTATTTTTTTACTTAATATTATAATTATTATCACATTATTTCATTTAAATAAATAAAATATACAGTATGGATTTTTTAAATATTACGTTAATTAAATTAGTAAAAAACTCAAATATATTAATTTATAAAAATATAAAATAAATCTAGGTAAAGGTTATATAAAGTGTTAAGTAGTAGTAAAATATCAAAAAGCAATAAATAGAAAATATAATATTTTTAATTGGGGGTTAAAAAATGGTAAGAGTATTGACTAATGACGGTTTACAAAAAGGGGCTATTAATAAGTTAACATCATTAGGATTTGAAGTAGTTAATAATCATTATGATAGATATGAATTAGGTACTATTTTAAAAGAGTTTGATATTTTGGTTATTAGATCTTCAACAAAGGTTACTTCAGATATTTTAGATCAAGTACAAGGTGGAAAGCTCAAGCTTATAATAAGAGCTGGAGTAGGAATTGATAATATAGATGTTCCTTATGCTACACAAAAAGGTATATTTGTAAAAAATACTCCTAATGCAAGTTCTGAATCAGTTGCAGAATTAGCAATTGGGCATATGTTTGCATTAGCAAGGTTCATAGCTATTTCTAATTGTACTATGAGAGATGGACAATGGAATAAGAAAAAATATGAAGGGATAGAGCTTGGAGGAAAAACATTAGGAATTGTAGGCATGGGAAGAATAGGGAAGGTTTTAGCAAAAAAGGCAGAAGCATTAGGTATGAAGGTTATATATAATGATATATTTGGTAAGCAAGATGAATTAATATATGAATTTTTAGAATTAGATGAGCTTTTAAGAAATTCAGACTTCATATCTTTACATGTTCCTTATGATAAAGAGAAAGGATATTTAATAGGAAAAGATCAATTTAATATTATGAAAGATGGGGTATATTTAATTAATTGTGCTAGAGGTAAGGTTGTTGAAGAAGCGGCATTATTAGAAGCTTTAGATAATGGGAAAGTAGCTGGTGCAGGAATAGATGTTTTTGAGGAAGAACCTACTAAAAATAAAGCATTAGTAAATCATCCTAAGGTTAGTGTAACTCCTCATATTGGAGCAGCTACAAAAGAAGCTCAGGAGAGAATAGGAGAAGAAGTAGTTACTATTATATCTAATTTTATATCTAATGATTTAGCAACTATATAGTTTTTAAAGTTAGAGGAGGAAGATAAATGGCAATAGTAAGAGCATTTAAGGCATTTAGACCTAAAGTAGGTTTAGAATCAAAGATAGCGGCATTACCCTATGATGTAATGAATAGTGAAGAGGCTCGTGAAATGGTTAGAGATAATGAGTATTCATTTTTACATGTAGATAGGGCAGAAGTTAATTTGCCTAAGGATACTAATATATATGATAAAGCTGTATATGAAAAGGCAAGAGATATATTAGATAAAATGATACAGGATGGTTTATATGTTCAAGATGATAATCCTTGTATGTATATATATAGACAAACTATGAATGGAAACAGTCAAACTGGATTAGTTATTTGTGCTGCAATAGATGATTATATTAATGATAAAATTAAAAAGCATGAACATACTAGAAAAGATAAAGAGATTGATAGAATAAATCATGTTGATTATTGTGATGCAAATACAGGACCAATCTTTTTAACTTATAGAAATCAAACTGAAATATCTAAAATAATGGATAAGTGGATACAAAATGAGCCATTATATGATTTTATATCAGAAGATGGAAATGGACATATTATATGGATAATTAATAATGATAGTGATATAAAAAAATTAACTACACTTTTTAAAACGATAGATAGTTTATATATAGCTGATGGACATCATAGAGCAAAATCAGCTGTAGAAGTTGGATTAAAGCGTAGAAGAGAAAATCCAGGTTATACAGGCGAGGAAGAGTTTAATTATTTCTTAGCTATAGTGTATCCTGATAATGAATTAGAGGTTTTGGATTATAATAGAACAGTTAAAGATTTAAATGGATTAAACGAAGATGAGTTTTTAAGTGCTATAGAAAAGAATTTTAAAATTAAAGTTTCTAAGGAGGCTGTCAAGCCAAAGAAAAAACATACATTTGGTATGTATATGAATAATATTTGGTATGAACTTGAAGCAAAGGATGGAACTTTTAACGAGGAAGATCCAATGGAGAGATTAGATGTATCAATTCTTCAAAATAATTTACTTTCTCCGATATTAGGGATTGATGATCCCACTAAGTCTGATAGAATTGAATTTATTGGTGGAATAAGAGGGATAAAGGAGTTAGAAAAAAGGGCTAATAAAGATATGAAAGTAAGTTTTTCGATGTTTGCTACGACAATTGATGATATTATGAGTATTGCAGATAGTGGAATGATAATGCCACCTAAATCTACATGGTTTGAACCAAAGCCTAGGAGTGGGTTATTTATTCATAAGCTTAGTTAATTGTAGTAGTTATAAGCAATAAGTGAATTTACTAAATCTAATAAAAAATTGGGAGGCATTTATATGGCAAGAGTATATAATTTCGCAGCTGGGCCAGCTATGTTACCAGAAGAAGTTCTAAAGGAAGCAGCAGCAGAAATGTTAGATTATAATGGAACGGGAATGTCGGTAATGGAGATGAGTCATCGATCTAAGATTTTTGAAGAAATAATTCAAGAGGCTGAACAAGATTTAAGGGATTTGATGAACATTCCTGATAACTATAAGGTATTATTTATTCAAGGGGGTGGATCAACACAATTTGCAATGGTTCCAATGAATTTAATGAAGAATAGAGTTGCAGATTATATTATAACAGGACAATGGGCTAAAAAAGCAGCAGCTGAAGCAAAAAGATATGGAAAAATAAATGAGGTAGCATCATCAGCAGATAAGACTTTCTCTTATATTCCTGATGTAAGCAAGATTAAAGTAAGTGATGATGCAGATTATGTATATATATGTCATAACAATACAATTTACGGAACTACTTATCATAAGTTACCTGATATAAAAGGAAAGATTTTAGTTGCAGATATGTCATCAGATATATTATCTCAACCTATTGATGTTACAAAATATGGATTAATATTTGCAGGAGTTCAAAAAAATATTGGACCGGCTGGTACAGTAGTTGTAATAATTCGTGAAGATTTAATTACTGATGATGTACTTGAAGATACTCCAACAATGCTTCGATATAAGATACATGCAGATAATAAGTCTTTATATAATACACCTCCAGCATATGGTATCTATATTTGTGGTAAGGTATTTAAATACCTTAAAAAGCTTGGTGGATTAGAAGCTATGAAAAAGAGAAATGAAGAAAAGGCTAAGATTCTTTATGATTATATTGACTCAAGTGAACTATTTAAGGGAACAGTTGTAAAGGAAGATCGCTCTTTAATGAATGTTCCATTTATAACAGGTGACAAAGACTTAGATGCTAAATTTGTTAAAGAAGCTAAGGCAGCTGGAATTGAGAATATCAAAGGTCATAGAACTGTTGGTGGAATGAGAGCTAGTATTTATAATGCTATGCCAATAGAAGGAGTAAAATATTTAGTTGAATTTATGAAAAAGTTTGAAGATGAGAATAAATGATAAGTTTAAGAAAGTAGAAAATTAAAAAATAATAGTTAATAAAAAATGGTACTGGAAATAAAAAGTCTAGTACCATTTTTATTTATTAAAGTTTTTCTAACATTGTTTTTAATATGAATGTTGAGTTTTTAACTCCAATAGGAGTGAATTTTTCAAAATCCATATGAGCTCCATTGTTAGCATTATCAGATATAGATCTAACAACAACAAAAGGAATATTGTTTAAATAGCAAACATGAGCTATACTAGCACCTTCCATTTCACAAGCTAATGCACCAAATTCATTTTCAAGCCATTGAATTTTTTCAAGTGAAGCTACGAACATATCTCCAGATACTATTCTTCCAGAAAAAGTTTTAAAGTCAGAAGCTTCAGCACAAGCAGCTTTAGCTGTTTCAACTAACTTTTCATCACATTTAAAGTCAAAAGTATCCATTCTTGGAATTTGGCCCATTGGATCACCAAAAGCAGTTGTATCCATATCATATTGAACTAAGTTTTCTGCTATTACTACATCACCAGGATAAATATCTTTACCTATACCGCCAGCAACTCCGACATTTATCACTGATGATACGTTATATTCAGAAGCTAGTATTTGAGTACATACAGCAGCATTAACTTTACCAATACCACATACAACAGCAACAACATCATGTCCCCATAGTTTTCCTTTGTGGAATTTCATTTTTGCTTTTTCCTCAACTTTTTCTAACTCCATATCTTGTAAAAGAATTTCTAATTCTTCAGACATAGCACCTATTATTCCTAAAATCATTTTAAATCCTCCATGTAAGTATATAATTTATATAAATTTACTTAAAATATATTATATACTGACATTCGATTAATTAATAGAAGATTTGTTAGTAAATTTAAAACAAAGAAAACCGATAGAATTACTTGTATTAATTTAAACTGAAATATATAATAGTCTAAACAGGACAATAAATATGGACAAAGGAGAATAAATATATGTCATTAAATGAATTTTGCAGAACTGAATTACTTATAGGCGAAGATGGAATAGAAAAGTTACATAATTCTAAAGTTATAGTTTTTGGAATTGGGGGAGTAGGAAGCTTTGTAGTTGAAGCTTTAACAAGAGCTGGAGTTGGAAATTTAATATTAGTAGATAATGATACTGTTTGTATATCTAATTTAAACAGACAAATACATGCTACACAGGCTACAGTAGAAAGTGTTAAGGTTGAGGCTATGAAAGCAAGAGTATTATCTATAAATCCTAATTGCAAAGTTGAGGCAAAGCAAGAGTTTATTACAGCAGATAATATACAAGAAATAATTCCAGAAGATATAGATTATGTTGTAGATGCTATAGACACAGTAACATCAAAATTAGCATTGGCAGAGTATTGCTATAAAAATGATATTAAGTTAATTGCATCTATGGGGACAGGAAACAAAATAGATCCTACTCAATTTAGAGTAACAGATGTATTTAAGACTAAGGTTTGTCCTCTAGCTAAAGTTATGAGAACTGAATTAAGAAAAAGAGGAGTTAAAAAGTTAAAGGTTGTATACTCAGAAGAAGTACCAATGGTACCTAACAAAGGAAGAGCAGTTCCATCTAAAAAAAGACAAACACCTGGAAGTATATCATTTGTTCCACCAGTAGCAGGAATGATAATAGGTGGAGAAGTGATTAAAGATTTAACTGGCTTAAATTAATATAATTTAAAAAGATTTAAGGGTAAGAATTTGCTATTTTCATATTATTAAAATAGCAAGGTTCTTACCCTTAAAAATTATATTAATCAACTTTAAGTTTTACATTATAATTTTCTCTTGTTAAATTAAGCAGAAGTTCTTTTAATGAGTTTTCTGTATTTGAAATAGCTTTTTCATAAAAAATAGGATTATTCATTTTTTCTGTAAATAAATAATTTAGATTTTTATATATGGAGCTTAATTCTTCTGATGATAGCTTTAAATCTCCAAATCTTAATAATCCAACCTCCGTATCAGAATAGATAGTTTTACTTTCATCTATATCTATACTAAATATATCTATTTGTGGGATTTTTATATATACTTCTTTAGTTGTAGTATTTATTTCAAAATTAGAGTTAGATAAAGTAGAGAAATCTATAGCATAAGAGCAGTTTGCAAAAAAAGTTATCTTTTTAGATTTTTTTAATATATCTAAGTTAAAGTACGTATTATCTATTGTTAAGGTTTCTGATAGTTCAATTTCTAAAGGGATTAATTTATTTACATTTTTTATTTCATTTATTAAAGTATCATCAGATAAAATTGAAGAGGATTCAATTTTATCTGCGTGAAAGTAAGGAAATAACTTTTGAAATTTACTAGGAGACTTAAAAAATAAAAGTAACATGAATAAAGCAAATAGAACAAATAAATAGAATAATATTTTATGAAGTTTAAATATATGTTTTTTCTTATATAAAAAAATAGTCATCCCCACCTTGAAACATTTATATATTAAATTCATATAAATCAAATATATTAAAATATAAATAAGTATATTCCTTTAAGTAATGTTTTTAGTTTTAAAGTAAAGTTAGTTGAGTTTTATATTAGTTTATTTGTATAATAAAAATAATTGAAATTATTTTTAGGAGATTTAGTATGGATAATCAAAGGGAAGTAAATATAGAGCTTATTAAAGGTACTTTAGATGATTATATAGTTAAGGATAAAGATAAGATTGTAATAGGAAGATTTACTATAACTGAACTAGATAAGGAAAATAAGAAGTGTAACTTAAAATTGAAGTTTTATAGGGAAGATAACTATGATTTATTAAAGATTACATTGGAAGCTATTCTTAAGGCTGTATTTAAAGATAAAAATATATTTAAAGCTAATGTGGTAGTTAGTGAAAATATAAATTTAAAACCATTTTTAGATATTGGCTTTACGTTAGAAGCTATTTTTACTGATAATATATTTACAAAGGGTAGTTTCTATGATGAATTAAGTTTTGGAATAAATAGAAATGAATATTTGAATTCAGGACGAAATAATATTGTAGAGATGAAAGGAAAAAATATTTTAATTAGAAATTTTACCCCTGATGATGCACAAGATCTTTTAGAGTATTATTTGAGAAATAAGGATCACTTAAAAGAGTTTGAGCCAGTAAGAGATGCTAGTTTTTTCACCTATGAAATGCAAAAGGAGATTTTATTAGAAAGCTATAGACAGCTTATGACTGGAGTGGGAAGTGACTTAGGAATATATAAGGATAATAAGCTTATAGGAAAAGCTAAAATTTCTAATATAGTTTATGGAGTACTTAAAAGTGGAATATTAGGCTATTCTATAGATAAAGAATATGAAGGAAAGGGATATATGAAAGAAGCTATAAATTTAGTATTAGAATATGCTAAAGAGTATTTAGATTTACATAGAATAGAAGCTTCAGTTTTAACAACTAATGAAAGATCTAAAGGTGTTTTATTATCATGTGGATTTGAGGAAGTTGGTATTAATAAAAAGTATTTATATATAAATGGTAAATGGAGTGATCATATTACTTTTTATAAAATACTTTAATATTTATAAATTAAAAGAAGATATAGTAGAGTTGATGGAGAATTTATTCTAGTTTGTGAAGAGGAATTTCATATATAACAATATATTATAGAAAGATTTAGAATTGATTTAAATAGAAAAAATAGCTAAGGATTTAATCCTTAGCTATTTTTTCTATTTATTAAACTTCAAAGTTAACAACTATATCTTTACCAGCTACAACAGAGCCTGTTTCTACTGCAGTTATTGATTTAGCAGCATCAACATTTGTTATTAAAACTGGAGTTGCAAGAGATAATCCTTTTCCTAAGATGAAATCTCTATCAATCTTAATTATAGGAGTACCAGCTTTAACTTTTGTACCAGCTTCAACTAGCTGTTCAAATCCTTCTCCGTTTAAGCTTACTGTATCAACACCGATATGAACTAATAATTCTAAGCCATTTTCTAATGTGATAGCAAATGCATGCTTAGTTTTGAACACTAATGATAATTCACCGTCAGCAGGTGCAACGATAGTATCGCCTTTAACCATTATAGCAGCACCATCTCCAGCCATTTTTCCAGCAAAAACTGGATCTGGAACTTCTGATAAAGGTATTAAATCACCTGTAGCAGCTGCAACTAATGCATTATTTGGACTTTCTACAGTGTTTGATTCTACAGTGTTTGATTCTGATTTACCAAATAATTTTTTAAAAAAATTAGCCATGATATTTCCTGATAATTCAGGATTCACATCCTTTCTAAAATAAGTTTACACAATTTTTATATTATATAGGTAATAAAATAAAAAGGCATAAGTATATCTCTAATGAAAGAATAACTTATGCCTGATTTAACAGTAACACGTTTCATATAAAATTATATATATTAGTAATTAGTATGTCAATAAAAATAACAAATAAAAATTAAATGAAAACGTTGACTTTGAAACGGATTTATACTATAATATGATTGTAAAGTAAATAACGTTCAAATTATGAGGCGTGCAACCATAAGAAGTGGGCATTAGCTGAAAAGGGTATTTTCTATTCTTTTCGGCTTTTTTTATTACCGAAATTATTTTTAATGTTATATTGCTAAGCCTTATAATAGAACAAAAAAATAAAGGGGGACTTTATTATTATGATGAAGTATTTACAAAGACTAGGGAAATCTTTAATGCTTCCAGTTGCTTGTTTACCTGTAGCAGCTATTTTAATGGGAATAGGTTACTGGATTGACCCAAATGGTTGGGGAGCAAATAATGTTGCTGCAGCTTTTTTAATTAAAGCAGGTGGTGCATTAATTGATAACATGGCAATTTTATTTGCTATAGGTGTTGGTGTTGGTATGTCTGATGATAATGATGGTACTGCAGGCTTAGCAGGACTTGTATCATGGTTAATGATTACAACATTATTATCAACTGGTGTTGTTGCTATGTTAAAAGGTGTTGACGCTTCAGAAGTTCCAGCGGCTTTTGGAAAGATAGAAACACAATTTATTGGTATATTAGCAGGGTTAATTGGTTCATCTTGCTATAATAAGTTCAAAAACACTAAATTACCAGCAGCTCTAAGTTTCTTTAGTGGTAAGAGATGTGTTGCTATAGTAACAGCAGGAGCATCACTTATTGCAACATTAATATTATTCTTTGTATGGCCTGTTGTATATGGAGCATTAGTAGCATTTGGTGAAGCTATTATTTCTACTGGATCCATCGGAGCTGGTATATATGCATTCTTTAATAGATTATTAATTCCATTTGGTCTTCACCATGCATTAAACTCAGTATTCTGGTTTGATGTTGCTGGAATAGATGATATCGGTAAGTTCTGGGGAACTAAACCTGGTGGAATATTAGGACAAACAGGTATGTATATGACAGGATTCTTCCCAGTAATGATGTTTGGTTTACCAGCAGCAGCTTTAGCAATGTATCATACAGCTAAAGATAACAAGAAGAAGATTGTAGCAGGATTATTATTAGCGTCAGGGGTATCTGCATTCTTTACAGGGGTTACAGAACCATTAGAATTTGCATTTATGTTCTTAGCTCCAGGATTATATGTAGTTCATGCTGTATTAACAGGTATATCAGTAGCTGTTTGTGCTGCATTACCAGTAAGAGCTGGATTTAACTTTAGTGCAGGTTTTGTTGATTGGTTCTTAAGTTTTAAAGCACCATTTGCAGAAAATCCAATTTGGTTACTTGGAATTGGGGTAATAGTTGCTATTATATACTATATAGTATTTAGATTTGCAATTACAAAATTCAATTTAAAGACTCCAGGTAGAGAAGATGATGAGCTTAATGGAGAAATGAATGCACATCTTTCTAATGATAATTTTACAGAAGTAGCATCAATTATTTTAAAAGGTCTTGGTGGAAAAGAAAATATAGCTAATATTGATAACTGTGTAACAAGATTACGTTTAGAAATTAAAGATCATACATTAGTAAATGAAAAGACAATTAAATCTGCCGGTGTAGCAGGTATAATTAGACCAAGTAAGACAAGTATTCAAGTAATTATAGGAACACAAGTACAATTCGTAGCTGATGAGTTAAAGAAGCTAAGTAAGTAATTAATGGCCTAAAAATTAAACAATTAATTCTAATAAAGTCATATAACTATTCAATAAATGGTTATATGGCTTTAATTATTTATGAGTTTATAATAATTAATTCTATATATTATTGATGAGGGAGAAATTTATATAAATATTAATGATAAAAGTATTTTCTAAAAGAATATAATAGTAAATATAATAACAATCAATAAAATATATAAAATAACTTATCCTAGTGTATCAATATAAGAAAAATTAAGAAAATAAAAGTAATTAAGAAAAATAAAGATATAATTTTAAATTATAGAATATACAATTGGTAGATATTAAATATGTTATGATAATATAAGTCGTGTCTTGAGGGAAGTAATTAGTCGAAAGACAGTTAAAGAAAACATATTAATAAAATAGTATGAAAAAATGTTAAAAAACTGTTGACAGATATCATAAAAGATGATAAGATAAGAAAGTCGCTTCGGTGCGACAGAGTAAATGGTCTTTGAAAATTGAACAGAATATAGTTAAAGTAAA
>URGW01000016.1 GCA_900547475.1 uncultured Clostridium sp. | reverse complement strand
ACGGAATCAATTATATAAATTCTAGGTGAAAATTTCACGTTTCCTGGAAAATAAATATTTCATTTTTTCGATTATACGTAACGAACAATTTAGTAAATTTGTCACGTGGGAAGGATTATGGTATACTAAGTGAAGCGGGGGTGGCGAATGAAGATCAAAAACAATATAAAAGATAATTGCTTTATAATTATTGTTATTATATTAATGATAAGCTTTACAATGAATATTTATCAGTCTATTTTGAATAAGAAATATTGCTATGAACTCGGAAAACAAAATTATAGTAAAATAGAAGAAATAAGATTTAGAAATGAGTCTATACTTTCAATATTAGATAGTTGTGTTACAGCAGAAACTGTTAATAATATGGATCTTTTAACACTGTATAAAAATTATAGTAAAATTTCAGAAGCTGAATTAAGCCTTTGGAATAGTTATCTTACTGAGGATAACAAAATACTAAAAAGTTTTACAAATAAGAGTAAAAACATAGTTGTAAATACAAGAACAAAAAATGAATTATATTCGGAAATAGAAGAATTGATTTATTCATATATTCAAAATGATATGACAGAAAAAATGGATGTTATAGAATTAGAGGGAAAAGTAGCTGATGACTTTAATACATTAAGAAGTATAGCATTAGATTTAAATAATTATTTTAATAGTTTTTATGAAGAAAACTGTAATGTTCCTGAAGATAAAAAAGAAAAGACAATGATTAGTAAGAATTATTGGATAGATATATTACAAGGAATTCATGAGGTTAATGACAAATATGTAGAATATAGTTTTACATATGAGAATATAATTAATAATTAAAAAATATTTTAGTCAAATTATAGACAAGTTATTAAAGTATATTAAAACTTAATGGAAAATTAAATTTATATATAATAAACAAAAAAGCTAAGCTATAGTGCTTAGCCTTTTTTATATCTTAGTGGTGACATCCACCGCCACAAGATCCGCAACCACCTTCAACTTCGATAATTGGCTTTAAAGATAATCCTCTACCACCGTTTTCTTCAGATGAAAGTAATCTAAATCCACCGAATTCATCAACTAACTTTTCTTCTGCAATTAAAGTTATGTCGTTAACTTTTTCAGAAACATCTCCTTCTTTTACTTCATCAACAGTTATGTTAAAAGCTGGTCCGCTGCAACCAAATCCAGCTAAATTAATTCTTATGTTAAAGTTTTCTACTTCATTTTCTACAAGAAAAGCCTTGAATTCGTTGTATGCTTCTTCACTTACTAAAAATTTATTCATAATATTCACCTCTTAAATTTATTCAAATTATGTTTATAGTATACCATATTACTCGGAAATAGCAATATGTTTTTTATAAATGAAATGTAAAAATATTACTTTGTAATTAGCAAAGGTACTATCAATTATAATAATTCATGAATAGTATATCTTGTATTACTAATTTGGAGGATACTTATGGATGACCATATATTAAAACAGGATGTATTAAGTGGATATCCACGTAAGGATTACCATGATAAAACTACTTCAATTATAGAGAATATTACAGAGGCAATATTTTTAAATGAAGAGAATGGATGGATAAATAGTTATGGAGATAAGCTAGATATTGGAACGTGGGATAGGGATTCTAGAATTGCTACTTTAGATAATAAAATAGAACAAAGAGGAAAGTTATTAGTCATAGAGGTTAATAATGCAACAATAAATGGAACTGGAGCAGTTATTGGGAATACATCAGTAGCAATAAATATTGTAGGGAAACATGATATTAACTTAAAAAATTTTATAATAGAAAACTGCGAATTAGCTATGTATATAGAGTTTTCACGATCAATTTCTATTGAATATACATCCTTTAAAGAAAATGAGCAAGCAATTTCAATAAATAGAAGTAGTGAAATTAAAATAAAAAATAACTTAATAGAATCAACAAAAAATTCTTGTGTAGGAATATTCATATTAGATTCAGGAAAAGTGATTATACAAGATAATTCTATATATCTTAAAATAACTAATAATGATAATAATAGTATTCAGGATAATTATTCAGGAATAGCTACTGAAAATTCAACTACTATTTATATAATAAATAATGAAATTGAAATTATTGATGGAAATAGCAAAATAGGAAGTTTAGAAGCATATTGTATAAATGGATATTGTATAAATAGCTATTCAACTAGAGATACACTTATAAAATATAATAATTTATATATTAAAAATAATACTTTTAATATAAGGAATTGCAATTCAGTAGAAGTAAATTTATCCTCAATTTATTTAGACTCTAATAATACACGAATAGATGTTGAGGAAAATAATGTTGTAGTAGAAGTTAATAGTATTGCTGTTAGTTATAATGAAGGTGAAATAGGCTTTTATGGTATTTTTTGTTCTAATGAAAATAATGGAAATAATATAAAGAATAATTATATTTCAATAAATAATAATATTTACAATTTGAATTCAACTACAAATAGTGCTAAATATATTTATTTTATGGGGGTTTTATTAGATTCTTATAATAATTATAATGAGATAAATGGAAATCAAATAGACTTACGAGAAAATGTTACATCATTTGAAGATGAGTCAAATAAAGCTGTAAATTTAGTTTGTGGAATATATTTTAATCTTGATAATACAACTAATAATATAATTAATAATGATTTTACAATAAAAGAAAATAATATAGCTAAAAGTGATTCTATAACAACTAATTTCTCATTAATTCATTTATATTATAATAATATTTGCAATACTATTAAAGGAAATAATTTAAATGGAAGTCAAGAAAATGGAATTGTATTAATTAGTAAAAATGATGTTACAGAAATATTAGAAAATAATATTTCTAACAATGCAACTAATGGAATTCTATTATCAAAATTAAAAAATATAGAGACAACTAATACGGTTACAATAAAAGGTAATAGTATAATTAATAATGGAGAATATGGCATTTATATTACTAGGGGAAATTATTTAAATATTGTAAGAGAGAATAATTTTATTAGTAAGATTAATAAAAATATTTATGATAATAATTCTTCAGAGTTTATTAATTATTATGAGAAGAATTATTATAATGATTGGAAAGGTGAGGATCCATATAGAATAGAAAAATCTAATTTTATAGATTATCATTCAAGTAAAAATCCATATAACAACAATAAAGAATAATTTAATAATAAAGTCGGTTCTAGCCGACTTTATTATTGAATTTTGAATAAATTGGCAATATAATATAAAAGGTATTGAAGATACTATTTATTAAGAGATAATTTGATGAGGTTTTAACTAGTTTAAATTATAAATCTTTTTATAAATAAAAAGATTTAGTTAACATAAGGTTTAAACTATATAATAAATTAATATTATGTTGTAAAGAGAGGATTGTTAAATTTGAAGCCTTTTGATAAAAGCTATGTTTTGGATAAAATAAAAGAATATAATAGCAAAATAAATAAAAGCAAAATTGGTGATTATGAAATAAAATCAATAGATGGATTAAAGGGAATAGTTCAAGGATATCTATATGAAAAAGAAGATGAATATGATATAGAAATACTTGAGTTACATGGACCTAGACATATTTGGATGAGGTTAACACCATTAGAAATACAAGCTTCATACTTTGCTATAAGTATGGCAAGTGGAAAAATTGGTGTTGTTGGATTAGGTCTTGGATATGTAGTAGAAGAAATGGCTAAAAAGCCAGAAGTAGATGAAATAGTTGTTTATGAAATCAGCCAAGAGGTAATAGATTTATACTATAATAATTTTCCTAAAAATCCAAAGATAAGGATAGTCTGTTGCAATGCTTTTGAAACAGAAAGTAGAAAATTTGATTTTTTCTATGTTGATATTTATGAGTATAAGATAACATCACAAATAGTTGATGATTATAAAAGGTTTAATGAGCTTCATAATATTGAAGAGTATAGCTTTTTTGGAATGGAGCACTTTTTATTAAGTTGTAGTTATACAGAGATAGTATGGGTTTATATTCCAGAAAATTGGATGGAATCGAGTAGAAAAGCCTTTGAATCAATTCAGGAATCTAATCTTTTAGATTATTATGAAAAACTAGATGAGAAATTAGTATCTCAAGTACTAGAAGAATTTAAAGTTGTATTAAATGACATTTAATGTAAGGGCCTCCGGGGTTAATCCAAATATTGGATTAATCCCGGAGGCGATTCTATTTATTTACAAAAAAATATTTTGATTTATGTTTAAAACTTGAAAAAAGTGGCAATAGTATTAATATCCCCTAATAATTTAAATATATATTTTACTGAAAAAAGTGCAGGATTCTCCCCCCATGCACTTTTTTTATTGAAAATTTTATTTTAAACAATAATGAGTAAATAAAAATTGCTAAAATATTAATTACTTTATTTAAAATAAAACTTTATTTTAAAAACTAAAGTCTAATTGATATAGGTACCTATGAGTAGTTAAATTTTAAGAAGTAGAAGGAGAACATATATGTTTGATGAGAAGGTAGTAAAAAAGGCTATTAAAGGAAATGACAAAGCCTTTATTATTATTATGAATCAATGCAAAGAGCAAATTTATAGAACAGCATTTGCTTATGTAAAAGAAGAAGAAACAGCATTAGATATTGTTCAAGAAGTGGTTTGTAAGGCGTATAAATCAATTGAAAATTTGAGAGAGCCAAAGTTTTTTAATACATGGATAATGAGAATAGCAATTAATGTAGCTACAGATTTTTATAATAAAAAAAGCAAAGTAGTATGCATGGAGAAAGAAGAATTACTAAGTAAGATAGATGCAAAGTATGATGACAATGATGAGAGATTATTCTTAATGGAATCATTAGATAAGCTTGATGAAAAGTATAAAAAGATAATTGTATTAAAATATTTTGATGATTTAACTTTTAAAGATATAGCAGAAATTCTAGAAATGCCAGAAAATACTGTTAAAACTAACTTATATAAAGGTCTTTCTATTTTGAGAAATGATATTAAAAAGGAGTTAATTTAGTATGGATAATAATATTAAAGATATGATAAAAATACCTAAGGAATTAAATAATGCTGTATTAAGAGGGTTTGAAAAAGGTAAGAGAGAAAAGAAAAAGGCTAAACAAAAGATAATATTTAAAAGAAGTGCAATAGCAGCTGGTGTTATAGTAGCAGGAACAACAATGGCAGGAATCATTAATCCGGATATTGTTAGTGCAATTCCTATAGTTGGAAATATATTTGAATATTTTAATTATGGAGTATATAAACAAGCTTCAGATAAATACGAAGAGTTAGGTAATGATGTAAATATAACTGTTGAAGATAAAGGTGTTAAAGTTATTCTTAATAAGGTTGTTATTGATGATAATGTTTTAGTTGCATCATTATTTGTTGAATCGGATAAATTTATTGGATATGATGAAGGTAGAAATCCACAAGATTTTTTAAATACTGATTTAAATATATTTGTTAATGGACAAATACTAAGTAGTTGGAATCCTAAGGTAACTATTGTTAATGAAAGTACAGCAGCTATTATATTAGAAGCTAATGTTTCAGATATTGAGATTGGTAATGAAGTCAATATAGATTTAGATATAAATAACTTTACTAGAGGCAGAAAGACTTTGGCAAAAGGAAATTGGAATTTTAATATAAAAGCTATAAAAGGTAGTGAATCTAATATTTATGAAGTTAACAAAAGTTTAAATCTTACTGATGAAGAAATAAATATTGAAAAATTAGTTATTACACCATTTAATAATAGATTAGTATTTTCAGGTGTAACTGATCACTATGAGAATTTTAGAGTAGATGAAAATAAATTTATTGTTAGAGATAATAATGGAAAAATATTATTATTAGATTTAACATCAGGAAGTGTTAGTAATAATGGAGAGTATGAATATTCATATAATATCTTAAATGATTTAAGTAATACAGAGTATATTGAAATTATTAAAGCAGATGGAAATGAAATTATAGAAGATGAAAATGAATATTTATTAAAGGCTTCATCAGTAGATGAAAGTAGTGCTAATAGAAGTAATGAAGTTATATCAAGGAAACCTACCAAGGAAGAATTAAATGACGGATATGCTTTAAATAGTGTAAGTTATAATGTTGATATTGATAAAAATACTGCATTTGAAAGTGTAGATTCTTTAATTGGTAAAGAGATAGTTGTAAATAATACTGATAAGATAATAGTTAAGGATATTATAGCTCATGATGATTATACTGAGGTAGTTATGAAAATTGATGGCAACTATAATTATAGATTATTATCTAGTATTGTTTTATTTGATGAAGATATGAATGATGCATGTGCTTTTGAAGGAGCTACTACTATATTAAATGATATTGAAGAAAAAATAGTAACAGTTAAATTAACTAAAATTGATCCAAGCAAGAAGTATACTATAGCTATTCCGGTAACTACAGATTTAGTTATTGATGAAAGTGAAAAGGTAACTATAAACTTAAAATAGGTTTGAGGCTAGCAAAAGCTAGCTTCTTTTTTTATTTAATTATTATAATCTAATGTATGAAAAAATAATGTGAATAATAAAATTTATCATACAATATAATTGTTATATTATATGAAAAAATATATATAAATAACAATTATTGTTTTATTTCGATTCTATTGTCCTTATTTAGTAGTTTTAGGTATTTTAAAAGAAATATTAACTTTGAAGCAACAGGGTATTTTATTATGGGAGTACTTTTTGGAGGTGCGATACCTTTATGGAGTAGAAGAGAAGAATAAAAAGTAATGTAATAATTAATATGTGATGCTAATAAACTTGTATAAAAGGAGTGATTATTAGTGAAATCAAAAAAAGGTAAATATTTAATTTTAACTTTATCTATATTTATTTTAACAGGTTTAATTACTATTTTATCAAATAGCAATAAGTTAAAAGATAATAGTAATTTAATTAGTGAAGAAAAAAGTAAAAACTTAATTGAAGATAATGATAAGAGTAACTTAATTGTTGAAAATGATAATAATAACGTTTTTACTACTGAAGCAGAAGAGGATGGAAGTGTAAGAGTTTTACCAGAGAATAAAAGTGAAAGTATAATAGTACTTCCTAATCCTAACTCAGATGAGCAAGTTACCTTAAAAAAGTTATGAAAATAAGTAAGCTGGCATTTTAAATGCTAGCTTTTTTCATAGAAAATTAAAGTTAGTGTATTTGTATTTTATTTTAAATGTAAAAGTATAATGATATAATTATTATATAAATGTAAATAATTTAACTAAGGATAAAAATTTCGGAGGAAATAGTATAGTGAATATAGATAATAATAATTTTATACTTAAACCTAAAAATGACTATGTATTTAAAAGAATCTTTGGTGATGAAAGAAATAAGGATATATTAATAGCATTTTTAAAATCAGTATTAAAGATAGAAATTAAAGATGTACAAATATTAAATAGTGAATTACCAAAGGAAAATATAGCAGATAAAAAAAGTATATTAGATATAAGAGCAACTATAGATAATAATGTAGAAGTAGATATTGAAATACAGGTATCAAGAACAATTTATATGCCACAAAGAAGTCTTTATTATTGGTCAAAAATATATTGTGAACAATTAGAAAGTGGAGAAAAATATAATAAGTTAAAAAAGACTGTATGCATAAATATATTAGATTTTAATACGCTAAACACTGAAAAATATCATAGTATGTTTAAGTTAAAAGAAAATGAAGAAAATTATGTTTTAACAGATTTATTAGAAATACACTTTTTAGAAATGAAAAAGCTAGATAATTATAGTGAAAATGATGATTTATCACAGTGGGTAAGTTTCATCAAAGCAGATTCAAAGGAGGTATTAGAAAGTATGGCTAAAGTAAATCCTAATATTGATAAAGCTGTAAATGTATTAACTACAATGAGTCAAGATAAAAAGGCAAGAGCAGAATATCTATCACGTGAAATGGCACTTCATGATGAAGCAACTAAAATTGAAGAAGCTATGGAAGAAGGATATGAACAAGGAAGAGAAGAAGGTAGAGAAGAAGGTAGAGAAGAAGGTAGAGAAGAAGGTAGAGCAGAAGGTAGAGCAGAAGGTGAAGAGCAAGCTAAAATAGAAACTGCTAAGAGTCTTTTGAAATTAGGTGTAGATATGGATATAGTAATCAAATCAACTAATTTAACAAAAGAGAAGCTTATTGAGCTTGAAAAAGAAATTTAAATAAAATTTATTAATATTGTTCTATTTTATAGCAGATACTTAAAAATTGGTGCTACTATAAAATAGAATGTTTTTATTTATCTATAAATTAAGTTCAGAAAAAGGAACTACACTCTTAGGAATATCAGTATGTTCACCGATAAATTTTTCCATCCAAATCATATCATGCCACTTTCCAAATTTATAACCACACTTAGTAAAATGAGCAATAGTCTTATAGCCAAATTTCTTATGAAATTCTTCACTTTTTTCATTAGGATAAGCAATGCAAGTATTAACATTGATAATATTTTGCATTTTAAGATATTTCTCTAATTCATTATAAAGTAAAGTACCAACACCATGTCTTGAATCACCATTTTTTACATAAATAGAAGTTTCAACAGCCCAATCATAAGCTTGTCTACTTTTAAATGCACTGGCATAAGCATATCCGTAAATTTTATTATTTTCTTCAGCCACTAGATAAGGATATTTTCTTAAAGTATCTTTGATTCTTTTAGAAAACTCTTCAATAGAGGGGACATCATATTCAAATGTTATTGCTGTATTTTCTACATAGTATTTATAGATACTTACAAGTTCTTTTGAATCTTCAAGATTTGCTATTCTTATATTCATTACTATGACTCCTCTTAATAAAATATTTAATATTAGACTACCATATTTTAATTTAATATTTCAATGAAATATTAATAAATGGAAAAATGGAATATAAAATTTAAAATACAATTTAAAGAGACTATATCAAGAAAATTACAGGTGTGTGGATTTTAATCTTGATATAGTCTATATCTATTTTCTAGTTTATTTTAGAAAGCACATTTATAATTAAAAAGCTTTCTATTAAGTTATATTACTTTACAACTATATTAACAAGTCTTCCTTTAATAACGATAACTTTTACTATAGTTTTTCCTTCAGTAGCAGCCACAACAGCTTCATCAGCTAAAGCAGCAGCTTTAATTCCTTCTTCATTTAAGTCAGAAGCAACGTTGATTCTAGTTTTAATCTTACCGTTAACTTGGATAGCTATTTCAATTTCGTCCTTAACTAAAGCTTTAGCATCATATGTTGGCCAAGCTTCGTTAAATACTGAATACTTACCAGTTAATAATGACCATTGTTCTTCAGCAAAGTGAGGAGCAAATGGAGCTAATATCTTAATAAAGCTTTCGCATACAGTTCTTAAGAAATCTAAGTTCTTAGTTTCTTCTTGAACATACTTAGATAAAGCATTAATGAATTCCATCATTCTTGCAATAGCAGTGTTGAATTGCATCTTTTCACCATCTTCAGTAACACCTTTAATAGCGTTATTTAACCAGAAGTTTAATTCTTTTTCTGCTTTATCCATAGTATCTTTGTTATTTGTAGCAGCTTCAATAGCTTCTCTGCAGATAGTTAAATATCTTTCAATTCTATCTACAAATCTAGCAACAGACTTAATACCATCATCACTCCAAGCTCCACCTTCAGTGTAAGCAAATCCGAACATTAAGTACATTCTAAATACGTCTGCACCATATTCTTTAATGTAATCATCTGGAGATATAGTATTTCCTTTAGACTTAGACATCTTTAATCCGTCTGGTCCTAAGATAAGTCCTTGGTGAGTTAAGCTCTTGAATGGTTCATCAAAGCTTAAGTAACCCATATCTCTTAAAGCCTTAGTTATAAATCTTGCATATAATAAGTGCATACAAGCATGCTCTGGTCCACCAACATATTTGTCAACAGGAAGCATTTTATCTACCTTTTCCTTATCAAAAGCAATTTCAGTATTTTTATTATCTACATATCTCATTTGGTACCAAGAAGAGCAAACGAATGTATCTAAAGTATCACACTCTCTCTTAGCTGGTTTACCACAACAAGGACAAGTAGTATTAACGAATTCATCACATTTAGCAAGTGGTGACTTACCATCTGGAGCAAACTCAACATTGTATGGTAATTCAACAGGAAGATCTTTTTCTGGAACTGGAACAGCACCACAATCTTCACAATAGATTATTGGAATTGGAGCTCCCCAATATCTTTGTCTTGAAACTAACCAGTCTCTTAATCTGTAATTAACTTTAGCAGAACCTAAGTTATCTTTAGCTAATTTTTCAACTATAGCTTCTTTAGCTTGCTCAGTAGTTAATCCATCGAATTCACCAGAGTTAATTAAAACACCATATTCACAGTATGGTAATTCAACTTCTTCACCTTTTTTGCTAGTTATAACTTGATCTATTGGTAAGTTAAATTTAGTAGCAAAAGCAAAGTCTCTTTCATCATGAGCTGGAACAGCCATAACAGCACCAGTACCATAAGTTGCAAGAACATAATCTCCAACCCAAACTGGAACTTCCTTACCGTTTATAGGATTTATAGCATATGAACCAGTGAATACACCAGTTTTTTCTCTAGTAAGAGATTGTCTTTCTATATCAGATTGCTTCTTAGCAGCTTCTTTATATTCTTCAACAGCAGCCTTATTTTCATCGGTAGTTATTTCATCAACTAATGGATTTTCAGGAGCTAAAACAACATAAGTAACACCATTTAAAGTATCAACTCTTGTTGTGAATACATTAAAGTTAATATCTGAATTTTTAACTTTGAAGTTAACTTCAGCACCAGTAGATTTACCAATCCAGTGCTTTTGCATAGCAACTGTCTTTTCTGGCCAATCTAAAGTATCTAATTTTTCTAATAGTTCATCAGCATATTCAGTAATTTTGAAGAACCATTGAGTTAAGTCTTTCTTAGTAACTTCAGTTGAACATCTTTCACAAGCACCATCAACAACTTGTTCATTAGCTAAAACTGTGTTACAAGATGGACACCAGTTTACAGGAGCTTTCTTTCTGTAAGCTAAGCCATTCTTTAATAATTGTAAGAAGACCCATTGAGTCCATTTATAATATTCTGGAGTACAAGTTATAACTTCATTTTCCCAGTTAAACATTGCTCCCATAGCTTTTAATTGTTCTTCCATAGTCTTAATATTTTTTTCAGTAGAATCCCATGGATGAATCCCAGTCTTAATTGCAAAGTTTTCTGCTGGTAAACCAAAGGCATCAAATCCCATTGGTTGGAACACATTGTATCCTTGCATTTTTTTTAATCTTGCCCATGAATCAACAGGTCCATAGTTAAACCAGTGACCAGCATGTAATTGACTTCCTGATGGGTAAGAGAACATTTCTAAAACGTAAAGTTTTTCGCCCTCTGCATCTGGATTAAATTTGTAAAGTTCAGTTTCTTCCCACTTATTTTGCCACTTTTTATCAATAGCAGTTCCGTAGTTACTCATAGTTTTAACCCTCCTTAGATGTAATGGAAATATATCAATTAATTATTCCCTAAATCAATAAAAATATATAAAAAAAGCCTCTCATCTCAATTAAGAGACGAAAAGCTATATTTCGCGGTACCACTCTTATTAAAGTTTGTAGTTTTAAATTATTGGTTAGTTAAAAAATAAGATAATCTGATTTTTTATTAACTCTCCACTTGAATCTTATAACTGACAAATCTTTCACTCAAATCCGTAACGGGGATTCCGTACTTGCTTCTAAACAAGTAAGCTCCAAGGCAAGTTCCTATAAATGTATCACTGTTTTTCAGCAACCAACAGCTCTCTTAAGATTACAATATTATAGTACTACTCCTTTTCAAAGCAGTAAAAATATTTTAAATAATAATTAATTATATAGTAATTTATTAGAATAAGTCAAGACATGTGTATACTTTGAATTTATATATAAAAAGGTATTAGTTTTACATATAGAATATAAAACCATATTTTTGATAAAACTAAAGAAGAAAAAATATCTAAACAAAGGATGGAGTGATTTTGTGGCAATATTAAATTGTATTCTAGGAATAGCTTTCATATTTCTTGTAGCATTTTTGCTTTCAAATAACAAGAAAAAAATTAACTGGAGAACTGTAGTAATAGGTTTTTTAATTCAATTTGGATTTGCTCTTGCTGCATTAAAGTGGAGTGTAGGTAAATATGTGCTAAGTAGAGTATCATTGGCTGTACAATCAGTAATTGATTATGCAAAAGAAGGGATAAGTTTTTTATTTGGATCACTAGCTAATGATGGAAGTATATTTGCTGTTAATGTATTAGGAGTAATTATATTTATATCAGCTATTGTATCAGTATTGTATTATTTAGGAATTATGCAATTTATTATAAAAATTATAGGTGGAGCTTTATCAAAGCTTTTAGGAACATCTAAATTAGAAACTATATCATCTTCAGCTAATATATTTTTAGGTCAAACAGAGGCGCCTCTTTTAATTAAACCATATGTAGAGAAGCTTACTGAGTCAGAGTTATTTACTGTTATGGTTGGAGGACTTGCATCAGTTTCAGGATCAATATTAGTTGGATATTCATTATTAGGTATTCCAATAGAATATCTAGTATCTGCAAGTTTTATGTCTGCACCTGCAGGGCTTATAATGTCTAAGATTATAATACCAGAAATAAAACAAGCAAAAGTAAATGATGAAATTGAAATGGTTAAAGATGATTCGGCTAATGTTGTTGATGCAGCAGCTAAAGGTGCTATAGATGGATTAGGGTTAGTTCTTAATATAGCAGCTATATTATTAGCATTTGTTGCTTTAATAGCCTTAGTAAATGGTATTATAGGATTAATAGGAGGCTGGTTCGGAATTGGAAATTTAAGCTTACAATCTATTTTAGGATATATATTTGCACCAGTTGCAGCTATTGTTGGTGTACCATGGGGAGAAGCAGTAACAGCAGGTTCATTAATTGGGCAAAAGATTGTTTTAAATGAATTTGTAGCATTTTCAAGCCTTTCTGAAATTATGTCTACATTGTCATCAAAGACAATAGCAATAGTTACATTTGCATTATGTGGATTTGCTAATATTTCATCTATAGCTATATTAATAGGTGGTATAGGTGGTATGGCTCCTAGTAGAAAGCATGACATAGCACGTTTAGGATGGAAAGCTATTATAGCAGGAACTCTTTCTAACCTCCTAAGTGCAACAATAGCAGGATTTTTATTAACAATATAGTTTTAAAAGTTAGTAATACAAATAGAAGTATTACTAGCTTTTTTTTGTATTTTATTATATTAATAAGTTCACCTAACCAAATTAAAAATTTGGATGGTAAAAAGGAAACTCGACTCTCTTCGGTTGTTGAATAAGTTCGATTAACTAAATCAAAGAATAAAGTTAGAAGGAAACACCTACTCACTGGTGATCGTAGGTGTAAGTTCGATTAACTAAATCAAAGATTTAGAATCTCACTTAAGAAAATTTTAATAAATATGATAAATTTTTTGTAAGACTTCTTTGTTAGTATATAAATATAAATTAATTGCCATGGTATAATAATACAATGTGAAGGGAGTGTGTTTAGATAAATGATAAAAAATAATGTTTTAGTGGTAGATGATGATAAGGAAATTGTTGATGCGATTGATATATATTTAAGAAATGAAGGAATTAATGTAATTAAGGCTTATGATGGGATAGAGGCATTAGAAGCTTTAATGGAAAAGGATATTCACCTTATCTTAATGGATATCATGATGCCGAAGATGGATGGGTTAAGAACAACAATGAAGATAAGACAGGAAAAAAATATACCTATTATTTTAATTTCAGCAAAGTCAGAAGATACAGATAAAATATTAGGTCTTAATATGGGAGCAGATGATTATATAACTAAACCATTTAACCCATTAGAACTTATAGCGAGAGTTAAATCACAATTAAGAAGATATACTGTCTTTGGAAATTATAGTATGCAAAATAAAGATGAAACTACATCAATAATAAGCAGTGGGGGACTTTCTTTAAATCAAGATACTAAAGAAGTTTTAGTTGATGGAGAAATGATAAAACTTACAGCAACTGAATTTGGAATATTGGAGTTATTGCTTAAAAATCAAGGCAGGGTATTTTCTATAGATGAAATTTATGAAAAAGTTTGGAAAGAGCCAAGTTATAATGCAGAAAATACTGTGGCAGTGCATATAAGAAGGATCAGGGAGAAGATTGAAATTAATCCTAAGGAACCTAAATATTTAAAGGTGGTGTGGGGAATTGGATACAAAATCGAAAAGTATTAATAAAGAAAAAGAAAGCAAATCAGATATAAAAAAAGAAAAAAATAATATTAAAAAGTCATTTAAAAATAATACGAATACGAAGTTTATAATTTATATTTTAACAGTTATAACATTAGTAATTACAATTTTATCGGGATTAGAAGTTAAGGATAATTTAATATATGTTATACCAGACAGAATATATACGCAAACTCAAGTAGCTGAAAAAATATATGATTATACTAATCTAGCACAAAACTACTCACTATATTATAAATCATCTACTTATACTGATGATAAAAATAATATTACTCAAAATGATATACAAATATGTAAGGCTGAATTACAAAGCAAAGCAGATAATGAATATGAAGAATACAGAAATGATAAATATAATGATAGTAGTTTTAATAATTTAACTTATGAGCAACAAGAAAAGATTTTAAATGAGGAAAGAGAAAAAGTTAATGAAAAATATACTTTAAGTGATGAAGAAATGACAGAGTATGTTTTAAATAGAAAAAGTAATAGTGCAAGGGATTTAAATAATAAAATAAAATCTTATGTTAACTTAAACTTTAGAGCTTATGATAAGTTAAATGATATTTGGATTGGTGGAGACGAAATAGAGGTTGATGCTATTAAAAAAGATAGCAGTAGATATTTTAAAGAAATAAATATTGATTATAATGGAAATTTAATAGAAAAGATATATGTTAATGGTAAGGAAATAAAAAGAAATAATGCCTTAACTAAGTTTATTGATAATTATAGTTATGGATCTAGATTTTTTGGATATATTTCTACAGAAATTAATTATAATAGTGAAGAGAAACATAATTTAACTCTCTATATATGGATGCCTACAGAGCTTCAATCAGGGGATGTAGTTTATGAAAGTTTTATTGAGGTACAGAAAAATGTAAATAGCTTCTATTTAAGTTGTATCTTATTTATAGTATTTTTTATTTTATTAATTGTTTGTATATTATATTTAGCTAAAAATAATAAAAAATCATTATTAATAGAAGGTATAGTAAATAAATTTAAAGTTTATCCTATTGAATATAACATAGGTGTAGCAATGTTAGCATGGATAATATGGAATAATGGATTAAGGATATATAATAATTCAAATAATTATATAAGAAGACTAAATTTTAGTTCAATAATTTGGGGAATTATAGTAGTTGTTATTTATTACTTATTAATTAGGATAATAATTTCTAAGTATAATGAAGGAACATTATTTAAAAATAATATCACAATTAAAATTTGGAATTATTTAAGTGATGTAATGAATAGAGGATCTATAATAAGAACATTTGTAATAATGATAGCTTTATATATATTGAGTGGATTAGCATTATTGTTCTTATCAGCATGGTTATGGATATGGCCAATTGGATTAGCAGTAGGATTAGTATTAACAATTATATATATTGTAATGCTAATTAAGGATTTAGTTTATTTAGATAAAATAATGGTTGGAGCTAAGGCGGCAGCAGAAGGAAAATTAAATTATAAGATTGATGAAAAGGGTAGAGGGCATCTTAGAGAATTGGCACATGATATAAATAATATAAAAGATGGGTTGAAGAAGTCTGTTGAAAATGAGATGAAGAGTGAAAATATGAAAACTGAGCTTATAACTAATGTATCTCACGATTTAAAGACTCCATTAACTTCAATTATTAACTATATTGATTTGTTAAAGAGAGAAAATATTGAGCCAGAAAATGCTAGAGATTATGTAAATATATTAGATAAAAAGTCTCAAAGGCTTAAGGTATTAATAGAAGATTTATTTGAGGCATCTAAAGCTGCTAGTGGAGCAATGGAGCTTAATATTTCTAGAATAGATATTGGACAGTTATTAAAACAAGCTTTAGGTGAAAATGATGAAAGATTTAAGGATAACAGATTAGAAGTAAAACTAAATATTCCTGATGATAAGATATTCATCGATGGAGATGGAAAGAGATTATATAGAGTGTTTGAAAATCTTATTTCTAATATAGTTAAGTATTCTTTAAGTAATACAAGAGTATATATTGATATGTTTAAAGAAAATGATGAAGTAATTATAGTTATGAAGAATATATCAGCTTATGAATTAAGTTTTGATACAAATGAAATAACTAATAGATTTAAACGTGGAGATGCATCAAGAAGTACAGAAGGTTCTGGATTGGGTCTTGCTATTGCTAAAAGTATAGTAGAACTTCATAATGGAAGCTTTAAAATTGAAGCTGATGGAGACTTATTTAAATCTATAATAAAATTGAAATAAAATTTTTATAGTAGATAAAGAAGTTAAAAAGAGTTGTATCTTTTGATATAACTCTTTTTTCTACATACAATTATCAAATGATAATCAGTATATGTTAGAGAAAAAGCGAAGTAAGCTATAATGCTAATTGATATATATTATCAATTAGAAAATTTTTAAAAATTTTTTTGAAAAAAGACTTGTAATTAATAATTATTATTATATAATAATATATGTAAGGTGATTCGAAAGGAATCATAAAAATAATAAGTAAGAAGTTAATAAAATGAAATATATTATAGAAGAATTTTAGGAGGAATGAAATTATGAAGAAATTTGTATGTACAGTATGTGGATATGTTCATGAAGGAGAAACTGCACCAGCAGAATGTCCATTATGCCATGTTGGAGCTGATAAGTTCGTAGAACAAGCAGGAGAATTAGTATATGCTGATGAGCACAGAATCGGAGTTGCTCAAGGTGTAGATGAAAGAGTAATCGAAGGATTAAGAGCTAACTTTGTTGGAGAATGTACAGAAGTAGGAATGTACTTAGCAATGTCAAGACAAGCTGATAGAGAAGGCTTCCCAGAAGTTGCTGAAGCTTACAAGAGAATAGCAATTGAAGAAGCAGAACACGCTGCAAAATTCGCTGAATTATTAGGAGAAGTAGTTGTTGCTGATACAAAAGCTAACTTAGAAGCTAGAGTAGCAGCAGAACACGGGGCAACTCAAGGTAAGAAAGATTTAGCTACATTAGCTAAACAATTAAACTTAGATGCAATCCATGACACAGTTCATGAAATGTGTAAAGATGAGGCTAGACACGGAAAAGCTTTCGAAGGATTATTAAAGAGATATTTTGCTTAGAATTTAAAGAAGTTTAAAGTTAAAATTACTACAAAAGTATAGAAGCTTGTACTTTTGTAGTATATAATAAAAAAGTATTATAGAAAATACAAGAATAATATGAAAGTTTAGGAGGATTTAACTATGAAGAAATTTGTATGTACAGTATGTGGATATGTTCATGAAGGAGAAGCTGCACCAGCAGAATGTCCATTATGCCATGTTGGAGCTGATAAGTTCGTAGAACAAGCAGGAGAATTAGTATATGCTGATGAGCACAGAATCGGAGTTGCTCAAGGTGTAGATGAAAGAGTAATCGAAGGATTAAGAGCTAACTTTGTTGGAGAATGTACAGAAGTAGGAATGTACTTAGCAATGTCAAGACAAGCTGATAGAGAAGGCTTCCCAGAAGTTGCTGAAGCTTACAAGAGAATAGCAATTGAAGAAGCAGAACACGCTGCAAAATTCGCTGAATTATTAGGAGAAGTAGTTGTTGCTGATACAAAAGCTAACTTAGAAGCTAGAGTAGCAGCAGAACACGGGGCAACTCAAGGTAAGAAAGATTTAGCTACATTAGCTAAACAATTAAACTTAGATGCAATCCATGACACAGTTCATGAAATGTGCAAAGATGAAGCTAGACACGGAAAAGCTTTCGAAGGATTATTAAAGAGATATTTTGCTTAATATCTAAAAGTTCTATATTAAAAAGAACCATGCTATGAGGCATGGTTCTTTTTAATATAGAATTTACTTAGAAGTATTAATTAATACTTTATTGATGTATAATAATAAATAGCTAATACTTGAAAGGAATTAATGATTTATGGCATATATAGTATTAATAACAATGTTTTTTTTATTAAATTTATTGTCTGCGCTATCATTAATATTTATTGAAAGAAAAGAACCAACAACAACATGGGCTTGGTTGATAATACTAATTGTATTACCGGGTATAGGGCTTATTCTATATTTATTATTAGGGCAAAACTTGAGTAGACAAAAAATATTTAGAGAAAAAAAGCTTGCAGATAAAATTAAAAGGTATAAGTTAATAAGCAATCGTGAACTACCTAATTTTGATAGTGAAATTAATGAGAATTATGAAGATTTGATTTTAATGAATTATAATCATTCTGGTGCAATTTATACTACTGGTAATGAAGTAAAAACATATATTAATGGAGAAGATAAATTTAGAGATTTATTTAATGATATTAGGGCTGCTAAAAGCTTTATACATATAGAATATTATATTTTTAGATATGATGATTTAGGAAAAGCATTGATAAGAGAATTACATGAAAAGACTAAAGATGGAGTAGAAGTAAGATTAGTCATAGATGGTATGGGGTCAAAGCGAATTACTAAAAAAATAATTAAGGAAATCGAATCTTATGGGATAAAGATGGCTATATTTTTTCCAGGAGTTTTGCCACATATTAATACACGTATTAATTACAGAAATCATAGAAAAATAGTTGTTATCGATGGTAAAATAGGGTATGTTGGTGGATTTAATGTTGGAAATGAGTATGTTAATAAAGGAAAGCAATTCAAATTTTGGAGAGATACTCATATTAGAGTTAAAGGTGAGGCAGTTAATGAATTAAATAAGAGATTTATATTGGATTGGGATTATGCTGCAGATGAAAATATGGGAAATATGTCAATGTATTTTCCAAATCCAGAAGTAGTAGGTAGTGTAGGTATGCAAATAGTATCTTCTGGACCAGATCATATGGAAGAATATATTAAAAATTCTTATATGAAAATTATAAATAATGCAAAAAATTATGTTTATATTCAAACTCCATATTTGGTACCAGATAGTCCAATGATGGAAGCTTTAAAAATATCAGCTCTTTCAGGAGTTGATGTTAGAATTATAGTTCCAGGAGCTCCAGATCATTTTTTTATGGAATGGATATTAAGTGCTAATATAGGATTACTAATGGAATATGGAATAAAAATATATCGCTATGGTAATGGATTTATCCATTCTAAAACAATTGTAGCAGATGGAGAAGTGTGTAGCATTGGAACTGCAAATTTAGATATAAGAAGTTTTAAATTAAATTTTGAGGTAAATGCATTTATTTATAATGAAATAATAGCTAAAGAGCAAGAAAAAATATTTTTAGATGATCAATTAAAGTCTAAATTAGTTACAAAAGAAGAATATTATAAAAGGTCTAGAAGTTTAAAGATTAAAGAGTCATTAATAAGATTACTGGCACCAATTCTATAGAATTATATAAAATAAGAGGAATGATATGTAAAAAGATTGACAAAGTGGTTAAATATGGTTAAAATAAAGAAAAAGTAAATTACTGAAAATTAAAAGAGGTATATATTATGAAAGGATTAGAAAAGAATTTAATTGCAAAATTTAATAGATTTTTTTACTTTATATTCTGGGGCTATTATTTTAGCGCTGGCTATTTCTTTTGCAAAAATAAATATAATTCTTTTTCTAATGAGTGTTTAGAGAACCCTTTTTATATATCTTAATATCTAAAAGTGTATTTAAAGTATAGTTTATAGGAGAGAACTCATTGGGGTTCTCTTTTTTATTGGTTAGAATTTTGTAATAAGAATAAAAATTTATAATAAATATTTTATTCTTACTATAATTTATTAAATTAAAGTTTAAGGGGGCATTTAAAATGGTAGTAATATTAAAACCAAAAACAAGTGATGAAGCAATTAAAAAGTTAACAGGAGAATTAGAAGCTTTAGGTGTAACGGTAAATCCAGTTATTGGTACAGAGATGAGTATATTAGGATTAGTTGGAGACACAACAAGAATAGATCCTTCATCTATTGAAGCGAATCCTAATGTTGAAAGGGTAATGCATGTTCAAGAGCCTTTTAAAAAAGCAAATAGATTATTTCATCCAGAAAATACAGTGATTGATGTAAATGGACATACTATTGGAGGAAATAAAATTGCAGTAATAGCTGGACCTTGTTCAGTTGAAAACAAAGAACAAATATCGTTAGTTGCAGATGAGGTTAAAAAGCATGGAGCTAGTTTCTTAAGAGGTGGGGCATTTAAACCAAGAACTTCTCCATATAGTTTCCAAGGGTTAAAATATGAAGGTTTAGAATTATTAAATGAAGCAAAAGCTAAGACAGGATTACCAATAGTGACAGAACTTATGTCACCATATGATATAGAAACATTTGTTGAAAAAGCTGATATAATTCAAGTAGGGGCAAGAAATATGCAAAACTTTGATTTGTTAAAAGAGTTAGGTAAAATTAATAAGCCAATACTTTTAAAGAGAGGCTTATCAGCAACAATAGAAGAATTATTAATGAGTGCAGAATACATTATGGCTGGTGGTAATGAACAAGTTATTCTTTGTGAAAGAGGAATAAGAACTTTTGAAACATACACTAGAAATACTTTAGACTTAAGTGCTGTACCAGCTATTAAAAAACTAAGTCATTTACCGGTAGTAATTGATCCAAGTCACTCTGCAGGGAAATGGTGGATGGTAGAACCATTATCAAAGGCGGCAATAGCTGTAGGTGCTGATGGTCTTATAATTGAAGTTCATAATGATCCACAAAAGGCATTATGTGATGGACAACAATCGTTAAAACCAGATGTATTTTCAAAATTAATGGAAGATTTAAAACTTATTGCGGCAGCAGTAGGGCGTGAAATATAAATCAGTTAGGAGTTAGTAGCGGATGGGTAGTTGGTAACTTTATTCTAAGCTACTATATAAAAACTACTAATTAATATATAAGGAAGGATAGTAGTATGGAGTTAAAGGTTGATTTAAAGGATAGAAGTTATCAAATTATAATTGAAAAGGGACTTATTAATAGGGTTTCAGAAGAAATTAGTAGGGTATATAAGGGAAAGAAAATATTTATTATTACAGATGATAATGTAAACAAGTATTATGGTGGAAAAATTAGTGAAGAGTTAAAAAAGAATGGTTTTGAAGTTAATTTATTATCATTGAAACCAGGTGAGGAAACTAAAAACTTTAATACATTACCTATTGTATATAATGAACTTCTAGATTTTAATTTAACTAGAAGTGATTTGATAATTGCATTAGGTGGAGGAGTTATAGGAGACCTAGCAGGCTTTGTAGCTTCTACATATTTAAGAGGAGTTGACTTTGTGCAAATACCAACATCACTTTTAGCACAAGTTGATAGTAGTGTTGGAGGAAAAGTAGCAGTAGATTTAGATAGGGGAAAAAACTTAGTAGGAAGTTTTTATCATCCAAAGTGTGTATTAATAGATCCAGAAGTATTAAATACATTAGATAATAGATTTTTTATAGATGGAATGGCGGAAGTTATTAAATATGGATGTATTAAGGATAAACAATTCTTTGATTATCTTGAAAAAATGGTAAATAAAAAACAATTAATCAACAATATGGAATTAGTTATCCACAAATGTTGTGATATTAAGAGGCAAGTTGTGGAGAATGATGAAAAAGATAGAGGCGAAAGAATGCTTTTAAATTTTGGTCATACTTTAGGTCATGCTATAGAACAATATTATAATTACACTAAATACAGTCATGGTGAAGGTGTTGCCATTGGAATGTATGTAATAAGCAAAATTAGTGAAGAAAAAGGATTAACTAAAAAGGGAACTTCTCAAAGAATTAAGGATATTTTAGTTAAATATAATCTTCCTTATGAACTTGATGTTAATATTGAGGAAACTTTAGAAGCTATAAATTTAGATAAGAAGAAATTAGGAAATGATTTAAATGTAATTATTTTAAAGGAAATAGGAAGTTCAGAAATATATAAAACTACAGCAGAATTTTTTAATAAATAAAAGAGGAGATTGTATGGCAGATTTAAAGATATATCCATCAAAGCTTAAAGGAGAGGTAAAAATACCACCTTCAAAAAGTATGGCACATAGAGCAATTATTTGTGCTGCTTTAAGTGATGGATTATGCGTTATAGAAAATATAGATTATTCAGATGACATTATAGCAACTATTGATGCAATGAATTCTTTAGGGGCTAGAATAGTTAAACACAAAGATTATATTGAAGTAATAGGAGCATATGGAAGTGATGAAAAAGCAAAAGAAAGTAGAATTATTGATTGCAATGAATCAGGTTCCACATTAAGGTTTTTAGTTCCTATTTCATTATTATTCAAAGGGAGTAGCAAGTTTATAGGTAGAGGTAATTTAGGAAAAAGGCCATTAACTACTTATTATAATATATTTGAAAGACAAGGAATTGAATATTCTTATGAAGAAGGAAATCTTAATTTAGTTATAGATGGCGAATTAAAGCCAGGAACTTTTGAAGTAGAGGGTAATGTAAGTTCTCAATTTATAACTGGATTATTATTTACATTACCATTATTAAAGGAAGATTCTAAAATTGTGATTACTACTGAAATGGAATCAAAGGGATATATTGATTTAACATTAAGGGCAATGAGTGATTTTGGAGTAGAAATAATTAATAATAATTATAGAGAGTTTATTATTAAAGGAAATCAAAAATATAAGGCAATAAATTATAGAGTTGAGGGGGATTATTCTCAAGCTGCATTTTTCTTATCAGCAGATGCATTAGGTAATGATGTATTATGTAAGGATTTAGATTTAAATTCTCTTCAGGGCGATAAAGAAGTAATTGATATATTAGAAAGAATGAATGTTGTATTTAAAGCAAATGATATAGGAGTAAGTGCTACTCTTAATGGAGAGTTAAAGAGTACAGTAATTGATGGAAGTCAATGTCCAGATATTATACCTGTACTTACATCTGTAGCTGCTTTAACAAATGGTACAACAGAAATAATAAATGCAGGAAGGTTAAGAATTAAAGAATGTGATAGACTTGCTGCAGTAACATCAGAGTTAAATAAATTAGGTGCTAAAATAATTGAAAAAGAAGATGGATTAATAGTTACAGGAGTAGAAAAATTACAAGGTGGAGTAGAAGTGTGGAGTCATAAAGATCATAGAATAGCTATGACTTTAGCAATAGCTTCTACAAGATGTGAAGAACCAATAGTGATAAAGGATTATGAATGTATAGCTAAATCTTATCCAAATTTCTTTGAAGACTTTAAAGCTTTAGGAGGAAATGTTCATGAGTGGAATGTGGGGAAATAATATAAGAATATCTATTTTTGGAGAATCTCATGGAAATGCTATAGGAATAAATATTGATGGTTTACCTTCAGGTCTTCATATTGATATGGATAAGGTAATGGTAGAAATGGCAAGAAGAGCACCAGGAAAAAGTCCATTATCAACTCCAAGAAAAGAAGGAGATGTACCAGAAATATTAAGTGGATATTTTGAAGGTAAAACTACAGGAACTCCACTTTGTGCAATAATAAGAAATTCTAATACTAAATCTAAGGATTATTCAAAGCTTAAAGATATAATGAGACCAGGGCATGCAGATTATACTGGTTACTTAAAATATGATGGTTTTAATGACTATAGGGGTGGAGGGCATTTTTCAGGAAGAATAACTGCACCACTTGTATTTGCAGGAGCTATTTGTAAACAAATATTAGAAAGCAAAGGAATATCAATTGCAGCACATGTTAATTCTATAGGAAGTATTAAAGATAAAAGCTTTTTAGATGTAGATATAAATGAAGAATTAATATCATCATTTAAAGGAAAAGAATTACCTTTAATTAATCCAAAATTAGAAGAAGATATGAGACAAGAAGTTATGAATGCAAGAAAAGATATGGATTCTATAGGTGGAACTATAGAGTGTGCTGTTTTAGGTATAAAGCCTGGAGTTGGTAATCCATTCTTTGATTCAGTAGAATCAACATTAGCTCACTTAATGTTTTCAGTTCCTGCAGTTAAGGGAATTGAATTTGGAAAAGGATTTGATATATCTAAAATGAGGGGATCAGAAGCTAATGATGAATATTACTTAGATGGTAAAACTATAAAAACAAAAACTAATAATAATGGTGGAATTTTAGGTGGAATAACTAATGGAATGCCAATAATATTTAATGTTGCAATAAAACCAACAGCATCAATATTTAAAGAGCAAAGCACTGTTAATATAGCTACAATGGAAGAAACTAAGTTAAGCATAGAAGGAAGACATGATCCATGCATTGTACAAAGAGCACTTCCAGTTATAGAAGCAGTAACTGCTATAGGGATATTAGAATTGATGCAGCATAATCCAAATATTGGATTTACCTCCGGGGAGCATACAAATATTGGATTATACTAGGAGGTGAAAAGGGAGGTAAAACATGAATCTTTCAGAATGTAGAAATGAAATTGATAAAATAGATAAAGAGTTAGTTGAATTATTTGAAAAGAGAATGAATGTTGCTATAAATGTAGCGAAGTATAAGATAGAAAATAATATTCCAATTTTTAATGGAGCAAGGGAAGCTGAAGTTATTGAAAAGAATGTTAATAGACTTAATAATAAGGAGTATTCAAGGCTTACAGAAAAGTTCTTCACTTATTTAATGGAATTAAGTAGAAGTCTACAAGCGGATATTATTTATGGTAATAATAAAAATGGTAGGATTATAGACTCAATAGAAGAAAATATATCAACTAACGAAAGTAAAAGAGATTTAGAGAATATTAAAATTGGATATCAAGGTGTAAGAGGTTCTTTTAGTGAAGAGGCTATGATTAAATACTTTGGTGAAAATCACACAACTACAGATTACGAAGAATTTGAAGATGTATTTTTAGCATTAAAAAATAATGAAATAGATTATGGAATATTACCTATAGAGAATTCAAGTACAGGAGCAATAACTACTGTTTATGATCTATTAGTTAAGTATGGACTTTATATAGTTGGAGAAGAGTGTATAAAGATAGATCAAAACTTAATAGGAGTAAAAGGAAGTAAAATTGAAGATATAAAAGAAATATATTCACATCCTCAGGGATTTGAACAAAGTAGTGAGTTTTTAAGCAAACAAAATAATTTAAAGCTTATACCATTCCATAATACAGCCATAAGTGCTAAATATGTTTCAGAGCTTAATGATAAATCAAAAGCTGCTATTGCAAGTTTAAGAGCAGCAAAAATTTATGGATTAGATGTAATTCAAAAAGAAATAAACGATAAAGATAATAATCATACAAAGTTTGTTATAGTAGGAAGAAAACTTGAATCAGCTAAGGAATGTAATAAGATTACTGTTGTATTTTCATTAGATGATAAGGCGGGTACTTTATATAACCTTTTAAGTCACTTTGCAGAAAATAATATTAATATGATAAAGATAGAGTCTAGACCAAGTAAAAATGAACCTTGGCAATATCTTTTATATGTAGATTTTGAAGGTAATGTAGAAAATGAAGATGTCAAGAAAGCGATTAAGTTAGTTGAAGAAAAAAGTGAATATTTCAAATTGCTTGGATGCTATGAAGGAATTAAGGAATTAAGAAGTTAATAAAGTCCTTAATTTTATAAAAAATAAATATTAATACTTTAAATTATATAAGGTATGTTTATAATCTTAATTTATTAATTAGTAAAAGGTTGGGTGATTAAATGGAGTTCTATGGATTATTAGGTGAAAAGTTAAGTCATAGCTTATCCCCAAAAATAAATAAGATAATATTAGAGAAAAACAATACTGAAGGTGCTTATAAATTGTTTGAGATTCCTAAGGGGAAATTAGATAATTTTGTTGAAGCAGTTAAATTGCTTAAGATAAAAGGGTTTAATGTTACAATTCCATATAAGGAAAGTATAATGAAATATTTAGATTGTATTTCAGAGGAAGCAAATAGAATTGGTGCTGTTAATACAGTAATGCTAAAGGATAATAAGCTTTATGGATATAATACTGACTATTTTGGAATTGAAGTTATGATTAAAAGTAAAAATATAAATATAAAAAATAAAACTGCAGTTATATTAGGTTCAGGAGGAGCTTGCAAGGCTGTAATTACTTATTTATTAGATAATGAAGTAGAAAAAATATATATAGTAAGTAGAACACCGGAAAGTGTTAATTTAAATAGCATAAATAAAAGGATATCAATAATTAATTATGATGAATTATCCAGTATAAGTGGATATCTAATAATTAACACAACTCCTGTTGGAATGTATCCTAATAGTGATAAATCTGCAGTTGGCAATAATATAATGCAAAATTTTGATGTTGCTGTAGATTTAGTATACAATCCTATGAAAACTAGGTTTCTTCAAATAGCAATAGAAGAAGGAAAGGTTGCTATAGGTGGATTGCATATGTTGGTTGGGCAAGCAGTTAAAAGTCAAGCTATCTTTAATGATAGGGAAATAAGTGAAGAACTAATAAATTATATATACACTGAGGTGGCAAAAGATTTTAAGTAGGAGAGAGAGTATGAAGGATATGGAGAAGAGTATTACACTAATAGGGTTACCTGGATGTGGAAAGACTACAGTAGGAAATTTACTTTCAGATAAATTAAATTATAATTTTATAGATATGGATTACTATATTGAAGAAAATCAAGGAAAGACTATTATTGAATTATTTAAAAATGGTGAAGATTATTTCAGAAATATAGAAACTGAGATTTGTAGAGAACTTGGTGAAAAAGAAAAAACAATTATTTCTTCTGGTGGAGGAGTTATTAAAAAAGGAATAAATATAGAGTATTTAAAGAAAAATTCTATAATAGTTTTTATTGATAGGCCAGTAGAAAATATTTTAGGTGATATAGAAGTTGAAAAGAGACCTTTACTGGCAAATGGTAAGGAAGTATTATATAAGTTATACGATGAAAGATATGAGCTTTATAAAAATTATTGCGATTATAGAGTTGAAAATATAGGAAGTCTTGAAGAGATAGTTAATAAAATAGCAAAACTTAGAGAGTAATAAGTGATAAGTGGCAAGTGACAAGTTAAGAGAAAAGTATGTTTGGGCAGATTTTTAGAAAAATATATTCAACAAATTCCCTTAAGAGTTTCTACCTTAACTTGAAACTTATTACTTTCCACTTGAAACTGAATGAAGTATGGAGGTATGGTAGAAATGATTATTGTAATGAACCCAAAATGTAGTGAAAAAGAAATTACTGATGTAAAAAATGAATTAAATAGACAAGGATTAGCAGTTCATCTTTCTCAAGGTGAAACTTTCTGTATAGTAGGTATTGTAGGAGACACTAGAAGAATAGACTCTGACAATTTATTAACCTTTGATGGTGTTGATAAAGTGTTAAAGGTTGAAGAACCTTTTAAAAAGGCAAATAGATTATTTAAGCCAGAAGATACAGTTGTTAATGTAAATGGAACATTAGTTGGTGGAAATAATCTTGGAATTATGGCGGGGCCATGTTCTGTTGAAAGTGAGGAACAGATAATAGAAATAGCTAAATCTGTTAAAAAATCAGGAGCTAACTTCTTAAGAGGAGGAGCTTTCAAACCTAGAACTTCACCTTACAGTTTCCAAGGATTAGAGCTTGAAGGATTAAGATTATTGAAGCGTGCTAAAGAAGAGACAGGACTTTCAATAGTAACAGAAATAATGTCTACTGATTATATAGATGAATTTGTAAGAGATGTTGATGTAATTCAAGTTGGAGCAAGAAATATGCAAAACTTTGATTTATTAAAGCAACTTGGTAAAACTAACAAGCCAATTTTACTTAAGAGAGGATTATCTTCAACTATAGAAGAGTGGCTTATGAGTGCTGAATATATAATGGCTGGTGGAAATGAAAATGTAATTCTTTGTGAGAGAGGAATTAGAACTTATGAAGGATACACTAGAAATACCTTAGATTTAAGTGCAATACCAGTAATTAAAAAGTTATCTCATTTACCAGTGATAGTTGATCCAAGTCATGCTTCAGGATACTGGTACTTAGTAGAACCATTAGCAAAAGCAGCAATAGCAGCAGGTGCAGATGGACTTATGATAGAGGTTCATAATGACCCACAACACGCATTAAGTGATGGTCAACAATCAGTAAAGCCAGAATTATTTAATACTATAATGCAAAAGGTAAAAGTTTTAGCTGAGATGGAAGGAAAGACTTTATAAAGTGATAAGTGGCAAGTGAAAAGTTTAAGGAAAAATATATTTTAGAAACTACCTTAGGAAGTTTCAACCTTAACTTGAAACTTGCCACTAAAATAATAGGGGGTATTATGAAAATAGTTATTGTAGGTCTTGGTGTTATTGGTGGTGGATATGCAATGGCACTTAAGGAAGCAGGATATGAGGAAGTTTACGGAATAGATAAAAATATAGATACATTAAGGAAGGCAAAGGCTTTAGGAATTATTAAAGAAGGCTATGAAGATGAGAAGGAAATAATCAAAGGTGCTGATTTAATAGTTTTAGCTGTCTATCCTAATTTAGTTAAGAGTTTTATAATTAACAATAAAGATAGTTTTAAAGATGGAACTATAATTACAGATGTTACAGGTATTAAGCAGTTATTTATTAATGAAGTAATAAATATATTACCAAAAAAGGTTGATTTTGTTTTTGCTCATCCAATGGCCGGAAGAGAGAAAAAAGGGATAGATTATGCTACAAATCAAGTTTTTAAAGGTGCAAATTTTTTAATTACAGTAACTGATAAAAATAAAGATAAAAATTTGGATATAATTGAAAATTTGGCATATAAAATGGGATTTAAGAATGTCAAAAGAATATGTCCTAAATACCATGATGAAATGATAGCATTTACTAGTCAATTACCCCATGCTTTGGCTGTAGCTCTTATAAATAGCGATATTGAGGGGCGAAATACAGGTGAATTCATAGGGGATAGTTATAGAGACTTAACTAGAATTGCAAATATTAATGAATCTTTATGGAGTCAATTATTTTTAGGAAATAAAGAAAATTTACTAAAAGCCATTTATAACTTTGAAAAAGAATTGGATAAAATTAAAGATTCTGTGAAAAATGAAGATAAAGAAACTCTACAAGAGTTATTTATTAAATCTTCTTTAAGAAGAGAAAAGTTGTAATATATTAATTAAGAATATAGTTATTATATTACTTCTTTAAAAATTTTAGGGAACTTGTAAGGATAGTAAAAATAAAGTCTTGATAAAGAGGCTATATAATAAAAAAGTTAATAATTTAATATAAAAATGCACAAAAAACCTAGGTAAAAATATCTTAGGTTTTTTGTTATTATTATATTGAAATCATATTTTTAACAATAAGTATTAATGATAATATAAATATATGGATATATTTTGAATTTGTACTGTATAATATTTACATACCAGTTTAAGGGGGAATTAATATGTATTGTAAAAATTGTGGAGAAAAATTAAATGAAGGTGTTAATTTTTGTTTTAATTGTGGCTTTAAGTCAGGAGAAGGACAAGGGTATTGTGATAAGTGTGGAGTAAAATTAAATAGTTCTACTTGTAGTAATTGTGGAAATATTATAGAAGATTATAAGGAAAATTTAAATAGAGAGGGTTATAATAATCAAAATTACTATACAAATAACAATCAAGGTTATTCTAATAACTACAATAATCAAAATTATAATTCAAATTATGTAGAAAGAAAGCCAAAATCTAAGGTTGCAGCAGGAATATTAGGAATTTTAGTAGGTGGACTTGGCATTCATAGATTTTATTTAGGTTATGTAGGAATAGGGATTTTACAAATTGTAGTTACTATTTTAACTTGTGGTGCAGGTAGTCTTTGGGGATTTATTGAAGGGATACTTATATTGTGTGGCACCACAATAACTAAAGATGCAGATGGTATACCTTTATCAGATAATTAGCTATACTAAAAAAAGGGTGATTATAGATGAGTGAAAAAATTGAGAAAATAGTAGAATATGAATTAGAAAAGGGGAATTTAGCTGGAGCAAGTATTTATGTAATTAAAGATGGTAAGGAGATTTTTTCTAAACAATTTGGCTATTCTAATTTAGAAGAAAAAATAGAAATGAAAAGAGATACTATTTTTAGTATATATTCAATGAGTAAACCAATCACAGCTGCAGCTACAATGCTTTTAATTGAACGTGAGTTATTATCATTAGATACTCCTGTGTCTAAATTTTTAAATGGATTTAAAAATCAAAAGGTATTATGCAATGGAAAGATTGAAGATTCTAATAGGGAAGTAGTAATAAAAGATTTATTAACTATGACTTCAGGTGTTGCATATCCAAGTGATAGTGAAGTTGGACAGAAAGTTAATGCTATAGTTAATGAAGTTATTGAAAAAGAGTTAATGAGAACTCCACTAACTACAGTAGAATTTGCAAATAAATTAGGACAAATTCCTTTAGAATTTCAACCAGGTGAAAAATGGGCTTATGGATTTTCAGCTGATATTCTTGGAGCTGTAATTGAGCTTGTATCAGGAAAGTCATATAGAGATTTCTTAAGAGATGAATTTTTTATACCATTAGAGATGGTTGATACAGATTTTTATGTTCCGGAAGAAAAGTGGAATAGATTTGCGAAAGTATATGAATATTTTGAAGAAGAACCTAAATTAAGACCATATGAAGGATATAATTTAGCAATAATGAGACAGAATAAATTACCAGGCTTTCAGTCTGGTGGAGCAGGGCTAGTATCAACATATGAAGATTATTCACATTTTGACAGTATGATAATTAATGGTGGAGTTTATAATGATAAGCAAATTTTAAAAAAGGAATCTATAGACTTTATGAGAACTAACCATTTAAGTGAAAAACAATTAAAAACTTATGACTGGGAAGATTTAAAAGGATATGGATATGGGACATTAGTTAGGGTTTTGGAAGATAAAAAAATAGCTAATACTCCATGCGCTATAGGTGAATTTGGATGGGGAGGATGGGCTGGAACAGAGTCTATAATCGATCCGAAAAATAATACTATAATATTATATTTTATTCAAAGAATTAATAAGTGTGATAGCGTTGAAAAAGAAATAAGAAAGTATATTTATAAAGAATATTTAGATAAATAATTTTTTTTATAAGTATGAAATATAAAATTAAAAGGACAGGAACACTTGTCCTTTTTTTGTTTGATATTAATGTAAATTTAGTAGAGAAGAGGAATTTAGTTTGATAAAAGATCTTTGGAAGAATATTCTTTTATATGTTATTATAATAATGTAATTTTAAAATAGGAGGAGGGGTAAAGATGCTAGGAAATAGGGGGAATAGAAGTAGGTATAGAAGAGAAAAAAGTAAAAAAAACGCTATTATTTTAATAATATGTATTTTAATAATTAGTGTAGTAGTTGTAGGAATTAAATTTATTCCAAAACAAGATAAAGAAAATGTACAAGTTACAACAAATTCTGATGAAGAAATAAACTCAGGAGATAAGGAAGTAACAGGCAATTACCAAGAATTAGAAAGTAATATATTAGATAATAGTGGTTATTTATCACTTGAAGAGGATCCTAATGCCGATGATGCAGCTATGGTTGCTGAAAATACTAAAGGACTTTTAAATGGAACTAAGCAATATCCAGTAAGAACAGATGGTAAAAAAGTTGTTTATTTAACTTTTGATGATGGGCCATCAACGACTAATACCCCAGGAGTATTAGAGGTATTAGATAGATATAATGTTAAAGCAACATTTTTTACTTTAGGAAAATCAATTGAAGCTAATGAAGAAGCAAAGGACATATTAAAGGAAACTGTTAAAAGGGGACATGCTATAGCTAATCATACATATGGACACGATTATTCATATTTATATCCTAATAGAACTATGAATGTAGATAATATTTTATCAGATCTTGAAAGAAGTCAAAATTCAATGAAGGCAGTATTAGGTCAAGATTTTTCTACAAGGGTTATTAGATTTCCAGGAGGATACTGGTCATGGGAAGGTCGTACGGCTATGAAGGAAGCCATGGAGCAAAATGGATACTACAATGTAGATTGGAATGCATTAAATAAAGATGCTGAAGGAAATGTAAAGAATGCAGATGAATTATTACAAAGCACTAAGGACACAATAGAAGTATTAGGACCTAATGCAGATAGTGTTGTTCTTTTAATGCATGATACATATGGAAAAGAAGAGACAGTAAAGGCACTTTCACAAATAATTGAGTATTTACAAGGAAAAGGCTTTGAATTTAGAACTATTAAGTAGTAAAAAATTAAAATTAATGGAATGAGTTTTAACTTATCCCTATTATGTTTTCAGAGTGAAATTAATTTGTAACACTTTTGTAACGAATTCACCCATAAGTATAATGTATATTAATATTATAGAGAAAAATAAGTTTAAAGAAAAAAATTATGCTTAGAAAAAATAATAAATAATTTAAAATACAAAATGTGGAGGAAAACATAGAATTATGGGTCAAAATAAGAGTAGAGTTAACAGAAAGAAAAAAAGACAAAGAAATCAAGCAATTTTGATAGCATGCGTTTTAGTGATAGTAGGAATATTTGTAGTTATTAAATTTATCCCTAAACATAAACAAGAAAATGTACAAATTGCAAATCCAAGTGAGAATCAAACTGGGACAAGTGATAATACAGAATCTAACAATAAAGATAATGCAGAAAATAATAAGGAACAAGTAGAAGGTAATAAAGAGGAATCAAATAATAATAAGGAAGAGAGTAATAAGTTAGATAATAGTGGTTATTTATCATTTGAAGAAGATCCTAATGCAGATGATGCAGCTATGGTTGCTGAAAATACTAAAGGACTTTTAAATGGAACTAAACAATATCCGGTGAGAACAGATGGTAAAAAGGTTGTTTATTTAACTTTTGATGATGGACCATCGACAACAAATACTCCACAAGTATTAGATATATTAGATAATTATAATGTTAAGGCAACATTTTTTGTATTAGGTTCATCAATAGATAAGAGTGAAGGTGCAAAAGATATATTAAAGGAAACTGTTAATAGAGGACATGCAATAGCAAATCATACATATGGACATGACTATTCATATTTATATCCTAATAGAGTTATGAACGTAGATAATATTTTATCAGATCTTGAGAAAAGTCAAAATTCAATGAAGGCAGTGTTAGGTCAGGATTTTTCTACAAGAGTTATTAGATTACCAGGTGGATACTGGTCATGGGAAGGACGTACTCCTATGAAAGAAGCAATGGAGCAAAATGGTTATTATAATGTAGATTGGAATGCATTAAACAAGGATGCAGAAGGAAAAAAGAAAAATGCTGATGAATTAGTGCAATGTGTAAAAGAAAGTGTAGAGGTTCTAGGACCTAATGCAGATAGTGTAGTTTTATTAATGCATGATACATATGGAAAGGAAGAAACGGTAAAGGCGCTTCCAGGAATAATAGAATATTTACAAAGCAAAGGCTTTGAATTTAGAACTATAAAATAAATAGTAATTATAATAAGAGATATATAGTATAGTAAGGTTTAATTATGATAAATCTTACTATACTTTTTTGTTTATATTAAAAAATGTATTGTATGTACTACATTAATGTAGTAATATAATTATATACTACAGACGTGTAGTATATAATTATATTACTGGAGTGATGCGCATTATGAAAAAATTTCAAAAATTATCAGATACGGAAATGGAGATAATGACAATTATATGGGGGCTTAACAAAGAAGTAACATCAGCAGAATTATTAAATATAATTGAAAAAGAAAAAGGTAAAAGATGGTCAGGGCAAACAATAGCAACATTTCTTTCTAGGATGATTGAAAAAGGAGTTTTAACTTCTATTAAAAGAGGAAGAGCCAATTATTATATGTTTTCATTAACGATGGAAGAATATAGACAACGAGAAGCTGAAGGTATATTAAATGATATGTATAAAGGATCAGTTAAGAAATTTTTATCAGCTTTATATTATGGTAAAAAAATGAATAAGAAAGAAATAGATGAATTGAAGGAATGGTTCTCTGATAAGTAAGGGAGATGTATGAACAATATATTAAAGACAGTTTTACAGTTAAGTATTTCAGGTAGTATTTTTTTTATAATATTTTATTTAATTTCATTTTTTACTAAAAGGATATTTTCAGCTAAATGGCATTTTTTGATTCTAAAACTAAATATGATATTTTATATATTTCCTATTGTTTTAATTTATGATTTTTTTAGTAGAACTTCTAGGAAAATATATTCGAATTCTTTTAATATTGCTTTTAACGAAATAGCAAATAGAAATAATTCACTAAAACTTTTAAATTGTTTATTTATTATATGGATATTAGGAGTAAGTTTATTTATTGTTTGGAATATTTATTGTTATCATAATTTTATAAAAGAAATTATGAATTTTAGCTATGAAGACAATGAACTAGATAATTTACTTTACAGGTGTAAAGTAAAGCTAAATATTAATTTTAATATATCAATAAAGCGAAGTTTAGCTGTTACTACACCTATGGTGGTAGGTGTAGTAAAACCTAGGATTATTTTTCCAGTTAATATAGAATATTGTGAAAAATTAGAGCCAGTGCTGATACATGAGTTAATTCATTTAAGAAGAAGAGACTTATTAACTAAGATTATTCAAATAGGAGTTACTGCTGTCCATTGGTTTAATCCAATAATTTATATTATAAATAATAATATGGAAAAATGGTGCGAGATATCTTGTGATGAAATAGTTGCAGAGAAGATGTCATATGAGGAAAGAAAAGAATATGGAAATGTTATATTAAGTATTATCGAAAATGTAAGTTTAGCCCCAAGTAGTTTATGTCTCTATTTATGTAATGATAAAAAATATATAAAGAGGAGGTTAATAATGATGTTAAATGTACAAAAATCAAATAAATTTAAAAATGTTTTTGCAGGTTTATTAGTAGGGGGAATAGTTTTAAGTGCTACAGGAATTAGTGTTTCAGCAACAACTAGCAATAATAATTCTAATAGTATTAATTTAGTAGGAAAAAGCTATGAAGAAGATATTTCAATAATTAAAGATTCAGGATTAGATTATATAAGTGAAGATTTTATTTCTGAATCTATGAAGGGGGAAACTTCAAGAGGGGCTATAGTTGCTATAGATATAGAAACTGGAGAAGTTTTAGAAAGTATTAGTTATAGCAATAACTAAATTATTAGTTAGGTATTGGGTGCCATGGTGTAAAAATTTAATTATATTTTTCAATAATATAATAATTTCCGGCATCATGGCATCTAAACAATAACTACCTTCCTTTAATTTTGCCTTCAATTCCTCTTTCAGATAAAATTTCATAAATAGTTTTAGATGTAGTATCAGCTAAAGTGTAGCCGATTAATTTTAAAATTTCTTCAAGCTTTTCCTCAGAAGTAGTTTCGATTTCTAAATAAGGGAAAGGGCAGAAGCTCTTATCATTAATATCAATTTCAATTAAAGAATCATTAAGTTTATAACTTTCTCTATACTTAGAAATAGACTCTTGAAGTACAAGACCTAAAGATTTAAATATTCTTCTAGCCATTTCTCCATTCTCAACAATAGTTTCATTTTCTTCCATAACTTTAAATGTACCTTGACTTAACATTTTTTTAGTAGTCATAAATACAGTTTCTTTTCCAGTAAGTCTATCTATAGTAGTTCTAACTCTAGCATATCCCTTATCAGCTAAAAGTCTACCATCTTCAAAATCATATATTTCATTAACTTGATCTTCAGATTTAACTTTAATTGCTCCTAAAGCTTCCATTTTATTTCTAATATCATCAACATCAATATCCATTACTCTAGTTTCTAATTCCTTCATTAATAATTCTCCTTTCAATTAAAAAATAAGAATATTTATATTATACAATAAAAAATATAATAATAAGTTAAAATGAAAATTTAAAGATAAAGATTTTTTATAAATTTAAATAAAATTACAGTTAAATATTGACAATAAGGAGTAATGGTTATATAGTTAGTTATATAAGTAATTAACCAATCAACTAAGTAAGAGAAGGGAGGGTAAAAACATAATATGATTATAGAGTTTAATAATGATATTCCTATTTATATTCAAATAGCTCAAGCAATAGAGGACAATATTATAAAGGGAATTTTTCAAGAGGATGAAATGATACCATCAACTACAGAAATATCAGTAAAGTATAAAATTAATCCTGCTACTGTAGGAAAGGGATTTAATATTTTAGTTGATGAAGGAATTATATATAAAAAAAGAGGTGTTGGTATGTTTGTTTCAAAGGGAAGTAAAGAGGTGTTAATGAATAAAAGAAAAGAGAGCTTTTTCAATAATTATATAGTTACACTTTTAGATGAAGCAAAAAAGTTAAATATATCAACTGAAGATATTATAAAAATGATTAATAAAGAGGGGTAAGTATATGGCTATAATAGAGATTAAAAAGGTCAATAAAACCTATAATAAAAAACAAGTTTTAAAAGATATAAATATAAAATTTGAAGAAAATAAAATTTACGGGTTATTAGGAAGAAATGGAGCAGGAAAAACAACTTTATTAAATTTAATTACTGATAGAGCAATAGTAGATTCAGGTGAAATCACAATTGATGGTGAAAATGTATATGAAAATGATAATGCTTTAGAAAAGATATATTTTATGACCGAAAGAACTCTTTATCCAGAAGATTTTAAAGTAAAGGATATATTTAAATGGACTAAAGAATTTTATAGTAATTTTGATAGCAACTATGCCTTAGAGTTATCAAAGAAATTTAGTTTAAATATTAATACTAAAATGAAAAATCTTTCTACAGGATACACTTCAATATGCAAAATAATAACTACACTTGCTTCAAATGCTGAAGTTTTGATATTTGATGAGCCTATACTAGGGCTTGATGCAAATAATAGAGAGTTGTTTTATAAAGAGTTAATGGAGAATTATATTGAAAATCCTAAAACTATAATTTTATCTACTCACATTATTGAAGAGGTCTCAAATTTAATAGAGAAGGTAATTATTTTAAATAATAGTAAGGTTATTAGTAGTGATGAAGCTGAAGAATTATTAGATAAAGCATACACTGTTTCTGGATTAACTGAAAATATAGATAAATTTATAAATGCAAAAAATATAGTTAATATTGAAGAGATAACATCATTTAAATCTGCCACTATAATAGGTAATTTAACTAAAGAAGATAAAAAATTAGCAGAAGATTTAGATTTAAAGTTTTCAAAAGTTGAATTACAAAAGTTATTTATATATTTAACTGAAAAGGAGGAGGTTTAAGATGAAAAGTCTAAAGATTGCAAAGATAAATTTTGAAAATATTATGAAATCAGCAATTTTATATTATTCAATGTTTATTTTTATATTTTTAGTTTTATGTATAATAAATTATACTAGTGGCCTACAAGGCACAATGTCAGGAATAGAGTTTGTAACTATAATATTTTTATTTATTTCTGGATTAAATTCTTTTAAATCAAATTTCTATTTTGCAAAAAGTAATGGTATTTCAAGAAAGACATTTATAAAAGGTCTACTAATTTCAAGTTTACCAATAGCGTTAGTAGTATCAATTTTAGATATTACAATTAATAGAATAAATAATATTTTTATTAAAAATCCAACTCTTTATGATATGACCTATGGAAGTTTATTAGGAAATATGGCTAATGTTTTTAATGATAGCTGGGTACAAAGTAATAGTTTTACCACTATAATAAATACATTTTTATTTCAATTTTCATTTTGTCTTTTAGCTTATGTAGCTGGAATAGTTATTAATATGATTTATTATAGATCTAATAAATATGTAAAAGTATTAGTATCAGTTGCTCCAGTAATGCTTATAATATTTAATACTACTCTTCCAATAAGAAATCCTAGGTTAGCAATGAAATTAAATGAGTTTATTGATTATATATTTGGATTTGAGCCATTAAATGTTTTTGCATGTATAATAACATTTTTAGTAATTACAGTAATTTTATCAGGAATAGCATTTTTATTAATTAGAAAAGCTGTAATTAAAGAAAGATAATAAATTAAAATATTATATAAAATAAGAAACTTACATTAATTTAGGTTTCTTATTTTATTAAATAATAAGAAAACGTTGACGAATAACATTATTTGAGTTATTATGTAAGTGGAACTGGGTAGTAATTGCTTAAGTGCAAGCTAAGCCTATTCATTAATATGCAGAGGATATCTATAGGTATTTTGTGCATTATAATGAATAGGTTTTTTTGTTTTTATAAATAAATTATAAGGTAAAATATTAATATACTTTATAAAGTTTAAAAGGAGAAGATAAGATGATTATTACTAGGTTATTGAATAATAATGTTGTAATTACTTTAGATTCTAATGATGAAGAAATAATAGTAATGGGAAAAGGAATAGGATATCAAAAATCAAAAGGTGATACTATTGATGAAGAAAAGATAAATAAGGTATTTAGAATATCAAATAAAGAAGTTTCAAATAAATTTCAAGAGTTGTTTAATAAAATTCCAATGGAACACATGAATCTATCTAGTGAAATAATTGAGTATGCAGAGGGCGTATTAGGTAAGAAGCTAAATGATGGAATTTATATATCTTTAAGTGATCATACTTACACAGCTATAAAAAGAATTAAGGATAATATAACAGTAAAAAATGCTCTTTTATGGGATATTAAAAGATTCTATAGAGATGAATTTAAAATAGGTATGAAGGCATTAGATATTATAGAAGAGAAAACCAAAATAAGGCTTCCGGAAGATGAAGCTGGATTTATTGCTCTTCATATGGTAAATGCACAATTAAATGAAGAACAACCTCAAGTTCAAGGAATTACAAAATTAATAGAAGAAATTCTTACTATTGTTAGAATAAATCTTAGGGTAGAGTTTAAAGAAGAATCAGTATTTTATTATAGATTTATAACACATTTAAGATATTTTGCACAACGACTATTTTCTAATAACACATATAATGGAGATTCAGATGATGAACTATTAAGTATAATAAAAGGAAAGTATCCAAAGGAAGCCGAGTGCATAGATAAAGTAAAACTTTTTATTAATAAAAAATATAACTATGAGTTATCTAGTGATGAGTATATATATTTAACTATTCATATTGCAAAGTTGCTACAAGACTCAAAGTTATAATTATATATATTTTACAGGAAGGGGTGTGACAAGTATTTAAAATTATTAATTTAACTATAAGCTGGATGGTAACATTAAGTTGGCCAAACCTTCAAATTTCAAAAAATAGAAATATGGAGGAATAGAAATGGGAAAGTATAATGAATTAGCAAAAGAGATTGTCAAAAATATTGGAGGAAAGGAAAATGTAATTAGCTTAACACATTGTATTACAAGATTACGTTTTAAGCTTAAGGATGAAAGCATAGCAAATGATGATGTGTTAAAGAATATGCAAGGTATTGTTACAGTTATGAAAAGTGGTGGACAATACCAAGTAGTAATAGGAAACCATGTACAAGAGGTACATGCAGATGTATGTAAATTAATAGATATTGATAATTTAAGTAGCGATGAAGAACCTAAAAAGTCAGGAAAATTATTGGATAAGGGAATAGATATTGTATCAGGTATTTTTCAGCCAATATTAGGAATTATGGCTGCTTGTGGAATGGTAAAGGGTCTAAATGCATTATTTATTGCACTTGGATTATATAGTGATACATCTGGTGGAGCTTTAATTATAAATGCAATAGGAGATGGATTATTTACATTTTTACCACTATTTTTAGGCTATACATCAGCTAAAAAGTTTGGATTAAAACCAATGATAGGATTAGTTGTTGGTGCAATTATGTGTTATCCAGGTATTCAATCTGGAGCAATATCATCTATGGGAGATGCAATGTATACAATGTTTGCTGGAACTATATTTGAGTCACCAGTTTACATTAGCTTCTTTGGAATTCCTGTAATATCAATAGATTACACAGGAACAGTTATTCCAGTAATTTTATCAGTTTATTTTGCTTCAAAATGTGAAAAGGTATTTAATAAAATTGTACCGGATTTAGTTAAATTTTTCTTTGTGCCAATGTTAACTCTTTTAGTAGCACTACCAATTACATTTATAGTTATAGGACCAATTGCAACATTTGGTTCAACAATAATTTCAGAATTAGTATTTGCAGTAAGGGATTTTAGTCCTTTAATTGCAGGTGCTATTGTAGGACTTACTTGGCAGATACTTGTTATTTTTGGAATGCATTGGGGATTTATACCAGTGTATATAAATAATATTATGACTAATGGATATGATAATGTAATGATGCCGTTCTTTGCATGTACATTTGCTACTTCAGCAGTTGTTTTAGCTATATTCTTTAAGTCAAAAGATAAGAAGATTAAAGAAATGGCATTACCTAACTTTATATCTGGAGTTTTTGGTGTAACAGAGCCGGCTATATATGGTATATTATTACCATTAAAAAAACCATTTATAATTAGCTGTATTACAGGTGGTATTGGAGGAGCATTTTATGGTTTCTTCAATTTAAGAAAGTTTATGGTTGGTGGAATGGGAATATTTGAATTACCAGCAATGATTGAACCAGATGGATCTATGGGAAATTTAATAGTAGCATTACTTGGTATTGTAATTTCAATGGTGGTAGGATTTGTTTTAACTATGATTTTCTATAAGGATAAGGAAGAAGTTGCAGAAGTTATCGAAGTAGATGAAGAAAATAATAGTGAAGTTAAAGATAATTCTAATTCTTTAAAGAAAGTATTTATTTATAGTCCTATAAAAGGGGAAACTATAAAATTAGAAGATGTTGAAGATGCAGCTTTTGCTACAGGTGTATTAGGGCAAGGTTTAGCTATTAAACCAACAGAAGGAAAGGTAGTTGCACCAGTTAGCGGAGAAGTTACAACTTTATTCCCAAGTTTGCATGCTATAGGTATTACTAGTGATGAAGGTGTAGAAATACTTATTCATGTAGGATTAGATACTGTACAATTAGAAGGCAAAGGCTTTAAGGCACATGTAAAACAAGGGGATAAAATTGTTAAGGGACAAGAGTTAGTAACCTTTGATATTGATTTTATACAAAAGTCAGGCTATAGCATAGTTACACCAGTAGTAGTAACAAATTATAATGATTATTTTGAAATAGCTGCTACTGAAAGTAAAAATTTAGAGCTTGGTGATAAAGCTATCACTGTAATAATTTAATATTTAATTTAAGCTCTGTTTTAACTTGGTTGAGGCAGGGCTTAATAAATACTGTAAAAATTTTTATATGATAATATGGAGGAAAGTATGAAGTTTAATGATAATTTTTTATGGGGTGGAGCTACTGCTGCAAATCAATGTGAAGGTGGATATAATGAAGATGGTAGAGGATTAGCTAATGTTGATGTTTGTCCTACAGGCAAAGATAGATCTTCTGTAATTACAGGGAATTTAAAAATGTATGATTTTGATGATGAGCATTTTTATCCTGCTAAGATAGCAATAGATATGTATCATAATTTTAGAGATGATATTAAATTGTTTGCAGAGATGGGATTTAAGGTTTATAGAATGAGTATTGCTTGGAGTAGAATTTTTCCTAATGGAGATGAAGAAACTCCAAACGAAAAAGGATTAGCTTTTTATGATGAAATATTTAATGAATGTAAAAAGTATGGAATAGAGCCCTTAGTAACAATATGTCATTTTGATTGCCCAATGTATTTGATAGAGAATTATGGTGGATGGCGTAATCGTAAGATGATTGGATTTTACGAAAAATTATGTAGAACTGTATTTGAAAGATATAAGGGAAAGGTAAAATACTGGATAACATTCAATGAAATAAATATGATTTTACATGCACCGTTTATGGGAGCAGGTATTTGCTTTGAAGATGGGGAAAATAGAGAAAAGATAAAATATCAAGCAGCACATCATGAATTAGTTGCTAGTTCTATTGCAACTAAAATTGCAAGGGAAATAGATAAGGATTATAAGATTGGATGTATGTTTGCAGCAGGAAGTGCATATCCATATAGTTGCAATCCAAATGATGTTTGGGAGGCGACAAAGGTAGATCGTGAAAGTTATTTCTTTGTTGATATTCAAGCAAGAGGTAAGTATCCTAATTATGCGTTAAAGGAAATGGAACGTAAGGGAATTACTCCAATTATGGAAGAGGATGATATTGAAATATTAAAGAAATATACTGTTGATTTTATTGCATTTTCTTATTATAACAGTCGTTGCGTAAGAACAGATAATAGTGATGATGTAGCAGAGGGAAATTTATTTGCATCAGCAAAGAATCCTTATCTTTCATATAGTCAATGGGGATGGCCTATAGATCCACTAGGGTTAAGAATAACATTAAATCATATTTATGATAGATATGAAAAGCCATTATTTATTGTTGAAAATGGATTAGGAGCAAAAGATGAAATTAATAAAAATGGTGAAATAGAAGATGATTATAGAATAGACTATTTAAGAGAACATATTAAAGCAATGAGGGATGCTGTAAACTTAGATGGTGTAGATTTAATGGGATATACGACTTGGGGACCAATTGATTTAGTTAGTGCTGGGTCTGGAGAAATGGAAAAAAGATATGGTTTTATATATGTGGATAGAGATAATGAAGGAAATGGAACATTAGAAAGAAGAAGAAAGAAGAGCTTCTATTGGTATAAAAAAGTTATAAAATCAAATGGAGCAGATTTAGATTAAATAAAGTAAAAAATAAAAGGCTGTGATTAATCACGGCCTTCTATTATATATGTATTAACTATTATAAACTTCCTTATTTAAGCAGCCTTCTGAATTAGCTACAACTACTGCAGTAGCAGAGTCACCAATTACATTCAAGCAAGTAATAAGCATATCTATAGGTCGATTTATAGCAATAATTAATGAATAAGCTATAAGTGTAGCTTCATTATTAAATCCCATTCCTGTTAATACTGTAAAAAGTATTATTGATGATGAACCAGGTGCAGATGGTGTTCCTACAGAGGTTATTAATGCTAAAACTGCTATTAAAATTATGTTTTGAATAGTAAGAGTATATCCAGAGCTAGCTGCAATAAAAATAGCTGCTATTACTTGCATTATTGCAGTACCATTCATATTAATAGTCATTCCCAATGGAAGTACAAAGGAAGCAATATCCTTACTAACTCCAAGCTCTTCAACAGTTGTTTTTTCATTTAGTGATAAAGCAGCAGAAGAAGCTGCAGCTGAAAATCCTAAAAGAGCAACCTTAGCAACTTTTTTCATAAATATAATAGGATTTAGTTTTGTTCCTAAATAAACAAACAATGGATAAGCAGTAATAAAAAATAGTGTTGAAGTTATAGCAACTGTAAGCATATATGCTAATGCTGGTTTCAAACGATCTAAACCATATACAGCAAAAGTTCTAGTTACTAATATGAAAACTGCTAATGGACTGAATTTAGTTATAACGAATTCTAAAAATACACCAATTATATTATTTAAATCAATAAGCAAATTCTTTAAAATTAATATTTTTTCACCAAGAGTATTTATACATAAGCCAACAACTACAGCTAAAAAAACTATAGATAATACCATTGAATTATCTGACATAACATTAGTTATATTACTAGGAACTGCATTAAGTATTACAATTAATGGATTGCTTCCATTAGATGTAGCTACAGGTGTAGAAGAACCACTAGAAAGATTAACATTGAAAAATCCAAGCTTATAAGCTGTAAATCCAAATATACAGGCAGTAGCTAATGCAAATATGGATGTTGTTAAAAAGCCTAGGAGTGTTTTAGATGATATTCTTCCAAGTTTTTTAGTATCACTAATATGGCACATAGCAAGAGCTATTGATGAAAAGACCATTGGAATTATTATTAATTGAAGGCAATTAATAAATAATTGACCAAGGATATAGAAAATACCTAAAGAGTTTTTACCTTCTTCAGTAGTTATATCTTGAAATAGAATACTATTAATAGAATTCCATATATAAGCTTTATTATTAGCTAGCAATGATTCTCTTAGCAATATAAAACAAGTACCAACAAGTAGTGCTAGTACAAGGGAGAGAGCCATTCTTATAGCTAGTGCAGTAGATTTATTTTTTGCTTTTGTAAACTTAAATTTCATAAAATTATCTCCCAATAACTAATATATAATGATAAATCTTTCTTTCAAAAAAGTTGAAAGTTAGATTAATTAAATTATAGATTTAAAATATTAATAATGTTAATAAACTCAATTATGTAAAGGTTGTAAATTAACATGTCATAAATTAAGTGTTTATTATTTCATTAATGGAATATAATTATTTAACGTTATGATAAATAATATAGTAGATAAAATAATATGTCAATAATTTAACTAGTTGATAGGAATAATAATATGTTATATATAGTAATTAAAAATAAAAGTCATAAAATTATCTATAGATAAAAACTATCAAATTTATAGAAAGTATCTATAATAAGAATTACTAATTGTCTTTAAAAGTGATAAAATATATATAAATAATTTAATTATAAGGGGGCATATGAGATGAAATTTAATAAATTAAATAAGGGGCAATATAATATGATAGAAGTTAAGGAAATACTAAAATGCAGTATTTGTAATCAAGATACTAATTATATAGATTATTGGAATGGAAATAAGTTCTGTTCTATAGAATGTCAAGAAAAGTACTATAATTGGATGAAGAAAAATAATGAGTCAATTGCATAAATAGTTTATAATGATGAATCAAGATAGTATTATCTAGAATTCATCATTATTTTTATATGTTTAAAAGAAAATTTTATCTATTTAAATATATAAAATTATAAAGTATAGTTATGTAATATTATTAATATATAGGTTATATCTATAGATAATGTGGTTAAAATCAATTGGATTACTATAGAATAGTGGAATATAATAAAAGTAAATTAAGTGTTAAATATTTAACGTTCATTATTTTATTAAATACTAAGACGGTTTAAATTGATTAGAGTAGCTTAAATATAAATAAGCTATTGAGATAAAGGAGAGAATACAATGGAAAGACGTATTTCAGGTTATACTACATTAATAGGATTATTAGCAACGCCAATTAAGCACACAAGTTCACCAAAGATGCACAATGAAGCATTTAGATACTTAGGATTAGATTATGCTTATCTTGCATTTGAAGTTGGAAATGAAGGATTAGAGGATGCAGTAAAAGGATTAAGAGCAATGCAAGCTAGAGGATGCAATGTATCAATGCCAAATAAAACTGTCATTCATAAATATTTAGACAAGTTAACTCCAGCTGCAGAGTTAGCAGGTGCTGTAAATACAGTTATAAATGATAATGGTGTTTTAACTGGACACATAACTGATGGTGTTGGTTACATGAGATCATTAAGTGATGCTGGATTCGATGTTATTGGTAAGAAGATGACTATAGTTGGAGCTGGTGGAGCAGCTACAGCAATTTGTATCCAAGCAGCTTTAGATGGAGTAGCTGAACTTTCAATATTCAACCAAGATGATGAATTCTTTGCAAGAGCAGAAGAAACAGTTAAGAAGATAAATGAAAAAACTAATTGTAAAGCTAAGTTATTCAGATTAGAAGATAAAGAAGCTTTAAGAGCAGAAATTGCTGATTCTGTAATATTCACAAATGGTACTGGAATGGGTATGAAACCATACGTTGGTCAAACTTACATAGAAAAAGATATGTTAAGACCAGATCTTATAGTAAGTGATGTTGTATATCAACCAGCAAAAACTAGATTATTAGAATTAGCAGAAGAAGTTGGATGCCCAACAATAAATGGATTAGGAATGATGTTATTCCAAGGTGCAGAAGCATTTAAATGTTGGACAGGACAAGAAATGCCAATAGATCACATGAAAGAGTTCTTATTTGGTGATAAATAACATTACTAAAAATTTAATATATTAATTTTTTTACTCGGCTATAATACGCCGAAAATTAATACTTGAATATAAGCGGAAAATAATTAAATATAGAAAACATTAAAATTATTAGGAGGAAATAGATATGAAATTCATGGTAATAAACGGACCAAACATAAATATGATAGGTGTTAGAGAAAAGGGAATATACGGATCAAAGAGTTTTACTGAAATATGTGAATATATAAAGGAAGAAGGAGAAAAGAGAGGGCACGAAGTTACTCTTCTTCAAAGCAACTGTGAAGGAACTATGATAGACTTTTTACAAAGAGCATACTTTGAAAAGTTTGATGGAGTTGTTATAAATCCAGGTGCATACACTCACTACAGCATAGCTTTACATGATGCAATAAAAGGAAACACAGGAATTCCAACAGTTGAAGTTCACATTTCAAATGTACATGCTAGAGAAGAATTCAGAAAAGAATCTAAGACAGCTCCAGCTTGCATAGGACAAATGTGTGGATTTGGTGAAAAAGGTTATGTTTTAGCAATGGAAGCTTTAGAAGACTATATCACTAGAAATAAATAAGATATTAGAAAATTATGGCTGTTGCAATATGCACAGCCTTTTTTAATTTTTACCAACTGATAGATTATATCTATAAAAAAATATAAAAATATTCATTAGATTTATAATTTTTTAAGGGTTATACTTAAATAAGAAGTTATATGAAAATGAAAGTTAAAACTTTATCAATATATATTTATAGGAGAATGTAGGATGAATAAGTACCAAAACATATTTACACCATTAACAATAAAAAATATGACAATCAGAAATAGAATTGCTATGCCTCCAATGGGAACTAACTATGGTGGAGCAATGGGAGAGTTTACTGAAGAGCATGTTCAATATTATGAAAAAAGAGCTAAAGGTGGAACTGGTTTAATAATAGTAGAAAATGCTTGTGTTGATTTTCCAATGGGTTCAAACGGAACAACTCAAATTAGATTAGATCATGATAGATATATGCCAAATCTATTTAGATTAACTGAAAGATTACATAGACATGGTGCTTGTGTTGCTATTCAAATAAATCATTCTGGAGCATCAGCTGTACCAGGAAGAATAGAAGGAAATACTCCAGTATCATCTTCAAATGTTCCTTCAAAAACAGGTGGAGCTATTCCAAGACCATTAACAGTTGAAGAAATATATGCAATTGCTGATAAATATGCAGAAGCAGCAAAAAGAGCTCAAATGGCTGGATTTGATGCTGTTGAAATTCATGGAGGACACTCTTACTTACTATGTCAATTCTTATCACCTTTATACAATAGAAGAACTGATGAGTTTGGTGGAAGTTTAGAAAATAGAGTAAGATTCCCTAAATTAGTATTAGAAAAAGTTAGAGCTGCAGTAGGGCCAATGTTCCCAATAAGCTTTAGATTTAGTGCAGATGAATTCATGGAAGGTGGAAATACATTAGAAGATACATTAGAAATGATGGAATATCTTGTTGATGAAATCGACATATTAAATGTATCAGCTGCAGTTAACGATACATTACAATACCAAATAGATGCTAACTACTTAAAGGATGGATGGCGTTCATACATGGCTAAGGCTTTTAAAGAGAAGTTTAATAAGCCAGTTATAACATCAGGAAACATCAGAAATCCAAAGGTTGCTGAAAAGATATTAGAAGAAGGACATGCTGATTTATTAGCAATGGGACGTGGACTTATAGCTGATCCAGAATGGGTTAATAAAGTTAAGAGTGGAAGAGAAGATGAATTAAGAAAATGTATATCTTGTAACATTGGATGCGCTGGCCATAGAATTGGAATAAATAGACCTGTAAGATGTACAATAAATCCGGAAGTTATATTAGGAGAAGAGGCTCACACTTCTATGAAAGTAAACAAGCCAGTAAATGTTGTTGTTATTGGTGGAGGAACTGCAGGATTAGAAGCTGCTTGTACTGCTGCTGAAGTTGGATGTACAACATTCTTATTTGAAGCTAAACCTTACTTAGGTGGATTAGCTAGAGAAATAGCTAAATTACCAGCTAAAGATAGAATTAATGATTTCCCAGATTACTTAATCAATAGAGCTAAGAAATTAAGAAATCTTTATATATTTACAAATACTGTTGCTACAATAGAAGCAATAGAAAATTTAAAACCAGATGTAGTTATTAATGCCACAGGATCAACTCCTCTTTTACCTCCAATTACAGGATTACATGATAGAGTTGATAAAGAAAATTCAAAAGTATTATCAATCTTTGGATTAATAAATAATATTCAAAAGTTCAATGAAATGGACTTAGAAGGAAAGAAAATAGGAGTTATCGGTGGAGGAGCAGTTGGACTAGATGTAGTTGAATACTTCGCTCACAAGGGTGCTCAAGTTACTATAGTTGAAAGAATGCCAGCTGTAGGAAATGGAATGGATATAATAACTAAGCTTGATTTCATGACTATGCTTAAGAAGAAGGAAGTAGATGTAAGAGTTGAAACTTCATTATTAGAAATAAAAGATAGTAGTTTTATAGTTAATAAAGATGGTGTAGATGAAGAAATCAATTTTGATTATGGATTTGTATGTTTAGGAATGAGAGCACACTCTCCATTAATGGCACAATTACAAGAAAAGTTTGCTGGAACTAATGTAGAAGTTATGAACATTGGTGATAGTGTTAGAGCTAGAAGAATTATTGAAGGTGTTGAGGAAGGTAGACATATGACTGATACACTTAAGAGAATTGGTGCCCTTTAATATATAATATGGAACAGGTTTTTATATAACCCAGCTGAGCAAATCAGCTGGGTTATTTTCAACTTTATAGTTTTAGAATAATGAAAAGTGAACCGTATCTGTGGAGAACCAAAATTAAAAGGTATTAGGTTTATAATACATTTAATTTGGTATATAATATTCATATAAATGCTTTTTTAGGAGGAAATCTAATGGTAAATAAGGATATTAATTTATATGATATTTTTATAAATTATTCATATAGTCAATTAAAGGAATTATTTAAAAATTCCAAGACAAAAGAAGAACAAGATTTTTATATGACCTTAGCCAATTTAGTATTACAAAAAGAGCAAGCTAAGGTTATAGGTGAATAGTATGCCAACTTATACAATTTTTGCAGGAGTTAATGGAGCGGGTAAAACCTCAATATATAAATCTATTTATTATAATGAAAATAAAAATGAAAAAAGAATAAATACTGATGAAATGGTAGTTAGAATTGGTTCTTGGAAAGACAATAATCTTCAAATGAAATGTGCAAGAGAAGCTGTTAATTTAATAAAACAATACATTTTGGAGGGAATATCCTTTAATCAAGAAACAACACTATCTGGCAGAAGCATAGTAAAGAATATAAAGTTTGCAAAAGAAAATGGTTTTTATATTGTTATGAATTATATAGGGTTAGAAAATCCAGAACTTGCTAAGGAAAGAGTTAAAATTAGAGTAAGTAAAGGTGGACATGGAATACCTGATAAAGATATAGAAAGAAGATACTATGATTCGTTAAAAAATCTAAATGATGTAATTGAAATATGTGATGAAGTAAATATATATGATAATACAGAAGTATTAAGAGAAGTTATATATTTAAAAAAGGGTAAGGTAATATGGAGAGATAAAAAAATACCTAATTGGTCAAAAAATATTTTACAAGGGTAGCTAGCAAAATTATAAAAGTTTTACTAGCTATTTTCATATAAAAATATAGTTAAAACTTGATATTGAAATATTATTAATTATTATATTAGAAGCGCTTATTTACATTGGTATTTATAATTGTTTGTAAAAAGATAGCCCTAAATATAATGATCTATATTTAGGGCTTGGATAATTAATTAAGCTGCTTTAGGATTTCTAATTTCATCAGAAGTAAGAATTTTCTTGTTTTTAAATATGAAGTAACCGATATATCCGCTGATAACACTTACTACAATACAGCCAGCAGCAGCTATTAATACTTTTATAGCTGGATTATAGGCAAACATAACTGCAAAGCCTGCGATTGGAGTGGCAGTACCAGGAGTCATATTAACTAATCCCATAAGAGAAACTATTATTCCACTTAATGCACCACCTATAAAGTTTGTTACGTAAACTGGAATAGGATTAGCACTAATTATATCCGCTTGAGTTAGAGGTTCAATGGCAACGGCAATAGTATCTTTTTTAGAACCAAACTTCATTTTTCCAAAGAATACATAGTTCATGAATGAAGAACCAAATACTGCTAAGGCACCTATAGCCATTGGAACACCTGTTAACCCAAGCATAGCAGTAAGAGCCATTGAGCTAAGTGGAGCTGTAGCAACTACTGTTAATATTCCACCAAGAATAACTCCCATAATTATAGGACTTGAATTAGCAGATGAAAGTAATACATCACCTATTTTTAATAATGTACTATTAACAATTGGTGTCATGCCTGATGCAATTAAACGAGAAAGTGGAGCAGCAATAATTATTATAGCAATAAGGTCTAAGCCAGCAGGTACTTTCTTTTCTAAGAATTTAATAACATAAGATATAAGGTATCCAGCAATAAAACCAGGTAAGATACCAAAGCTTGAACAAGCAAGTCCAACTAATACTGCATAAACTGGAGAAACGCCAAGGGCTAGGGGTACAAGGATTGCAGCAGCAACACCACCTAAGCTACCATTAGCAGCACCAACACTTTGTAAAAAGCCAATATTTAATACTCCACCAAAGAATGCATCGTGGAATGCTTCAACTAAGAAACTAGCACAAGCTGCATTTGCTAAGGCACCCATGGCCTTCATTCCATTTGGAGCTTTATAGCTGAATAAAGTAAATAATCCAAGAACTATAAGTAAAAGAACTGTTCCAAATATAATATCCATATCGTCATCCCCTATTAATTATTAGTGTTTCCAAATACTTTTTCTTTAAGTTTTAAACCAGTTTCAGTAATAGCAACGCCGCCTAAAGCAGTTTCTCTTAATTCAGAAGGCATTCCTAATCCAACTTTATACATTGCTGAAAGGGCATCATCAAAAGGAATCTTTGAATTTACACCAGCCATTACTAAATCAGCAGTACAAAGGGCATTTATTGCACCGGATACATTTCTCTTTGCACAAGGTATTTCAACTAAACCAGCAACTGGGTCGCATACAAGACCTAATACATTTTTAAAAATAATAGCAGCAGCATCTAAACTCATTTCTGGGGTTCCACCCATAAGTTCTACAACTGCACCTGATGCCATAGCAGCAGCAGAACCACATTCTGCTTGACATCCACCTTCAGCACCAGAGAATGTAGCATTCATTCCTATAATCATTCCGATAGCTGAAGCTGCAAACAAACCTGCAATAAGTTCATCATCAGTTTTATTTAGTAATTCTCCAGCGCTTAAAATTACTGCAGGTAATATACCACATGAACCAGCAGTTGGACATGCTACAATTTTACCCATGGAACCGTTTACTTCTGAGGAAGACATAGCCATTGCCATTGCAGTAACAATACCATTACCCATTAATGATTTACCGGAATTACTATATTGTTGTAGACGATAAGCATCTCCGCCAATAAGCCCACTAAGAGAATATACCTCTTTCTCTCTACCTAAAGTAGCACTTTCTCTCATTGCATTAAGTGTATTTTGCATTTGTAAAAATAAATCTTCACGACAAATACCTTTAGCTTCAATTTCTTTACGAATAGCATATTCACTTAATGATATTTGTTCTTCTTGGCATATATTAATAAGTTCTCTACCAGAGTGTGCAATATTCATAGTTAAAATCCTCCTAAAGAATTAATTACAATAACACGGTTTACGCCATTTATTGATTTTATTTCATTTATAATTTCATCTGAAATAGTAGTATCAACTTCTAATGTCATGGTAGCATCTTTACCTTTTTGATTCCTACCAAGTGACATGAAAGCAATATTTATTTTACTTTCATAGAAAAGGGTAGATATTTTAGAGACAGTACCTGGAATATCGTCATGACAGGTAATAATAGTAGGATATTCACCAGTTATTTTCACCTTTTTTCCATTAATCTCAAGAATTTCAACTAGTCCACCACCGATAGAAGAACCTAGGACTTCCCATTCAATATCATCAATATCTTTAATTAAAAATTTTACTGTATTAGGATGAACTTGTCCTAAATCAGCTGGAAGAAATCTAATGATTATACCTTTTTCATTTGCTATTGAAATAGAATCTTTAAGATTAGGATCATCAGGAAGAAATCCTAATATTCCAGCAACAAGAGCACGATCTGTTCCATGTCCTTTATAGGTTTCTTTGAAGGAACCATGAAGAAGGAAACTTACTTCTTTAATAGGTTTATTAACAATTGTTCCAGCTATTTTTCCAAGTCTAGCAGCTCCAGCAGTATGTGATGATGATGGACCAATCATAATTGGACCTAAAACGTCGAATATTCCGATATTAGCCATAATATCATCCTTTCTTTATATTATATAAATATATTTAATTTATTATTTTTTGCTGATTACAATTACAATATACAATATTCGACAAAGAATGTAAATGGTTTCGTGAAAAAAGTTCGAAATTTTCTTAAAATTTTAATTTTTTTAATAATATATTAAAAATTGAAGTGAAAAATATAATAATTAAAAAGTCTTTTAAAAATATTGTTAATTCATATATTTACTTTTAATTAAAACAATATGAATTGGTTAAAATACAATTAGGTGGTGAAGCATATGGAAAATAAAAAAAAGAGTTTTAATATAAAAAATTCTTTAATAGGATTATTTACAGGATTCATAAATGGGTCTTTTGGCTCAGGTGGAGGCACTCTGTTAGTACCAATTCTAAATGATATCATTAAGTTAGAGGAGCACAAATCTCATGCTACAGCATTAGCCATAATTGTATTTTTAACTGCAGCAAGTTCAACTGTTTACATTTTAAAAGGCACTTATGATTTTCAATTAACATGGAGAGTTGCTATAGGAAGTATAATAGGTGGAGTTATTGGAGCTAAATTATTATGTAAAGTTACAGGCAAGTTCTTAAGAATAATCTTTGGAATAATAATGATAATAGCTGCATTTAGGATGGTGTTTTAATGATATATACAATAATAGGTTTTTTTGCGGGAGTAATTGGTGGAATGGGAATGGGAGGAGGAACAATTCTTATACCGGCTTTAATTATGTTTGTAAATATTGATCCTAAGATTGCGCAAAGTATTAATTTGCTTTCATCTATACCAATGGCTATTTTTGCTCTTATAATTCACATTAAAAATAAAAATGTTGTACTTAAATTAGTAATACCAATAGCTTTATTTGGAGTATTAGGATCTATTGCAGGCGCTTTTTTAGCAAATTATTTATCTTCTGAATGGTTAAAAAAGGCTTTTGGTGTTTTTTTATTTTTAGTTGGATGCTTTGAAGTTAAAAAGGGCTTTTCTCAAAAGCAAGTTAAAAAGGGATCAAATAATAATATAAATTAAAAAAGTTGTAATAGATTGAATTAATACATTTAATCTATTACAACATTCTTTTAATTATGCATAATTTTATATACTTATTTAATATCCAAAAATTCTTCAAGAGATCTTATATTAGTTTTTTTACCGATAACTACAATTAAGTCATCTTTCCTTAGTATATAGTTAGGATCAATTTCTATTATTGTATTCCCATCCCTTTCTAAGGCTATAATATTTAAATTAAAATTGTCACGTATCTTAGCCTTAGATACTGTTTTTAAATCTAATCTATCAGTTATTTTTACTTTTTCTATATGGATATCATTATTTAATTCAATAAACTCTAAAGCTTCTTCATTTAATAATCTATTTGCAATTCTAATAGCCATATCACTTTCAGGATATACAACTTCTGCACCTATTTTTTCTAAAACACAACCTTGTTCATAAGTTATTGCCTTAGAAATTACCCTAGGTACACCTAAATTAATAACATTTAATGTAGTTAAGATATTTACATCTATTTTTTCACCTATGCATACAAATACAGTTTCGCAATTTTGAATTCCAGTTTCCTGTAAAGTTTCTTTATCTAAGTTATTAACTACAAATGCATTATCTGTAAGGGATCTGATATTCTTTATTTTATTTTCATCACAATCTAAGACAATAACATCTCTTCCTGCCTCTATTAATGCTTTTGCTAAGGAAAATCCAAATCTACCTATTCCTATTATTCCAAATTCTACTACTGATTTATAATTAAACATAAAAATTTCTCCTATCCTATTATAACTGTTTCTTCTGAGTAACGTGCATTTGATGGCTCTTTACAACACCAAATAGTAGCTATTGTCATAGGGCCTAATCTTCCAATAAACATAATTAATGAAATAATAGCTTTACTTATATCAGAAAGGTCTGGTGTTATTCCAGTTGACAATCCTACTGTGCCAAAGGCGCTAGTTACTTCAAATAATAATTGCATAAAGGTATAATTTGGCTCCAAAATACTTAAGATAAATGTTCCTATACATATAATAAACAAAGCTAAGATAGTGATGTTAAATGCTTTTAATATTACAGCAAGAGGTATTTTTCTTTTAAAAGCTATGCAATGCTTGTTAGTTGATGTACTGTAAATACTTTTATATAGGGTAAATAAAGTCGTAGTTTTTATACCACCACCAGTTGACCCTGGTGATGCACCTATAAACATTAAAATAATTATCACAAATAATCCGGCATTAGTAAAACTACTTAATGAATAAGTACTAAATCCTGCTGTTCTAGCAGATGTACTGAAAAAGAATGCTCCGAGCCATGATATATTTTCAGTAAGCTTTAATAATATAGTTCCTACTATTAATAATATTACTGTCATTATAATAACTATTTTTGTATGTAGAGTGAATTTTTTAAAGGACTTTACCTCAATAATTTCTTTAATGACTAAAAATCCTATTCCACCAAATATAATTAATCCACATGTAGTTAAATTTAAAAGTATATTATTTTGATAAGGTATTAAGTTTTGAAGTCCTCCTAATATATCAAATCCTGAATTGTTAAAGGCAGCAACTGAGTGAAACAAACTAATTCCTAAAGCATCCAAGGGTGCATAATCCTTTGAGAACACAACATAACTTAAGATTACTCCTATACTTTCAAAGATTAAGGTCATAAGTAAAATAGACTTAACTAATTTTACAACTCCCTTTAATGAATCTAAATTCATAGATTCTTTTATGAGAGTTCTCTCCTTAATACCTATTTTTCGTTTCATTAACATAATAAATCCAACTCCAACAGATGTAACTCCAAGGCCCCCTATTTGGATTAATAAAGCAACTACAGTTCGTCCAAATATAGTGAAGGTATCTGCTGTATCTATTGCTATTAGACCAGTTACACAAACAGCACTTGTAGATGTGAATAGTGCATCTATAAATGATACATTTTTACCTTCATTTATAGATATAGGTAACATTAACAATATAGTTCCTAATAATATTACCATTAGAAAACCTAATACAATTATTCTACTAGGTTTAATTTTTTTAATTAATTTCATTTAAAAGTCACTCCCTAAATAAGTAAGATATTGTTATTAACATTGCTTACGAACTTAAATAACTAACTACTATTAAATTCATAACTTTTATTGAACATTATTTTGGTAATATATTTCATATCATTAGTTATAAAAAAATGTAATAATTTTATTGAAAAATATATAATAGCTTGTTCAAAAATATTAATTGTTACTTTATACAAAAAATATTCTTGATTATCATCTTCCATAATAGAAATCTTACTCCTTTTTTATTAAATCACTACTAAGATAATCTCTATGTAAAAAGACATAATTTACAAATAAAAAAATGTAAATAATGCCTTAATAGTTTAAATTGTTGTTAAGTTTTAACAGTATAAATACTTTATATTAACTAAAATATTCCGTTAATATAAAGTATATCCAGGTTGTTTTATCGATAATTATATATAATCTAGTATTCAATTTCAATAACTTTATTAATGGAGTGGTGTTAAAAAAATATAACCATAATTTAACATTGATTTAACATTACTAAGTTGTGTGTAAATATATATATCATATAAAAATAGTTAATTTTTAATCTAATTTTAATCTTTCTTATATTTTAGATTAATTTAATAAATGTATTATATAGCTATAGTAAATGAGGAAAATAAATTTATGGAGGCTATATAAATGGAAAACAATGAAATGATTAAAAAATTAATGGAAAAGGCTTATGTAACTCATGAAGAAGCACAAGAGATATTAGAGAGATGTAATTGGGATCTTTTAGATGCAATAATATATTTAGAGAGAAGTGGAAAAGTAGAAAATAATGATACTACAACTATTATTGAAATAAAAGAAGAGGAGCAAAATAAAGAGGACAACACTAAAAAAAAGCAAGAAAGCTATGGTGGAATTGGAGAAGTTATTGGAAGAATATTTAAAGGATTAGGAAAAATTATAGCTAAGGGAAACAAGAATTATTTTGAAATTAAAAAAGATAATGAAAAACCAATAAGAATATCTTTAACAATATCAATACTTTTATTATTATTCTTTATGCCACCAACTGTAGTATTATTAATAATGGGTTTATTCTGTGGATATAAGTATTCAATTGGAGGGCCTAATATGAATTATGATGGAGTAAATGATGTTTTTGAAAAGGTATCAGAATCAGCAGATAATATAAAAAAAGATTTTAAAAAAGGATATGAAGGAAAGTAGAATATTATAAGAAATAGGCTTTGAAGATAATTCAAGGTCTTTTTCTTTTTATGAAATCTTTAGAAATATCTTATCGGATGGTATAATTTAATAAATAAGGATAAATTTAAGATGGATTATTATAAAGTAAAGGCTGGAGGAAAATTTGTGGATAAGCTTAAGCTTGTAGAAAAGTTAAGGGAAAAGACAGGAATAACATATGAAGATTCAAAAAGAGTATTAGAAATAAATAATTGGGATATACTTGATGCTATTTTATATTTGGAGAAGCAAGGAAAGGTAAAGAGTCCTTCTATTAGTATATTTTATACTAATGAATATAAGGAAAGTTATGAAGAAGAAAATACAAAATCTAATTTTGAGGAAGTTAAAAAAGATAGTAATTATAAATCTAATAATACCTTTGAAGGAATTTTTGAGGTTATATGTAAGGCTATAGATACCTGTAACAATATTTTTATAGAAATAAAAGGCAAAAATAATTTCTTTTTAAAATTTCCACTTACAGTAGTTATTATTCTTTTAATATTTGGATTTTGGCTACTAATACCTCTTGTTGTTATTGCATTGTTTTTAGATATAGAATTTTCTGTAGAATCTAAAAATATTAATACAGATAAAATTAATGATATATTAAGTAAAATATCAAAAGAAGTGCAGAAGATTAAAGGAAAAGGGAAAGTTGGAGGGAAGTAATGGTTAAGATTTTAATAGTTGAAGATGAAGAAAAAATAGCAAGATTTATAGAGTTAGAGTTAGTTCATGAAGGATATAAAGTAGCAAAAGTTAATAATGGTAGAGAAGGTCTTGAAATTGCTGAAAAAGGTGAGGTAGATTTAGTTCTTTTAGATGTAATGCTACCAGAACTTAATGGTCTTGAGGTATTAAGAAGACTTAGAAAGAACTCTGATATTCCAGTAATAATGTTAACTGCAAGAGATGCTGTTATGGATAAGGTATCAGGTCTTGATGCTGGTGCAGATGATTATATAACAAAACCTTTTGCAATTGAAGAATTACTTGCAAGAGTAAGAAATGCTTTGAAAAAGAGAATAGTTACTGTAAAAAAAGATGAAGAGGTATTAAATTGTGGTTTACTATATCTAGATAAATTAAGGCATAAAGTTCTTTATAATAATATAGAAATTGAATTAACTAATAGAGAATTTATGCTTTTAAAAATATTAATGGAAAATAAAAATATAGTATTAACTAGAGATGTACTTATGGAAAAGGTATGTGGTTATGATTATGTTGGGGAAACAAATGTAATAGATGTTTATATAAGATACTTAAGAACAAAAATTGATGATAGATTTAATGTTAAGGTAATTACTACAGTTCGTGGTGTAGGATACGTAATAAAAGATGAATAAAAGAAGAAAAACAAAAAATGTTACATCTATTGCAATAAAACTTAATGCCATAAAAGTAAGAGATTTATTTTTTAAATTTATTATAATTGATGTAGTTTTAATGGCAATTTTAATAGGACTATGGTGTGTTGAATCTGAAAAGAACTTTTGTGGAGAATTAGTAAATAATGCTAAAAGAACAATTAATTTTTATCCCATAGAAACAGCAACTTATACAGTAATATGGGATGATGGAAAAACTATGGTTAAAGTCGCTAGTTATTTTTTATATAATTTAAGAAAAATAATAATAATAGTTGGAATAGTAGAAGGTATATTTTTATTAGAAGAAATAATATTTGGAACAGCAAGAGTAAGAAAAATATTAAAACCTCTTAATGAAATAGCAGAAACTGCAGAGAGGCTTAGTAATATGGTATTTGATGAAGAAAAATTTCATAGTTTAGAAGATGCTATATCAAAAATTAGTCCAGTTGCTTCTGATGAAAGAATTCATATTGGAGATAGTGAGTTTAAGGGGTTAGAAGATGCTATTAATAAGTTATTAGATAGAATGAGGGATTCTTATAGGCAACAAGCAAGATTCGTATCAGATGCTTCACATGAACTTAGAACGCCTATTTCAGTAATTCAAGGTTATGCAAATATGCTTGATAGATGGGGAAAAAGTGATGAAAGTGTATTAGATGAATCTATTATAGCTATAAAGTCTGAATCAGAAAATATGAAAAATTTAGTTGAGCAATTACTATTTTTAGCAAGAGGTATTAATGGTAAAACACAGCTTACTATTGAAGAATTTTCTTTAAGTAATATGATTAAAGAAGTTGTAGAAGAATCTAAAATGATAGATGACAAGCATTTATATAGTTATATTAATTTAGAAGATGTTAATGTTTATGGAGATGTGGGGCTTCTTAAACAAACTGCTAGGATATTAGTTGAAAATGCAGTTAAATATACAGAATCAGGGGAAAATATAGTGCTTAAAGTAGGAAGAAATAGCAAAGGAGAGGTGTATTTTTCTGTACAGGATAATGGAATAGGAATAGGTACTGAAGATATACCATATATATTTGAACGTTTCTTTAGGGCTGATACAGCAAGAGTTAGAAAAAATGGAGGTACTGGTCTTGGATTATCTATAGCTAAATGGATTATTGATAACCATAATGGATATTTTAGTGTTGTAAGTAGAAAAGAAATAGGTACAAGAATAACAGTGTATCTACCTGAAAAATAAATATCATAAAAGAGTTCCTTTTTAGGTTTTAGATGTAGCTTTATCATAATCAAAAATGAGAAATGATGAATAATGAAAAGAGCCTGCTTAAGAAATTATATTTTCAGGCAGGCTTAATTTAATAATAGCTATAAATTATTAGAGAGTTTTTTATAAGTATTAAGTTTATAGTGTACATTTTTTTCATAGTCCAATTTAAAAAATTCAGTATACATACAATCTAGTATATATAATAAGGATAACCTTGTTGAAAATGATGAAATCTTATTATAATGATTTTCATTTGAACTTAAATATAATTGATAATCTGCATATTTAGTAATAGGATTTTCATTGGTAGAGGAAATTAATATTATTTTTGTTTTATTCTTTTTTAATATATCAGCTAGCTTCTTAACGATTACTCCTCTGCATTCAAAGGACATTATGATTGCAACATGATTTTCATCACTAGTAGATGCTGTTAATAGTTGATTATATTCTTCTAGAGGCACATTAACAAAAGTACCTATTTCTTGCATTTGAAATTTAAAGTTTTCTGCAAAATAAATATTACCAGCAGATGTATAAAAATCTATATATTTTGCTTTTTTAAGTTCAATAGTTATTAGTCTTAACTGCTCAAGAGAAATTAGGTTTAAAGATGATACAATAGTTTGTTCATATAGTTCTTTCATCTTAAGTAAAATTTCATGTTCTGTTTCATTTTGTTTAAAGGGATAATTATAATCTAGTGAATTATTTTCTATTAAATACTCATTAATTGATGAAGAAGCTTGTACTTTTAACTCAGATAGTCCTGATAAGTTAAGCTTTTGACATAATCTATAAATTGTAGATGTTGAAACAAAGCAAGCTTCACTAATTTCAGCAGCACTCATTTTAACAAATAAGTTAGGGTTATCTTGTATATATTTAACTAATATTTTTTCATTTTCAGTTAAGTTAGTAAGTTTGTTTAATTTGATAAAAATGTTCATGAAGATCACCTCATGAACATTATATAATATTTTATTATGTAATTTTAATATTTTATTAAAATTCTATTTCTTTAATATATTTACTTAATGTATAGGCAATACCATCTTCTTCATTAGATAAGGTAACCTCATTAGCTATGGATTTTAAGTCATCTACGGCATTTTCCATTGCTACACCAATTCCTACATATTCAATCATTGATGCATCATTATGACCATCACCAAAAGCAATCATTTCTTCTCTTTTAAAGCCCATAGGAGATAAAACTGTATCTAAAGCCTTTGCTTTATCTATATCTTTTGCAGTAAATTCAAAGTAAAAAGGTGCTGTAAACATGCAGCTTAATTTATCTTTAAAAGGCTCCATCATATTTTTATAATTTTCTTGTAAATAATCAGGGTCTCCAGCAGTTAAAATTTTATTTAAAGGATAGTCAGCAAAAGCCGCTAAATCCTCTTTTTCACATAACTTAAATTTACCACCACGAGATTCATATTGAATTATATTAAAAGGTTCACCATTTACTAGTATTTCATTATCAAAGACGTTATTTACATACATGTAATTTCCTTTATCAATCATTGGCTTAACATTAAATTTTTTCATATGCTCAAGAACTGCTTGTCCTTCTTCGATACTCATTGTTTCATTGAATAAAACTTTATTTGTTTGACAATCAACAACTTTAGAGCCATTAAAAGATACTAGAAGCCCATCATGTTTATCCATATCTAATTCTCTAGCGAAATCCATTAACCCAGAAGTAGGTCTTCCAGAGGCTAATATTAAAGTTATTCCTAGTTCTTGTGCTTTAATTAATGCATTTTTTGTTTTTTTAGTTATTTCTTTTTTTCCATTAGTTAATGTACCATCAACATCCATTATTATTACTTTTATATCACTCATATTGTACCTCCATAGCATTTTCTTTAATTATACTAAGGTTTTATAAGGAGATTAATATATTGAAATGATATTGATAAATATTTTTCAAAAATAATTAATTTAATAAATAAAATATGAAAGAAGTATATCAAAGTTAATATTTATACTTGCATTGAAGTTAACTTTAAGTAGTAGACTTATATATTAGTTAAAGATTGGTAAAATTAGTGAGGGTATTAATCTTTAATTTTTCTAAATGCTAGTGGCGTCTTGCCATGAGTCTTTTTGAACATTTTAACAAAATTACTACTATAGTTATATCCAAGCTGTTTAGAAATTTCATCAATACTTAATTCAGTAGTAGATAATAAATTCTCAGCCATTGTCATTCTAATAGAGTTAGTATACTGACTAATAGACATATGATACTTTGCAGAAAAACCAGCTTTTAATTTTTGTTCATTTAAAAATACCATTTTACTTAAACTTTTTATAGTAGGGGGATTGCAGGCTTCCTTTGTTAATATATCATGGGCTTTTTGTATTGCATTAGCATCAGCGGCAGTTAAAGTAATATATCTATCTTTTCCTATCTTAATTTCTCCATAATTTAATTGATTAGTAAAGACATTCTCTGGAGATGAATATATTTCATTATATAGTAGAGCAATGCATTCTAATATTTTACTTTCTAAATAAATAGGAGTTATTTTATCAACTTCAGACATACTTCTTAATCTTTGAATAATAGATGATATCTCAAGTGGTAAATATCTATAAGTATAGTTACTAATAAAATTATCAAAATCTATAGTTTTAGGAAAGCTTGGTCGTATTATTTCATCAAAATATTTTTTATAAATTGTTATTTCAGCACCATGAAAGTGTTGACCTTTTTTCCATGTTTGCTTTCCTTTTATTCCTTTTTCAGACACAAAAAAAGATGAAGGACTAAAAGAGGATATAGGATTATTTTCAATTTCAAATTGTGTTTCGCCTGTATAGACAGTACCAAATCTCATTAAATGTTCATGATGTTCGAAAGATATAGAGAAATCTACAGGAATAGTATAGTCTCCTATTCCAAAGTCATAATATCCTTCTCTACTATATTTAATAAAATATCCAAGTTCAGGTTTAGCTTCATTTTTATAAATTGTATAATTTTCAGTCTTATAAGGTTTAAAGGTCATTTTATTTAAAACTTCATTTTGAAAATCTTTTGTTGTTTTATAAATCATAATATCCCTCAATATTTATTAAATTAGGTTACTAAATAATATAACATAAAAATAATTAATGTTAAAATAAAAATATATGAGATATAATTATAAGAGAGCATATTATAAGGAGATGAAAAAGTGGAGAATCTTAAAGAAATATGATGGAAACAAAGATTTGAAAATTTTGACAAATCATATAAATTACTAAAAAAATATTCTGATGGGCCAATAGTAACAGAATTGGAGAAGGCCGGTATAATTCAGTTTTTTGAAATAATAAAGCTTTATCTTCCAGAATTAGAAAAAATGCATGAAAAGTTATTAATGGAGTTATAATATGTGTGGATTACTTAATAGAGATATAGAATACATACTTAAGGCGTTAAGTATGTTTCCTCAAATTGGGAAAGCAATAATATTTGGTAGTAGGGCAATGGGAAATTATAAAAATGGATCAGATGTAGATATAGCTGTAGTAGGGGAAAGTATAGATAACTCTATATTATATAAATTGGATGATTATTTGAATGAAGTTTATGCTTTACCATATTTTTTTGATATTATACATTACGATAGAATAAGTAATGAGAACTTGATAAAGCATATAGATAAAGAAGGAAAAGTTATTTATAGTAAAAATAATTAATGCACATGTGAAATTTTTAATTTTGCATGTGTTTTTAATTTATAACGTAATAATTATTTATAAAAAATATGGAAATACTAGTTTAAAGATGAATGGTAACTTAAAAATTATTTAATTAGATGATAAAATTATTAAATTAGATGCAATAGTTGAAATGAGAATGACTCTCATATACAATCAATTCATGTAGAACAAGAAAGATAAAAATAGTTTATGAAATATATATGGAGGTACACAATGAAGAAGAAAATATTAAAAACTTTAGTAGCTACTTGTATGACAGCTATGATGTTTGTTGGATGTGCAAGTAATGGTGAGACAAATAAAGATAAAACTACTGAAAATACTGTAACAGTTACAGATGTAAGAGGGGAAGTAGAAATACCAGCAGATCCTCAAAGAATAGTAGATTTAAGTGGTAATAGTGATATTTTATCAATTTTAGGATATAAGGTAGTAGGAACTGCAAATAGTGATGCTTATGATTACACTAAATTCCCTTCATACTTAGAAGAAACATTAAGTGGGGCAGAAATATTAGGATATAGCATGCAAGACACTATGGATGTGGAAGCTGTTATGAACTTAAACCCAGACTTAATAGTTATATCAACAGTTCAAGAAAAAATGTATGATCAATTAAGTGAAATTGCTCCAACAGTTATGATTCAATTAGAAGCTTTAAACTGGAAAGATGATGTTAAAGCTTTAGCAAAAGTATTTGATAAAGAAGATGTTGCTAATGAGTGGATAGATAATTATGAAGCTAAAGCAAAAGAAGCTGGAGATAAAATCAAGGCAGAATATGGTGAAGATACAACATATCTTTCATTCTTAGCTAGTGGTGGACAATTCTTCATATTTGATGGTGCAGGATTTGGTAACGTATTATACGAAGATATGGGATTAGCTAAACCAACAGGAATGCCAGAACAAACAGATATTAGCTTGCCAGTTGTAACTTATGAAGGATTAGCAGCAATTCAATCAGATTATATCTTCTTAATTGCAACAGATGAAGATTTAGCTCAATTAGAAGCAAATAGTATTTGGAACAACTTACCTGCAGTTAAAAATGGTAATGTAGTAGTATTAGAATCATCACCATACTTTAACCAAGGATATAGTCCAATTGGAAGAGAAATATTAGTAGATGAAATAGGTGACATGTTAAATGAAACAAAGTAATAAACGTACAATAATATTTGTAATTTGTAGTTTGTTACTCTTAATAGGAGGATTGACTTTAGCCATTAGGCTAGGGTCAGTCCATATTACGTTTTCAGACATTTGGAATAGTATATTTAATTATAGTGAAACTTTAGAACTTATGTTAGTTAGAGACGTACGTATTCCAAGAGCTCTTGCTGTATTATTTACAGGTGGAGTATTAGGAGTAACAGGAGCAATGATTCAAGGTGTTACTAGAAATCCAATAGCTGAACCATCTATCTTAGGTATAAGCCAAGGAGCAACCTTAGTAATAGCTATTTTTTATGCAGCAGGAATAGGAATAACTACACAAAATGTAATGATAGCTTCTTTTATAGGAGCATTAATAACTGGAATAATAGTTTTAGGATTTATATCAAAAAAGGAAAATAATAATTCAATTGCAAAGATACTTTTAGCAGGAACAGCCATGAGTACATTTTTCATTTCTTTAACTACTGTTATAGGTCTTTTATCAAATCAATCTCAAATGATAGGATTTTGGGTATCAGGTGGATTTAGAAATGCAAGTTGGGCAGATTTTAGATTAATCTTTATAGTAGGAGTTATAGGGCTTATTATAGCAATATTATTATCACCAAAGATAAATATATTGAATTTAGGTGATGATGTTGCAATAGGACTTGGAGAAAATCCAGAAAAAATAAGATTTATTACTCTTATGGTTATGATACCAATGTGTGCAGCAGCGGTTGCAGTTGGTAAAAATATAGCTTTTATAGGGCTTATAGTTCCTCAAATAGTTAGAAAAGTATTAGGAGAAGATTATAGAAGAAATATTCCATGTTCATTTTTACTTGGAGCAGTTCTTTTAACTTTTGCAGATATTGCAGCAAGAATGATATTTAATCCTTATGAAACACCAATTGGAGTGTTTACAGCATTAATAGGAATACCATTCTTTATATCAGTAGCTAGAAAGGAGAGGGGATAATGAGTAAGAAAAAATTTAAAGTAGTTATAGGTGTATTACTTGTTTTATTAATAATCTCCTTTATGGTTACATTATGCTGGGGTACATATAAGGTTTCACCTGGAGAGGTTATTAATACTCTTTTAGGAAATGGAACAAAACTTCAAAATACAGCAATATTAACTATTAGACTTCCAAGGTTATTAGTTGGAATGTTTGTAGCAATTGCACTATCAACAGCAGGAGCAATTCTTCAAACTATAACAAAAAATGATTTAGCAGATACAGGAATAATAGGTATAAATGCTGGAGCGGCTGTGGCTGCAGTATTATTTATTACATATTCAACTGGAGCATATTATAGCGAGCTTGGGCAATTATCTATATTTGTATTACCTGCTATGGCTATAATAGGAGCTGCAGTTACTGCATTCATAATATATATGATGTCTAGTAGAAAAGGAATAAAGCCTAAAAGACTTTTATTAATTGGAATTGGGTTAAATGCAGGACTTAATGCATTTATAACATTCTTTACTTTTAGAGGTGGTGTTGGAGACTATAATAGAGTTTTGGTTTGGACATCAGGAAGTCTTTGGGGATCTGGATGGAGCTATGCAAAGGTAATAATTCCAATAGTAGTTTTAATGTTTATAATAGTTTTATTAAATCATAAAAAGTTAGATGTGTTAAATCTTTCAGATGAGCTTGCTATATCATTAGGATTAAATTTGGAAAGGGAAAGAAAGAAATTTTTAACTTTTGCAGTGATATTAGCAGGAACAGCAACAGCATTTGCAGGTAATATTGGATTCTTAGGACTTATATCTCCTCATATTGCAAGAAAGTTAGTTGGACCTTATCATAAAAAGTTTGTTACAGTTTCAGCAATGATAAGTGTTATTATAGTTCTTCTTGCAGATGCAGTTTCAAGAAATTTATTTTCTCCAATTGAAATTCCAGTAGGAATAACAGTATCAATATTTGGAGTACCATATTTTATTTATTTAATGATGAAGGAGAAATAATTATGGAAGCTATTAGTGTAAAGAACTTAAGTGTAGCATATGAAAATAATACTATAATTGAAGATATGAGTTTATCTATACCAAAGGGAAAAATAAGCATAATAATTGGAGGAAATGGATGTGGTAAATCAACTTTACTTAAGACTATAGCAAGAATTAATAAACCTAAGAATGGTGATATCTTTATTAACAATAAAAATATAAAAAAGATAAAAGAAAAGAACATAGCAAAAGAAGTTGCTTTTTTACCACAAGGGCCAGTTTGTCCAGATGGACTTACAGTAAGAGAACTTGTTGCATTTGGGAGATTTCCTCATCAAAAAATGATAGGTGGTCTTACTAACCATGATAAAGAGCTTATTGATTGGGCAATAGAAGAAACGGGTCTTAGCGAATTTGCTGATAGAGGAGTTGAAAACTTATCTGGAGGGCAAAGACAAAGGGCGTGGATTGCTATGACTTTAGCTCAAGAAACTGAAATAATAATGCTTGATGAACCTACAACTTATCTTGATATGTCTTATCAACTTGAAGTATTAGAAGTGCTTCAAAAGCTTAATAAAGAAAAAAATATTACAGTAGTTATAGTTCTTCATGAGCTTAATAATGCTTGTAGATTTGCAGATAATATTATTGGTCTTAAAAAGGGAAAGATTATCTGCCAAGGAAGACCATTGGATATAATTAATAAAGAAAATTTAAAAACTATATATGGAATAGATGCCAACCTTACAGTAAGTGAAGATGGACAATATCCAATATGTATGGAGTATGACTTATTTAGGGGGACAGATGAAAAATAAAAATTTTATAATAATAGTTATAGGACAGATTATTTCTTTATTTGGAAACGCGATTCAAAGATTTAGTATGTCACTATACTTATTAGAATTTACAGGTAGTACAGCTATCTTTGCTAACATATTAGCTATATCAACAATACCTTATATTTTATTTGCACCAATTGCAGGTAGATTGTCTGACAATATAAATAGAAAAAAGATAATGGTATATTTAGATTTATTTTGTTCTATATTAATTGGAGGATATGCATTCATATTACTGAGAGGGAATGATAGTGCATTAATAGTTGGAACTGTTATGTTTATGTTATCGGTATGTGCTACTTTATATGGTCCAGCAGTAACAGCTTCAATTCCACAAATAGTAGAAGAGGATAAGCTTACTTCAGCAAATGGAGTAATTAACCAAGTTGGTTCAATAGTTAACTTTGTTGGACCAATACTAGCAGGTATTCTTTATGGATTGTTAGGCATAAAAGTAATAGTAATAGTAAATGCAGTAAGCTTTTTTGTTTCTGCAATAATGGAAATGTTTTTAGATATTCCAGATGTAGTAAAGGATAATTCGGTTAATGAAAATGAAATAGCTGTTGATAGAAATAGTGAAAAAATATTATCTATGGATTTTGTTAAAAAGTCTTTTATAGATATGAAAGAAAGCTTTGTTTATTTAAAAAGTGAAAAGAAAATTGTACTTGGAATTATAGCATCATATGCTTTATGTAATATTTTCTTAGTACCAATATTATCAATAGTTGCTCCGTATTTTATAAACGTATTTCTAGGACTTCCATCAGAGGTTTTTGGAATTGTAGAGGCAATATGCGTATTAGGAATGATATTAGGTGGATTTTGGATTAGTGTGAAACCTAATATGTTTTCTATGAAAAAGGTACATTATACATATTTTCCAATGATAGCAGGTGTTATTGTAATGTCTACATTAGGGTTTATAAAATTAAATAATTATGCTCTAGCTGGAATATTTGCACTTGGAGGGCTTGCAATAATGTTATCTTTATCATTATCAAATGTATTAACTTTAACATTTATACAAAAGCAAGTACCGGGGGAAATGCTTGGGCGTGTATCAGCATTTTCAACAGCAGTAGCAACTATAAGTGTTGCGCCAGGGCAGTTATTATTTGGACAAGTTATAGATATGGGAATACCTATAGGAATAATCTTATTAGTATCAGCAATATTTAATATAGGACTTATGTTATTTATTAAGTGGAATGTAAGAGAATTAAAATAAAAATAAACCTAGTTTGAATTTAAACTAGGTTTATTTTAGATATTCCTCTAAAGTTAATTGGTTATCATTTATTTCTTTAGCAGCATTTTTCCCAACATATCGCAAGTGCCATGGTTCGTAGCTATATCCTGTAATATCTTCTTTCCCTTTAGGATATCTAATTATAAAACCATAATTACTAATATTTTCTGATAACCATTTAAAGCTTTCTGTATTTTCAAAGCCTTCATCTAAATTACTATATTCATCAGATAATACGTCTATTGCTAAACCTGTTTGATGTTCGCTATGACCAGGATGAGCAACATAATTATCAGCAGCTATAGTTCCATCATTAGCAACAGCATCATTATAAACTGTAGTTTGATAATCACATGAACGATATCCAGAAATTCCAATTAGATTGATACCAGCCTTTTTAGCATCATTAAACATATTTTCTAACTCTACAGACACTTGATATCTAACATGAGCTGTCATATCAGATGATGTTTGCAGTGGAATGTTAGGAATAACTAAATCGTCAGGTTCATAATTTTCTTCAAGCGAATGTTCTTTATTAACTAATACAAGATATTCATCATTAGGATTATTATAAACTAAATTTATTTCTTCAGATTCAGACTCTGATTCAGCTTGAACATTATTTTTAGAGTTTATACCAGAAACGTTATTAGTACTAGATGCTTTACTGTTAAGATCAGTATTAATTTTCTTCTTATTATTAATAGAAAAGATTATAATTAATAATAGAATAAATACAATAAAAATATTAAGTGAAATTATAAGCTTTTTATTTGATTTTAAAGTTTTCATGGCAATCCCCCCTTTTATATTGTATTCCATATTTAAAATATTGCAAATATTTATCATTGTTATAACAAGGTGAAATTATAAACTTTAATATTAAATTCATATAGATTTCACTTAATCTATATAAATTAATAGTTTAAAAAGCAAAAAAGAGATTGCACAATTTTTGTACTATCTCTTTAAATTTATTAAGAAGCTTTATTAGCTTTTAATTCATTTTTCTTAACTACGTTATATCTAATATTAACGATAAGTGCTAAAACAACACCTAAAGCCGTAATTCCTATATCAAATAATATTACATGGCTTAAGTTTATATCAGCTAATATACCAGTTATACTTGGTACTATAGTAGAAGCTAAACTTGAAGATGTGAATACTATACCAGTAATTTTACCTTTGCTTGATGGGAATAATTCTGACATTGAAGTTAATGCTAATTGTAGAACTCCACCAGCAGCTGAGAAACCAATTACGAATGCTGCAATTATACAAGTCATAGTGCTTGGGAACATCCAAAGTACTGTTAACATAATTAATGATATTAATGGGTAAACAAATGTAAATCTAACTTGTTTAATCCATTTAGCAACTAGTATAGAAGTAACAAATACAGATACTATTGAACCAGTACTATATATACTTATTAGCTTAAGTGAGATAGTTTGTTCAACACCAGCTACTTCTCTTGCAAATGATGGTAACCAGTTTGCAATTACTTGGAATGTTGCAGTAGCAGTAAATCCGATTAAGATTAAGCAAATACCTTCAATCCAGAAGTTGGCTTTAACATTAGATTCAAGATTTTCTGTAGTAGTTTCAGCTTTTTCAACAGGTTTGAATTCAGGAAATTTAAGTTTGAATATAAATAATCCGTTGATTACAAATACTATAATACAGAATATGAATGACCATCCGTAGTAAAGGTTATTAGCAATTAAGAAGCTTATTATCCATGGTAATATAAATTGACCAGCTGAAACAAATGCTTTAATTGCAACGTTAGCACTTCCAGGTGCTTTAGGGAAACATTCAGTTAATGCAGGGTAAGTACCAGCATCCATGAATGAGTTAGCCATACCAGCTAATAGTGCAAAGAAGAATGCTATAGTAACGTTCGTACTAATTAATATACCACCCATAAATAATATGTAAGATCCCATACCTAAAAGTACGAAAGGTTTTCTACCATATTTATCTGATAATACACCTGATACAAATAATACAATTAATCTACCTAATCCTAAAGCTGAGATAACATATGATACACCAGCTTTATTAGTGTTGAATTGTTCCATTAAGAAATCAATGTTTTGGGCTAATATTATACAACCCATACCATGTATAAAGTAGTTAATATACATAGCTAATGCCGTTGGCATGTACTTATTTTTAGTAAGCGTATTTTGCATTTTTAATACTCCTTTTGATAAAAATTTAACGTAATTATATATAAAGTCCTCGTTTAACTTACAAATTAAATTTTAATATATTATTTTTAATTATTCTAATACATATTATTGTGTTTATTTATAGAAAAAATCTATAGATATGTTATAATATTATTAAAATATTAAAAAATAAGGTAAAACAATAAGTTCAATTTATAACAAGGTAATGGTTTTCTTTAAAGACTCATTATCATAGTTAATAAATATGGAGGATGTTATATATGAATTTAAATCATTTAAGTTATTTTAGAGTTTTAGCAAAATTAGAACATTATACACAGGCAGCTGAAGAATTATCAATAACTCAACCAAGTTTAAGTCATGCTATGTCAACATTAGAGAAGGATCTAGGAACTTATCTATTTGAAAAGCAAGGTAGAAATATTAAATTAACTAAATACGGAAAAATATACTTTGAATATGTAGATAGGGCATTGAGTGAATTAGAAAAGGGTGAAAAAAAGATTAGAGAATTATCTAATGTATCTACAGGAACGATAGAATTAGGATATATATATACATTAGGGCCAAGATTTATACCACATCTTATAAAAGATTTTACAGATAACGATAAAAATAAGGATATAAAATTTTTATTTGGTCAAGGAACTACAAAGACACTTATTGAGGGATTAAAGGAAGAAAAGTATGATATGGTATTTTGTTCAATGGTAGAAGATGAGCCTGATATAGATTTTATTCCTATTGCCAATGAGGAGTTAGTACTTATTGTATCAAATGAACACCCTTTAGCAAAAAATGAAGCTTTAGATTTAACTGAAGTAGGTAATTATCCATTTATAGGTTTTAGTGAAAAGAGTGGAATTAGAACAATTATAAGAGATTTATTTGAAAAGGTAAATATTGTACCAAATACTATATGTGAAGTTGAAGAAGATAATGCTGTTGCAGGATTAGTTGAAATAAATTATGGAATTGCAGTTGTTCCAAGAATATCATCTTTAAAATATTATAATGTGAAAGTATTGCCAATAACAAATCCTAAGCATGAAAGATTTATTTATTTGGCTACTTTAAAAAATAGATACCTTACTCCATCTGTAAATTTATTTAAAAAGTTTAGTTTAGAGTATAGTAAAAAGATTTTTAAATAAGTATTTTAATAAATTATAATGTTTCTATAGAAAATGTTATTAGTGTTAGTATAATACATATAGAGGTGATATTTTGGAATACATAAATGATATAAATATTCAGGAAGCAGTAATACATATTCTTGATAGTAATTCAACAGAGCCGATTTTAAATGAATATACATTAGAGTTAAGTGAGGATATTTATAAGTTTCTACATAAGCATATTGAAAAATGTTTAAAAGATGAGGAACTAAAAACAGCAATTTTTAATCCTGAAAGAAATATTGTAAAAGAAATAGTACAGGATTACTTAAATGGAGTAGATAATGATTTTCTTGGATTATCTAAGGAATTATCTAGGCAACTTTTTTCAATTATGAAGGGCAATGTTAATATTCCAGCCTGTGATTTAATAGTTATATCTTTAATTACGGATGTTGGTCCAATGATAGGAATACTTAAAATGGATTATGTTAAAAACTTTACTCACTCTGTAGAGTTTATTAATGATAAGATTGGAATAGGAATAGTTCCTCAAGCAGCAGGTTTACCAGGGAGTAGCCAAAGGATTCAAAAGGCTGCATTTATAAAACCTATTAGAGAAGAACAAGTATTTGATTTATATGTAATTGATAAGCAAAAGAAATCTAATGAAGATGATGAATATGGAGCTAATTATTTTATGAATAGCTTTTTAGGATGCAGTATTGTTGCTAATAAAAGAGATATGACAAAGACATTTTTAAAGGCTACAGAAACTTGGACTAGAAGCAATATTACAGAAAATGCTGAAAAGGCAGAATTAATTAGAACAACTGTTAAGGGTAAATTAAAGGAAGAGGATTCAATTAATATCCAAGAAATTTCTAATGAATTATTTAAAGAAGATCCAACAATAAGGCAAGACTTTGAAGTTTTTATGAAGGGAAATGGATTAAAAGAGGAAGTTGCAGTTGATAAGGCTTGGGTTGAAAAAAAACTTAAGAGAATTAGACTTAAAATTGATAAAGATATAGATTTGTATATTAATGAAGATGCTTACCATGATAATAGTAAATTTGAAATCCAGCGTAATGGCGATGGAAGCATTAATATGATCATAAAACATGTAATAAATTATATTGAAAAATAGAATAATATTGTTCGTCACGTGGAGCCGAAAAATTAATGATATAACACACCACATGGTAGCGAAAAAATGAAATATTTATCTTCCGGGAACTGTGAAATTTTCACCTAGAATTTATATAATTGATTCCGTAAAATTGGCTAAAGTTTTTAAACTCGCTATTAGCTCAAACAGTAAAAACTTCTTAACGCCAACTTTACTCCATCA